>NZ_CP078079.1:3413795-4096555 GCF_020809045.1 Pseudarthrobacter sp. L1SW | reverse complement strand
CAATCGGTTCCCTCAAAACTTGCTTTGCCTGCATTGCCTGCAGCCGCGAGTCTCGAACCAGGATGGGTTCAGCTTCATCCACAGGGTTATGCACAGCACGTGGATAATCGGCTACTGGGCCACTCTAGGGGATGAAAAGCCTAGAAGATAGCTGGCAAGAAGCTTGTGGATAATTACACCGATGTCGTTTCCAAAACGGCCCTGTGAGCCACTTCATCCACAGGCCGGGAGGGCAGGTTAGGCACAGCTGGGGATAGCCGGCGAGGGGTGCTCCGGTTTGACTCAGGGCCTCGGATTGCCCTAACGTTGTGAAGTCCTTTGTGTCCGCTTTTTGGCCCCATCTGAATCTCTCAGGCGCAGTGCGCTTGAGCAGCCGGGGGAAGCGTGCATATACAAAACTTAGCGTCGGCCAGTTCTTCCCCATACTGATCGGGTGGGCGCACCTTTGATCCACTGGAGTAACTAACGTGAGCAAGCGGACTTTTCAGCCGAATAACCGCCGTCGAGCCAAGAAGCACGGCTTCCGCCTTCGTATGCGTACCCGTGCCGGCCGCGCCATCCTGGCAGCCCGTCGTGGCAAGGGCCGTACCGAGCTGTCGGCGTAAATAACTGACTTGTCGGTAGACATTTCTTTGCGAGTTTAAAGGTGCTGGCCACCCGTAACCGTTTGAGGACTGCGACCGATTTTTCAACAACTGTACGTTCCGGTGTCCGCAATGGACGCCGGAACGTAGTGTTATATACGGCAGCTATCGCTGCCGACGAACCCAGCCGGATCGGGTTCATCGTTTCCAAGAGTGTAGGGAACGCTGTGGTCAGGAACCTCGTTAAGAGGAGACTGAGGGAAGCCGGTGCTGCCTCGCTGCGCGAGTACGGCACCGGGTTCGCCATAGTGGTCCGGGCGCTTCCTGCGTCCGCAACTGCCAGCTGGGACCAGCTGCTGTCGGATTACAATGCCGCATTGGAATCAACGATGACCCGGCTGGCCGGCCGCCCTGCAAGGGCTGCCGCCAACAGTTCGGCCGGTACTACACAGGAGGGGACATTGCGTGCGTAACGCCACCGCCGTCGTCGTTACCTGTCTCCGACGTAGTGCTGCAGCAGTTGCGCTGTTCCTCTGGAACCTGCCCCGCAACATCCTCATTCTTTTGTTGAAGGCCTACCGCAAGGTGATTTCGCCCTTGTACGGGCAGGTCTGCCGCTTCTTTCCTTCGTGCTCGGCCTATGCCCTCGAAGCGATCACGGTGCACGGCGCCGTTAGGGGAAGCTGGCTCGCAGCCCGGCGCCTGGCGCGCTGCCATCCCTGGAACGCCGGCGGTGTGGACCACGTCCCCGCCGGCCACCGCCACTGGCCTGAAAACCAGACCCCCACAATTGTTGTACTGAACAACCCGGACAAGTACCTGGCTGCGCAGTCTGATGGAGAAGGCCGCTCTGCGGCCTGACGAATAGGGATATCGTATGGACTTCTTTGAAACAATCATGTTTCCGTTCAAGTGGCTTGTTTCCATCATCATGGTGGGCTTCCACGAGGGCCTGAGCAGCATCGGCATGCCGGAGGCTTCCGGCTGGACGTGGACCCTGTCCATCATCGGGCTGGTGCTGGTGATCCGTGCCGCCCTGATTCCCGTGTTCGTCAAGCAGATCAAGGCCCAGCGCGGCATGCAGCTGCTGCAGCCTGACTTGAAGAAGCTCCAGGACAAGTACAAGGGCAAGACCGACCAGCTGTCCCGCCAGGCCATGGCGCAGGAACAGATGGCCATGTACAAGAAGCACGGCACCAACCCGTTCTCCGCGTGCCTGCCCATGCTGATCCAGATGCCGTTCTTCTTCGCGCTGTTCACCGTGCTGTCCGGCATCAGCACCGCCCGTGACAAGGGCCTCGGTATCGGGGCCATGAGCCACGACCAGGTAGTCCAGTTTGACGAATCCACCATTTTCGGGGCCACGCTGTCCGCGTCACTCCTGCACGGCGGCGAGGGCAACCTCACTTCAGTGTGGATCCTCTCCATCCTGATGATCCTGGCCATGACGGCCTCGCAGTTCATCACACAGAAGCAGATCATGGCCAAGAACATGTCCGAAGAGGCCATGGCAAGCCCGTTCATGCGGCAGCAGAAAATGATGCTCTACATCCTGCCCATCGTCTTCGGCGTGGGCGGCATCAACTTCCCCATTGGTGTCCTCATCTACTGGACCACCACCAACCTCTGGACCATGGCCCAGCAGTTCTTCGTCATTCGCCGCATGCCGACGCCGGGGTCCCCCGCCGCCAAGGCCCTCGCCGAACGCCGTGCCGCCAAGGGCCTTCCGGCCTTGCCTATCCTGGGCGGTAAGAAGGACGACGCCGCTGCCGAAGCCGCTGCCGCCGCGGCCGTGGCGCAGGCCAAGGGCCAGCGCATCCAGCCACAACGCAAGAACAGGAAGAAGAAGTAATGTCTGCCGAGAGCACCGAACACGCCCTTTCCGAGGACATCATCGACGAGCAGGATGAGTCCGCGAATGGTGAATCCTTGGGGGCTGACGTACCCAAGGGATCCACGGCCAGCCGCCTGGAGGAAGAGGGGGATGTGGCAGCAGACTACTTGGAGGAGCTGCTGGACATTGCCGACATCGATGGCGATATCGACATTGAGGTACGCAACGGACGGACCTACATCTCTATCGTGACCGAGGAAGAGTCCGATGCCCTGGACAGCCTGGTGGGTGAGGACGGTGAAGTCCTCGAGGCCCTTCAGGAGCTCACCAGGCTCTCGGTTCTCTCCGCGACGGAGAACCGGTCGAGGCTGGTCCTGGACATCAATGGCTACCGCCAGGAGCGGACCGGCCACCTGCAGAAGATTGCGGAAGACGCGGCAGCTTCAGTGAAGGAGACCGGCAAGCCTGTGGCCCTGGAACCGATGAGCGCCTATGAGCGCAAGATTGTCCACGACGCCGTCGCTGACCTGGGACTGGTCAGCGAGTCCGAGGGCGAAGGCGCCGGACGCCACATTGTTGTGTCCGCAGACTAGAGAATTGCTGATCCGCTAATCATGGTTGACATCACGGCAGCTGAACTCGTGGCCGCTGAGAAGATTTTCGGCGACCGGCTGGACCTGGCCAAGCGCTATGTGGAACACCTGGCTACCTCCGGAACGGAGCGCGGCCTTATTGGGCCGCGTGAGATTCCGCGGCTGTGGAGCCGGCATGTCCTTAACTGCGCTGTCATTGAAAGCGAAATCCCCGAGGGCAGCCACGTGGCCGACGTCGGAAGTGGTGCGGGCCTGCCGGGCCTGTGCCTCGCCATTGCGCGTCCGGACCTGGAACTGACCTTGATCGAGCCGCTGGAGCGCAGGGTCATCTGGCTCCAGGAAGTGGTTGACGACCTTGGCCTGGACAATGTCACGGTAATGCGGACCCGGGCCGAATTGGCAGTGGGACACGTGGAGGCTGATGTGGTGACGGCGAGGGCAGTATCTGCCCTCAGCAACCTTGCCGGCCTCACGATTCCGCTTCTCGCCGGTAAAGGCGAAGTGGTGGCCATCAAGGGGCGCAGCGCGGGCGAGGAAATCGAAAAGGCCGCCAAGACCATCCGTAAACTGGGTGGCGTTGAAACGTCGGTTCTGACGGTGGGAGAGAGCCTGCTGGAAGAACCCACTACCGTGGTGCGCATCGTTGTAAACAAGTCCCAAAAGAAAGCCTAGTTCAGGCCCGGTGACCAGACTCTGCCGGGTCCAGCGGTTAGGCTAGACAACGGCAGCAAATTTGGCCGAACGAGAGTGAGTGTGCCCCAGTGACCAGTAGCGAAGCCTCCACGCAACGGATACCGCCGTTCGTGACTTTGGGGTCAGCACGTTCCGTCGCTGGTCCAATGGGTGCCCCGGCTAGGGGCGGAATTCACCCCGAAAGGGTTTCGAGCGGCACCAACGCCATGGCCGTTTCACGTGAAACAACCGTTGCCGGTAGAACCAACATCATCGACGCCATCGATGATTCCAGCCCCATTGCCCGGGAACTGGCGCATGAAACCAAACGCCGCGAGCGGTTGGTCGGCAGGCAGCTTCCCCGCCCGGAGAACACCCGGGTCTTTACCGTATCGAACCAGAAGGGTGGAGTGGGAAAGACCACCACCACCGTGAACATCGCCGCAGCCCTTGCCGCGGCTGGCCTGAACGTCCTGGTCATTGACATCGACCCTCAGGGCAACGCGTCCACCGCCCTGGGAATCGAGCACCATGCCGATGTGGACAGCATCTATGATGTCTTGATAAACGATGTCCCCCTTGCCGATGTAGTGGCCCCCTGTCCGGACATTAACAATCTGATCTGCGCACCGGCCACTATCCACCTTGCGGGCGCAGAAATCGAACTCGTCTCGTTGGTAGCCCGTGAGCAGCGGCTGCGCCGGGCAATCGACGTTTACGCGAAGGCGCGCGAGAAGAACGGTGAGCAGCGGCTCGACTACATCTTCATCGATTGCCCGCCCAGCCTTGGACTGCTGACGGTTAATGCCTTCTGTGCTGCCAATGAGGTGCTGATTCCTATCCAGTGCGAGTACTACGCACTTGAAGGATTGAGCCAGCTCCTGAAGAACATCGAGATGATCCAGAAACACCTCAACGCTGACTTGGTAGTTTCCACCATTCTTTTGACGATGTACGACGGACGGACCAATCTTGCCGCCCAGGTTGCAGCCGAGGTCCGCCAGCATTTCCCGGATCAGGTTCTCTCTGCTGTTGTTCCGCGTTCAGTTCGGATTTCAGAAGCGCCGAGCTACCAGCAGACCGTCATGACGTACGACCCTTCCTCCAGTGGAGCCCTGTCTTATCTGGAAGCCGCCGCTGAAATAGCAGAGCGCTAAATCTTCAAACTGCAACGACCGGAGCACGGCATGGCCAGGCTCTACCACTGGAGGGATTACCAATGAGCGAGAAGCGACGTGGCCTGGGCCGCGGTCTTGGCGCGCTGATTCCAAGTTCCGCCGCCGCCAACGGATCGGGCAACGGTTCGGCCGCCTCCCGTCCGGTCGACCTCTTCTTCCCCGAGGGACGAAGGAAGACGGAACAGGCTGAAGACGCCGCGGACAACCAGTCGTCCGGGACGCCGGCCGGCGAGAGTCCTGCCAGTCCCTCCACTAGGCCGTCTTCCTCCGCATCTCCTGCAGGCAAGAGCCCGGCTGGAAAGAGCGCTACCTCCAAGCCGCGCTCGTCCGGCAGCTCAGCTGCGAAACGTGATCCCGGCGAATCCGCTGCCTCGACCGAAACCACTCCTGATCTGCGGGAGGACCCGGCAGCAGCATCTGTTTCAGCGCCGGCATCAGCTGATTCTACCGAGGGCATGGATGAACCCACGTGGAATGACTCTGGTGTGGAGCTGGTAGAGGTTCCCGGCGTTCGCTTCGCTGAAATTCCAGTCTCGGATATCCACCCGAACCGTAAACAGCCGCGATCAGTCTTTGACGAAGACGATATGGCGGAGCTCGTTCACTCCGTTCGCGAAATAGGCGTCCTGCAGCCAATTGTGGTCCGGAAGTCAACCGAATCCGGTGGGGAACCCTTTGAGCTCGTTATGGGTGAGCGCCGCTGGAGGGCTGTCCAGGCTGCTGGCCTCGAAACCATTCCCGCAATCGTCAGGGATACCACCGATGACGATCTGTTGCGGGATGCCCTGCTGGAGAACCTCCACCGGAGTCAGCTGAATCCCCTCGAAGAAGCAGCGGCCTACCAGCAGCTCCTCGAGGACTTTGGAACTACCCACGAACAATTGGCAGACCGCATTGGACGTTCACGTCCCCAGGTATCAAACACCCTGCGGTTGCTCAAGCTACCCCCGCTGGTACAGAGGCGGGTCGCTGCTGGCGTAATATCCGCTGGGCATGCCCGCGCGCTTCTAGCCCTTCCTGACGCCGCCGCAATGGAGCGACTGGCCCAGAAGATTGTGGCGGAGGGTATGTCAGTTCGGGCCACCGAAGAGGCCGTAACAATGTACCAGGATCCCGCCAAACCTGCGAAGAACAATATCCCGCGCCCAGGTGCCCGCCACGAGCGGCTGGATTACCTTGCATCCTCGCTTTCTGACCGGCTGGACACCAACGTTAAGATCTCCCTGGGTGTCCGCAAGGGCAAGGTGAGTATCGAGTTCGCAAGCGTGGAGGATCTAAACCGGATCATGGATGTACTTGCACCCGGTTCGAACAACTAGAGAGCCACCTTTAGCAGCCTGAAGGCCCGATTCACTATGAATCGGGCCTTCGTCTTTCCAGAAGCCTTCATTTCTTGGGTGATGCCTCCCCGTCTTTTAGTAAGGGAAGAACAAAGTCCTCCCTGCCCCGGGTTATTGCCTCCTCGTTGGTTGGAAAGTGCTGAACTGAAGGGCTGACAGCGCGAGATATGTCTGTTCTGGGAGGGTTACCCTCAACTGTCGTTCTGCGTGAAGTCGTGCTCGCCGCGCTTAAAGAATGATGGTCCTTGCCAGCTACGGCAGCCGTGTTCATATGCTTTGGCTGCTGGCGGGGCACGACACGCGCATCGATTGGCTTCTCCCGGGGTGCGTTTCGATAGAGTTTCCGCTCACAAGCTGTGAGTATTCCAAGTAGACGGGCCGGGACGGACACTCTTCTGTTTGTTTCACGTGAAACCGCAACGCCCTGGATCTGTCGTGACTGGCCCTGCACTTCCGCGCCGCGTCCACATACGCAGCGGCCTAGCGCTGACACTGAGATGCTGGTGGCAGAGCAACGCAGCCCCTTGTCCGGTACTCTCTTCACACTGCGTTAACTGTTCCTATTCATACGCTCGATGTCTGTGAGCGTGAACTGTTCCTACGTACGGCATGCGTAACCCGACTGGACAGCAAGGATGTGGATTGTGATCGTATGAGGCCCTGCGGTTTGACCACAACTTTTGGTACAGGGGCGCAGTTCAGTTGTGTTGGCCAGTGAGGATGCAGCCGACGAGTTAGTCGGTTGCCTGTCAGCAGTAAACGAAATCTATTCGAGGTCCTAACAGCGGAATGTCTGCTGTGTTTCACGTGGAACATCCAACCCCTTGGCATCGCCGCCCGGGCGCCTTGGCGTCGAAGACGACACCATCCCGCCTCGTAGGCGCCTTGGGGTCTATGCCGGACCCCGTCGGGGTGCACCTCTTGCCGCCTCTCCATCTGCGCGGTGAGCTGTGCCGCTTGGACGCAGGCCGAGGGCTAACCCGCATCCATTAGTTGCACAGACAGGAATGCGGCGTGCTGTGTGGGACGCTCAAGTGTTCGGGGCACCGCGCTCGTTGCTTCCGATCGCGCTACGCCCTACTCACCCAGGTTCCCTGGCAACTCATCCGCGACGGCACTGGCAGCCAATTCCGAATACGTCCGTGGCGCCGTGCTCGCTCCCGTTTCACGTGAAACAGCCGGCCCAACGTAAAAGCTGGCAAGAAGAACCGGACATCCAGCGCCAGTCCCAGTAGGAAGGATGCCGCTCCAGCGTCAGAGGATGCCCTGGGTGGCGGACTGTCCCAGCCTGGAGGTTCCTGCCCCTAAGGGCGATGCTGACTGTAGCCTGACGGAAGAGCGCCGCGCAGGCCATGTATTCCTCCCGTGGGGCTGGCGTCCTTCGCCAGCCGCGCGAGGACGCTCCTCCCCCAACCGATACGCAGCCGGCAGCACGCCGCCCGCTCGTCGGCTCCGGCGTGACTGTCTGTCCCATGTACCGCAGCAATTAGACCCGACCTGTAAGTTGCCGACCTTGTGTCCGGAGACAACTGATTCACCACGAAGCCCCGTCAGCTGTCGCACCGGGTCTCGGAGCCTCGGCTACAGCAACGCTGCTGAACGCGCCGTCGAACCATACTATTGCGAGACAGCGGGCGGTGACTGAAGCCGGAACTGGATACCCTGGTGCCGTTCACGAAGCCGCGCGGTTGGGCACCATGCAGGAACAACTGCGCACCCTGCCGTCCAATGCAACACCGATGGGGCACAGTCCCGCACCGTGGCGGCCGACTACAACGGGCTCGCCACGGCGCCTGACTCCCGCGCCCAGTTGGTGCATTTACTGGGTGTAGAGGTGCGGCCGATCAGCGAGGTGAACTCGTGTCTTCTCATCCACACCGCTCGTGGAATGTAGTGGATATCACTGTGGATATCAGTGTGGATAACAGTGTGGATAGCTGGGTCGCCCGCCACCTGAGCTCACCGTAGTCTGGCGACCGGCGGCAACCTCAAGAGAGCCTGATGCGCTCGTCTTCCACGGAGACGGGTGCTGTTTCACGTGAAACAGTCCTCAGCGCCGTGTGCAGGAGCGTTAGCGCACCGCGATCTACTTCGTTTGGTTGGCTTTGTTCGTGTTTTGCGGCCTTTTCCGCGAACTGGGCGGGACTTGGGTAGATCTTTGTCCGTCTGGTTTTGCTACCGGAACATTTCCTGCTGGTCGTCCGGTCCCCCGGACCAGCATGCCTCAATCTGCGTGTCGGGTGAGCTGTGGATAAGCTTGTGCATAAGACGGACGAGCCGATGTGGATAACTTGTGGATAGCGTGCGCCCTCAGTCCGATCTTGTGCTAAGCGAGGGACGTTCTGGGACGAAGGAAGACCGGGTGGCGGGTGCACAAACATGGAGGAGGAGGTTCGAGGCAGTGGCATTCGAACGAGCTTCTTTCGGGTGAATGTCGCCTGTTCGGCTCCGTTCACGCACTGCCCTAACCACGAGGTCCACGCGGTCAGGCCTCCCGGCCCAGACCAGGACCACCAGGGCGGCGTTGATCGACTTGGTCTTTCTGGTAAGGGAAAGATATCGCTGGGCCCAGTTGTTACCCCCGCTATGCCGGCACAGCGCCTGGTCTTATCCACGCAACCACCGGGACTGCTGCTGTACATGGTGCCGTTGGTCGACACCATCATGTGCATATGCGCTGGTGGTAGCCCGGCCGATGACACCGGTGAGGCGAAAAGGCGACGGATCCGTGGGATGTGAAATCGATGCAGGGAGCAAGAAATTGTAACTTCTCGTTGCGCCCTCCCCGGTTCTTCGATGCGGTTCCGCGTGACGTGCGCTCTGGAAGCGGGCGGAGTCCGGATCCTGTGTTTCACGTGAAACGCGGAGGCTGAAATCAAGCTGCGAGTAGTCCGCTCCTCGCACCGGGGTTTCGCGGATGCCCTGTTCACTGGTAGCAGCATGAACGTTCGCCCTGCGGCCAAGGCTAAGGCGCTATTAGATTCCACCATCACCCTTACGCGCGTTAATGGTTCGAACCGGTGAGGCGCGCCGTGCGAGGCGCTGATGCTGGATCGCGGGACGCCTCGACAAAGTCCGAAGCCAGTTTGCGCTGCCGGCGTGGTACCGCGGACGGTCCCACAGCACGATCCCCTGTGGCGCCGCTGCGCGGACTGTCACCAGCATCTGACTCAAGGCTACAAAGAGCATGATCGGGCCTTGAGCCGGATTGAGGGAAGTATTGTCGGATGCTGCTGGCGGACATGGGGAACATAGGTGTTGGATATCCGGCTGGCTTGGGCGGGATGGTTGGTCACTCAACACCTCGCTGCGCGCCCTCCGTGGACGGAGTGGGGCTTCATGAACGAGAATCCTCGCCGGCACCGGGGGGATGGCTGGCTCGTCCCAGCTGCGAGGACCAGGAAGCCTGGGCAGTCTATAGGTCGCGGCAGTTGTTTAGCGCGGTTGCCTGACCAGCGGGCAGCACACGCTGTAGGTTTGGCTTACCATTTAGTACCAGTCTGGAACTCGTTGGTGGACCTAGTGAGTTGACCATTCACTGGACGATCCATAGGCACGGCGGACTGGGCGGCGGTCTTCCCCGACTGGTCCTGGGTCGGAGTGCGCCACTCGATGTACCCGGGGCGGTGGACCTTCAGAGCAGATGCACCATTTCCGCAGTGGGAGTCCGCCTACGGCCCGGCGGCACAGGCACGCAGCCCCCAACGGTTGTGAATCTGCCTGTCCTCCTCGGAGACGACCGGGTTCCTTGCTGCGCAGCGCGGCGGTGAGTGCACGGGCTTGTTTCACGTGAAACAAGGCTTCCTCCATGGGCAAGCAAAGAAGAATCTTTCGACGGTCACATTGCGCGGCTCTCGTCTGCGGGTAGTCGCTTTTGGCGTCATCGTTCTTATGTTTGGTCGCGCGGATGCAGATGTCTGCTCAGAATTGCCAGCAGAATTGCCAATGGCTGATTAGGCTAGTGTCCGAATGGCAAGCACAGGTGCAGTCGCTGTATCGCCCGCTTGGTGGGCATGAGCAGATTAATCAAACAGGCAGGCACCACATGCACCGCATCGCCTCCCGATTCTGCATCGACGGGCACTGTGGAAGGAAGCTTCTTCGAGCCCCGGGAGTGGGCAAGCCCCCCATTTCCCTGGCCTTGAAGACGTTATGCAACCGCAGCACCCACGTGCAGGGCGCACGGGGTCACAACTCCGGCCAATTTCTCCTGAGCGCCGATATTACTGCACGGGCAACAAGCCGCCCTGTTTCACGTGAAACAGAGACGTCATTTGAAGTAGGCAGCCTACCTAGGTGCAACTGCCGGCCAACTTGCTCGCGCGAAAGGCTCACAGGGTAACCAAGCAATTCCACGGATAAAGAAGAGTGGCCACCGCCTTCGGGCGGTGGCCACTCGGAAAACTAAGAAAATATCAGAACCTAGGACAGAACGTCCGCGAATTCCTTCTCGAAGAACTGCTTAGGCTTTGCCCCGATAACGGTGCTCTTCACTTCCCCACCCTGGAACAGGTAAACAGCCGGGATGGAGGTGATCCCGTACTCGGCAGCAATGGACGGGTTGTCGTCCACGTTGACCTTGACGACGTCGACCTTTTCGCTGTATTCCACGGAAATTTCGTCCAGGATGGGCCCGAGCTTGCGGCAGGGCCCGCACCACTCTGCCCAGAAATCAACAATAACCGGCTTGTCGGAGGACAGAACGTCCGTGCTGAAGCTTGCGTCTGTTACGTCTTTGGCGTTACTCATAACCCTTGTCTCTCTCTTCGGATGTCGTTGCAGTAATTATGCGGGCAGGTCTGCGAGGTAGTGCTCAACATCGATTGCTGCTACACAGCCCGAGCCGGAAGCCGTAATGGCTTGGCGATAGGTGGGGTCCACAACATCGCCGGCAGCAAACACCCCGGGGATGCTTGTCTTCGAACTGCGGCCTTCTACGGCGATGGTTCCCTCGGGTGTCAGCTCAAGCACGCCCTTGACCAGGTCGGTCCTGGGGTCATTGCCGATGGCCACGAAGACGCCCGTCACCGGGAGGTCGGAGGTGGTCCCGTCGATGAGGTTCTTCAACTTCAGGCCGGTGACTTTGTCCCCGCCCACGACATCCTCCACCGTGCTGTTCCAGATGAAGTTGATCTTTTCGTGGGCCAAGGCGCGGTCGGCCATGATCTTGGATGCCTTCAAGGTGTCACGGCGGTGGACGACTGTCACCGATTTCGCGAACTTGGTGAGGAACAGAGCTTCCTCCATAGCGGAATCGCCGCCGCCGATAACGGCAATGTCCTGATCCTTGAAAAAGAAACCGTCACAGGTTGCACACCAGCTAACGCCGTGGCCGGAGAGGCGCTTTTCGTTAGGCAGTCCAAGCTCCCGGTAAGCGGAACCCGTAGAAAGAATGATTGCCTTCGCCCGGAAGGTCTCCCCCGTGGCAATGGTCACCGTTTTCACAGTGTCCTCGAGCTCAAGCGAAGTGACGTCCTCAAACTGGATCTCGGTGCCAAAGCGGGCGGCCTGCTTCTCGAAGTTCTCCATCAGGTCCGGACCCATGATCCCCTCCGGGAAGCCGGGGTAGTTCTCAACGTCCGTGGTGTTCATCAGCTCACCGCCGGCCGTAACGGAGCCTGCAAGCAAAAGCGGCTTGAGGTTGGCACGGGCGGTGTATACAGCTGCCGTGTAACCAGCCGGGCCAGAGCCCACGATGATGACATCACGTACTTTGGACGCGGTGTTTTCTGCGATGGTCACTGAACGGTGAACCTCTTCCTTATTCGACGCGCCTCCCTGTGGAGGCCGGCCACATGGCACAACTGCTACGTGATGCTGAATATTCCAGCGCCTGGACGTGGTGAAACCCCGGTGGACAGCAGACGGCCATCACCGAAGGCACTCTTCCAAGGTTACAGTCCAACTCAGCAGGCGCCTCGCCTGCCTGTTGCCCCAGGAGGACTTACTGGACCTTGATCTCGGCGAGCCGGATGCCGTAACCGTAGCGGGTCTTGGGAGCAGCGAGTCGAGGCAGCGAATTGATGGAAACAATCACGTACTGGGCCTGGACAGGCTCGGCCAGCGGCATGGTCAGGTCCGTTGAGGTGAAGCTGTTGGTCCCTACGGCTTTGGCTCCGTCGAGGGCAGGCCGGTCGTTGGTGTACACCGTGATGTTTCCACCGGATCCCCCCAACTGCGAGAGTGTGATGGAAGAAACCTTTGCCGGGCTCTTGAGCTTTACCACCAGCGGGACGCCCTGGGCCGCCAGGCCGCCCCAGTTTTCAGTGGCGAACTCCATGTCCGACCAATAGCTGGCAGCGTTACCGTCATAGGCCTTCACCAGGTCACCATCGAAGGCGGCGGCGAAATCGAAGTTCCCCTGCCTGCTGATGTTTTCAATGGCCGGGGGGACCGCGGGCGGAGCGGATGGCGGCGCCTGCGTTCCGGGTTCCGTGGTCGCCGGGGCTCCGCTGTTGGTGGCGGGGGCGGTGGGAACAGCCTGCGGCTGCGGTGACAACAGGCTGCCCAGGTTTGTTACGGCGAAAACGAGTCCGGCAATGAGGACCACAGCGAGCAACCCGCCGACGAGCCACCGCATGGACCTGGGCTCCCGGCTGTCCTCGTCACGGTCGTCGTCATAGCCGGGTTCTTCATCATAGGAAGCACCTGCAGCGGCGGGCGCGGCAGAGCGGGCAAACAAGGACGATTTCTTGTCCGGCTGGGGTTCATCCTTTACCGGGGCGTTCCCGGAAGGCTGGTCCTCTGAGTAGGCGTAATCGTCGTCAGACCATAGCGAGACCTTCGGTTTTCCGCCCGGAGCTCCCTCCCCGTGGACAGGCCCCGTGACCTGCGGCTGCCCTGCCTGATCGGCCGGGGTCTGATCTGCCCGGGTTGGATCAGCCTGGGTTGGAGTGGAACGTGTTGCGGTTTCGCTGCCGTTGCGGGCTGCAGAACCGGCGGCAGCCGCAGCGCCCGCTGCCCCGAGGGCTCCACCGGCAGCTGCTGCCCCGCCCACTGCAGAAGCACCGCTGGACTTGCGCGCGGAGGAAGGTGCCGCAGCCGGCCGGACAGGCGGCTTGGGCGGCACAGCTGGTGCGTGCCGGTAGGGATCCACCTGGCTGGGGTGCGTGTCCGAGTAGTTGATGTAGCCCGCTTCGACGTGGTCTTCATCGTCGTAAGGCTCGGGCTCGTGAGACCTTGGCTGCCCGAAGATCTCGCTGCCCAGGGTGTCCGTGAAGAATGGTTCCACATAGGGGGGATTCGAGGCCACCACGAGGTCCAGCAGGTCCGCAGCGGACGTGTGGTTGGTGATGAGGTAGGTGGCGGCCTCGGTCATGCCAAGGTCCAGGACCTGGACGGTTCCGGGCCGCTCGCCGGTAGCCACTTCACGGGCGCTCTGGGCAACCTGTTCAGTGTTGCCGGGGCCGGCCACCAGGATGCTGACTGGACGGTTCAGGACCTGGTCCACACCGTCCAGTACCAGATCGTGGTCGTGCGAGGCCAATACAGTGGCGGTGACCTTATAACGGCCGCCCAGTACTGATCCGACATCGATCGGGTTGGACACGTGTTCCTCCTAGACTGTCCGGGAGTGCCGGCTTGAATGATGCAACCGCCACCCAGGAGCCGCCGGGCGGCTGGCCCCTGAATGCAACTACCCCTGTACCTTCTCGATCCTAGCCGATTGCGTCCCCTGCGCCCTGGATCGCAGCGGCGGAGAACTGCTCGAGCGTCACTTTTTCCGGGGGCGCCGCTGCTTGAAATAGGGGTTCTCGCCGGGCTTTCCCTGGAAGGTACGGCGCCCTGGCAGCGGAATCTGTTCCTTGAGCAAACCCCCACGGGCCGTACTGGGCTGGTCTTCCGCCGGAAGGTAGTCCTGGTCGGACGAAGCCGGCCCATCGCCGTCGCGCGCCTGCCTCCGCATTGCCTGATGTTCCGTGCCCTCCTGTTCCGGAGCCGGCCCCGCCCGGAAGGAAACGGCGTCGAACTCGCCGGAAATGCGGGGAATAAGCCCGGTGTCCACGGAGGTTGTGGCACGCTCCGGTGCGGGCCGTCGTCGTTCAGCCGAAGGCTCACCAGGGGCAGAGTCCGACGGCGGGTTCCCGGCTTCCGCCGAAGGTGCCGGCGGTGCGCCCCGGCCGAGCCGCCCCAGGAGGGGGCGGAGCAGGTCCCGCAGTTCGGCTACCCGGAACAGCTTGAGCAGGAAGAAGTAGGCCACCAGCATGACCGGACCCACCACGACGACAGTCACGAGGGCTGACAGCCGGTCGCGCCAGGCGAAACCGTCAGGGCTGTAGCTGCCCATCAGCCACAGCGCACCCGCACCTGCAACGGCCGAACCCAGCGCCGCCCACCCCATGCGGATGTAGGAGTTGGCGATCCGTGCCCCGTCCAGGTGCCCCAGGAGGCGTCGCAGGAAGTACGCGCTGATGACCACCGAGAGGATATTGCCCACCATATAAAGCACGGCGATGGCGTAGATGATCTGGGTGACCGGCAGGAACTGGATGGCGAAGGCCCCAGCCACGTAGACAACCGCCAGCTGCAGCTGGATGTAGAAGGGGGTGCGGGCGTCCTCATTCGCGTAGAAGACGCGGGACATCATGAAGTTGGCGCTCATGAACGGCGTGCTGAGCGCCAGGATGGTGAGCGTCTGGGCCAGCATGACGCCGTCCTGGCGCAGGCCTCCGGAGAAGAACATGCCCAGCGGGCCCGCAAGGGCAAAGAGGGCCAGCGCGCCGAAGACGGTGGCCACCGCCATGGTCCGCAGGCCATGGGAGAGGGCTTCGCGCAGTTCGGCGCGGTTCCCGTCCTGCGAGGCCCGCGTCATCCTGTTAAACAGGACGGTGGCTAGGGACAGCGCGATGATGGAGTGCGGCAGCAGGTAGAGCTGGCTGGCCACCTCCAGCACGGCGTTGCCGGGCAGCATGTTCGCTGACGGGTCTCCCGCCTGCTGCAGACGGATGCGTTCCGCGCCGGGGATGGTGGCGATGCGCATGACGTACAGGAAGGCAAGCTGCCCGACGGCGGCAGTCAGCAGGGTCCAGACGCTCAGCTTGGCGGCCTGGCCCAGTCCCACTCCCCGCCAGCCGAACCGGGGACGGAGGCCCAGCCGCAGGCGGATAACGGGAATCATCAGGATGGCAGTCTGGGACACCACGCCGATGGTGGAGAACCCGGCCACCAGCAGGGTTTGCGTGCTGCCCCAGTTGTCCAGCGTGTGCGGATTCAGTTCATTCGCCCCGAAGATCCAGATGAACATGCCCAGGCCGGCGATGGCCACCACGTTATTAAGGATGGGAGCCCACATGGCGGGGCCGAACGCCCCGTTTGCGTTCAGTACCTGGGTGAGGAGGGCGTAGAGGCCGTAGAAGAAGATCTGCGGCAGGCACCAGAAGGCAAAGGTGACGGCCAGGGCCTTTTGCTGGGGCGTGTATCCCTGGGTGGTGAGTTCTATGACGCCGGGCGCCGCCAGGGTAACCAGGGCTGTCAGTCCCAGCAGGAGGAGCACAGCCAGCGTCAGCAGCCGGCTGATGTAGTCCGCCCCCCTGTCCGGCGCCTTGCTTGCCTTGATGATCTGGGGCACCAGGACCGCGTTGAACACGCCGCCGGCCACCAGCAGGAAGATCAGGTTGGGCAGGTTGTTCGCGTTGATGAAGGTGTCATTGACGGTGGAGCCCAGGCCCAGGGCCGTGCCCAGCATCCACGTCTTTCCGAAACCCAGGAACCGCGAAACGAGTGTTCCGGCAGCCATGATGGCGCTGGAGCGGGTCTCGCTGGCAGCAACTGTGCCCGGGGTGCCGTCCGCACCGGCCGGCTCGGGGGGAACGCCGTCCGGCACGGCATCGCCGGGACGTCCGGCTTTATCGGAAGGAAAGTTGGTAGCTGACATCGAGTTCATCGTCTCACCCGCGGGCGGTAAACGCCGCAACCGGGGGCCGGGGCACACAGCCCTAAAGATGCCCGGGGAGGACTTCGCGGGCCAGATCGGCGATCCGGCGCTCGTTGGGGAAGGACAGCTTCCGTGCCAGTTCCTGGATGGGAACCCAGGCGACATCCACGGCTTCCTGGTCCGGATCGTTCTCGATGGTGAGCTCGCCGCCAGTGGCACGGAGGAGGTAGTGATGGACCGTTTTGTGGACCCTGTGGCCGCTGACGGTGAACCAGTAGTCGATGCTTCCCAGCGGTGCGAGGATGTCGCCTTCGATGCCGGTTTCCTCGGCAATTTCGCGGACCGCGGCCTGTTCGTTGTTTTCTTTGCCCTCCGGGTGGCCCTTCGGAAGGCACCACTCCAGACGTCCGCCGCGATTAAGGCGGGCGATGATCGCAACCCTCAATTCGGCGTCGGACGTGTCCACCACGACGCCGCCGGCGGAGACCTCCTCAACCGTGGGCAGCGTTGCCGGTGCCGAATGCTGGGCAGGGGCAACGTGCGCACCGATTGCCGACGGCAATGGTGGGTTTGTCCTCCTGCCTGGAGCGCTCGGTACTGGATGGGCCATGGAGTCCACTCTAACGACTGTTGCCCGTTCGTGATGACCGGAACATGACACCAACATGGACGGCATATGACGCACTTTCCCCCGCACGGAGCTATTCCGCGGGATCTTGACCCTAATTTGGCCTGCCGACACGCTGGTTTCTGCCAAGCTTAAGTAACTATGGCGCACGCACATCACAAGACTGATTCCCAGACCGTCGATTTCCAGGTGGACCCGGTGGTCCTGGAGCTCGGCCGGCGCTTCGTGGACGCCGGCCATGAACTGTCGCTGGTGGGCGGGCCGGTGCGCGACCTTTTCCTGGGCAGGACCTCCCCCGACCTGGACTTCACCACCGATGCCACCCCGGACCAGACGGTGGCCCTCATCAAGAAGTGGGCGGATAACTACTGGGAGATCGGCCGGGCGTTTGGCACGATCGGCATGCGCAAGGCCGGTTTCCAGATCGAAATCACCACCTACCGGGCAGAAGCCTACGATCCCGATTCCCGCAAGCCGGTGGTGGCGTTCGGATCCTCACTGACCGATGACCTGCTGCGGCGTGACTTCACCATCAACGCCATGGCCCTGAAGCTGCCTTCCCTGGAACTGGTGGATCCCTTCGGCGGGGTCCGTGACCTTCATGCATCCGTCCTGGCCACTCCGGGGGCACCCGAGCTCTCTTTCTCCGACGATCCGCTGAGGATGATGCGTGCGGCGCGGTTCGCTGCCCAGCTGGGTGTGTCCGTGCATGAGGACGTCCGGCGGGCCATGACGCAGATGGCGGAGCGGATCACCATCATTTCCGCCGAACGCGTGCGGGACGAACTGGTCAAGCTCATCTGCGGTGCCAGTCCGCGCGTGGGCGTGGACCTGCTGGTGGACACGGGCCTCGCCGAGTTCGTGCTGCCGGAGGTTTCCGCGCTCCGTTTGGAGTCGGACGAGCACCACCGGCACAAGGACGTCTACCAGCACTCGCTGCAGGTTTTGGAGCAGGCAGCGGAACTGGAGACGGACGGTGAAGGCCCGGTGCCGGGTCCGGACTTTGTGCTGCGCTTCGCTGCATTAATGCACGACGTCGGGAAGCCGGCTACGCGCCGCTTCGAACCGGGCGGTGCGGTGAGCTTCCGCCACCATGACATGGTGGGGGCCAAGCTCACCTCCAAGCGGATGAAGGCGCTGCGGTTCGACAACGACACCACCAAGGCTGTGGCCCGCCTGGTGGAACTCCACATGCGCTTCTACGGCTACGGGGAGGCCGGCTGGAGCGATTCCGCAGTCCGCCGCTACGTGACCGACGCCGGGCCGCTGCTGGAGCGGCTGCACCGGCTCACCCGCTCGGACGTCACCACCCGCAACCAGCGGAAGGCCGAGCGGCTCGCGTTCGCCTACGACGACCTCGAAGCCCGCATCGCCGCGCTGCGCGAACAGGAGTCGCTGGACGCCGTTCGCCCGGACCTGGACGGGGCCCGGATCATGGCCCTGCTGGGGCTCAAACCGGGGCCCGTGGTGGGCCGCGCCTACAAGTTCCTGCTTAACGAGCGGATGGAGAACGGTCCCCTGTCCACGGAGGAAGCGGAAGCACGGCTGCTCCGCTGGTGGGCAGAACAGCCGGAAGCCAGCCCGGATGAAGCTGTACCCGCACCTGCAGGGCCGGAGGCCGGAACGTCTCCCGCCGCCGTCGAGCCTTCCCCTTCCGAGGAGTCCAAGTGACCATTCCTGCCCTTGCCCCCCGCCCCCAGCTCTGGATCCTCCGCCACGGTGAGACCGAATGGTCCAAAAGCGGCCAGTACACCGGACTCACTGATCTCCCCCTGACCGTCGAGGGGGAACAGCAGGCCGTGGAGGCCCGCAGGGTGCTGGATCCGGTCGACTTCGACCTGGTGCTCACGTCTCCCCTGCGGCGGGCACGGCGGACGGCAGAGCTGGCCGGCTTTCCGGATGCCCAGCATGAACCCCTGGCCGTGGAATGGAACTACGGCGACTACGAAGGCATCAGCTCCGACCTGATCCGGAAGGACAACCCCGACTACCTGATCTGGACGCACGGGGTTCCCAATGGCGAAACGCTGGACGAGGTTGCGGCCCGGGCGGACAAAATTATTGGCCGGGTACTGGAATCCGGCATGGACAACGTGCTGATTGTGGCCCACGGCCACTTCTCGAGGATCCTCACGGCACGCTGGCTGGAACTGCCGCCCATGGAAGGCCGCCATTTCATTCTGGGCACAGCCAAGGTCTGCACGCTGGGTTGGGACAAAAGGACCCCGGCTATTGTCCGCTGGGGCCTTTAATAGGGCTTTCCGAAATTTGTTTGGTTTATTGTGCTTTCTTACTGGCGGATATCCTTTGCCGTAGTGTAGTTTTATTCCTGACCCCAGAGCGTCTTGCCGGGGGATCGGCGCATGTTGTGCGGCCCTTGGCCGGTGCAACTGCAGAGCAGAAAAAGGAGGTTGGGAAAAATGATTACTTTGACTAGCGGACGGAAGATGAAGGTCACCGCCACCCCGGCCTCCGATGCTTTTGCGCGCCCATTTTGGGGAAATGCCGGCTCCTAGCCTTGCTCTCCTTGGGCTGGTGGAACACATCCTCCCAACTGCAACGCCACAGCCAGGGCACGTGCATTAACCCGTAAAGCCAAGGGCTTCCAGCCTGCCGGAGTGAGCACACGCCGGAAGCCTTGGCGTTACGCCGCAGCCGCGCGTTTCGCTTGGACTTTGCCTCCTATTTGCCGAACCACAGTGTGAGTGCTGTTTTTGTTCTGGCAATTCTTATCAATCCAGGTTATTCCTGAATGCGCTTTCACGCGCCCTAATTCCCGTCCCAATTGCATTGGCAAAAGGGATTAATTGCCGCGCCCGGTTTGCGGGCCAGCCAGTTCGAAAGGAGGTGATACCCATGAGAAAGTTCCGGAAACTCCTGTTGCAGCCGCAAGGACGACGCAGCAGCAAGAGGATGATCAACGAACCCCTGCTGGAGAAGCAGCGCGAAGACGTTTTCGTCCTGATGCACCAGCAGATCGGCGGCACGCGATAAGGAAAAGCGGCCGGCAACTGGACTGCGGCCCTGCCGCGGCACGCGTGCCGACCTCAGCTGAGGAGGCGTTGTGGACATCAGCCACTTTCCGTCCGGAGCCCACGCGGCGACGCGTGGGCTCCACCTCACCGGTGGCCCCCGTACCTCCATGCTGCGGCGGTAAGCTCAAGCCATGCAGGAGTCCCAGCCGCCGGAGCACCAAGGAAGGCCGCGCCTGGTGGTTCCCAGCCGCAGCGATGTCCTGCTGAGGAACTTCACGGAATTGGTGGGCGGTCCCCTTGGAATCCGGGCCGCTCCGGGAGTCGTCTCCCCCGGCGTCTTCACCGTGGAACGGGTCCTGATCCTGTTGACCGTGCTGGCGGCCCTCGCGGGCGTCCTGCTCAAGGGCTACTGCCGCGCCAACGGATGGGAATCCCCCGCCCAGTTTTACGCCACCTGCTACTCCGACTTCCCGGAATTGTTCAGGAACCGCGGGCTCGCGGAGGGACAGTTTCCCATTGTGGGCCGCGGAAGCCAGTTTGAGTACCCGGTCCTCACCGCCCTGATCGCGGGGGCGACGGCATGGCTGGTTCCGGGGACCGGAGTGTCGGACGCCCGGATGCTCGCCTACTTCGATATCAATGCTGCTCTGCTGGCGGCGGTCGCTGTGGTGACGGTCCTGGCTACGGCCCGGATGAGCAGCCGCCGCCCTTGGGACGCAGCCATGGTGGCGCTGGCACCGGGCATCATCCTGGCCGGGACCATAAATTGGGATCTTTGGGCGGTGGCGCTGCTTGCCGTGGGATTGTATTTCTTCTCCCGGGAACGGCTGGTGCTGGCCGGAGTCTTCATCGGCCTGGCGACGGCGGCGAAGCTGTATCCGCTGCTCATCCTGGGCGCAGTGCTCCTGCTCGCCCTGCGGACCGGCCGCATCCAGCCCCTGGTAAAGACAGCGGGGGCCGCAGGGGCCGCCTGGTTGGCAGTGAACCTGCCCTTCGCCGTCGCAAACCCCTCCGGGTGGGCGTACTTCTACCAGTTCTCAGCCGACCGTGGCGCCGGGTACGGATCACCGTGGTTCGCCTACAACCTGGTGCTGAACAGGTTGAGGGGGCAGGAACTGGGCGCCGACGCGGTGAACCTCCTGTCCGTCGGCCTTTTTGCGGCGGCCTGCGCCCTGATCGCCCTGATTGCCTTCACGGCGACGCGCCGCCCGCGCCTGGCCCAGCTGGCCTTCCTGGTTGTGGCGGCATTCATCCTCACGAACAAGGTCTACTCACCGCAATATGTGGTCTGGCTGATCCCGCTGCTCGCACTGGCCAGGCCGCGGTGGCGGGACTTCCTGGTCTGGCAGGGCATCGAAGGCCTGCATTGGGCCGCTGTGTGGATGTACCTTGGACAGGTGACCAGCGCAGGCTCCTCCCAGCACAACCTGGATATGCCGTATTACGTCCTGGCCGTGGCGGCGCATATGGGGGCCGTTGCCTACTTGATGGCACGGGTGGCGTGGGACATCTACGACCCCAACTACGATCCCATCCGGCGGCACCACCTGGACGATCCCCATGGTGGACCTTTCAACGGCGCCCCGGACCGGTTCAGGCTGAACCTGCGCCGCACGGCGGACTCCGCCGTCCAACGGAAGGCGGCAGCCGATGCCTGACGTTGCGGTGGTGGGCGCAGGACCCAACGGACTTGCAGCGGCGGCAGTGATGGCGCGGGCAGGGCTGTCGGTGGAGGTTTTCGAAGCTGCCGCTACCATCGGCGGCGGGACGCGTACGGCGGAACTGATGCAGCCGGGGCACTTCCACGACGTCTGCTCCGCTGTCCATCCCATGGCCCTGGCCTCGCCTTTCTTCCGTGCCTTCGAGCTGTCCCGGCGGGTGGAACTTGTCACGCCCCAGCTGTCCTTCGGCTCTCCCCTGGACGGCGGCCGGGCCGCGCTTGCCTACCGTTCACTTGACCGGACGGCAGCGGGGCTCGGGCGGGACGGGGCTGCTTACCGGCGCCTCATGGGACCGTTGGTCCGGGCCGTCGACGACGTTATGGACTTCACGCAGAACCAGCTCTTCCGCCTCCCCCGGAATCCTGTCGCTGCGGGCATCTTCGGCCTCCGCACCCTGGAACAGGGCTCGGGACTGTGGAACGCCCGGTTCCGCGAAGAACTGGCCCCTGCCCTGCTCAGCGGCGTTGCCGCCCACGCCGTGTCCCACCTGCCATCGCTGGCCGCGTCCGGAGCGGGACTGATGCTGGGGGCGCTGGGCCACGCTGAAGGGTGGCCAATTCCGCTGGGTGGATCCGCTGCCATTGCCGCCGCCCTGGCGGCGGACATCAAGGCGCACGGAGGGGTGCTCCACACGAACGCCCCGATAAACCGGCTGCAGGACCTCCCGGCCGTGCGGGCCACCCTGCTGGATGTAGCGCCGCGGGGCCTGGTGGACATTGCCGGGGACTCCCTTCCCTCCCGCTACCGCAAGGCCCTTGAGTCCTTCCGCTACGGGAATGGCTCCTGCAAGGTGGACTTCATACTTTCCGGTCCCGTGCCCTGGACAGCGGCGGAACTGGCCGACGCCGGGACAGTCCATGTTGGCGGAACCAGGGCCGAACTTGCGCATGCCGAAAACGACGTCAGCGCGGGCCGGCACCCCGAGCGGCCATATGTGCTGGTGGCCCAGCCCTCGCGCTTCGATCCTGGCCGGGCTCCCGCCGGGCGGCACACCCTGTGGACCTACTGCCACGTACCTGCCGGGTCAACCAAGGATATGGCCGGGGCAATCACTGCCCAGCTGGAACGGTTTGCCCCCGGTTTCCGGGACCTGGTGGTGGACACCAACGTGGTTACCGCGGCGCAGTTGGCAGAGTACAACCGGAACTACATCGGCGGGGATTTCAGCGCCGGCACCATGGACCTCCGCGGCCTGGTCCAGCGGCCCGTGGTGTCGCGGCACCCGTGGCGCACCCCGCTCCCGGGCGTCTACCTTTGCTCCTCGTCCACTCCGCCAGGGCCCGGGGTTACCGGCATGCCCGGTTTCCATGCGGCAACATATGCCCTTAAGGACATATTCCAGCTGCCCGTTCCGGCGCTGGGCCTGAACGCGACCTAGGGAACCGGAGCGTCGCGGCAGCTGCTGAATGGCCAAAGGGACCGGGCCCAACGGGTGATAATGGCCGGATGGGGAATTCAACAAAACTTTCTGTGTCCGTCGCTGTGCTGATCCTGGGAACCTCGCTGGTGGCCTGCGACGACGGCAGGAGCGGGGCTGAGGCGGCAGTCCAGCAGTTCGCCACCGCCGTTTCGTCGCTGGATGTGGGGCCGGTGGCCTTCGACGGCAAGGACGCCGCGGCCGCCAATGACCAGCTGCGAAGCGTCTTCGCCGCACTGGAACCACAGAAGCCGGCGGTTGAAGCGGGAGACGTAACCCTCGACGGGGACAACGCCTCAGCGCCCCTGAACTACACGTGGAAATTCGGCGAGGCGGAGTGGAAGTACACGGTCCCGGCCAAGTTCCGGAAGTCCGGGGACAAGTGGCTCGCGGTCTGGGACCCCGCCACCCTGGTGCCCGGCCTGGCCGACAGCGAGGTCCTGTCCAAAGGCTCCCAGTCCCCGCAGCGCGCGGACATCCTCGGAGCCGGTGACGCACCCTTGGTCACCTACCGGCCGGTGGTGAACGTCGGCATTGACAAGCCCCAGCTGGTGGGCGCCGATCCCGCAGACTCTGCCGCCAAGCTCGCCGCCCTCGTCGGGGTTGACCCGGCCGGCTACGTCCAGCAGGTGCAGGCCTCCGGAGCAGAAGCCTTCGTTTCCGCGATCACGCTGCGGGAAGAGGGCAGGACCATCACCAACGAACAAATTGCAGCCATTCCCGGTGCCCGTGCCATTCCTGCCTCGGTGCCGTTGGCACCCAGCCGGACCTTCGCCCGCGCCGTCCTCGGCACTGTCGGCGAGGCCACGGCGGAGCAGATCGAGGCCTCCGAGGGTGCCCTGACTGCCGGGGACGTGACAGGCATCGGTGGGCTGCAGCAACAGTACGACGAACAGCTGAGGGGGACGGACGCCGTCGTGATCCGTGCCCAGCGCGCGGACCTGACCCGCGAGCAGATCCAGTCCGCCGCAACGGACCCCCGGCGGGTCCTCTTCGAAGTGGCACCCACACCGGGAACGCCGCTGAAGACAACCATCGACGCGAAGCTGCAGTCGCTGGCCGAAAGCACCCTGGAGGACGTGGCTCCGGCCTCCGCCATCGTGGCGCTGCGCCCGTCCAGCGGTGCCGTCCTGGCCGTGGCGTCCGGTCCCGGAAGCAACGGCTACAACACAGCCATGCTGGGCCAGTACGCGCCCGGTTCCATCTTCAAGATGGTGGACTCGCTGGCGATGTTCCGCAACGGCCTGACCCCTGACTCGAAGGTTGAATGCACACCCACGCTGACTGTGGACGGACGCACTTTCAAGAACGCTGAAGGCTACCCGGAGGGCTCCCTCGGCTCCGTCACCCTCCGCGATGCCTTTGCGCATTCGTGCAATACGGCGTTCATCGCCGCCCGGGACAGCGTGTCCCAGGCACAGCTTGAGGCCGCCGCCCTGGCCATGGGAATCGCCGTCGAAGCCCCTTCACTGGGGGCCGAAGCGTTCCTGGGGTCCGTTCCGGGTGAGGCGGCCGGAACGGAGCATGCGGCCTCCATGATCGGCCAGGGCAAGGTGCTGCTCTCGCCGCTGGCGGCGGCCGTGATGGCTGGTTCCGTGGCCAAGGGCGCTCCCGTGTCGCCCCAGCTGGTGGTAAATCCCGACGGCGGCACTCCAGCCGCCGGGACGACGAGCGGTTCCACCGCACCCGCCGCCCAGCCGTCTGCCACGGCAACCGGCGAGGCACCGGCGACGGCGTCAGGCGAGCCCATCACGGCGGCGGAGGCCGCAGCCCTGGCGGACATGATGCGTGCCGTGGTCACATCCGGGCATGCCGGCTTCCTTGCGAGCGTTCCCGGTGCTCCGGTAGGAGCCAAGACCGGCACGGCGGAGTTCGGCAAGGAGAATCCCCCGAAGACGCATGCCTGGATCGTTGCTGTCCACGCAGACCTGGCCGTGGCCGTCTTCGTGGAGGACGGCGGACTGGGCGCAACGACGTCCGGGCCGCTGCTGAAGGAGTTCCTCACCGCCGCCGGGTAGGAGTTTTTGTCCACGTACGCCGACTTCCGGGCTGATTATCCCTGCGTACCCTGGACAAAAATTCGCCGGCTTGGCCGTGGGAGGATGGAACACGTGGCCCATATTGACGTTTCCGGTATCGATTACTTCCTCTCCGACGGCACCCAGCTGCTCAACGGCGTCACCTTCAAGGTTCCGGACGGCACCAAGACTGCCCTGATCGGCCCCAACGGAACCGGCAAGACCACCCTGTTCCGGATCATTGCCGGGGACTTGGTACCGGACGAAGGCGTCATCGGCCGGTCCGGGTCCATGGGCATCATGCGCCAGTTCGTGGGCCAGGTCCGGGACGGCTCCACAGTCCGCGACCTCCTGGTGTCCGCCGCCCCGCCTGCCCTGGCAGCGGCGGCCCGGGAGGTGGACGACGCGGAGCTCGCCATGGTGGAGAACGACGACGAGCCCAGCCAGATGCGCTACGCCCAGGCCATCGTTGACTGGGGCGACGCGGGAGGGTACGACGTCGAGACAGTCTGGGACGAGGTCTGCATGGCCGCGCTGGGACTCCCCTTTGACCGCGCGCAGCACCGCCCGGCGTCGAGCCTTTCCGGCGGCGAGCAGAAGCGCCTGGTGCTTGAGGCCCTCTTTGCCGGCCCCGACGAACTGCTGCTGCTGGACGAACCGGACAACTACCTGGACGTTCCGGGCAAGCGCTGGCTTGAGGACAAGCTGAACGAGTCCAAAAAGACTGTGTTCTTCATCAGCCACGACCGTGAGCTGCTGAACAACGCCGCGGGACGCATCGTCACGCTGGAACCAGGAATCAACGGTGCTGGCGCCTGGATCCACGGCGGCGGCTTCGGCTCGTACGTGGAAGCGCGGGCGGACCGGAACGCCAGGTTCGAGGAATTGCGCAAGCGCTGGGACGAGGAGCACATCAAGCTCAAGGAACTCGTCAACATGTACAAGAACAAGGCAGCCTTCCGCTCCGACATGGCCAACCGGTACCACGCAGCCCAGACCCGGCTGGCCAAGTTCCTGGAAATCGGGCCGCCAGAGGCGCTGCCCATCGAGCAGAACGTGCAGATGCGGCTCAAGGGCGGGCGGACTGCCAAGCGGGCCATCGTAGCGGAGCAGCTGGAACTGACCGGGCTGATGAAGCCGTTTTCCACGGAGGTCTGGTTCGGCGACCGCGTAGGCGTCCTGGGTTCAAACGGCTCGGGCAAATCGCACTTCCTCCGGCTCCTCGCAACCGGGGGCACTGATCCGGAGCGGGAGCACCTGCCCGTTTCCGACGTCGAAATTGCCGAAGTGCCGCACGAAGGCACCGTTAAACTTGGCGCCCGAATCCGCCCGGGCTTCTTCGCCCAGACCCATGTCCGGCCGGACCTCCTGGGCAAAACGTTGCTGGAAATCCTGCACCGGGGCGACGAACACCGCTCCGGCCTGGGCCGCGAGGCAGCGGCCGGGGCGCTGGACGGCTACGGGCTTGCCGGGCAGTCCGAGCAGAAGTACGAGTCCCTCTCCGGAGGCCAGCAGGCGCGGTTCCAGATCCTGCTCCTGCAGCTGAGCGGCGCAACGCTGCTGCTCCTCGACGAGCCCACCGACAACCTGGACCTGCATTCCGCGGAGGCGCTGGAGCGGGCCATCGACCACTTCGAAGGCACCGTCCTCGCCGTGACGCACGACCGCTGGTTCGCCCGGACGTTTGACCGCTTCCTGGTGTTTGGATCCGACGGCAAGGTGTACGAATCGGCCGAACCGGTGTGGGACGAGAAACGCGTGGAGCGCGCCCGCTGACCGGACGCTCTCTCTTTTGATGTTGCCTTTCCCAAAACGCTCTATCAGTTGATGTGGGTTTTCGACAAACCGTCTCTCACCCACTGCAGGAGCGTTTGGTCTAAAGGCGCATCAAGTGAGAGAGCGTCTGATGGCAGAAGAGCGCACGCAACTGGACAAATTCTCCCTGGAAGTAGTGATTGTATGAGCAGCAATACGCGTACCTCGCAGGACGCCGGACTTAGGGCGGCCGCGGCTGCCACGTTTGTGGTCTTTGGCATCAACGGCCTGGTTTTCGCCAGCTGGGCCGCCCGAATCCCTGCCGTCACGGAGATCCTGGCGATCACCTCCGGGCAAATGGGCACGCTGCTGCTGTGCACCGCCGTAGGTTCACTGCTGGCACTGCCCACCGCCGGACTGGTGGTGGGCAGAATCGGGACCGCCAACACCGTGCGCTTCGGCGGGCTCCTCGCTGCCCTTGCGGGCGTGGGAATCGCCTCCTCGCTCTCTGTGGCATCAGTACCCGGCACGGCAATCGCCCTGTTCTTCTTCGGCATAGCCATCGGCCTGTGGGACGTGTCCCAGAACATTGAAGGCGCCGACGTCGAGCACAAGATGCGGCGAACCATCATGCCCCAGTTCCACGCGGCGTTCAGCGGTGGTGCCTTTGTGGGTGCCCTGATCGGGGCCGGCCTTTCCAACCTCGGCGTCGGCCTGCCCCTGCATCTGCTGGTCATCGCCGGCATCGTGGTACTGGTGACGCTCACGGCGCCGCGCTACTTCCTTCCGCACATTTCAACCTCAATCCCGGAGGGCGAACCGAAACCGGCAAAGGGCCCGTCAGCCTGGCGCGACAGCCGGACCCTGCTCATCGGCGTAGTGGTCCTGGGGGCGACGCTGACGGAGGGCGCGGGCAATGACTGGATTGCGAAAGCCTCCGTGGATGGGCTGGGCACGTCCGAGTCCACGGGTGCCTTGATGTTTGCCCTCTTTGTCCTCGCGATGACCGCCATGCGGTTCACGGGCGGCCGGGTCATCGACAAATATGGGAGGACCGCCGTGCTGCGGGCCAGCATGGGCGCGGCAGCACTGGGGCTCTGCCTCTTTGTGCTTGCTGGAAACGTATGGCTTGCGGCCGTGGGTGCGGCACTGTGGGGCGTTGGAGCCGCGCTGGCCTTCCCCATGGGGATGTCCGCCGCCGCGGATGATCCAAAGCATGCAGCAGCCAGGGTGTCCGTTGTATCAACCCTCGGGTATATCTCGTTCCTGGCAGGACCTCCCCTGCTGGGATACCTTGGCGACCTCACGGGAATCCACCTGGCGCTCCTGGCCATTCTTGCGCCGATCGTCCTTGCCCTGCTTCTGGCGGGGGCAGCCAAACCAATCAAGGCGGAGTAGCAAAGCGCCACTGTACGCCGGGGCGACCGGCAGGCAGGGGCGCGGTAGGGTGAGGGCATGCAGAGCAAATGGCGCCGGAGCCATCGTTGGATCAGCCGCATTGATAAATACCTTCTAAGGCATGTATCGGACCTCCCCGGCGGAAACCATGACGACTTCTTCCGCCGCCTGTCCGCCTCCGCCAACCACGGCAAGCTCTGGATGGGTGCCGCGGCGGTGATGGCGGCCTTCCCTGGCCGGACCCGCCGCGCGGCGCTGCATGGCCTCATAGCCCAGGCGGTTGCATCCGCCGTCACGAACGGGATCTTCAAAACCCTGCTCCCCCGCACCCGGCCCCTGCCGGAACACCTGCCGGTGTTCCGGTTCGTGCATCCCCAGCCCACCAGTTCGTCCATGCCGTCCGGCCATTCGGCGTCGGCTGTCGCGTTCGCCGTCGGAGTAGGGCTGGTCCGGCCCGCCCTTGGCGCCGCACTTGCTCCCGTGGCGGCGGGTGTGGCGTACTCACGCATCCACACTGGAGCCCACTGGCCCTCCGATGTCCTTTTCGGTTCGGCCCTGGGTGCCGGCGCTGCCCTTGTGACGCGCCATTGGTGGCCAGTGCGCCCGGCCTTTCCGCAAGTGGCACGGACCTGGGCCGACGCGCCCGAACTGCCGGGCGGCCAGGGATTGAGCATCGTGGTGAACACGCTTGGCGGATCCTTCACCGAGGAGACCGCCGCGGCCCTGCAGGAAGTATTCCCCGAAGCGCACATAAATACGGTCCAGCCGGAAGAGAACCTGGTCGAGGAAATCCGGAAGACGGCGGACTACCCTGGGACCCGCGCACTCGGTGTGTGGGGCGGGGACGGGACCGTGGGAGCTGCGGCAGCCGCCGCCATGGAAAGATCCCTTCCGCTGCTGGTCCTCCCGGGCGGGACGCTGAACCACTTCGCCCGGGACGCCGGGACCGGGAGCCTCAAGGAGGCGGTCGCCGCCGCATCAAAGGGGGAGGCCGCCATGGCCGACATCGGGATGGTCACGGTTGAGCGCGGCCTGGCCGGCAACCCGGAAACGGCGCAGCTGACGATGCTGAACACGTCCAGCGTGGGCCTGTACCCGAACTTTGTCCGCCGCCGGGAGCAGCTGCAGCCCGCCCTTGGCAAGCCGCTGGCCGGCGTGGTGGCGATGTTCCGCACGTTTGCCGCCGGCACCCCCACCACCCTGGCCGTCGACGGAAGGCGGCACAAAGTGTGGATCGCCTACGTTGGGCGGGGCCGGTACTACCCGCGGGACCACGCACCCCTGCTCCGGCCAGTGATGGACGACGGCGTGCTGGACGTCCGCATGATCACGGCGGACGAGTCCTTTGCCCGGCTGCGGCTGCTCTGGGCAGTGCTGACCGGAACCGTGGCAACCTCGCGGATCACCCACCTGTCGGAGGGCGCACGCGTGCGCATCGACGCCGGCGGGTCACCCATGGCCCTGGCAGTGGACGGCGAGGCGCTGGCCGGGGTCCTCAGCGCGGAGTACACCGTCCGTCCCCGGGCTTTGGCCTACTACTCTCCCCACCCCTAGCTGCCCCTGGACCGGCCAATCAACGGGACTACCCTGATCCGCCCCTGAATCATCCCTGAGACCGGCGAAAACCGTCCCTGCCATCGGTAGCGTGGTGCGTACCAGTCTTCTGAAACGCATCCCGCAGTCCACAGCTGCCGTCCTAAGGAACATTCATGATCGAGGCAACAGGGCTGACAAAGGTCTACGGCGATAAGACCGCCGTGGACAAGGTCAGCTTCACCGTCCAGGCCGGCCGCGTGACCGGTTTCCTGGGCCCAAACGGCGCGGGCAAATCCACCACCATGAGGATGATCATGGGGCTGGACCGGCCCACGGCCGGTTCCGTGACCGTGAACGGGGTGCCGTTCGCGCAGCACGCCGCCCCGCTGCGCGAGGTGGGCTCACTCCTTGACGCCAAGGCCGTCCACACCGGCCGCACCGCCTACAACCATCTCCTGGCCATGGCGGCCACCCACAGCATCCCGCGGAAGCGCGTCCGGGAGGTCATCGAGATGACCGGCCTGGGCGAGGTAGCAAAAAAGAAGGTGAAGGGGTTCTCCCTCGGAATGGGGCAGCGGCTGGGCATCGCCGCGGCCCTGCTGGGGGACCCACAGACCATCATCCTGGACGAACCGGTGAACGGCCTTGACCCGGAGGGCGTGGTCTGGGTCCGCAACCTCGTGAAGTACCTGGCGTCCGAAGGGCGGACGGTTTTCCTGTCCAGCCACCTGATGAGTGAAATGGCGGTGACGGCCGACCACCTGATTGTCATCGGCCGCGGGAGGATCATTGCCGATGCCCCCATTGGCGAGATCATCACGGGCAAGGGCCAGTCACGCGCCCGCGTCCGCACCGACCAGCCGCAGCAGCTCATGCGCCTGCTCACTGACGACGGCGTCTCCGTGGAACTCCAGGACCACGAACTCCTCGAGGTCAAGGGCCTGCCGCCCAGGCAGATTGCCAGGACGGCCCTGGACAACCAGATCATGGTCTACGAGCTCACGCCCCTGCAGGCGAGCCTCGAGGAAGCGTACATGGAACTGACCAAGGACGAAGTGGAGTACCACTCCCTCATCACCACCGGCGTTGCGGCGCCCGCCCGGACCGGAGGAAAGCAATGAGCACGGCAGCACTTGAATCAGGCCGGCAGCACAACCGCCGGCACAACAACGTAGGTCCCGGACCCAGCTTCCTCCGCGTCCTCAACTCGGAGTTCATCAAGTTCAGGACCCTGCTCTCCACCCTGATCCTGGTGGGATCCACCGTGCTGGTGATGGTGGGGTTTGCAGCCCTGAACGCGTGGGGCATCGGGCAGTTCTCCGAGGCAGCGAAGACCGACCCGCAGGCGGCCGCCGCCTTTGCCGCCCAGGGTGCCGACCTGACGGCGGGGGTCCCCACCTCCGGCATCGCCTTCGCCCAGCTCATCATCGGCTCCCTGGCCGTGCTGCTGATGAGTTCCGAGTTCACCACGGGTATGGCACGGTCCACCTTCACGGCGGTCCCCAAACGCATCCCGGCCTTCATCGCCAAGCTGCTGGTGGTGACGGTCTGTGCCTTCGTTGTGACTGTGGTGTCATCCTTCCTGGCCTACATCGCGGCCACCCCTATCCTGGACAGCTACGGCTTTGACATCGACCTCGGGTCCGAGCACTCCCGGCGGCTCCTGTGGGTCACCGGGCTGTATGTGGCGGCAGTGGCGGCGATCGGTATGTCCTTGGGAACGCTGTTGCGCAACTCCGCAGGGGGGATCATGTCCCTGTTGGGGCTCTTTTTCGTGGTCCCCATCGCCTTCCAGCTCATCCCGGGCGAGTTCTTCGAAGAGGCGCGGAAGTACCTGCCGGAGAACCTCTTCGAGAGGATCGTGGCGGCGGCACCCGCCGATGGTGCCCTGGAGGTGTGGCAGGCCGCCACCTGGCTTGGCGTGTGGGTGGTGGTCCCCCTCTTGGCAGCGATGATCGTGCTGAAGAGACGCGACGTCTAGGGGACGGCAGGCCTCAACGTCACCATTTAGACTCGGGGGCATGCCTTCTCTTTCCTCCGCCGCAGACCACATCCAGGACCTTGGCGCCTTTGTCAGCGCGTCGCCGTCGAGCTTTCACGCCGTGCACGAGGCAGGCCGCCGGCTGGAGGAAGCCGGCTTCGTCCGCGTGGACGAACTGCAGCCCTGGGAGGGCGGTGGCGGTTCGTACTTTGTGATCCGGGACGGCGCGCTGATCGCCTGGGTTGTGCCGGAAGGTGCAGGCCCCGCCACCGGGTTCAATATCCTGGGCGCGCACACAGATTCGCCCACCTTCAAGCTCAAGCCCAAGGCCACTACCGGCGCCCACGGGTGGCTGCAGGCCGGCGTTGAGGTGTACGGCGGACCGCTGCTGAACTCGTGGCTTGACCGTGAACTGCAGCTCGCCGGCCGCCTGGTGATGCTGGACGGCACCGAGCACCTGGCCGCCACCGGACCCATGCTCCGGTTCCCCCAGCTGGCCATCCACCTGGACCGGGCCGTCAACGACGGGCTCACCCTGGACAAGCAGCGCCACATGAATCCCGTGTGGGGACTGGGGAATGCTGCGGACTTCGATCTGTTGGCGGTGCTGGCGTCGCACGTTTCCGGCACCTCCGTGGATCCCGCCAAGATTGGCGGGTACGACGTCGTTATTGCGGACACGCAGGCGCCTTCGGTTTTCGGGGGGAACAGTGAGTTCTTCGCCTCCGGGCGCCTGGACAACCTTTCATCCACGCACGCGGGGCTGGCGGCGCTGATCGCACATGCCTCCGCTCCCGGCCGCGGTGTTGGTGGCGCCGGCGGCGCCGGCATGCCCATCGCCGTCCTGGCGGCATTCGACCACGAGGAGATCGGCTCTAACTCGCGCTCGGGTGCCTGCGGACCCATCCTCGAGGATGTGCTGGTGCGCATCTCCGACGGCCTCGGCGCCACGGTGAGCCAGCGGCGGCAGGCGCTGGCGTCGTCGTTCTGTGTGTCTGCCGATGCCGGGCACGCCGTGCACCCCAACTACGCGGAGCGGCACGATCCCGCCAACCACCCGGTGCTCAACGGCGGCCCGCTTTTGAAGATCAATGCCAACCAGCGCTACGCCACGGACGCGACCGGGGCGGCTTTGTGGGCGCGGCTCTGCGCTGAGTCCGGGGTTCCGTACCAGGAGTTCGTGTCCAACAACGCGATCCCCTGCGGCTCCACCATCGGTCCGTTGACGGCCACCCGGCTGGGTATCCGGACCGTCGACGTTGGCGTGCCGCTGCTCTCCATGCACTCCGCCCGCGAGATGTGCGGCGTGGAGGATCCCTGGCGCCTTGCCGCGGTGACGGAGCTGTTCTTCAGGACGGTTGTGTAACCAACCCCCTACCTATTGATATTCACGGGATGGCTAACCCCTATACCTAACGAATTCACCATTCCGTAACCCCGTTACTTACTGACCGGATGGAAATGGCTCAATAAAAAGCGAGTACTCACTACTGGTGATACCGGGGTGGACCAAAAGTAGGCTCTTCGTCACGGGCAGAGTCATTGGCCGATGAGTGGCTGGGGCCAGAGACAAGACCTTGACCGGATAGAGCACTAGTGGCGCACTTGCATCAAGCTGAGTGCGGCATTGTCCATTTCCGTCGATGTCATGAAGTGGTGAGGCATTTGTCCATTTCCACCCAGCTTCCGAATACGTTCTCCGAGCCAACGTTGTCGATAGTGAGAGCGTCAGTAAGCGTAGTAATCCCGACACTGAATGAGGCGAAGAACCTGCCTTGGGTACTTCGCCGAATGCCCTCATACGTGGATGAGGTAGTGATCGTAGATGGCCGCTCCCAGGACAACACAGTGGGAGTTGCGCGGGCCCTCCGCAAGGATGTCGTGATCGTGGAGGAAAAACGCAAGGGAAAGGGTGTAGCCCTCCGATCAGGTTTCGCTGCAGCCTCCGGCGACATCATCGTCATGCTCGATGCCGACGGCAGCATGGACCCCCAGGAAATCGGCTGGTTTGTTTCCCCCCTCCAGCACGACTACGACTTTGTCAAAGGTTCCCGGCACGTTACCGGCGGCGGGTCCGAAGACCTTACGTGGCTGCGGCGCACGGGTAACCGGGCACTGACGGCCTTGGCGAATGCGGTGCTGCACAGCAATTATTCGGATCTCTGCTACGGCTACATTGCCTTCAGGCGTGAATGCCTGGAAGTCCTTCAGCTTGAATCCGACGGGTTTGAGATCGAGACGGAGTTGATCGTCAGGGCGGCCAAAGCGGGCCTCCGGATCGCAGAGGTACCGAGTATAGAACTGGAGCGCATCTCGGGGGCTTCGAACCTGCAGACCTTCCGGGACGGCTGGCGCGTGTTGGGGACAATGGCCCGCGAGTGCGTCTTGTGGGAGGCGCCCACGGCCGGCGCCCGTCCTGAGGCTCTGCGACGCGTCAAATATGCGTACGCGAACGTTAGTTTCCCCCGGACGCCCGCCGACCCCCAGAGCCTCCTTTCCTTGCGGGAAGCAGCCTGAGATGACGACTTTTCCCAGGCCCACCGTTACTGTCGTCATCTGCACTTATACCGAGGACCGCTGGGCGAACCTGCTTGATGTCATCGAATCAGTCAGGGCACAGACCGTCAGCCCGCAGGAGATTCTCCTGGTAATTGACCACAACGTTGATCTTTATGAACGGCTTCTTGTGGTGGTTGATGACATCACGGTCGTCCAGAACTCGGGGCCGCAGGGTCTCTCCGGGGCCCGCAACACTGGCGTCGGTTTGGCTGATACGGATATTGTCGCCTTCCTGGATGATGATGCCGAAGCGGCGCCGGACTGGCTTGAGCTTTTGCTGGCCCTGTACGACGATCCTGACGTCCTTGCCGTCGGGGGCCGGGTGGAGCCCATTTGGGAAGCCGGCCGCCCCGGTTATTTCGGCGAGGAGCTGGACTGGATCGTTGGATGCAGCCACCTGGGGATGCCACGGGTGGCTTGCGAGGTCAGGAACGTCATCGGCGCAAACATGTCTTTCCGGCTTGACGTGCTCCGTCAGGTAGGGGGATTCAACCACGCCCTAGGCCGCCAGGGTGCCGTACCCCTGGGATGCGAAGAGACCGAGATCTGCATTCGCTCGAAGATGGGCTCGCCTGGTTCCCGAATTGTGTATGAACCGGCAGCAGTGGTGCGCCATCACGTCCCGGCCAGCAGGGGCACGTTCCGTTACATGCTGTCCCGGTCGTGGTCTGAAGGCCTGTCAAAGGCTCAGGTGAGCCAGGTGGTAGGCCACAAGAGGGCGCTCGGACCCGAAAGGCGCTATGTGCGCAGGGTCCTGCCGCGGGCCGTTGTTTCCGGACTCTATGAGTGGAGCAGAAGCGGAGATCCGGGAGGACTCGGCCGGGCCGGTGCCGTGGTTTCGGTTCTGGCCTTCACAGCGGCCGGTTACCTGCGCGGCCGGCACCTGTCTCACGTTTCGCCACGTGCGGGAACCTTGGCAGGCATAGAACCGGCCTGGAGGGACGTCCAGTGAGTAAGGGCGAGTTGCTCCCGATGGTCTCCCGCGCGGCCCGTGAGCTGCATCGCTTGCCGGAGTGCCAGGGGTGTGGTGGATCGATACCACCAAAATTACACAGCGCGAATGTGTCGGAAGGATGAAGTAATGAACAACCCTTTTGCGCGCGAAGGAGCGGCTGTGCACGATTCCGTCGATGCAGCTGGTCTTCGTCTACGAGCGTCGCGGAATCTGCGGCTCTATGCACTGCTGACAGCCCTACTGGTTGTCGTGGGTGCCCTGGTGTCCCCGGTCGCGGCGTCGGCTGCTGCGGGCGACGTTGGCGATGAGGGTCCGTCGCATTCCGGGACGGGGACGCCGACGGGTACGAAGCGGGCGGAGAGTGTGCTGTGGTTCAACGACGGGGTCTGGTGGGGGAACCTGTGGGACACTGCCAGCTCGGATTTCCACATCTTCCGCTTCAATGGCTCGACGAGATCGTGGACCGATACGGGTGTGGCGACAGAGACGCGGGCAAACACACATCATGACGTGTTGTGGGACGGGACGACGTTGTATGTGGCGAGCCACCAGTTCGTCAACGACGGTCTGCCTGCCGAGCCGAACTTCCCGACGATGATGCGGCGTTACAGCTACGACTCGATTAAGAACACGTACTCGCTGCTGAGTTCGACACAGATCAACAACTACAAAGTTGAGACCCTGAGCATCGACAAGGACTCCACTGGCCGGGTCTGGGCCACGTGGCAGCAGGGGAACAAGATCTATCTGAACGTCACTGGCACCGATGGCAAGACTTGGGGGACCCCGTTCCAGCATCCTGCGACGTTGAGCAACGTCTCCGTGGACGACACTTCGGCCGTGATCGCGTTCGACGGGAAGATGGGCTTGATGTGGAGCCGGCAGGTCGGTGACGCAACCGACGGCATGTACTGGAGCTACCACAACGACTCAGACACGTCCAAAACCGCCTGGACCGCTCCCGTCGCGGCAGTGAAGGGACAGCGCAGCGGCGATGACCACATGAACTTGAAGTGGCTGGACTCCGCGGATGGGCAGGTTTTTGCCGCTATCAAAACGTCGTTCACTTCCAACTCTGAGCCGCTGATCCAGCTCTTGGCGTTGAATGCCACAACGTCGGCGTGGTCGGCGCACACCATCGCGAATGTGGCTGAATGCCCAAACCGGGTGATCGTCCTGATTGATGAGAGCACGTCGCCGAAGACGCTGCGGACCTTCGCTACCTATCCCAAGCCGAGTGGCACGAAGAACGCTGGTGTGTGCACCAGCTCGGGAGGTGCGATCTACGAGAAGTCTGCGCCCGTAAGCGACCCTGGAAAGCTCGCTACCGCTGCGAAGACGCCTCGCATCGTGGATGCCGACCAGTACGTCCACAACGTGACGTCGACTAAGCAGAACCTCAACAATGCGGCGAGGGGCACGGGCAACAGCGGTCTCCTGGTGCTCGCAGATGTGAACGCCACCAGCCGGTACTGGCACTTTTACGAACCCAGTAGTGGTGGTGGTGATACCACTGCTCCGACGGTGACGGCTACGTCGCCGGCCGCTGGTGCCACGGCTGTTGCGGTGTCGGCGAATGTGACGGGGACGTTCTCGGAGCCGATGGATGCTGCGACGGTTACGTCGAGTACGTTCACGGTGACGGAAGGGACTACGCCGGTGTCCGCGGTTGTGTCGTACTCGGGCAATGTGGCGACGTTGAACCCGAACGTGGACCTGAAGGCGGGTACGACGTACACGGCGGTCATCAAGGGCGGCGCCAACGGAGTGAAGGATGTTGCCGGTAACGCGTTGGCGTCGGACAAGACCTGGACCTTTACCACGGCCGCCGCCGGTGGTGGTGATACGACTGCTCCGACGGTGACGGCTACGTCGCCGGCTGCTGGTGCTGCTGGTGTGGCGGTGTCGGCGGATGTGACGGGGACGTTTTCGGAGCCGATGGATGCTGCGACGGTTTCGTCGAGTTCGTTCACGGTGACGGAAGGGACTACGCCGGTGTCCGCGGTTGTGTCGTACTCGGGCAATGTGGCGACGTTGAACCCGAACGTGGACCTGAAGGCGGGTACGACGTACACGGCGGTCATCAAGGGCGGCGCCAACGGAGTGAAGGATGTTGCCGGTAACGCGTTGGCGTCGGACAAGACCTGGTCCTTCACCACGGCTCCTGCCTCGGGTGGCGGCACGTCGGAAACGGTCACGCTCACGGCTACCGCTGACAGTTATGTCTCGAGTGGGGCGCCGGGGACGAACTATGGCACGAGCACCATCCTGGGTGTGGACAACAGCCCGGTGGAGATCACGTACTTGAAGTTCGACTTGTCAGCGTATGCGGGCAGGACCCTGGAGAGTGCGACGCTGGAGCTGCGCAGCGCCGGGAGCGGGTCAACGGGTACGCAGAACGTCAAGCTGGTCGGTGATGACAGCTGGACCGAGGCTGGGATCACGTACAGCGGCACTCCACTCCGTCCGGCCCTTGGCACCACCATTGGCACGCTCGGCCCGACAACGACCAACACCATCTACAAGATTTTGCTGAACGCCGATTCCGTGAAGGGTGAGCTTGGTCAAATGCTCTCACTTGGGATGGATGCCAACAGCAGCGACGGCCTGGACCTGAACTCAAAGGAGGCCGGCAGCACGAACGCACCCAAGCTGGTGCTCACCATGAGCGGCGGCGGTGGAAGCGGCGGTGGTGGTGATACGACTGCTCCGACGGTGACGGCTACGTCGCCGGCTGCTGGTGCTGCTGGTGTGGCGGTGTCGGCGGATGTGACGGGGACGTTTTCGGAGCCGATGGATGCTGCGACGGTTTCGTCGAGTTCGTTCACGGTGACGGAAGGGACTACGCCGGTGTCCGCGGTTGTGTCGTACTCGGGCAATGTGGCGACGTTGAACCCGAACGTGGACCTGAAGGCGGGTACGACGTACACGGCGGTCATCAAGGGCGGCGCTAACGGAGTGAAGGATGTTGCCGGTAACGCGTTGGCGTCGGACAAGACCTGGTCCTTCACCACGGCTCCTGCCTCGGGTGGCGGCACGTCGGAAACGGTCACGCTCACGGCTACCGCTGACAGTTATGTCTCGAGTGGGGCGCCGGGGACGAACTATGGCACGAGCACCATCCTGGGTGTGGACAACAGCCCGGTGGAGATCACGTACTTGAAGTTCGACTTGTCAGCGTATGCGGGCAGGACCCTGGAGAGTGCGACGCTGGAGCTGCGCAGCGCCGGGAGCGGGTCAACGGGTACGCAGAACGTCAAGCTGGTCGGTGATGACAGCTGGACCGAGGCTGGGATCACGTACAGCGGCACTCCACTCCGTCCGGCCCTTGGCACCACCATTGGCACGCTCGGCCCGACAACGACCAACACCATCTACAAGATTTTGCTGAACGCCGATTCCGTGAAGGGTGAGCTTGGTCAAATGCTCTCACTTGGGATGGATGCCAACAGCAGCGACGGCCTGGACCTGAACTCAAAGGAGGCCGGCAGCACGAACGCACCCAAGCTCATCCTCACGCTGGCGAAGTAGGCGAACGCCGGCCGAGGCGGCCGGCGCCGTCCACATCAGCAACATCATCGATTGGCACCACAAGACAGGGGACACCATGTACAGGCAGACCAAGTCCAACACCAAGGCACTGCACTTCGACATCCACGGCCGCATTACGATCCGCGTTGACGCAGAGGCGCCAGCAGCGCCACAGCTCAAGAGCATGTTGGCGTGTTTCGCCACTGACACCGAACGGCCGGCCGACATCACGGTGGATGACCGGCTGGAGCCAATGCCGGATGCGGGTCTGCTCGAGCACGAACTCGCGTACACGGAAAACAGCGTGCGCTTCCAAGCCGAGCGGCTCCAGGTAGTGCGGGACGGAAACCAGTGGCGCATCCATGGTCCGGGCGAGCTGTTGACCTCCGTGGTTCCTGTTCTGGATGCCGCCATGGTGGCTCGAGGAGCGGGGATGATCCACGCGGCAACAATGGCGTACCGGGGGCACGCGATCGCGCTTCCCGCCGCCGGCGGGACCGGTAAGACGAGCACCGCCGCCAAGCTGATGAGGCGCGAGGGGTGGTCGTTCATGGGCGATGACTGGGCTTTCCTCGCCGAGGACGCCACCCTACTCGGCTACGCGAAGCCGATGTTTATTAAGCCGCACCACCGGAACATTTACCCCCACCTGTTTCAGGGTGTAAGGAAGCCCCTCGTCCCGCCACAGCTCTCGAAGAGCGTCGGCCGCCTCACCACGGTGGTGCATCCGTACGTCATCCGTTACCCGCGCCTCGCGGACTTCTCCCGGCGTTGGTCGCCCGAGCACCGCATGGTTGATGCAGGGACCGCTTTTCCCGGCCGGGAGGTGACGACGACGGCCCCGCTCGCGGCGGCCATTTATATCGAGCGCTACGAAGGCTCCCGATCCCGGATTGTTGAGCGGACAACGGAGTGGATGGTCGACCGCATGCTCGGCAACTTCCACATCGAGATGGCAAGCTTCTCGCAGCATGTCGTAACAGGCCTGGCTGCCACATCCGTCGTCCCCTGGCGCGAGCACTTCGCCGCAAAAGGGGTAGTGCTGAGCAAAGCGCTCGACGGACGGCCCTGCCACCTGCTGCAGGTGCCCTCCGCCTACACTGCGGACGAAGCGTCCGACGACATCGTCCGGTATCTCGAGGAGCTGCTGCCGTCGGTCCTCGACGAGCAGATCTGAGGGGGTGGGCACAGTGGGTCACAGCCCCTCCGAGGTCACCGCGGTCGTTCCGGCCCGCAACGCTGAGCAGATGCTCCCGCGCTGCCTGGAGGCCCTACGGCAGTCAGGTGTCGCCGAGATCATAGTGGTGGACGGATGCTCTACTGACCGCACCGTCGAACTATCCCTCGCGGCCGGCGCGCGCGTCCTGAGCGACGAGGGCCGTGGCCTGCCGTGGGCGCGAACGCTCGGTGTGCAGAGCAGCAGTACCCGTTGGGTCCTGCTCGTCGATTCCGACGTCGTGTTCGGCCCAACGGGCGTCGCAGATTTACTCAGGGAGCTGGTCGAAGGCGGCTACGACGCCCTCCAGGCCGGTCTCGAGAGTGTCGCTGGACCGGGCTACTGGGGGCAGGCGTTGGCACATCACCACCGCACCGGCCGCAGTCGCAACTGGTTCGGGCTCGTGGCGACGATCGTTGACCGGGAGCTAATGCTGGGCGTGGGTTTCGACGACAAGTTCAAGTCGGGGGAGGATATCGAGCTGCGTTGGCGGATGCGGCAGTCGGGGCTGCGAACGGCAGTGTCAGAGCGCGTCGTCGTCGAACACCGTTTCGCCGCCGATGACTTCAACTTCGCGCTCGACCAGTTCCTGATGGACGGAACGGGACTGGGACGGATGATCCGCAAGCACGGCTGGCGCGGAGCCAGGTTGGCGCTGTTGCCCGCGGCAGCGGCAGTTCGGGGCAGCGTCTTGAGCCTCGCCTCGGGGCAGCCTCGGTGGCTGCGCTACTACCTCGCCTTCTGCTGGTACAACTATGCGGGCCTGGCGAAAGGTCTGGCGTCATGACCGCTGAGCTTGGGACCGCCGTCACGGACCCCTCAACCATCCGGCATTCCCCCTTGCGTAGTTCGCTCGGCCTCATAGTGGGCAAGGTCGCCCAGATTGGCTGGGGTTTTGCCTTCTGGGTCGTGGCTGCGCGTGCGACGTCAGACCGTGAGGTCGGGCTCACCATGGCTGCGGTCGCGGCAGTGATGATCTGCACGCAGCTCGCGGTTCTTGGTGCAGGGTCGGCCGTCATCGTGGCGGTAGGACGAGGAGAGCCGCCCGCGCGGGTGCTGGATGCGGCGTTCGCCATCGTGGGGGTAGCCGGCACTGTGCTGGCCCTCGGTTACCTCGTGCTGCAGGCGGCCGTGGCGCCGGAAACGGCCTCGGCATCGGTTCTCTTCTGGCTTACGTTCCTTGCGGCTGCCGTCACCGGTACCCTGGTGATTGTGCTGGACCAGGCGCTTGTGGCGTTGGGACGCGGTGCCAGCGCCACCTTGAGGTACGCGTTGGGCGGCGGGGTTTCGCTCGGCGCTGCAGCGCTCGTTTCCTGGCAGGCGCACGGCGCCTCGGCCGACGTGATGATGGCTGCCTGGACCCTCGGGAACACGGTGGCGTGCGTCGTCGGTGTGGTCCAACTGCGAAAACTGATTGGTTACCGGCCGAGGCCATCCTTGCGATCAACGCGCGGCCGTCCACTGCTGGCGGTGGGCATTCCGTACCAGCTCCTCACCCTCACGGAGCGCGCCCCGGGGCTGGTGCTGCCTCTCCTGCTCGCCCACACAGTGGCGCCGGAGACCGCTGCCTACTGGTATCCGGCTTGGATGATGGCCTGGGCAGCCTACTCCGCTCCGATGCTGATGGGCATCGTCCAGTTCTCCGAAGGTGTCCGCGACCCGCGCCGCCTGGTGTCTACAACCTGGGCGAGTCTCCGGTGGTCGGTCGCCGTGGGAGGTCTGGCGGCAGTCGTCCTCGTCCTCCTCGCTCATCCGCTGCTCATTCTGCTGGGGGAGCGGTACGCCGACGCATCCGCTGACGCTCTGCGGTGGTTGGCGGCCGGACTGGTTCCGTACGCGGTGCTACAGGCCTACAACGCCGTGTGCCGGGCTCTCGGCCGCTACGTCGAACCGATCGTGGTCGGCGTGACGCTCGGAGTCGCCCTCTGCACCTCAGCGCTGCTAGTCGCCGAAACGGGCCCCGGCGCCATGGCCCTTGCGTGGCTGGTGGTGCTCTCCATTGGGGCCGTCGTGGTCGGCCTCCGTTTAGTCGCCGTTCTCCGGCGCGTCACAAAGGAGTCACGATGACCACAACAATTGATGCGCCCAGCCGCATCCAGAAACGCTGGAAGGCCCGTGACGCGTGGTGCGCACTGGCGGGGGCCGTGTCGCTGGCGCTTACCGCTTGGGCCGCTTCAACGGTCGCCGTTCCAGTAAACAGCGACTTGGGGCTCGTTGCCGTGCTCCCCTACCCATTCTGGGCAGGTGTCCTGATTTTGAACGTCGCCTTCGTTGTGGCGCTACGAGGGGATGCCTCAGGTCCGGCCGGCCGCGCGGTCATGATGTGGCTGCTGCTGGTGTTGGTGCTCGTGCTCTTCGGCACGGCAGCCTTCGTCACGGACGTACCCCGTGGTGAGGTCGCGTTCCGTCATCTCGGCATCGCCGATGCCCTCTCGCGCAGCCAGGGGATCGACCCCGACATTGACGCCTACTTTAACTGGCCGGGTTTCTTCGCCCTTCTCGCGACAGTGCTCAAGGCAACCGGCCTCGACCCGGTAACCCTTGCCCTGTGGGCGCCTGTGCTCAACGTGGGCATGTGGCTCGCTGCTGTGGGCGTGCTGATGCGCTACCTTACGCAGGATCCGCGACGGCGGTGGCTCGTGCTCTGGCTCTTCTGCCTCGGCAACTGGCAGGACCAGGACTACTTGTCTCCCCAAGCCTTCGGCTTCTTCCTGTACCTCGTCGTGATCGCACTTGTCGTCGGGCCGCTGGCCGCGCGGCCCCCCAAGTTCCACGGCTTCCGAGATACCGACCTGGCTGCGTGGTGGCAAGGTCGGTCCCCGGCTGAGCCCCAGCCGGGGTACCGGGTGAGCGCCCTCGTGGTGGCTCTCGTGCTGGTCGCGGTCATCTGCGCGAGCCATCAACTGACACCCTTCATGTTGCTGATCGCCCTCACCGCCCTCACCCTGAGCGGACGTGTCTGGCCCGGCCGGCTGCCTCTCATCACCGCCGTCGTACTGGCCCTCTGGCTCGCCTACCCCGCCAGTACCTACCTCACGGGGAACCCGCCCCTGGCGGAAGGAGGAGTGCTGGCCGCGGTCAATGCCAACGTCGTCGACCGCGTGAGCGGAACCCCCGGGCATGTGCTCGTGGTGGAGGCCCGGGTGGTTCTCACCCTCCTGCTGTGGGCGCTCGCGGTGGCGGGCGCGGTGCGCGACCGGCGCAGGGGGCGTCTCGACATCCGGGTAGTCCTCCTTGCTGTCACCCCACTGCTGCTTTTCCCCGTGCAGTTGTACGGCGGGGAAATGCTCATCCGTGTCTCGCTTTTCGCCCTGCCCTTCATAGCCCTGCAGGCCTGCTCGATCCTGCTTCCCACAGAAGGCAGCACCCAGCCCTCCCTCCGTGCGGCGGGGGGCCTCGCGCTGACGTTCTGCTTGTTGGGCCTGCTGACAGTGACAGGCAGGTTCGGGAACGCCCAGTTTGACGTCTTCACCGATAACGAGATCGCTGCCGTTGCTGCCGTGCAGCGCCTTGCGCCGCCCGGCTCGACGATCATGTCGGCTGCTCCCCCGACGCCATGGCGCAGCGAGTCCTACCTCGATCACCCGTATCGGACCATCGACTACATGTGCCGGTCCGACTTGTCTACGGCGGCGTGCGGCCCAGTGGTTTACGAGAACGCCCGGAAAAACCCTGCCGGCGCCGTCGCGTTGTTCACCCGCTCGTCGGAAGCGAGTCTTGTGCTCAGGGGCGCCACCAGCGCCAGCGGCTTCGCCGAGCTGGAGGAGTGGCTGCGCACGCAACCGGGCGTGGAGCTCGTGTTCAGCAATGCCGACGCACGCGCCTACCAGGTGACGCCATGAACCGCCCCATCAGCCGGCAAACCTTGGTCCTCGGCCTCTCGGCCGTCGCCTTGTCACTGGTGACGCTCGTCGGGCTGCCGACACCACTGCAGGTGGTCGCCGCGACAGTCGTCGTTATCCTGCTGCCAGGGCAGGCACTGGTCCGACTCACGTCAGTTACCGACCCTGCCCTCCGCGGGCTGCTCGTCCTGGCTCTCGGCCTCGCCTCGCTAACGGCGGTGTCCACCGCGATGTTCTACCTCGCTGTGTGGTCGTGGCAGGCGTGCGTCATCACAATGGGCGTCATCACCCTTGGCGCGTGCATGGCACGCGCACGACAGGAGTTCGTGTCCGCACGACAGGAGGTCGTGTCATGATCGATCTGGCGGGACTGCTCGCGATTGCCGCCCTACTCATCACCGCCGCGCTGCTCGTCACCCTTATCGCGCTCGAGATCCGACGCGCGGGACCAGGCGCCGAACGGCCAACGAGGCTCCTGGGCCTGACCATAGACCGCAGGGTAGTCGGAGTCATGTGGGTGATGTACCTCCTCCTCTTCGTTCCGCGCGTCGTGGGACTGCTCACATGAACGGCGCTGCGCGGTGGTGGCTGCTCAGCGACCTCCACTTGGGAGTATCGGACGACGACCCCCGCCGCCCAGGCGCAGCGCTACCCGGATTCCTGCGCCGCGAGGTCCTGGCAGGAGCCGGTACGCAGCGGCACGTCGTCTTCGTGGGTGACACGTTCGAGCTGGTCGGTCTGGCCGAAGACGAGAGCCTTGCGCGGCTGGAGTCGATCCTCATCCAGCACCTTGACACGTTCCGGGCCCTGGACGCGTGTGCCGCTCGCGGCGTGCAGCTGCACTTCGTGTGCGGCAACCACGACGTGGAGTTAGCCCGGCCGTCGGTTGCCGCCCACCTGTCAGCGCTGCTGTCACCCCTCGAGCCCACACGGGTTCAGGTGCATCCGTGGTTCTTGCACGTGCCCCACGTGCTGGTGGCCGAGCACGGGCACCAGCACCACGCGCTGCACCGGATTCCTGAGGTGCTCCGCTCGGCGATCAACGGTACCGACCAGCTGAACCTGCCACCGCTCGCGGCCTGGAACGCCGACCCGTCGAGCTCGCGCCTGAGCCGTGCCGGGGCCGTTGCCCGGTCCTGCCTGGCCTCCGAGCTGGCGGAACGCCGCATCCGGGAGCCCGAGTACGACGAGATGTTGCAGTCCGAGTCACTTCGCCTTGCGCTCGATGAGGCGGCCCTGAGGGACCTGGCGCGCCTGTCCCGGTTCCGGACAGTGTCGGCGCTTCCGCGCGCCGCCACTCGCATGGTGCTGGCGGCCGCCGGGCACAGGATCGCCGGAGAGGTAGGCCCCGCGGCAGCGCGTCGGTTCGCACGTACGCTCGAAGAGCATGGTTCCGGGGTGGCTTGGTACGTCTCGGGCCACACCCACCGTGCCCTGGAATCGGCACTGGAGGGGTGCACAACCCGTTACATCAACACAGGCACATGGTGTTCGGACGTCAGGGGTCGAGGACCTGACCAGTTGGATCACCGGTCGTTCCCATACGCCTTGGTCGACGTGGACAGCAATGGCGCCGCGAGCGGCGGCTTGCGGTACTGGCGAGCGGACGGCGGTTCAGCGGCTGCGTGACCCGCTGTCAGTCTGCATGCCGCCGGAAACGGCATGGAATTCCCACGTGTAAGAGCCGTCAGCCTTGAGGCTCATTCTTAGGTGACCCCAGGTGTCGCTGAACTTCTGCTGCACATAAGAGGGGTTGCTCTTGAACCGCCGGAGGCCGATTCCACCAGTGGACACCTGGAATTGTTGCATGCCGTCCGCAACGCACTGGTCCGCGTTGTTCACCGGGCAGGTCCGCTCATAATTGTGCTGGCTGCCTGAAAGCAGTATCCGGACCCGGTTTGCCCAGAAAACGTCAATCCACGGCTTGGCTTCGGTGAAGCGGCCGTGGCTGGACGTGTCAGAGGTGAAGTATGGGTCATGGTAGACGACGGCGAGATGCCTGCCGGCCGCTTTGGCTGCCTTTAAATCGGCGTCCATTTCCGACGTCATCGCCCGCGCGCGCTGAGCGTCGTACCGCCAGGTGGCGGTCGGGGCTACAAGGAAGTGCCAGTTGCCCTTATCGAATGAGTACCATTCGAGGGCGTCCACGAACCGGCCAAGGTGGGTGTTGGTTGCGCTTTTCGTAGTGGACACGCACTCACCGTTCATATACTTGTCCAGTTCGTCGTTCCTGCCGGGCTGAACGTCGTGGTTCGGTCCTGCAGCCCAGTACGTTTTGGACTTGGCCGGTCCCCACAGCTGGTCATAGGCTCCGAGCGCGGAGCACACCGACTTGTCGTACTGGAAGTCACCCGTTGCGATGAAATTGTCCAAGGAGCCGTCGTTCAGGCTGGCGATGATGGACGCGGCGTTTTTGCCACTGGGCGATTCCGTGGACGTGTTCCCGTCCGGGTTCATGTCCCCGGCTGCCGCCAATTCGAAAGAGTCAGCGGACGCTTGCGGGGTGGGTCCTCCGCCGTCGATTGTGGCTGGGATGGTTGCTGCGGGCTCCGCCGGCGCCGTCACGATTGGTGAAGGTGAAGGTGAAGGTGAAGGGGCCGAGCAGCCGCCTAGGAAGATTGCCGCCACGCCAAGGGCGGCCAAACGTTTATCCATACGTCAGATGATAAGGGCGTTCCAGACCAGCCACGCCCGAGGGTGGCAGAAGTTTTCCACATCCGCCACACGGACGCTTTCCACACTGTTGCCGGCCGCATAGCCTTGAGTCAAGCGTGAATCGCCTATCCGGTCCAAATGCACTAAGATATTGAAGTCTGTGCTGCGTCCTGCCTCCGTTCCGGCGGCGGGTCATTGCACGGAATCGCAAATGAACCTCCTGTTACGGAAATGCCGTAACCGCTTAGCCCAAAGGAGGTGGGTTCACATATGCGTCCTTACGAATTGATGGTAATCATCGACCCCGAGGTCGAAGAGCGTACCGTTGAGCCGTCGCTTCAGAAGTTCCTGAACGTCATCACCAACGATGGTGGAACCATCGAGAAGGTTGACATCTGGGGCCGTCGCCGCCTGGCTTACGAAATCAAGAAGAAGTCCGAAGGTATCTACGCTGTGGTGAACTTCACCGCCAAGCCGGAAACCGCCAAGGAACTTGACCGCCAGCTGTCTCTTAACGAGACCATCATGCGCACCAAGATCACCCGCCCCGAAGAGCAGAAGGTTGTTGCTGAGTAGTTTCAGCACCGATCTTCATTCTTTACCCCGCAGGAACGCACTCTTCACCCAGGATCGAACAAGGAGGCAGTAGATGGCAGGCGAGACCACCATTACGGTCATCGGTAATCTCACCAATGACCCGGAATTGCGGTTCACACCATCCGGTTCGGCAGTAGCGAACTTCACCATCGCTTCCACCCCGCGTACCTTTGACCGCCAGTCCAACGAGTGGAAGGACGGGGAAACCCTGTTCCTCCGCGCCGCTGTTTGGCGTGAAGCAGCCGAGAACGTCGCCGAGTCCCTCACCAAGGGCATGCGCGTGATCGTTACCGGCCGCCTGAAGAGCCGTTCCTACGAAACCAAGGAAGGCGAAAAGCGCACCGTTATCGAGCTTGAGGTCGACGAAATCGGCCCCAGCCTGCGCTACGCCAATGCAAAGGTCAACCGCACCCAGCGCTCCGGCGCGGGTGGCCAGGGCGGCTTCGGCGGCGGCAACAGCGGCGGTGGCTTCGGAGGCGGCAACTCTGGTGGAAACCAGGGCGGCAATTCCGGTGGAGGCTGGGGCGGCGGCAACCAGCAGGCTGCGCAGGACGATCCCTGGGCTACGCCCGGCGTGTCCAGTGCAGGTGGCTGGGGCAACGGCCCCGATTCCGAACCTCCCTTCTAAAACACACCCCATTAAGGCCCGACGCCGGGACCCGCCACAGTGCCTGCGCGCACCAAGGCGGCTGCCGCCGTTGGACTACCACCATCCCGTGGATCAACATCCACGGGCTCCCTAGAATAGGAGCTCCACGATGGCTAAGGCTGAACTCCGTAAGCCCAAACCAAAGTCCAACCCCTTGAAGGCCGCTGACATCACTGTCATCGACTACAAGGACGTAGCATTGCTGCGCAAGTTCATCTCCGACCGCGGAAAGATCCGCGCCCGTCGCGTCACTGGCGTTACGGTGCAGGAACAGCGCAAGATCGCCCAGGCAATCAAGAACGCCCGCGAAGTTGCTCTGCTGCCTTACTCCGGCGCTGGCCGCGGCTAAGGAAGGGATTAACTAACATGGCAAAGCTCATTCTGACCCACGAAGTAACCGGTCTCGGTGCTGCTGGCGACGTTGTCGAGGTCAAGGACGGTTACGCCCGTAACTACCTGCTGCCCCGCAACTTCGCCCTGACCTGGTCGAAGGGCGGCGAAAAGCAGGTTGAGTCCATCAAGGCTGCCCGCGCTGCCCGCGAGCACGCTTCCCTGGAAGATGCTCAGAAGCAGGCTGCTGCACTGCAGTCCAAGCCGGTCAAGCTCGTCGTCAAGGCTGGCGAAACCGGACGCCTGTTCGGCACCGTCAAGCAGGGCGACGTCGCTGACGCCGTTGAGGCCGCTGGCCTTGGCAGCATCGACAAGCGCAAGGTTGAACTGCCGGTCCACATCAAGTCGGTTGGTTCGTACCAGGCCAACGTCCGTCTGCACGAGGACGTTGCTGCTGTCATCGAACTCGATGTAGTGGCAGGCAAGTAGCCTTTACGGCTCAACAGTCCTGACTGTACAGAGACCCCCGTTGCCGGATCCCGGCGGCGGGGGTCTCCTGTTTGTCAGGGGCTGTGCAGTTCCGCCATGACGTGCTGGTAGCCCGCCCGGATCATCTCGCTGAGCACCCCTAGGTCCACGTCCTGCAGCCTGTTGATGTAGAGGCAGGACACCCCTGTCTTGTGCTTCCCCAGTCCGGGAAGCAGCCTGTCAGCATCCGGTCCGTAGGTTAGTCCGTAGAGGGCAAGGTTCGTTGTGCGCGGTGAAAATCCGACCGCGGCGGCGTCCCCCTCCCGACCGCTTCCGTAGCGGTAGTGGTAGCCGCCGAAGCCCACGATGCTTGGCCCCCACATCACCGCCTCCTGGCCAGTGATGGACCGCATGAGCCCAAGCAGTTCGAAGCTGTCGGCACGCCTCCCGGGATGCTCCACCGCCGCGAGGAACTCCTCGACGGGCACGCCGGTGGGCTGGGTCTTGTTCTCTGCCATGGACGTAGTGTCGCAGACCGGCCGTCCGCCTGCCAGCACCGGTGATAGCCTGCAGCGGTGACTTTCAAAGCCCCCCGCAGCCGCCCCTTCCACCAAGTGGACGTCTTCTCCAGCGAGCCGTACCGCGGGAACCCGCTGGCCGTCGTCGTGGACGCAGAGGGGCTGAGTGGACGGCAGATGCAGCAGTTCGCCAACTGGACCAACCTGTCCGAAACCACGTTCCTGCTGCCCCCTACCGATCCGCGCGCTGATTACCGGCTCCGGATTTTTACCGGCAGTGAAGAGTTCCCGTTTGCCGGCCACCCGACGCTGGGCTCGGCCCACACGTGGCTTGAATCGGGGGGAGTGCCGAAGGCGGATGGTTTTGTGGTGCAGGAGTGCGGCGCCGGCCTGGTCCGTGTCAAGAACGACGGCGGCCGGCTGGCTTTCGCAGGCCCGCCGCTGACCCGCTTCGGTCCGGTGGACGGGACAACCCGGCGCCAGGTGGCGGCCGCGCTCCGCCGCCCCGAGGCCGAGGTGCTCGACGCCTCATGGCTGGTGAACGGTCCCGAATGGATTGGTGTGCTGCTGTCTTCGGCGGCGCAGGTACGTGCCCTGCAACCCGATCTCGCCGCCATGGGAAGCCTGAAGATCGGCGTAATCGGGCCGGAGCGGGATGACCCGGGGATCGATTTCGAGGTGCGCACCTTCATCCCGGGCGACGCCATGATGGAAGACCCCGTCACGGGAAGCTTCAATGCCGGGGCGGCACACTGGCTGATTGGCAGTGGCCGGGCTCCGGACCAATACGTCGCGGCCCAGGGAACCATGCTCGGGAGGGCGGGGCGGGTCCACGTCTCGGCTGACGGCGGAGAGATCTGGGTGGGCGGCGATTCCACCACCTGCATCCGTGGCTCTGTGCTGCTGTAGCGCAGGGCCAGGAAACCCCCGACGTCCGCGGGAATACCCAGGCCCTCGCCGCCGTTCACTCAGTACATGCATATGCATGTAGCATGGGGATGAACGAGTAACAGGAGAACGCCATGGAAGCCCGCCGTATCACAGTCCTTTCCGCCGGCCTCGGCGTCCCGTCGTCGAGCCGCCTGCTTGCCGACCAGCTCGCCGCCTCGGCCGAGCGGCAGTTGGGCGCGGCCGGCTATGACGTGACCGTGGACGTCGTCGAGCTCCGGGACCTTGCCGTGGACATCGCCAACAACTTTGTCACAGGCTATGCTGCACCCCGGCTGGCCGAGGTGATCGCCGGAGTGGAGGCCTCTGATGGCATCATTGCCGTAACGCCTGTGTTCAGCGCGTCCTACAGCGGCCTGTTCAAGTCCTTCATCGATGTCCTCGACCCCAAGTCCCTGGACGGCAAGGCCGTACTGCTTGGCGCCACGGGCGGCACCGATCGCCACCAGATGGTCTTGGACTACGCCCTCCGCCCGCTGTTCAGCTACCTGCGCACCAGGATCGCGGCCACGGGTGTCTTCGCCGGCCCGCAGGACTGGGGAACCGCGGACGACGGCGGGTCCTCCCTTGCCGCCCGCATCGACCGCGCTGCCGGGGAGTTTGCCCGCCTGCTGGAGGGGGCCCAGCCGGGCCGGAAGCCTGCCCCCATGGAGTCACTGCCGTTCGAGCAGCTGTTGGCCGGCATCTCCGGGAACGCCTGAAGTTCCTCGCTGAGGCGAGCCAACTTCCACCACGCATCTTCGCGACTCCCGCCGGGCTTAGTCGTCCAGCAGTTCGATGAACTCCCTGGCCTGCTTCATGGAGATATCAGAGTGCCGGGTCAGGGCGGTGGCGGCCGCCTCCGTGTCCCCGTTGCGGGCCAAGGTGCGGATCCGGCCGTAGATCTCGTCGTTGAGCATGTTGCTGCTGACCTCGCGGGTCACGTCCCCTTTGCTCGCAATCGCCCGGTAGCGGTAGGGGAACCGCTGCGGCTCATCGTCGTCGTCGTCCTCAGCGGCCGCTGGCACGGCCTCCGGGCCGCGGTAAGGCTGGGGGTGGGCGGCCAGGGCGCCAACCGCATCACGCGACGCGCGCAGCCCGTCGCCCGTGGCCTCGTAGTACAGCTTGATGGCCGCCATGGCCTGTCCCTGGGCGATAAGGGCATAGAGCCGCCGGTGTTCGTCCTCGGAAAGTTTTCCAGCCGCCTGGCGGGCGAGGTCCGCGGAGCTGACCGCAGGCGCCGCGGATGCCGCGCCGGCCGAAGCCCTTCGCCTGCTGAGGGCGCGGGCGGCGAGCAAGACTCCGGCCGCCACGGCCAGGAGGATAAGGACAGGGATCACGAGCGATTCCATTTTCAAAGCCGTTCTGTGTACTTCCTGGTGGCAGCCAGATCTGAGTGCATCGCCTGGGCGTTCTGGCTTGGCCGCGTAATGGCCTCGAGGCGGGCCCGGGCAGCGGTGGCTGCCTGAACTTGGGCGGCGTAGTGCCGGGCTGAACGTTCGGCCAGGTCACGCTGGTACTTCTCGGCGTCGGAAACGCCTGAATTGCGCGGGCTAAGGGCCGTGGCAAGCCCCCAAATAAGCGCCGCCAAGACGATCGCCGGCAGCAGAACCAGCAGTAGTTCGCCCATACATAGAGCTTATGCCAGTTCCTCTTTATCCACAGCAATATTCACTGCTGTGCATATGGGTTCCCCTGCCGGGCAGCGGACGCCCGCAACGGCATATGGCGAAGCACGCGGGGCCGCAAATGAACTGCGTCACTGCCCGCATCCAGGGCATAAGGTGTCCCGGCGACGATATGGGCTGTGGATGAAATTCCCCGGAAGAAATATTTACTCCACATGCTTGCGATAGCGTTTGCCCAGGTCAGCCGCATATTGGCAGGAAAACTTTTTTGTTGTCCACAGCCTTGCCCACAGGCTGTGCACAAGCTATGCCGCTTAGTGCACAGCTTGTCCACAGGGCCCGGAGACTGCTGGCTTTGCAGCGGGGGCGGAGGGGGCTAGCGTAGCGGGGTACCTGTTCTTCCGGGGCTTGCTGGTTCCGAATCACTGCTGAAAGGCAACCTGCGGAACCGCCGGATCCGGAAGAAATAGCCCGCTGTGGAAAACCTGTGGATAGTGGGGATAACCCGTGCCCATGCCGTCTCCGGAGGGCTGGCCCTGCGTTGTCACACCCCGCTGGTAGACCTGAACAGGTAGCGGTGCGCGGTCTTCGGGCAACGCCACACCAGGATGGATAACCGCCGGGCCCCAAGGTCCGGCTCACATGGAGGACGGCAACTTTGTCAATCGCGCATCTTGACCCGGTCGAAACAACCCGCGGATCAGACGCGAGCCGAAAGCCGCCGCAGGATATCCCCGCCGAGCAATCCGTCCTGGGCGGCATGATGCTGTCCAAGGATGCTATTGCCGACGTCGTGGAAATCCTTCGGGGACAGGACTTCTACCGCCCCGCCCATGAGACCATCTACGAGGCCATCATCGACCTCTACGGCCGCGGTGAACCCGCGGACGCCGTTACGGTCTCGGACGAACTGACCAAGCGTGCCGAGATCAATCGAATCGGCGGCCCCGCCTACCTGCACGAACTGATCCAAACAGTCCCCACCGCAGCCAACGCCGGCTACTACGCCGAGATCGTTGCGGAACGCGCCGTCCTCCGGCGCCTGGTCAACGCCGGGACCAAAATCGTCCAGTTGGGCTACGGCTCGGACGGCGAGGTGGAGGACCTGGTGAACCAGGCCCAGGCCGAGGTCTACGCCGTTGCCGAGCGGCGCACTGCCGAGGATTACGTGGTCCTCAAGGACGTCATGGAGTCCACCGTGGACGAGATCGAGGCGTCAGGGCACCGCGGCGAAGGGATGACGGGTGTCCCCACGGGGTTCTACGAGCTGGATGAGCTCACCCACGGACTGCACCCGGGCCAGATGATCGTCATCGCGGCCCGGCCTGCTGTGGGTAAATCCACCTTCGCCCTGGACTTTGCCCGCTCCGCCGCCATCAAGAACAACCTCGCCACCGTGATGTTCTCCCTCGAAATGGGGCGGAACGAAATCGCCATGCGCCTCCTTTCCGCGGAGGCAACCATCGGATTGCAGGATCTCCGCAAGGGAACCATCAAGGACGAGCAATGGTCCAAAATCGCCACCACCATGGGCCGGATGAATGACGCCCCGCTGTTCATTGACGACAGCCCCAACATGTCCCTGATGGAGATCCGGGCAAAATGCCGGCGCCTGAAGCAGCAGCACGATCTCAAGCTGGTGATCCTCGATTACCTCCAGCTCATGAGCTCCGGCAAGAAGGTGGAGTCCCGCCAGCAGGAAGTCTCCGAGTTCTCACGTGCACTGAAGCTGCTGGCCAAGGAACTGCAGGTGCCCGTCATCGCACTGTCCCAGCTGAACCGTGGCTCTGAACAGCGCCAGGACAAGCGGCCCATGGTTTCGGACCTCCGTGAATCCGGGTCCATCGAGCAGGACGCGGACATGGTCATCCTGCTCCACCGCGAGGATGTCTATGACAAGGAGTCGCCGCGCGCCGGCGAAGCCGACATCCTGGTTGCGAAGCACCGTAACGGCCCCACCAAGGACATCGTCGTTGCCTTCCAAGGCCATTACTCCCGGTTCGCCAACATGGCAGCGGACGCCGGCGGCGGGGGCTTCTAGGGGCCCGGCGCCCCTGGCGCGGAGAGGCTTAGCCCTGTGCCAGCAGGTGGTTCGGCAGGCGGTTGCCCGGGGCGGTGCCCCTGATCTCAAGCAACTCGCGCGCGTGGGCGTGCAGCCGCTTGTCCTCCTCGCTGACTGGCACCCAGGCAGGGACAGGCACGGAGTTGCCTTCGGCGTCGCGCGCCACCATTACCGTCAGGCAGTAGGTGGTGAGGTTCATGTCGCGGCTCTTGGGATCGCCGGAGCGGACGTGGACTGCGATGTGCATGCCCTTCGTTCCCGTGTACACCAGGCGGGCTTCCACCTCCACCACGTGGCCGATCAGCAGCGGCCGGTAGAACCGGACGCCGCCGGAGAAGACGGCCACCGTGTCCATGCCGCAGTACCGTGAGGCGCAGACGTACGCGGCCTCATCGATCCACTTCATGACGATCCCGCCGTGCACTTTTCCGCCCCAGTTCACGTCCGTGGGCGCAGCCATGAAGCGGAGGGTCACCCGTTCGGCCGTGCCCGCATCGGTATATTCCTGGCGGTTCATGGCTTCGACTATCTGTTCCCGTACCTTGATCCGGGCCAAGGCGTGGTCCCGTTGCTCGATTTCCTCCGCCGTGACGGGCTGGTACTGCTGCACCGGGATGGGTTTTCCGTCCTCACCCACGGCCACGAAGATCACCATGCACTGGCTTCGCATGGTGGCCGGGCCGCCCTTCGGATCCCCGGAGGACACCACCGTGCGGATATGCATCGAGGACCGACCGGTGTAGACGATGGTGGCCTCCACTTCCACCATGTCGCCGCTGTTGACGGGGTCGGCGAAATGGATGTTTCCCACGTAGGCGGTCACGCAGTAGGACTTCGCCCAGCCCACCGCGGCAGCGTACGCGGCCTTGTCCACCCACTCGAGCACGGTGCCGGCGTCCACGGAGCCGCTGTGTCCCACGTCCATGGGGGCGGCCAGGAAGCGGAGGGTAACGGAGTTGGCGGCGCCGGAGTCAGTCATGCTGCGATCATACTGACGCCACTGGGTTACCCAGCAGTCGGGTCCGGCGCCGGAAACGCCGGAGAGTTCCCGGCGCGGCGTTCCGGAACGGCGGCCCCGCAGTTTTCCGGCGACACGGCACTGTTCGGGCGGGCGGAAGGGCTGTTGCAGCGACCACACTAAGGCCTTAACGGCCGACGGCGGGTGCGCACCGGAGTGCGCACCCGCCGTCGACCGCTTCCCGGCTGTGGCCGGGGTGCCGCTTAGGCCAGGACGGCCAGTTTGGAGTTGCTGCGGCCAAACAGGGCCCGGTCCACAGACAGGCGTCCGGCGCCCGTGAGGGCCAGGGCGAAGGCTGCTGCGGCGAGGAGCAGCACCAGCTCATACCCGCCGTTGGCGGCAAAAACTCCGGCGGAGGCGTGTACCAGGAACAGGGCGCCCAGCATGTCCAGGGCCAGGAGGGCTGCAACCACGCGGGTCAGGACGCCCAGGATTAGGGCGATTCCGCCAGCGAACTCAAGGACGGCAACCGTGGGCGCTGCAATTTCCGCTGCCGGAACGCCCATCTTGGCGAACGAGGCCTGGGTGCCGGCGATGGTCCATTCACTGAACTTCTGCCAGCCGTGGGCGGCAAAGAGGAAACCCAGGATGATGCGGAGGGCGGTGATGGCGGTGGTGGTAAGTCGTGACTGGTTCATGAGTTCCAGTCTCGCGGCGGATAGTTGAAGTGTCAACTAACTGCGTCACAATGTGTTCCTTGTCATGGGCGGGAGCCGTCCCATACGCCTGACCGCGGGTGGCAGATTAGGCTGGTTTCGTGCCGTCCTTACCGTCCCCCGCCACCGCCACGCAATCCCGGGGGAAGAACCGGGAGATCCTCCGGCTGGCCGTTCCCGCCTTCGGTGCGCTGGTGGCCGAACCGCTGTTCCTGCTCGCCGACTCGGCAATTGTGGGCCACCTGGGCGTGGCCCAGCTGGCTGGCGTCGGACTCGCCTCGGCGGTGCTGCACACCGCCGTCGGCCTAATGGTCTTCCTGGCCTACTCCACCACCCCGGCCGTTGCCCGTGCCATCGGTGACGGCCAGCTGGGCAAGGCCCTCGCGGCCGGGCGCGACGGCGTTTGGCTGGCACTGATGCTGGGCACAGTCCTGGCGGTGGCCGGGTTCCTTGCCGCGGACCCGCTGATCGGCCTGCTCGGGGCCGAAGGTGAGGTGCGGACCTTCGCCGTCGACTACCTCCGCTGGTCCATGCCCGGCCTGGTTGCCATGCTTCTTATTTTTGCCGGCACGGGCCTCCTCCGGGGCCTTCAGGACACCCGGACCCCGCTGGTGGTGGCCACGGCAGGCTTTGGCCTCAACATCGTCCTGAACCTGTGGCTGGTCTACGGGCTGGGCTGGTCCGTGACCGGATCCGCGGTGGGAACCAGCGTGGCCCAATGGGCCATGGCGGGCGTCTACCTGTACATCGTCAGGCGGAACGCAGTGGGCAACGGGGTGGGCCTGCTCCCAAGCTGGCGGGGCATCCGCAGCATGACGCGGGTGGGGTCCTGGCTGATGCTGCGCACCCTGAGCCTCCGGATCGCGATCCTGGCCACGGTGCTGGTGGTCACTGCACAAGGGGCGGTCAACCTCGCAGCCCACCAGCTGGCAATGACCATTTTTTCCTTCCTGGCCTTCGCCCTGGATGCGCTGGCCATCGCCGCCCAGGCCCTGATCGGCAAGGAGCTCGGCGCGTCAAATGCCGCCAGGGCGCGCCTCCTGACCGGCACCATGATCCGCTGGGGACTGGGCTTTGGCGTGGTGACGGGCATGCTCCTGGCCATCGCGGCCCCCTGGGCCGGTGCCCTTTTCACGTCCGATCCCGAGGTGCAGTCGGTTCTGGCCATTGCCCTCTGGGTGCTCGCCGCGGGCCAGCCCATTGCCGGCTACGTCTTTGTGCTGGACGGGGTGCTGATCGGCGCCGGGGACGCAAAGTACCTTGCCCTGGCCGGGGTGCTGAACCTCGCCGTCTATGTGCCGCTGTTGACGGCCGTGGCCGTGCTGGGCGTATCGGGCGCCGCAGGCCTGGGCTGGCTATGGGCCGCCTTCGCCCTCGGCTACATGGCGGCGCGCGCCCTTACCCTCGGCCTGCGTGCCCGGTCAGACCGGTGGATGGTGCTCGGTTCCGGGTAGCAGCAGCGTGATCGGGCCCGGAGTTCTGCCACCGCACCGGCGCCACTAAACTGGACCGGTGACGCAACCAAGGACACCCGCAGGCACCGCCCCCGGAACCGCCCCCCGGCCAGACCTCTGGCAGCCGGTCCTGCTCCGTTCGGCGGCAGCGCTGGTTTTCGGCGCAGTCACCATCTTCTGGGCCGCCCCCTCCGTGGGGGTCATGGGCTGGGCCGGGGGACTGTATCTTTTAGCCACCGGCCTTCTCCTCCTCCGGGGCATCCAGGCCGCAGGCTTCCAGCGTGATTCCGCTCCGGGCAAGCTGCTCTCGGCGGCGGGCGCAGTGCTGGCCGGTGCCGGGCTTTCCCTGGTGATGCTGCACGGGGACCTGTTGTTTGGCGTAGTGGGTGCCGTGGGGCTTGGTGTGGCCGGAGCGCTTGAGCTGCTCTGCGGGCTGAAGCTGCGCGGCCGGCATGTCCTGTCCCGGGACTGGATCACCTCCGGAGCCATCGGCCTTGGCACCGCAGCCGTACTGCCGTTCTTTATCGGACTGGGTGCCCACGCCCTGCTGGGGGTTGTTGGTGGCGGAGCGATTATTTCCGGCATGTTGTGGGTACTTTCAGGCCTGACGCTTCGGCACGATGCCGGCCGCACCTCCGGGAAGCCGTAAACTAGGTAAGCGCGGTTCTACTCCTTGTAGAAAATTCGCCGGGCAAACCACCGCAATACTTAAAACAGGCCGGCCGGCGCGCCGCCTGCAGGGAGGAACCACCGTGGCAGACCAGCATCCAGGAAAACCGCGCAGGCTGCGGACCTCGGTGAAGGGGCCCCTGATGTTCTCCGCGTTCTGGGCCGTAATAGCGTTCTTTGCCGTCGTCATCTTTGCCTCCGGAGGCAGTGCGCGGACACCCCGTTTCGACCTCGCCTTCACTGCTGCCGGCATCGCCTTCATTGTCACCCTGGTGGTTGCCGCGATGCTCTCCATGAGCTACAAGGAAAATGCTGAGCACCTGGGCAAGGGTTCCGGCGTGAACCTCAGTTCGGCCCGGAAGCCCTCCCACGGCTTCGGTGCCCCGGGCGCGCAGGAGCCGCCCGCTTCCGCCGACGGTCCTGAACACCCGGACACCCCGGGCCGCTAGCCGGAGGCCGCCTGCCGGGCCCGGTAGGCCGCCACATGCGCGCGGTTGGCGCAATTGCCGGTGTCGCAATACCGCTTTGACCGGTTCCGGCTGAGATCCAGCACGGCAGCGTCGCAGTCCTCTGATTCGCAGGTCCGCATCCGGTCCATTTCCTTGCCGCGGATGACGTCCGCCAGCGCCATCGCGGCCTCCGTGCTCATTCTGTCCACCAGCGGGGCTTCCGGTGTGGTGGCGTGCAGGTGCCAGTCCCAGTCGTCGTGCTTGACCAGTTGGGGCAGCGCGCGCGCCTCGCGCAGGAGCCGGTTCACCGTGCCGACGGCTGCGTCTTCATCCGCCGTCCACAGTTCCGCGAGCTGTTGGCGCAACTGCCGGACGCTTTCCAGCTCCTCTTCATCCCTGGTGCGGGATCCGGTGAAACCCTCAGCCGCCAGGAAGCGGTCCAGGTCCGCCTGGGTGGCGAGTGCTTCGGTCCCGTTTGCCGCCGAATTGACCAGGTTCACCACCGTCCGCAGCGCCACCTCAGTGTCAGGGGCAAAAACCATCTTGACTCCTTACAACGCCGTCCCGTACTGTCATGACCATAACCCCACTTTACTCCTGACAGGAGCGGCCCAATGTCTGCTGCGAGCAACCGCGCGCCCCGCCCCGTGTCCGCAGGCAGGCTGAACTTCCTCGCCTCCGGCCTGGGCGTAGCCTTGTTCTCCTCCGCCGTCTTCGGACTCTCCGGGTCCTTCGCCAAGGCGCTCCTGGAAACAGGATGGTCCCCGGGAGCTGCCGTCACTGCCAGGCTCACGGGTGCAGCGCTGATCCTCGCCGTGCCCGCTTTTCCCGCCCTGAGGGGACGATGGCACCAGCTGCGGGACAACTGGGTGACCATCCTGCTTTTCGGGCTAATCGGCGTCGCGGCCTGCCAGCTTTTCTACTTCAATGCTGTGGCCAGGCTCTCCGTGGGGGTGGCACTCCTGCTTGAATACTTGGCTCCGGTCATCATTGTGCTGTGGCTGTGGGGTGCCAGCCGGAAGCAGCCGCGTGTCCTGACGTTTGGCGGCACGCTGCTCTCCCTGGCCGGCCTGGTCCTCGTCCTGGACCTCACCGGTGCCGTGAAGGTCGACGTCATTGGTGTCCTCTGGGGTATTGCGGCCGCCGTCTGCCTGGCCATGTATTTCTTCATCACGGCCAAGGAGAATGACTCCCTGCCGCCCATCGTCCTGGCCTCCGGGGGCCTGCTGGTAGGCGCGGCCGTGATGTGGCTTTCCGCCGCCACCGGCCTGCTGCCCATGGCCTTCAGCACTGCCGACACCAGGCTGGGCCCGTGGGTCACACCCTGGTGGGTGTCACTGGCGGGCCTTGTGCTCCTGGCAACCGTGCTGGCCTACGTGTCCGGAATCATGGCCGCGCGGGCGCTCGGTTCGAAGGTGGCGTCCTTTGTCTCGCTGACCGAAGTCCTCTTCGCCGTCATCTGGGCCTGGCTGCTTCTTGGTGAGCTTCCGGGCGCCATCCAGCTCGTCGGCGGCGCGCTGATCGTCGGCGGCGTCATCCTGGTCCGGCTCGACGAACTCCGCGGTCCTGCGCCGGCGTCAGCCGAAGGGCGCGGCAAGGAGCCGTCCAAGGGGGCGTCTCCGCTGGAACATGCGAACGACGTCGAGCCTGTTCCTTAAGGTCGAGCCTGTTCCTTAAGAACGGAGGGCCCGGACTGGTGTCCGGGCCCTCCGTGCGTTGGCTTCCATTGAAGGTTGCCTCGAGGCGGTGCCTAGTTGGAAGCCTGTTCCTGCTGGTCGGCGTTCCGCTTTGCGCGGGTGCTGGCTTCCTTCAGTGCTTCGGCCACCTTGGTCAGCTGGGTGGTGTGGGTCCCGGACCACTCCTCGCGGAACTTGTCCGCGTCCGGTCCCTTCCAGTTGGTGCTGTTCAGCAAGCTGGTGAGATTGGACTTCTGCGTCTCGATCTGTGACGCGCCCTCCTGAAGCTTGCTGCCCAGCTGACGAAGCTGCTGAACGTCTGCACCCCACATGGCCATTGGTTTCTCCTTGTTAGATCGTGGATCCGAACCAGGTCGGCATCCCCCGCGGCCCCCCGGCTCATCCGGAAGATCCATTGCCTAAAACCTACCCCGGCCCGCAAAACAGTGTCGATGGGCACCCCTGCCCATGCCGGACTCCCCATGAAAGGCAGCCCTTGCGGGCTGCGGAAGGGGGTCGATCGCAGGCGATCCAGAGCCTAGCATGGCTGTATGTGCCGGAATATCCGAACCCTCCACAACTTCGAGCCGCACGCCACGTCCGAGGAGGTCCATGCCGCCGCGCTGCAGTACGTCCGGAAAGTCAGCGGCAGTACCAAGCCGTCCAAGGCCAACCAGGAAGCCTTTGAGGAGGCAGTCCACGAGATCGCCCACATCACGCAGCACCTCCTTGACTCGCTGGTGTCCCAGGCGCCTCCCAAGGACCGCGAAACCGAGGCGGCCAAGGCCAAGGCCCGCGCCGCCGTGCGGTACGGCGCGGCCTGAGGTCCTGGCCTACCTCCCTGACGGTGGCTTGCCGAAGCCCCGCAGCCGCAGCGAGTTGGCCACCACCAGGACCGAACTTGCGGCCATCGCGGCACCGGCGATCATCGGGTTTAGCAGGCCGAGCGCAGCCACGGGGATGCCGACGGCGTTATAGAAGAATGCCCAGAACAGGTTGGTCTTGATGGTGGCCAGGGTCTTCCGGGAGAGCTCGATGGCCTGCGCCACCTGGGCGAGGTCGTTGCCCATCACGGTCAGGTCCGCCGCCTTGATGGCCACGTCCGTGCCGGAGCCCATGGCGATCCCCAGGTCCGCCTGGGCCAAGGCGGCCGCATCATTGACGCCGTCTCCGGCCATGGCCACGGTGGCGCCGCCGGCTTGCAGCCTGCGCACTGCCTCGACCTTCCCTTCCGGCAGGATTCCGGCGTAAACGTCTTCCTTGCCAATCCCGACGGCGGCGGCCACCTGGGCGGCGACGGCCGCGTTGTCACCCGTGAGCAGGATGGGGCGCAGGCCCAGCGCCTTCAAGCGAGCGACGGCGGCGGCGGACCCTTCCTTGACGGTGTCGCGCAGGCTGATGATTCCGGCAACGGCGCCGTCCACTGCAACCCAAATGGCGGTGGCACCCGTGGCTTCCGCCCCCGCCAGTGCGGCGCGCTGCTCCTGCCCAATGGTGATGCCGTTCTGCTGCAGCCAGCCGGTGCGGCCGGCGACCACCAGCCTGCCCTCAACGGTTCCCGACACGCCGCCGCCGGGGGCGGAACGGAAGCCCTGCACGGGCGGCAACGCGCCGTCGTCGTCCGCTGTTTGCATCTTCCGGCTGTCCGCGTTGGCGGCCGCCGCGATGGCCCGTGCCACCGGATGCTCGGATGCCGCCTCCACTGCGCCGGCCAGCCGCAGCACGCCACCCGCCTCGAAACCCTCGAAGGCAAGCGTCCCGTCCACCGCAAGGACGCCGGTGGTTACGGTGCCCGTCTTGTCCAGCAGGATGGTATCCACGGTCCGGGTGTCCTCCAGGACCTGTGGCCCCTTGATGAGGATGCCCAGTTGGGCGCCGCGCCCGGTTCCAGTCAGGAGGCCAACCGGCGTGGCAAGCCCCAGGGCGCACGGGCAGGCAATCACCAGGACTGCGACGGCGGCGGTAAAGGCCGAGCGCAGGTCCACACTGCTGAGGTCCGGTCCCGTGAAGACGAGCCACAGGGCGAACGTCAGCGCGGCGATCCCCAGGACCACCGGAACGAACACGGCACTGATGCGGTCCGCAAGGCGGGCTATGGGCGCTTTGCCGGTCTGCGCCTGGGATACGAGGCGCGCCATGTGGGCGAGGGTCGTTTCGGAGCCGACGCGGGTGGCGCGCACCAGGAGGCGGCCGGAAGTGTTGATGGTGGCACCCGTAACGCGGCTGCCGGGGCCCACCTCCACCGGCACCGATTCACCGGTGACCAGGGAAGCGTCGACGGCAGAAATTCCGTCTGCCACCACGCCGTCGGTGGCTATCTTTTCGCCGGGCCGGACCACCAGGACGTCGTCCACCTGGAGCTGGTCTGCCGGGATCCGCTGTTCCGCGCCACCGCGCAGGATGGTGGCATCCTTTGCGCCCAGGTTGAGCAGGGCCTGCAGGGCGTCGCCGGCCTTCTGCTTGGCGTTGGCCTCCAAGTAGCGGCCAAGGAGCAGGAAGGTGGTGACGACGGCCGCCACCTCAAAGTAGAGGCCGCCGGCGTCCATGCCTTCCATCCCCGGGTGTTCGGTCATCCGCGGATCCACCAGCAGTTGCCCGGCGGAGAAGAGGTAGGCGGCCGTCACGCCGATGGACACCAGGGTGTCCATGGTGGAAGCCAGGTGCCGCGCATTGACAACCGCGGCGCGGTGGAACGGCCAGGCCGCCCAGGTTACCACCGGCAGTGCCAGGAGCGCCGCGGCCCACCCCCAATGCGGGAACTGGGCCGCGGGGACCATGGAAATAACGAAGACCGGGACGGTCAGGATTGCTGCCAGGACCAGCCGCGGGCGGAGCAGGGCGGCGTCGCCGTGGGTCGGGTAGCGCGGCGTACTGACTTTCGCCTTGTAACCGGCCGCGTTGACGGTGTCCACGAGCTGCTGGTCCGTAACGCCGGCCGGGACGGTCACGTGGGCTGATTCGAGCGGCAGGTTCACGGTGGCATGGACACCGTCCAGCTTGCCGAGTTTCTTCTCCACCCGGTTGACGCAGGAGGCGCACGTCATGCCTTCAATGTCGAGCTCCACCACCCGTGTGCCGGGCTGGTGGAGAAGGTCCTGGTTGCTCATGCGGCTCCCCGTGTCAGTGGTGTTCTAGGCTTCGTTGGCGACGACCAGGTAGCCGGCCTCCGCCACTGCCTCGCCAATCTCAGAAGGGGAGAGTTCCCCGCTGGAGGTGATGGTCACCGTGGAAATACCCCCGGCGTTCAGTTCGACGTCGACTTCTTCAACGCCTGCCAGCGCTTCCAGTTCTTCGCTGACGGCGGAGACGCAGTGGCCGCAGGTCATTCCGGACACGTTGACCGTGGTGGTGGTGGGGGAGGTGGTGCTCATGGCTGGCTCCTTAAGGGTTTGCCGGCGGTGGCCGGCGCGGGGTTGGGGTTTTGGCGGGTCAGCGAAGTAGACGGCCGATGGCGTCCGCCGCTTCCTTGACTTTCGCGTCGATGGCTTCCGCGCGTGCTTCCGGGTCCGGCTCGGCGGCGGCGCCCACCACGCAGTGGCCGATGTGTTCTTCCATCAGGCCAAGGCTTACTGCGTGCAGGGCCTTGGTGACGGCCGAAACCTGGGTGAGGATGTCGATGCAGTACTTGTCCTCGTCCACCATCCGGGCAATCCCGCGAACCTGCCCTTCGATGCGCTTGAGCCTGCGAAGGTATGCGTCCTTATTGCCGGTGTAGCCGTGCGGCGGCAGGTGCGTAGTCCCGGGCTCGGTGGCCACCGACTCTTCCGTGCTGTTCATGGGACGATCGTATACCCCTCCCGGGTATCCAATCAAGTACCCCCTGGGGGTATTCCTTGCCCGGGCGTCGCCGGGCACAAGAAGGCACAAAAAAGCTCCGGAGTGCGTTATTGGGGGATACGCACTCCGGAGCAGCTCTTGGGCAAATCCGGCATCCATGCGATGAGAACTGGCATTGGAACGGGCTTGCTTGAACCAGCTTACGGGCTGGTAGGGCGGACCGCCAGCACCCCGAATAACTACTTTCGGTTTATTATCGGAGGCTCCAGTGGGGGCGCGAAGACGGTGGGCTGGAGCGGCTAGGGCCTGTCCTCATGGGCGGGCATCCGGTAGGGAACCACCAGGACGGGCCTGCTTTGGTGGTGGCTGAGCCACGCGCCCACGGATCCGTTCAGGGCCTCCGCGAGGCGGTGCGAGAACCCCCGCTCCGAGGTGCCCACGATAATCATCGGTGCATTGGTTTCCGCAGCAAGCTGCGAAAGGGCGCGGGCCGGATCTCCCGCCAATGTCCGCAATGTCCACTGGACGCTGCCTTCTCCAGCAGGCACCTCTGCCACCGCGGCTTCTATGACTGCCGTGAGGTCCGATGTCACGGACCGGATCTCCTGGTCATCCGCGTCCGGATGGAGGGACAGCCGGTGGGCGGACCGCGCAGGGTCCCACTCCACGAGGTAACTGGCCTCGTCCACGTATGCGCAGACCAGCGGGGCGCCCAGCTGTGCGGCAAGGGCTGCGGCAGTCTGCAGGACTTCGGGATGCTGCCTGGGCATGATGCCCACCAGGAGTGGGGCCACGCCGTTGAATCGATCAGACGTCATAGCTCATTGTCCGCCACGCGGAAGGCCGCTGCACAGGGGAGCCGGGTGGCCCGCCGCTAAGGAACCGCAGGTGAGGCGGTCACAACCACGTTTTTCCCCCAGGGATCCTCCGTGTAGCAGCTGATGAGGACCAGGCGGTTGGGCACGATCTCCCAGATGGGGCTGTCCTTCAGGCTGGACTTCACGTAGGTGGTGATGTTGTCCACCCGGTAGGTGATGGTGCCTGTGTCGGTGTCCACCTCGAACCCGTCGCCCACGGCGGCCGCAGAACTCAAATGGTTGAACGGTGCTTCCGCGCCGTCCCAGCTATGGCCGATGACGTAGGTGGTGTTGGCCGAGCCTTTGCCTGGGATTCCGAAAGGGGTCAGCCAATAGCCGTCTTTCGTGGTGGGCGGCACGATGGTCTGGCTCGACTGCGCGGCGCTGTCCAGTTCGAGGGGGTGGACGGGAACGTCAAAGCCTGCGGACGGGTACCGGATGCGCCGGGGTTCTGAGGCCTCGGGCAGCGCAGGCCCTGGGGCAGCGCTGGTGGGAGGATCGGCAGGGGCCGCTGCCGCCGCCGTCGTCTCCGTCACCACTGGGGTAACGGGCGCGGCTGGTGGAATGACACCTGCGGCGGATCCGGTGACAGCCGACCCCAGCATGCCGCCCGCCGAGGCGGGGTGTGGGTGGTTGACCAGGGGTGCACCAAAGGTGATGGAGAGGAAGGCCAGCACGCCGCACAGGAGGATGGCCAGATCTGCGCGGTTCAAGCGCCACCGGGGACGTTTTGTGTCTGCCGCGTGCTGCCTGCGGGCTTCGGCCATGATGCTCCTTGCATATTTGCGGTGGTGAAGGAAGGAAGGCGCCCCGCCGGGCACTGGCGGGACGCCTTCCTTGTCGATGGCCGCGTGGCGCGGCGTGGGCTGTCTTGTCAGTTGGTGGCGCCGGACCGGCGGCGCACTGCTACTGCCGCTCCTGCTGCTGCCAGTGCGCCCAGTCCGCCAAGCCAGGCGGGCGAACCTTCGGCGCCGCCCACGGCGGTCTGTGCGTTGTAGCCCTGGTTGGTGCCGAGGCTGGTAGAGGCTGCTGCCGGAACACCGGTGCGTGCCGCCGGCTGTGCTGCCGAAGACTGCGCGGGAATTACAGCGGTACCACCGGTTTCTCCGTTGCCGCCATTACCGCCGTTACCGGTTCCGCCGGTTCCGTCGTTACCGGTTTCGCCGTCGTTGTTGCCGCCGCCGCCGCCGCCGTCGTTGTTGCCGCCGCCGCCGCCGCCGTCGTTGTTGCCGCCGCCGCCGCCGCCGCCGCCGTCGTTGTTGCCGCCGCCGTTGCCGCCGTTGCCGCCGCCGTTGTTGCCGCCGCCGTTGCCGTTGCCGCCGTTGTTGCCGCCGCCGTTGCCGCCGCCGTTGCCGCCGCCGTTGCCGCCGCCGTTGCCGCCGCCGTTGCCGCCGCCGTTGCCGTTGCCGCCGCCGTTGCCGCCGCCGCCGCCGTTGCCGCCGCCGCCGTTGCCGCCGCCGCCGTCGTTGCCGTTGCCGCCGCCGTTGCCGCCGCCGCCGCCGTCGTTGTTGCCGCCGCCGTTGTTGCCGCCGTCGTTGCCGTTGCCGCCGCCGTCGTTGCCGTTGTTGCCGCCGCCGTCGTTGTTGCCGCCGCCGTTGTTGCCGCCGCCGTCGTTGTTGCCGCCGCCGTTGTTGCCGCCGCCGCCGTTCCCGGTTCCCCCGTTGCCGGCAGCGTCGACCAGCTGCACGACGGATGGTGCCACGCACCCGTTCTTGTGACAAACGTTGATGCCATCTGCGGCCAGGGCAGGGGCCGTGAGGCTGATCAAACCCAGTCCCACCACCCCCAGTGTGGCTAAGGTACGTTTCATTGTCTTCTCCCCAGGTTTTTTGATGGTGAAACGGACCATGCTGAGGAGGGACAGGGCTTGCGCCGATTGCCCCAGCAACACGGTCAGCTTGCGTGAGTTTTCAGGCTAGGCGGACGGCCCCCGCGCAGTCCTGAGTAGGGGGTACTCGTCTTTTGCCGCCCTCCGCCGACATGGTTACTTGCGGGTACCCGCATCAGCGAGGGACTACCTGTCTTGGCTACCTGCCTGCCGGGGGAGTATCTTGTCCGCGGATGCGGCCGGGCCTAACGTTGAAGCACACGTAAAGGAGCGTAGAGCCATGGAAATCTTCATGTGGTGGCTGGACCTGGACCTGGCCAGCAAGGAATGGCTGCGGGAAAACCTCCGGGCCGAGGAATTGCCCCTTCCGGTGCTCCAGGGGATCGCGGAGGCCGGCGGTCCGCATCCGGAGAATCCTGCGGCAGTCCTCACGGCCGCTGACTGGGATTTCATTGAAACCCAGTCGGAGTTCGTGGACTAGCAGCTCGGCAGGCCTGCCCGGCGGCAAGAAAAGCGTTGCGGGCTGCTGTGGGCGGTGGTTGCATGGTGGGCATGGCAACCGCAGAGAGTTTTGTCTTGGCGATCGGGACCAAAAAGGGCTTGTGGCTTGCCACGAGCCAGGACCGGCGCCAATGGTCCTTCACCGGCCCGCATTTCCTGATGAGTGAGATCCCCAGCATCGGGATAGATACCCGGGAAGGCCGGACCCGGATCATGGTTGGGGTCCGCAGCGAGCATTGGGGGCCCACCATTGCGCACTCCGATGACCTGGGGGCCAGCTGGTCCGAGCCGGAGCAGGGCGCTGTCAGGTTCCCGGAGGACACCGGCGCGGCGCTGGAGCGCATCTGGCAGATCTACCCGGATGCAGCGTCCCGTCCGGGCGTCGTCTGGGCAGGAGCGGAACCCATTTCTGTGTGGAAGTCCACGGACGGCGGTGAACACTTCGAACTGAACCGGGGGCTCTGGGACCATCCCCACCGCAGCGAGTGGGGTGCCGGGTACGGCGGCGCCGCCGCGCACTCCATCGTGGTCCATCCGGCGGGGGAGACGGTCCATGTAGCCATGAGCACGGGCGGCGTGTACAGGTCGCTCGACGGCGGCACCTCCTGGGAGCCGCGCAACCGCGGCATTTCCGCCTACTTCATGCCCGACCCCAACCCGGAGTTCGGCCAGTGCGTGCACAAGATCGCGGCGGATGCCGCCGTCGACGGGCGCCTGTACGCCCAGAACCACCATGGCGTCTACCGCACGGATGACAATGCGGAGAACTGGAACTCCATAGCGGAGGGCCTGCCCGCCGATTTCGGGTTCGTGATGCTGACCCATCCCCGCCGCGAAGGCACGGCGTGGGTAGTTCCGCTCAAGGCCGACGGAGAGCGCATCCCGCCGGACGGCGAACTGGCAGTCCACCGCACGGATGACGCCGGCAGCACCTGGAAGAGGCTCAGCGACGGCCTGCCCACGCGTGAGTACAACAGCGTGCTGCGTGATGCTGCCTCCGTGGACACAGCGGAACCGGCAGGGGTCTACTTCGGCACCCGCGGCGGAAGCGTCTATGCCAGCGCGGACGAGGGTGAGGTGTTCCAGGAAGTGGTGTCCCACCTCCCGGACGTGCTGTGTGTCCGGGCAGCCGTGATCGCCGGTGGCTGACAACGCGCGGGACATCACGGTGGTGCTCCCCAGCATCCTGCAGCCGCTGGCCGGCGGGCAGTCGGTCCTGACTGCGCCCGCCGAGGGGCCGGTAACGGTGGGAAAGCTGCTGGATGCGGTGACTTCGGACTTCGCGGTTCTCGCGCGGCGGCTCCGCGACGAGACGGGCGCGCTGCGGCGCTTCGTGAATGTCTACGTGGGCGGAGACGAGGTGCGCCGGCTGCAGGGCCTGGACACGGAGGTGGCCCCGGGCCAGGAAGTGCTGGTCATCCAGTCCGTGGCCGGGGGTTAGCTCCGCACGTCAGCCGGCAGGGGGTGTCCGCTGCGGCGGGCAGCCCTTACTGGCTACGCCCGCGGCAGCGGTTTCCGGATGTGGTCAGGCCACCCGCCAAACACTGCATTCGTCCGTATTGATGGCTTTGCGCAGGCCGGTGAGCCGGTCCAGGATCCATACGACGCCGATGCCCGGCGCCGTTTCCTGGACACGGCCGCGGCGGATCACCACGTCGTCGTAGGAGGGGCCGACGGATAGGCGGGCTTCGATCTCATCGCCGCGGTGGAGCTGGTCCAAGGCGCGGACTCTGGTCACATGTGGTGTCGCTTTCTGCTTCATGGCGTGGCCTCCTGGCTGGGGCTGGTGCCGGCTCTTGCCTGCAGGATCAAGTGTGCCCAAGCAATGTTGCGCGCGCGTTTCCCCTCGGTTAGGCGCGGGTTAGCTTTTCGCGCCGGAGCTGTTTCCTCGCCTACGGCAGTTCCAGGCTGGCGCGGTAGGCGGCCAGGAAGGTGGAGATCCTCCGTACGGCCTCCCGGATGTCCAGGACGGAGGGGAGGATCACAAACCGGAAGTGGTCCGGCGCCGGCCAGTTGAACGCTGAACCGTGCGAGACGAGGATTTTCTGGTCCCGCAGCAGGTCCAGGACAAACTGCTCGTCGCTGGTGATGGGGTAGAGATCGGGGTCCAGCCGCGGAAACAGGTACATCGCTCCGGCCGCGGGCACGCAGGTCACACCGGGAATCTCCGTCAGGAGCCGATAGGCGAGGTCCCGCTGTTCACGGAGCCTGCCGCCGGGCCGCACCAGCGCGTCGATGCTTTGGTAGCCGCCGAGGCACGTCTGGATGGCGTGCTGGGCAGGGACATTGGGGCAGAGGCGGAGGGATGCGAGCAGTTCCAGCCCTTCACGGTAGGCCGCGGTGGCGGCGAGCGGCCCGGTCACGGCCACCCAGCCTGCCCGGTAACCGGGCATGCGGTAGGCCTTGGACAGGCCGCTGAAGGTCAGGCAGCAGACGTCTCCGGCCACGGCAGCGGTGTGGATGTGCTGGGCGTCCCCGTACAGCACCTTCTCGTAAATCTCGTCGGAGAACAGGACCAGGTGGTGCTTCCTCGCCAGCTCGGCAAACTGCTCCAGGATGTGGCGCGGGTAGACGGCGCCGGTGGGGTTGTTGGGATTGATGATCACGATCCCCTTGGTGCGGCTGGTGATCCTTGACTCCACGTCGGCCATGTCCGGCCACCAGTGCTCTGCCTCGTCGCAGAGGTAGTGCACCGGCTTCCCGCCGGTCAGGGTGACGGCGGCGGTCCACAGCGGGTAGTCCGGTGCCGGGACCAGGATTTCATCGCCGTCTTCCATGAACGCCTGCAGGCACATCGAGATGAGCTCACTGACGCCGTTGCCGATGAAGACGTCCTCCACCCCGATCTGCATCAGGCCGCGGGTCTGGTAGTACTGGGAGATGGCGGTGCGCGCGGTGAAGATGCCCTTCGAGTCGCTGTAGCCCTGGGCCCCGCGGAGGTGGTGGATCATGTCCACCACCACGGATTCGGGCGTCTCCAAACCGAACGGGGCGGTGTCCCCGAGGTTCATCTTGAGGATCCGGTGCCCCTCGGCCTCCATGTTCTTGGCGGCCTGGAGGATGGGTCCGCGGAGTTCGTACCGCACGTTCTGGAGCTTGCTGGAGTGCTGCATGGGGCGCATGGTTGATTTTTTCACAAACGGGCGCGGGCAGCGGCCGGTACCATCCCGGAATGGCTAACCTAATACCCCATGGGGTAGCCAAGACACCCCCAGGGGTATAACGTGGTCAAAGGTCCACCACCGGCATCCGGGCAACCCAAGGAGAACCATGACGTACACCCTCACCACCACCGTCGCCCTTCCATGGACCGAAGCCCTGGACCGCGCGCGGGAGGCCCTGTCAGCCCAGGGCTTCGGAATCCTCACGGAAATCAATGTCCGCTCCACCTTCGAAGCCAAGCTTGGAGCCGAAGCTGCGGACGCCGTCGGCGACTACGTCATCCTCGGCGCCTGCAACCCTGCGCTGGCCAGCCGCGCCCTCGCCGCCGAACCCGAAATCGGTGCCCTGCTGCCGTGCAATGTGGTGGTGCGCCGGAGCAAGGATGCGAACGTCACCACGGTGGAGGCAATCGACCCCCAAACCATGGTCCAGCTCAGCGGCGCCCCGGCGGTCAAGGAAGTAGCCGACGACGCCGGTGCCCGCCTCCGGAAGGCCCTGGCGGACTTGGGAGAAGCAACCGGGTAAACCCAGCCGCTCAAGGTGCCAGCCGGTCGCCCTTGCGGTGGAGGCGGAACCAGCGGTAGCCGTAGCGTCCCAGCTCAACCGTGAAGCCGCCGTCGGGATCCAGCGGTGAGTTGTCGCCGTCGAACAGGTCCAGCAGGACAGCGTCCCTGAAAGCATTCCGCGGCCCATCCTCGGCGCCCACGGAGCCGCTGACCTTCACGGGCTCTTCCCCGAAATTGTGCAGCAGCACCAGCGTGCCGCCGTCGGAGCTGAGCGTATGGGCGAAGACGGCCGGTTCCGGCTGGTCGATGATGGCGAACCTGCCCCAGCCCAGCTCCGCCGACTCGCGGTAGCGGCGGATCAACGTAACCATGAAATTGAACAGCGAACCCGGGTCCCGCTTGGCCTTGGCGGCATTTACGTTCTCCGGGCCATAGTCACCCCGGACTACGGGCGCCACCAGCTGGGATACGTTGGCGGCGGAAAACCCACCGTTCTTTTCGGCATTCCACTGCATCGGGGTGCGAACGGCGGCGCGGCTCTTCTGCCGCAGGTCCTCACCCATCCCGATCTCCTCTCCGTAGAACAGCACCGGAGTGCCGGGCAGGGAGAACATCAGAGAGTACACCATCCTGATGCGTTCCTGGTCGCCGCCAAGCATCGGGGGAAGGCGCCGGCGCAGCCCCCGTCCGTAGATCTGCATGTTCTTCTCGGGCCCGAACGCCGCAAAGACTTCCCCGCGCTCGCCGTCGCTGAGCTTGTCCAGGGTCAGTTCGTCATGGTTGCGCACGAACATGGCCCACTGGTTATCGGGATGCAGCGGCGGCCGGCTCTTCAGGGTCTCGGCCAGGGGGCGGGCGTCCTGCCGGGCCAGCGAAAGGTAGATGTGCTGCATGGACATGAAGTCGAACTGCATGTTGAGCTCATTGCCCTCGTGCCCGCCGAAGTACTCCACCTGCTCCTTGTAGGGAAGGTTCACCTCGCCCAGCAGGACCGCGCTCCCGTTGCGGCGGCTCACGAAACTTCGCAGTGCCGCCAGGTATTCGTGCGGATCCAGGTTGGCGGCCTCGTCCTTGGGCTGGCCCCGGGTTTCCAGGAAGAAGGGCACCGCGTCCAGGCGGAACCCGTCCAGGCCCAGCTCCAGCCACAAGCCCATGGCCTTGGCGATTTCATTCCGCACGGACGCGTTGGTCACGTTCAGGTCCGGCTGGTGCTTGGCGAACATGTGCAGGTACCACTCGCCGGTGGCATCATCCTTGGTCCAGAGAGAGTTCTCTTCGCCGGGGAACACCACCTCGGAGGACGTGTCCGGGGGAGTGTCGCTCCGCCAGACGTAGTAGTCCCTGTACCGGTTGTCCGTGGACTTCCGGGCCTCCACGAACCACGGGTGCTGGTCCGAGGTGTGGTTCACCACGAAGTCGGCGATGACCCGCATGCCGCGGTCCTTGGCGGCCCTCATGAACTCGACCAGGTCCCCCAGGGTGCCCAGCCGCGGGTCCACGGTGAAGAAATCCGTGACGTCGTAGCCGTCGTCCCGGTCCGGCGAGGGGTAGAACGGCATCAACCAGATGCAGGTCACGCCCAGTGCCGCGAGGTAGTCCACGCGCTGGGTGAGGCCCGCGAAATCACCGGTGCCATCGCCGTCGTCGTCAAAGAACGTCTCGACGTCCAGGCAGTAGACCACCGCGTTCTTCCACCAGAGGTCCGAGGTCTCGGCGATCCTCATGCCTGCGCCTGCGCCTGCGCCTGCGCCTGCGCCTGCGTCTGTGCCTGGAGCCGCGAACCGCGCAGCTGCGGAAGGACCTCCGAGGCGAACGCGTCAATGAACGGCGCCTGCTCCTGCCCCACAAAGTGCAGGTAGAGCTCGTCGAAGCCCAGGGCGGAGTAGCCGGCCAGCCACTCGGCGTGCTGGTCCAGGCTCGCCGAAACGTTGACGGCCGAGCGGACCTGTTCCTCGCCCACCTGCCCGCTGACGCCGTCGAAATGTCCGGCAGTGGGAAGGTCCCACGGGACCGGCGGGGCGAAGGTGTTGGTCCGCCACTGGTCCAGGGCGATCGCTGCCGCATCCTGTTCGCGGGGCGCCCAGGACAGGTGGACCTGCAGCACGGCCTTGCCGCGGCCGCCGTTGTCCCGGTAGGCGGCCAGCATCTCCTTGAGTTTGGCGGCCGGCTGGTTCACGGTGACAAGCCCGTCCGCCCACACGGCGGCGCGGCGGGCGGTGTCCACGCTGATCGCGGGAGCGATGAGGGGCGGCGGGGAGTCCGGCACGTCCCAGATCCGCGCCTGCTCCACGGTGACCAGGCCGTGGTGCGTGACGTCCTCGCCCCGGTGGAGCCGCCGGATCACCTCGACGCATTCCTCCAGCCGGCGCTGCCGCGTTTCCTTGGGCGGCCACGCGTCGCCGGTAACGTGCTCATTCATGTTCTCGCCGCTGCCGGGGGCCATCCAGAACCGGCCCGGGAACATGCCGGCAAGGGTCGCAGAGGCGTGGGCGATGATGGCCGGATGGTACCGCTGGCCCGGGGCCGTCACCACGCCGAACCGGAGGGAGGTGGTGGCCAGCGCGGCACCCAGCCAGGACCAGGCAAACCCGGAATGCCCCTGCCGGGCGGACCAGGGCTCTATGTGGTCAGAGCACATGGCGGCATCGAACCCTGCCCGTTCCGCGTGCTGGACGTCCTTGAGCAGCTGCCCGGGACTGATCTGTTCGTGCGAGGCGTGGAAGCCGACAGTAACCATCGTTAACCTCTACCGTCCGGGGAGGTGTTGTGTCGAGGGGCCGGCCGGCGTCCAGCAGTGCAGGGCGAGGCGCCTGTCCGGCGGCCGGCCACTTGTCAGATAAGTTTGTAACTTGTAGCAGTGCGCATGCGGAAACTCCGGCGCAGGCGGCGGAAGCGGAAGGAAGTACCCCTGTGGGCGGTGTGCTGGTCGGGCTGGCGGTGATCGGCGTCGTCATTGCGGTGGGATACATCGCCGCGCGGTGCGGGCTGGGAGGCGAGCCCACCGTTTCGGCACTGACGCGAACCGCGTTCTTCATCACCAACCCCGTCCTGCTGTTCACCGTGGTGCTGGAGTCAGACCTCACCGTGGTGTTTTCTGCCTACGTACCGCTGGCAATGATCACGGCCGCCGCCACCGCCCTGCTGTACGTGCTGGCCAGCCGGGTGTGGTTCCGGCGGCCGCTGGCGGAGACCGCGGTGGGGGCGATGGCCAGTTCCTACGTCAATGCGAACAACATCGGCATTCCCATGACGCTGTACGCGCTGGGCGACGCGACCCCCGTGGCGCCGGTGCTGCTGGTCCAGCTGCTCCTGTTCGCCCCGCTGGTCCTCACCCTGCTGGACCTTTCCGCGGCCGGCCGGGTTTCGCCGCGCCTGCTGCTCACCCAGCCCTTCCGGAACCCCATGATCATCGCGTCCCTGCTGGGCGTGGTCCTCGCCGCGTTCAACGTTGAACTTCCCGAACCCGTCATGGCGCCGCTGGCGCTCCTGGGCGGCGCCGCGGTACCGGTGGTGCTGCTGGCCTTCGGCATGTCCCTGCACGGGACCCGGATGCTCCAAAGCGGTGGCCACACGGCGGAAATCCTTACTGCCACCGCGCTGAAGTCCGCGGTGATGCCCATGGTGGCCTACGTCGTCGGCCGCTTTGTGTTCAACCTCGAACAGCACATGCTGCTGGGTGTGGTGCTGATGGCGGCGCTGCCTTCGGCGCAGAACGTGTTCCTGTTCGCGGGGAAATACGGGCGCGGTGTTGCGGTGGCGAGGGAGACCATCCTGCTCTCGACGGCGGCCGCGGCTCCGGTGCTGATCCTCACTGTTTGGCTGCTGGCCGGGTAAGCGGCGGTCTTCCGTGAGCGGCCGGCGCCCGGCAAGATGGGGCACATGGAACTTCCCGTGATGCCGCCTGTCCCGCCCATGCTCGCCAAGGCCGTCAGCGGCATCCCCGAGGGGGAGCTGAGTTACGAACCGAAGTGGGACGGGTTCCGGTCCATCATCTTCCGTGACGGCGACGAGCTGGAGATCGGCAGCCGCAACGAGAAGCCCATGACCCGGTACTTTCCCGAGCTTGTTGAGGCGCTGAAGGAGAACCTTCCGCCGCGCTGCGTGGTGGACGGAGAGATCATCCTGATCGGTTCCTCCGGCGACCGGCTGGATTTCGACGCCCTGCAGCAGCGCATCCACCCTGCGGCCAGCCGGGTGAAGCTGCTCGCGGCGCAGACGCCGGCCTCGTTCGTGGCCTTCGACCTGCTGGCCATGGACGATGACGACTACACCGGCCGGCCCTTCACGGAACGGCGGGCGGCCCTTGAGAAGGCCCTCGCCGCCAGCAAGGCCCCTGTCCACCTCACGGCCGCCACCACGGACAAGGACACGGCGGAGCAGTGGTTCCGGCAGTTCGAGGGGGCAGGGCTGGACGGCGTGGTGGCCAAGCGGCTGGACGGCAGGTATGAGCCGGACAAGCGGGTGATGTTCAAGACGAAGCACGAACGCACGGCGGACTGCGTGGTGGCCGGCTACCGGCTGCACAAGAGCGGGCCGGACGCCATCGGTTCGCTGCTGCTGGGCCTGTACAAGGACGACGGCGGCCTGGCCAGCGTGGGCGTGATCGGCGCCTTCCCGATGAAGCGGCGGCAGGAACTGTTCGAGCAGCTCCAGCCGCTGGTGACCGATTTTGACGACCACCCGTGGGCGTGGGCGAAGCAGGAAGAGGGCGAACGGACTCCCCGGAACGCCGAAGGCAGCAGGTGGAGCGCCGGCAAGGACCTGTCCTTCGTGCCGCTGCGCCCGGAGCTCGTGGTGGAGGTCCGCTACGACCACATGGAAGGCGACAGGTTCCGCCACACTGCCCAGTTCAACCGCTGGCGGCCGGACCGGGACCCGGAATCATGCACCTACGCCCAGCTGGAGGAGCCGGTCAGCTTCGACCTGGGGTCGGTACTGGAGACCGGCCGGCCGTAGGGCTTTCTGTCCGCCGGCCGCCACGCCAGCCCGTTTTTCAACAGGGAAAGCCCGCCATTTGGGGGAATGGCGGGCTTTCGGGCGTGAAAACGGGCCGAGTGTGCCTCCGGCCCGGCTGGCCGCTACTTGAGGCCGAGCTGGCTGGTGGGGGTCCGGAAGGATTCCTTGGCAGTCAGGGCGGAAATTGCCGCGATGCCGGCGATGACCGCGGTGAAGATGCTGATCTGTACCCAGCCGCCGGGCTTGATGCCGCCCATGGCCGCCACGATTGCCGGTGCGAACCCTGCCATCAGGAAGCCCAGCTGGGTGCCGATGGCCAGGCCGGAGAAGCGCACCTTGGTGCTGAACATCTCGGCGTAGAAGGACGGCCAGACAGCGTTGGAGGCAGCGTAACCGCAGGAGAACATGCCGATGGCGGCCAGGAACATCAGTGGCACGCTGCCGGATTCCAGGCTGAGCAGGAACGCCGGCGTCAGGGTGGCACTGGCCACGGCGCCGTAGATGAACACGGGCTTTCGGCCGATCTTGTCCGCCAGCATGCCGAACAGCGGCTGGGTGCCCAGTGCCACCAGGTTGGCTCCGACAACGAGCCACAGCGTGGTGGTGCCGTCCACGCCGGCAACGGTCTTGGCGTAGCTGATGGCCAGGGTGCCGAACACGGTGGAGACGGCGGCGATGAAGGCGCAGCAGATGACGCGGAGGACGTCGCGCCAGTGGCCCTTGAGCAGGTCGGCGACGGGCAGCTTGGAAATCTGTGCGGACTTCTGTGCTTCCTCGAAGGCCGGCGGCTCGTGCAGGGTGCGGCGGATGATGAATGCAACAACAACGACGACGGCGCTGAGCCAGAAGGGGATGCGCCAGCCGATGCCGTACTTGATGTCGTCCGGGAGGGCCAGGACGGGGATGAAGACGAGGGCGGCGAGGATCTGGCCGCCCTGGGTGCCGGTGAGGGTCCAGGAGGTGAAGAAGGAACGGCGGTTGTCCGGAGCGTGCTCCAGCGTCATGGAGGAGGCGCCGGCCTGCTCGCCGGCGGCGGACAGGCCCTGGCACAGCCGGGCCAGCACCAGCAGGGCGGGTGCCCACCAGCCAACCGTGTTGAAGTCCGGCAGGCAGCCGATCAGGAAGGTGGAGGCACCCATCAGCAGGAGGGTGAACATCAGGACCTTCCGGCGGCCCACCCGGTCACCGAAGTGGCCCAGGATGACGGCGCCCACGGGACGGGCCACGTAGGCGAAGCCGAAGGTTGCGAACGACATGATGGCGGCGTTGGCATCGGCGTCGGGGAAGAAGACCTTGGGGAAGATCAGGGCGGCGGCGGAACCGAAGATGAAGAAGTCGTAGTACTCGACGGCGCTGCCCAGGAAGCTGGCAACGGCTGCTTTCTTGGGCGTTCGGCCGTGGGTGGCAGTGTCCGTTCCGGCGGACGGAAGTGTCTGGCTCATGGAGTTCCTTTGTGTGACGACATTGTCGCGGATGGATCTGGGGGTGCAGCCGCCGCTGCCTTGGTGCGGGCGGGGCGCGTTGCGGCTGGAGTCCGATAGAAGACCCGGACGAGTAGCCACATTGTGAGAGCTACTTGTGCGATACAGCAATGATGACTGTGAGTGGAGTCACTTGTCAAGAAAATAATCACCATCTAGAAATAGCTCTCACTATGTGGCAACATCGAAGTATGAGTGTGAATCAAACCACAGCTGACGATGATGTAGCTGTCGAGACCAATGCGGACGCCAAGGCCACCAAGGCGGACCGTACCGACATGGTGGGCAAGGCCCTGGGCCTCCTGGTACTGCTGGGGGATGAGCCCCGCGGAGCCAGTGCCGCGGAAATCTCCCGCCGCGCAGACCTGCCCTTCAGCACCACCTACCGCCTGCTGGGCTCGCTGACGCGGGACGGGTTCGTTGACTATGAGCCGGACGGCCGGCGGTACCACCTGGGCCTGCGGATCTTCCAGCTGGGCCAGCGGGTCTCAAACCATCACGGGTTCGCCGGAACGGCCATGCCGGTCCTGCGCCGCGTGACGGAACAGACGGGTGAGGCAACCATCCTGAGCGTCCGGGACGGCCACCACCACCTCACGGTGAACAAAGTGGACGGGCCGCAGATGTTCCGGGTGACCAGCGACCCCGGCCACCTGGGCTCCCTCTCCACTACCGCCGTCGGAAAGGCCCTGGTGGCCTTCGCCGAGGATGCCGAGCGGGAGAAGCTGCTGGCGGAGCTTCCGCTTGAGCGGCTCACGGAAAAGTCGATTACCGATCGCGACGCTTTCCGCGCCGAAATCGAGAAGGTCCGGCGCCAGGGGTTTGCGGTGATGGATGAGGAGAACGAGACGGGCATGCGCGCCGTCGCGGTTCCGCTGCTCAACTCCCAGGGCCATGCGTTCGCCTCGCTGGCCACGGCGGTTCCTGTCTTCCGCCTGAGCCTTGAAGGCCTGGAGGCCCACGTCCCACTGTTGCAGGACGCGGCTGCGGAACTCGCCGCGCGGCTTCCGCAGCGCTGACCCGGGCGTGCCACCACGCCCGGGAAGCCGCGGAACAAAGCATGATTGTTCGTATGTAGAACAAGAGTGCGAGAAGTGAACATTTGTTATATCGTTATTCCAGTCACCTGGTGCCAGCGTACGCCCAAAAGCAACGCCGCCCGCCGGGTGCCGTACCAAAGGAGCTGCACGGATGAGTAATCGCACTGAGTCCTACCTTGTGGGACTGGTCGGCGACGGCGTGATGCCGTCACTCACCCCGCCCATGCACGAACGCGAAGGTGATGTGCAGGGCCTGCGTTACCTTTACCGGCCCATCGACCTGCTCGAGCTGGGCCTTTCCGGGGAATCCGTGGGAGAGCTCCTGAAGAGCGCACGGAACCTTGGCTTTAACGGCCTGAACATCACCCACCCCTGCAAGCAGCTGGTCCTGCAGCACCTGGACGAGGTGTCCCCGGACGCCCGCCGGCTGGGGGCCGTCAATACGGTGGTGATCGAGGACGGCCGGTTCGTTGGCCACAACACTGACTTCTCCGGCTTTGCCGCGGCTCTCGCCGCCGGCCTACCCGGTGTGAAGCTGGACCGCGTGGTGCAGCTCGGCGCCGGCGGTGCCGGGTCCGCCGTCGCCTACGCCCTGCTCACCGCAGGCGTCCGCCACCTGGACCTCGTGGACATGGACGCAGCGCGCGGCGCCGCCCGCGCGGCTGAACTGGCCGGCTTCTTTCCGGACAGCACCGTGGCGGCACGGACGACGACGGAGCTGCCGCAGCTGATGCGGCTGGCTGACGGACTGGTGCACTGCACCCCGGTGGGCATGGCCGCGCACCCCGGCGTCCCCGTGGACCTGGACCTGCTGGAGCCCCGGCACTGGGTTGCGGACATCGTCTACCGCCCCATTGACACCGAACTGGTCCGCGGTGCCCGCGCCAGGGGCTGCGACGTGCTGGACGGCGGCCGTATGGCCGTGGGCCAGGCCGCCGACGCCTTCCGCATCTTCACCGGCCTCGAAGCGGACCCCGACCGCATGCGGAGCCACTTCCTGGAACTTGTGGCCGCCGAGGAGGTGGCCGCCTGATGCGCACCGGAATCGCGACGGTCTGCCTCTCCGGCACCCTGAAGGAAAAGATGCAGGCCTGCGCCATCGCGGGCTTCGACGGCATCGAGATCTTCGAGCAGGACCTGGTCACCTCGCCACTGAGCCCCGAGGACGTCCGCAAGATGGCCGCCGACCTCGGCCTGGGGCTGGACCTCTACCAGCCGTTCCGGGATTTCGACGGCGTCACGCCGGACCTGCTCAAAGCCAACCTCCGCCGGGCCGAGGCAAAGTTCAAGCTGATGTCCCGGCTGGGCATGGACACCATCCTCGTCTGCTCGAACGTGGCCACGGCAACAATCGACGACGACGGCCTCCGCGCCTCCCAGCTTGCCGAACTTGCGGAACTGGCCGGGGACCACGGCGTCAAGGTGGCCTACGAGGCCCTGGCCTGGGGCAAGTACGTCAACGACTACGAGCACGCGTACAAGCTGGTGGAGATGGTGGACCACCCCAACTTCGGCACGTGCCTGGACTCCTTCCACATCCTCTCCCGCGACTGGGACACGGCTCCCATCGAGAAGATCAACGCGGAGAAAATCTTTTTTGTCCAGGTGGCGGACGCCCCCAAGCTCTCCATGGACGTGCTCTCCTGGAGCCGGCACTACCGCGTATTTCCCGGCGAAGGGCAGTTCGAGCTCGCCAAGTTCATGGGCCATGTGGTCCGCGCCGGCTACACCGGGCCGGTCTCCCTGGAAGTCTTTAATGACGTCTTCCGCCAGTCCGACGTCGAACGGACAGCCGTTGATGCCATGCGTTCGCTGATCTGGCTCGAGGAGCAGAGCGCCACATGGCTGGCCGTGAACGACACGGACGGTACGGAGGGCAGCGTCGCCGCGCGCCGCCGTCGTTATCCCATGGAACTGGCCACCTTGCCCAAGGTGAACGAACCCGCCGGCTTCAACTTCGCCGAGGTCAAGGCGGACGACACGGCGCAGCTCGAGAAGCTCCTGGGCCAGCTCGGCTTCGGATTCGAGGGCCGGCACCGCACCAAGGACGTCCAGCTGTGGACCATGGGCCAGGCCCGCGTGATCATCAACGAGCAGGCGGCGCAGCACGCTGAGCCTGCCATCGCCGCTTTGGGGTTCGACGTCGATTCCCCCGTAATTGCCTCAGCCCGGGCGCAGCAGCTGAAGGCGCCTGTGGTGGCCCGCAAGGTGCAGGCCGACGAGGAGGTGTTCCAGGGCATCTCGGCCCCGGACTCCACCGAGATCTTCCTCTGCCAGGGCAGCCCGGACGGCACCGCCGCGTGGACTGCTGAATTCGGCCAGGCGCGGGACTCCGGGGAAGGGCTGGAACACCCGTCCGCCGCCGCTGCCGCCGTGATCGACCACGTCAACCTGGCCCAGCCCTGGCAGCACTTCGACGAGGCCGTCCTCTTCTACACCAGCGCCCTGGCACTTGAGCCGCAGCCGTTCGCGGAGGTTCCCAGCCCAAGCGGGCTGGTGCGCTCGCAGGTCATGCAGACGTCCGACGCCGCCGTGCGGCTGGTGCTGAACCTGGCACCGGTGCAGCAGGCTGCCGAACAGGGTCCGCAGAGCGTCCGCAAGACCTACCAGGAGCACATCGCCTTCGCCGTGGACGACCTCGTGGCTGCCGCCCTGGCGGCCCGGGACCGGGGGCTGGAATTCCTGCAGATCCCCGCGAACTACTACGAGGACCTGGACGCCCGCTTCGACCTCGACCCCGGATTCCTGGCCACCCTCAAGGACCTCAACCTCCTGTACGACCGCGACGCCGACGGCGAATTCCTCCACTTCTACACCGCCACGGTTGGCAGCGTGTTCTTCGAGATGGTGGAGCGCCGCGGCAGCTACGACGGCTACGGGGCGCCCAACGCCCCGGTCCGCCACGCAGTGCAGTACGACTCGCTGCACCGCACCTGAATCGCTCCCTGTACACCTGACAACCCCATCCATCCGAAAAACCAGAAAGGAGCCAGCCGTGCCGGAAGACACCAGCGCCGAGCTCGAAACGGACGAATTCGTACCGCCCGCCGAGCCGAAGGCCGCCCACCTGCCACTGGACCTCGCCATCGAAACCCAGGCCGACCTCAGCGCGGAGATCAATGCCCTGGGCGAGGCCTACGCGCGGGCCCTCAAAGACGGTGCGTCCGCCGAGACCCAGCCCCGGCTGGACTATCCGCCCTACCGCTCCAGCATCCTGCGGCACCCCACCAAGAGCCTGCAGCACGCGGACCCGGAGACCATCGAGCTCTACTCGCCCGCGTTCGGCCACCAGGACGTGCACGCACTCGAGTCCGACCTCACCATCCAGCACAACGGCGAGCCCCAGGGTGAACGGATCATCGTGACCGGCAAGGTCCTGGACGGCGACGGCCGCCCGGTGGCAGGCCAGCTGGTGGAGATCTGGCAGGCCAACGCCTCCGGCCGCTACATCCACAAGCGTGACCAGCACCCCGCGCCGATCGATCCCAACTTCACGGGCATCGGCCGCTGCATCACCGGCCCGGACGGCTCCTACCGGTTCATCACCATCAAGCCTGGCGCGTACCCCTGGAAGAACCACCTGAACGCCTGGCGCCCCGCGCACATCCACTTCTCCCTGTTCGGCACCGAGTTCACCCAGCGCATCATCACCCAGATGTACTTCCCCGGCGACCAGCTCTTCCCGCTGGACCCGATCTACCAGACCATCGTGGACCAGGACGCCCGCGACCGGCTCGTGGCCACGTACGACCACAGCATCACGGAGCCGGAGTGGGCCCTGGGCTACAACTGGGACATCGTCCTCACCGGGCCAAAGCGCACCTGGACCGAAAACGAGGCGCTCGGCGCCGCAGGCGACGAGGAGTAGGAAAGATGAGCACCAAACTGGTACCCACGCCCGGCCAGACCGTCGGCCCGTTCTACGGCTACGCCCTGCCCTTCGAGAAGGACAACGAGCTCGTGGCCCCGGGCTCGCCCGGCTCCATCCGGCTCCAGGGCACCGTCTATGACGGAGCCGGCCACACCATCCCCGACGCCATCCTGGAAATCTGGCAGCCCGACGCCGAGGGCAACGTGGTCCAAAAGACCGGTTCCCTGGTCCGGGACGGCTACACCTTCACTGGCTGGGGCCGCGGCGCCGTCGGGAACACGGGCGTCTTCACCTTCACCACCGTCAACCCGGGGCCCACCAGGCCGGTCCCTGGAAAACGAGCGGCGGCACCGTTCATTTCCGTGGCGCTTTTTGCCCGCGGGCTGACCAACCGCCTCTTCACCCGCATCTACCTCCCGGAGGACACCGAGGCGCTGGCCAACGATCCCCTGCTGAGTTCCCTGGATCCGCAGCGCCGCAAGACGCTGATCGCCCGCCGCGACCCCGATGGCGGCCTCACCTGGGACATCCGCCTGCAGGGTGAGGGCGAGACAGTCTTCCTGGACTTCCAGTGACCGGAGCCGCCAGCCTGGGATCCCCGGCCGCTTTCGAGATGGAGGGCGACGCCGGATTGCTGAGTCCCGTCTCAGCGTCGCCCCTTGTGGGGGCACTGACGGGGGACCGCGCTGTCCTGGCGGCGATCCTCGCCGTCGAGTCCGGCTGGGCCGCCGTGCTGGAGAAGGCGGGCCTGGCACCTGCCGGTTCCGCCGCCGTCGTGTCCGCTGCCGCGGAGCCCGGCCGGTACAGCGTGGCAGCCATCGCCCGGCGTGCCCAGGGCGGCGGCAACCCGGTCATCCCTCTGCTGGCGGACCTGCGGACGCAGGTCGCGGCGCTGGATGCGGCCAATGTCGGGGCAGGAAAAGCGGTGCACACGTCCCTGACCAGCCAGGACGTCCTGGACACGGCGCTGATGCTGGTGGCCCGCAACACCGTGGAGGCGGTGCTGGGTGACTTAAGAGGCGCGACGGCGGCGCTCGCGGCCCTGGCGGAACGGCATGCGGACACGCTGTGCGTGGGCAGGAGCCTGACGCGGCATTCCCTGCCCTTCACGTTTGGCCTGCGGGCCGCCCAGTGGTTCCACGGCACGGCCGCTGCGGGCCGGCAGCTGGCGGGCCTGGACTTCCCGGTCCAGTTCGGCGGCGCGGCGGGAACGCTGGCTGCGGGAACTGTCCTGACATCGGGCTCATCCGCCACTCCGTTTGGACTCGCGGGCGCCCTGGCATCCCAGCTGGGCCTCGCTTCAGCGCCCGCACCGTGGCACACCAACCGGCTGGCCGTGACGTCGCTGGGCAACGCCCTGGCTGCGGTGCTGGACGCCTTCGGCAAGATCGCGGCGGATGTCCTGTTCCTGAGCCGGCCCGAGGTCGGCGAGCTGGCTGAGCCGCGGGCCGCCGGCCGGGGGGTTTCCTCGGCCATGCCGCAGAAGCAGAACCCGGTACTGTCCGTGCTGGTCCGCAGCGCGGCGCTGCAGGCCCCGGCGCTGGCCGCCCAGCTGCACCTGGCCGCCGCCAGTTTCAACGATGAACGCCCGGACGCCGCGTGGCACACCGAGTGGCCTGCGCTCCGGCAGCTCCTGGCACTGGCGCTCGGCGCGGCCGGCCATATCCGTGAGCTGGCCGAGGGCCTGCAGGTCTTCCCGGACGCGATGCGCCGGAACCTTGACCTTGCCGGTCCGCTGCTGCTGGCGGAAGGCGTGGGTGCCGCTGTGGCCCCGCTGCTTTCGGACAAGGGCGGGACCAGCGGGAAGCAGCAGCTCCAGGCTGTTGTGGACCGGACGCTCCAGGCGCCGCCCGCGGACCAGGCCGCCACGTACCGCAAGCTGCTCCGCGAAGCCGTTCCAGCCGGGATCCTCAGCGACCTCCGGCTCGAGGAACTCCTCAACCCGGGCAGCTACCTGGGCGAGGCTCCGGAGATTTCCCGGCGGATCCTGGCCGCCTACCCGGACTTCGCCGCCAACCCATCTGCAGACACCGATCCGAATGGAGCTTCCCGTGGCTAAGCCGGCCCTGAAGGCAGCGCTGCTGTCACCCCAACGTCCCCTCGGAGACCACCCCTTGCTGGTGGTGGGTCCGTCCCTGGGCACTTCCACCATCCTCTGGAACCGCACTGCTTCCGTGCTGGGCAACGACTACGACGTGGTGGCCTGGGACCTGCCCGGCCACGGCGTCTCGCCCGCCGCCACCGAGACGTTCGACGTCGCCGCGCTGGCTGACGCCGTGGTGGACCTCGTCGATTCCATCGCCCCCGGCGCGTCCTTCCACTACGCCGGCGTCTCCCTGGGCGGCGCCACCGGCCTGCAGCTGGGCATCAAGCATGGCGAGCGGCTCAAGAGCCTTTCCGTCCAGTGCAGCGGCGCCAAGCTGGGCACCCCGGAGGGGTGGCTGGAGCGCGCCGAAACCGTCCGCAGCCAGGGCACGCCCGTGATGATCCAGGGCTCTGCGGAGCGCTGGTTCGCGCCGGGCTTCATGGAGCGTGAGCCCGAACTCAGCAGCCGGCTCCTGCACGCCCTGCGCGACGCCGACCGTTTCAGCTACGCGTTCTGCTGCGAGGCCCTTGCCGCCTTTGACGTGCGTGGCGAACTGGGCAGCATCCAGGTCCCAACCCAGGTCATAGCCGGCGCGCTGGACGGGGTGGCCCCGCCGTCGTTCGCGGAGGAAGTGGCCGCGGGCATCACCGCAGGGGGCGGCACCGCAACCGCCGTCACGCTGGAGGGCGTGGCGCACCTGGCCCCCGCCGAGGCGCCGGCCCACGTGGCGGAACTGATGCGCGGCCTGATCTCCTGGGCCGAATCGCAGGGGGCAGCCAAGTGAGCAGCTTTGGACAGGCGGGCGCGGAGCGGCACGGTGTGGTCCGGCCGGACGCCACCAGCCAGGACATTTACGACGGCGGCATGAAGGTCCGGCGCGAAGTCCTGGGTGATGCTCACGTGGACCGGGCCAACGCCAACAAGGACGAGTTCACCGAGGACTTCCAGGACATGATCACGCGGATCGCGTGGGGTGGCATCTGGACCAGGCCCGGCCTGACCCGCCAGATGCGCTCCGCCGTCACCATCACGGCGATGGTAGCCCACGGGCACTGGGAAGAGCTGGCCATGCACATCCGCGCCGCCGTCCGGAACGGCCTGAGCCGGGACGAGATCAAGGAAATCCTGCTCCAGACCGCCATCTACTGCGGAGTGCCCTCGGCCAACACCGCCTTCAAAACAGCCCAAGAAGTCTTCCGCGAGCTGGACACAACCCACACCGACTAAACCCCGCCCGCCCAACTAGGTAGCGCCAAGTGTCGTTATGAGCCTCCAAAACGACACTTAGCGCTACCTAGTTGGGAGGGGCACCGACAGAATTAAGAGGAGCACCATGAACCAGGCTTTTGTGTACGACGCCGTGCGCACCCCGTTCGGCAAATTCGGCTCCGGCCTTGCCGCCGTCCGCCCCGACGACCTTGCCGCGCACGTGATCAAGGAATCCGTGAAGCGCGCCCCGGCGCTGGATCCGGAGCGGATTGACGAGGTGGTGTTCGGCAACGCCAACGGCGCCGGCGAGGAGAACCGGAACATCGCCCGGATGGGCACCCTGCTGGCCGGCCTGCCGGTGTCCATCCCGGGCACCACGGTGAACCGGCTCTGCGGCTCCTCGCTGGACGCCGCGATCATCGCCTCCCGCCAGATCAACGCCGGCGACGCCGACCTGATGCTGGTGGGCGGGGCGGAGTCGATGTCCCGGGCCCCTTGGGTGTTGCCCAAGACGGAGAAGCCCTACCCGGCCGGGGACATGACCCTGGCTTCCACCACGCTCGGCTGGCGCCTGGTGAACAAGGCCATGCCGAAGGAGTGGACCATTTCCCTGGGCGAGGCCACCGAACGGCTGCGGGAGAAGTACGGTGTGACCCGTGAGGCCCAGGACGAGTTCGCCGCGAACTCCCACAACCTGTCCGCCGCCGCCTGGGATGAGGGCTTCTACGACAACCTCGTGGCCCCGGTTCCGGGCACGGACCTGGTCCGGGACGAAGGCATCCGGGCAGGTTCGTCGGCAGAGAAGCTCGCCGGGCTGAAGACGGTCTTCCGGACCGAGGACGGGACCGTCACCGCGGGCAATGCTTCGCCGCTGTCCGACGGCGCCTCCGCGGCCTGGGTGGGGTCCGAGGCTGCCGCCGGGCTGCTGGGGCTGGAGCCCCTGGCCCGCATCGCCGGACGCGGGGCGCACGCGAACGATCCGCAGTACTTCGGCTACGCGCCGGTCGAGGCGGCGAACAAAGCCCTCGCAAAGGCGGGGATTGGCTGGGACCAGGTGGGCGCCGTCGAACTTAACGAAGCGTTCGCCGCCCAGTCCCTGGCCTGCATCAACGCCTGGGGCATCGATCCCTCGATCGTGAACCGGCATGGCGGGGCCATCGCCATGGGCCACCCGCTCGGCGCGTCCGGCACCCGGATCCTGGGCACTTTGGCGCGGTCGCTGCAGGCCTCCGGCGAACGCTGGGGTGTCGCTGCGATCTGCATCGGCGTCGGGCAGGGGCTGGCCGTGGTCCTCGAAAACGTCACCGCCTCCGGAAACAACACAGGAAAGGCCTAAGCGAATGCTGAATTTTGTAGATACTGTCCGGGAGGCCGTGTCCGGCATCAAGGACGGCTCCACCGTGATGATCGGCGGGTTCGGCAACGCCGGGCAGCCGTTCGAACTGATCGACGCACTGCTGGAATGCGGCGCCACGGACCTGGCCGTGGTGAACAACAACGCCGGCCAGGGCGACCAGGGGCTCGCGCTGTTGATCAAGGAAGGCCGCGTGCGGAAGATGATCTGCTCCTTCCCGCGTCAGTCCGATTCCTGGCACTTCGACGCCAAGTACAAGGCCGGCGGGATCGAACTGGAACTCGTACCGCAGGGCAACCTGGCGGAGCGGATCCGCGCGGCCGGGGCCGGGATCGGCGGGTTCTTCACCCCCACCGGATATGGCACCATGCTCGCCGAGGGCAAGGAAACCCGCATCATTGACGGCCGCGGCCAGGTCTTCGAAACCCCCATCCACGCCGACGTCGCCCTGATCAAAGCGCTCAAGGCCGACGGCAAGGGCAACCTGGTCTACCGGAAGACGGCCCGGAACTTTGGCCCGATCATGGCCGCTGCAGCGAAGCAGACCATCGTCCAGGTCTCCGAGATTGTCCCCGTCGGGGCGCTGGACCCGGAAAACGTAGTCACCCCCGGCATCTACGTCAACACAGTGGTCCGCGTGGCCGCCGACAACACCGCCGCCGGCAGCACCGCCGGCATGAGCGAGAAGGTGGCCTGACAATGAGCACCGCAACAACCCTCCAGACCTCCGCCACCCCGCTGGGCCGGGACGACCTCGCCCGTTTGGTGGCCCGGGACATCGCACCGGGATCCTTTGTGAACCTGGGCATCGGCCAGCCCACCCTTGTCTCCAATTACCTCACCGAGGAGCAGAACATCACGCTGCACACGGAGAACGGGATGCTCGGCATGGGCCCCGAAGCCAAGGGGGACCAGATCGACGAGGACCTCATCAACGCCGGCAAGATCCCCGTCACGGAGCTCCCCGGCGCCTCGTACTTCCACCACGCCGACTCCTTCGCGATGATGCGCGGCGGGCACCTGGACATCTGCGTGCTCGGCGCGTTCCAGGTATCAGTCACCGGCGACCTCGCCAACTGGCACACCGGCGCACCCGGGGCGATCCCCGCTGTCGGAGGCGCCATGGACCTCGCCACTGGCGCCAAGGACGTCTTCGTCATGATGACCCTCCTCACCCGCGAAGGCGCCTCCAAGCTCGTGGAGTCCTGCACCTACCCGCTCACCGGCGTCGGCTGCGTCACCCGCGTCTACACGGACAAGGCCGTGTTCCTCACCGGACCCGGCGGCGTCACCGTCCGCGAGACCTTCGGCTGCACCCTGGAAGAGCTGCAGGAACTTGTGCCCGTCCCGCTCAAGGCGGCGGCTGCCACGCCATAGCCGGCGGCCCTAGGATTGGTAACCATGACCGACGCCGTCAGTTCAGACAGCCAGCCTGCCCCGCAGGCCAGTGACCAGTATGTCCAGTCCCTGGCCCGCGGGCTCGCCGTTATCCGTGCGTTCGACACGGTCCATCCGGTCATGACCCTGACGGAAGTGGCTGCGCGCACCGGGCTGACGCGGGCCACAGCCCGGCGGTTCCTGCACACCCTGGTGGAGCTGGGCTATGTCAGGACCGACGGCAAGACATTCGCGCTGACGGCGAAGGTGCTCCAGCTCGGGTATGCGTACCTGTCCGGGCTGTCGCTGCCGCAGCTGGCCCAGCCGCACCTTGAGGAACTGTCACTGAAGCTGGGCGAATCCACCTCCGCGGCCGTGCTCGACGGGACGGACATCGCCTACATCGCCCGGGTGACCACGCGCCGGATCATGAACGTGGGCATTACGGTGGGCACGCGCTTCCCCGCCTATGCCACGTCGATGGGCCGGGTACTGCTTGCCGCGCTGCCTCCTGCCGACCTCAAGGCGTACCTGGCGGAGGCGGAGATCAAGCCGCTCACCCCACGCGCTTTGGGCAGCGCCAAGGAACTCCTGGCCGTCCTGGACACGGTCCGGGCCCAGGGCTGGTGCCTGCTGGACCAGGAGCTGGAGCTCGGGCTCATGTCCGTGGCCGCGCCGGTCTATGACGGATCCAAGGTGGTGGCCGCCGTGAACGTTTCCCTGCAGGCGCAGGCCGTGGCCGCCAAGCCGGACCCGGAAGCCTTCCTGGCTTCGGTGGCGCAGGAGATTGTGGCGACGGCGGAACTCGTCTCGGCCGACCTGACCGCCCGGGGGTAGGCGGGTCTGCTGGAGTTTTGTGCACGTATGCAGGCCTCAGACGTGCGGAAGCCGGCATATCTGGACAAAAACGCTTTGCCACGCCGTCTCTTGTCCGGCGGCTGGCGCGCAGGCAGACTGTGGCCCATGGCAACGGAAGACGACGTCCGCAGGATTTCCCTGGCACTCCCGGGCGTCACGGAGCGGCTGAGCTGGGGCCGGCCCGCCTGGTTCGCCAAGACCCTGATGGGCCGGATCTGGGAACCGGGAGTCCTCACCGTCAAGACCGAAGAGCGCGAGGCCCTGGCAGGAACGGAGCCGGAAACCTTCTTTTGGACCCCGCATCACGAACGCTCTCCCCAACTGGTGCTGGTGCGGCTGGACTGGATCGACGGGAAGCTGCTGGCGGAACTGCTCCAGGATTCCTACCGGCTGGCGGGCGGGGAACAAGGCAGCCGCCGGCACGCGGGGGACCCGTAAGGTAACTGTTTACCACCAAGAACGCCGCCCCACTCCCGCGGCAGCGGTGCGGGCCATAGACTCTAGCCAACTACGTGCAGCAGCGCCGCTCCGCGAAGACCCACGGTCCACACAGGCCAACGTCCCAGCAGGGCGGCGCTGCCGCACCCGTGCAACGAGGGGAGACGGCGGGTGAAACTGGGTATACCGCGGGAACGTCGGGAGGGCGAACGCCGCGTGGCCGCCACACCGGAAACGGTGAAGCAACTGGCGGCGCTCGGCGTCGAGATACTCCTGGAGGAAGACGCCGGCGCGGCGGCGGGATACCCGGACCTGGCATACACCCAGGCCGGGGCGCACCTCGTCCATGACCTCGACCTCGCCCAACTGGACGTCCTCGCCCACGTCCGGCCCCTCGACCCGGAAACCGCCCGGTCCCTGAAAAGGGGCGCCGTCACCGTGGGGCTCGCGTCGCCGTCGTCCGAACTCCCAACGGTGGAGGCGCTCGCAGACGCCGGCGTCACGGCCTTCGCCCTGGAACTGGTGCCCCGCATCTCCCGCGCCCAGTCCATGGACGCCCTCAGTTCCCAGGCCCTGGTGGCCGGCTACCGCTGCGTCCTGGAAGCGGCCATCCGGCTGCCCAGGTTTTTCCCGCTGTACATGACCGCCGCCGGCACCGTCCCGCCCGCCCGGGTCTTGGTGCTCGGCGCCGGCGTGGCCGGCCTGCAGGCCATCGGCACCGCCAAACGCCTGGGCGCCCGCGTCTTCGCCAACGACATCCGCCCCGCCTCAGCGGACGAGGTGGCCTCCATGGGCGGCACCTTCATCCGGCTGGACCTGGAAACCGCGGAAGCAGCCGGTGGTTATGCCCGCCAGCTCAGTTCGGACGCCGGCACCCGGCAGAGGCAGCTGCTCGCCCCGCATGTGGCCCAGGCGGACGTGCTGATTACGACGGCGGCCGTCCCGGGCAGGCGCGCACCCCTCCTGGTCACCACCGAGATGGTCCAGGGCATGCGGGCCGGATCCGTCGTCGTGGACCTCGCCGCAGAGTCCGGCGGCAACGTGGAGTCAGTGGTTCCAGGACAGGACATCCCGGTGCCCACGGCGGACGGTTCCGGCTTCGTCACGCTGGTGGGCCTGAAGGACGCCCCCTCGGCCATGGCCTCCGACGCCTCCCGCCTCTACGCCAAGAACGTTGCCAACCTGGTGGCGCTCATGGTCCGGGAAGGGGCCCTGGTCCCCGACTTTGGGGACGAAGTGCTGGCCGGCGCCTGCCTGACGCACGACGGGGAAGTGCGGCACCGGCCGACGGCGGATCTGCTGGCGGAGCGGGCCGGCAGCCGGCGGGAAGGGGTGCTCTGATGGACGGAATCAGTCTGCTGACCATTACCGTACTGGCCGTGTTCGTCGGTTTCGAGGTGGTTTCCAAGGTCTCCAGCACCCTGCACACGCCCCTGATGTCCGGCGCCAACGCCATCCACGGGATCATCCTGGTGGGCGCCATCATTGTGGCCGGCCAGGCAGCGGACCCGTGGGTGCTCGCGGTGGCCCTCCTCGCCGTCGTCCTCGCTACTGCCAACCTGGTGGGCGGCTTCGTGGTGACGGACCGGATGCTGCACATGTTCCACGCGAAGAAACCGCTGGGCGCCAAAGCGCCGGCGGGGAAGGTGGACGGCAGATGAGCCTCCTCGATCCCGTCTGGACCTCGCTCCTGTACCTCATTGCCGCCGTCTTCTTCATCCTGGCGCTGCGCGGGCTCAGCTCCCCCCGGACGGCCCGCCGCGGCAACCTGGTCGGTGCCGCGGGCGCCCTGATCGCCGTCGTCACGGTGTTCCTGTCCGCGCGGCTGGAGAACATCCCGTGGATCATCGCTGCGATCGCCGTGGGGTCAGCCGTTGCCGCCCCGGTGGCGCGGCGGGTCAAGATGACCCAGATGCCGCAGCTTGTGGCGCTGTTCAACGGCGTGGGCGGCGGGGCGGCGGCGCTGGTGGCGCTCCTGGAACTCAGCCATGCCGGTGACCCCTGGATGCGGCTGGCAATTGTCTTCACGCTCCTGGTGGGCGCCGTGTCCTTCGCAGGCTCGGGGGTCACGTTCGCCAAGCTGCAGGAACTGATGACCACCCGCCCGGTACTGTTCCCGGGCCTCCCCGTGGTGATGGCCGCGGTGCTGCTCGCCGCTGTCGCGTCCGCCGCTGCCGTCGTTGTCACCGGCTCGCTGCCGCTGGCGGTGCTGCTGCTGGTGCTTGGCCTCGCGGCGGGCATCCTGCTGGTGCTGCCCGTGGGCGGGGCCGACGTCCCGATCGTCATCTCGCTGCTGAACGCCTTCACGGGCCTGGCCGTGGCGGCCTCCGGCGTGGTGCTCGGCAACGTGCTGCTGGTGGTCGCCGGCACGTTGGTAGGTGCGTCGGGTACCATCCTCACCCGTGCCATGGCCGCCGCCATGGGCCGGAGCGTCGCGGGCATCCTGTTCGGTGCCTTCCGGGGAGGTTCGACGGCGGGATCCACCGCCGTGAGCGAGCGTCCGGTACGGTCCTCCAGCGCGGAGGACGTGGCGGTGCTCCTGGGCTACGCGCAGCGGGTGATCATTGTTCCGGGCTACGGCCTGGCGGTGGCGCAGGGCCAGCACACCGCCGCCGAACTGGCGCTGGCCCTGGAGGGGCGGGGCATCGAGGTGGACTTCGCCATCCATCCCGTGGCGGGCCGGATGCCCGGGCACATGAACGTGCTGTTGGCCGAGGCGAATGTGCCGTACGAGTCGCTGAAGGAAATGGGCGAGATCAACCCGGAGTTCAAAACCGCGGACGTTGCCCTGGTGGTGGGTGCCAACGACGTGGTGAACCCCGCGGCCAAGACGTCCCAGGGATCCCCCATCTACGGCATGCCCATCCTGGAAGTGGCCGAGGCCCGTCAGGTGATTTTCCTCAAGCGGTCCATGCGGCCGGGTTTCGCCGGGATCGAGAACGACCTGCTGTACGAGCCCCAGACCTCGCTGCTGTTCGGCGACGCCAAGGACTCACTGGCGCAGGTGCTCGGGGCGGTCAAGGCGCTGTAGCTACCGTCCCGCTGCCCGCCTGCTTCGAACCCGCCGCGGGGCAGGCTAGTCTTCTTTCAGAAGTAGCCTTTCCATTCGCCACCAAAGGACGCCATGACTGCCAACAGCTCCACTTCACTCCAGCGCGCCGCAATCATCGTCAATCCTGCCAAGCCCGTGGACATCGACGTGCGCGGCCTGGTGGCAAAGCACTGCGTGGAAAACGGCTGGGGCGAACCGCTCTGGTTCGAAACCACCAAGGAGGATCCCGGCGTCGGCCAGGCCAAGGAAGCACTCGCCCAGGGTGCCGATATTGTCATCGCGGCCGGCGGCGACGGAACCGTGCGGTGCGTCGCCGAGGTCCTGTCCGGTGGCGACGTCCCGATGGGCCTGCTCCCGCTCGGCACGGGCAACCTCCTGGCCCGCAACCTGGGCATGGACGTCACGGACTACGACGGCGCCATGGCCGGTGCCCTGATTGGGACCGAGCGGAAGATCGACGTCGTCCGGGCCCGCCGCAGCGACCCCGACAAGGAGCAGCTGTTCCTGGTCATGGCCGGGGTTGGATACGACGCCACCATTATGGCCGACACCAACGAGGACCTGAAGGACAAAGTGGGCTGGCTGGCCTATGTGGACGCGGGCATCCGCAACCTTCCGGGCAAACCGGTGAAGGCCACCATTGTGATTGACGGGAAGACTGCCGTGCACCGCGGGGTGCGCAGCGTCATGGTGGGCAACTGCGGCAAGGTCCAGGGCGGCCTGGAGATCTTCCCCGAAGCCAAAATGGACGACGGCCTGCTGGATGTGGCCGTGCTGGCCCCGCACCACGGAAAACTGGGCTGGCTCTCCGTGGTTGCCGGGATGATCGGCAAGGGCCGCGGCAAGGACACGGCGGTGGAGTATTTCCAGGGCAAGACCGTGGAGATCACCCTCGAGCACAACGACGACTACCAGCTGGACGGCGACCACGAAGGCCAGGGCAAGCACGTCCTGATGACCATGGACCCGTCCGCGCTGACCGTCCGCATGTAGCCCCCGCCCGGAACTGCGCTACCTAACTGGGGAGGCCCGGGGCCGGGCGGTGAGCCAGGATCTCGGCGAGCTCGGCCAGCCGGTGGGCGCGGGCGGATTCCGCCGGGGTGAACGGCTCCCCGGGACGCGCAAAGGTGATGGGGCCGTGCCAGGCCGTGGGAATCTTGAGCCGCGTGCCGGCGTCGTGCCTTTCCAACAGCGCCTCCGACGGGGAAAGGATCCGTGCCCGCAGCAGTTCCGCCACCGCGAGCGGAAGCTCATCCGGCGCGTCGGCGATCCGGGCCGCGAGGCTCAGCGCCTTCGTCTGCCCGTCCGCCATGGCCAGCGCTGTTGTGGGCCAGGCGCGGGACCGGGTACCGCCGGCCTGCTGCAGCGCCTCGAGCAGCTGGTATTCATCCACGTCGCCGGGCGTGGACAGAACAAACTCGTCCAGCACGCCGCCGGCCACCGGGTGCACGTGGATGCTCAGGATATTCGTGTCCAGCCGGGCCAGGGCCTTGGTGACCTTCTGCAATGATCCCGGCTCATCCCGCAGGACGGTGCGGGCCCGCCACAACGCGGGGGCCACGGCGAGCCGCCGCCGCTGCCGCAGGGCCGGAGCATGCAGCCAGCCGCGGAGCACCCGGGCGGCGGAGGGCTCCGCCACCCAAATGACCAGGACGGTGGCGGTGACAGTCAGCACCAGCACCTTGGCCAGGTAGGGAAGCTCGGTGCCCACCACCAGGGCATGGACCAGGAGCTCGATCGGAAGCATCACGGCCACGTTGGCTAAGGTCAGCCGCGTCCGGGTCGGCTCCGGCATCAGGCCGCAGACCTCGCAACTCAGCTCAGCCTCGGGGGTGGTCCTTGCAGGGGACTTCATGGTCCAAGGATTGCGCGGCGCTGTTTCAGGGGTGTTGCCCGGCCGTTCCGATTTCGCGACGCGTGCCGGGCGTAGGATTCTGGAGGAACGTCAGCGCGGCCGCCCGTCAAACCGGAAACTGGGCCTCCCCAGGCACACTGTCCCGCAGGAAAGGCGCTATTCCACGTGAAGCTGCTCGCTGAGATGTTCAGCATTGCTCCCGGCAATAAGGACCACCAGCCGGCCCTGAGGTGCGCGGTGGGCGTCTTCGTTCCGCTCTTCACCCTGGTGCTGCTGGGCCGGCTGGACCTGGCCATTTTCGCGTCCTTTGGTGCCTTCACCGGGATTTACGGCCGCGGCGAACCGCACGGCACCCGTTTTGCGCTGCAGCTGCGGGCGGGCGTGCTCATGCTGCTGGTGATCCTCCTCGCTGCGCTCGCTGCCCGCGCCGGTGCGGCTTGGGGGCTGGATGACGCCGGCGCCACCTGGCTCCTGGTCCTTGCCACCACGCTGGTGGCCGGCGGCTGCTCCGTTGCCATTTCCTGGTTCCGGCTGCGGCCCGCGGGATCCCTCTTCCACATCTTCGCCTTCGCGGCCATTGCCTCGATCCCCAACCAGCCGCCGCTGTGGGAGGGCATGCTGGTCGCCGTCGCCACCACGGCTTTTTCCCTGCTGGTCGGCTTCTCCTCACGGGTGCTGCCCAGCCGACGCACGCCGTGGGTGCGGCCGCGGCCCATCCGTCGCACCGCGGAAGAAAAGCGTGCGGCCCGGCTTGAGGGCCTCGGCTACCTGGTGGCCGCCGGGCTGGCCGGCGCACTTGCCACCTGGGCAGGCAGCCGCCTCGGGTTTGGCCACAACTACTGGGCCATGGTTGCCGCCGTCGTTCCGCTCGTGGGGCACACCACGCGGCACCGCGTCCGCCGTGGCGTCCAGAGGATCATCGGCACCGTGCTCGGGCTGGTGCTGATGGCTGGGATCCTGGTGCTGGGCCTACAGCCGTGGCAGACCGTGCTGGTCATGGCCCTGTGCCAGTTCGGCGCCGAGATGTTCATCATCCGCCAGTACCTGCTGGCCCAAGTCTTCGTCACGCCGCTCGCACTGGTGTCCACGCTGCTGGTGGTCCCGTCCTCGCCCGGCATCCTCCTCCGCGACCGCATCGTCGAGACGGTGATCGGGGCCGTCGTCGGCATTGCCGTGGTGCTTGCCCCCGGAGCGTGGCGCCGCTTAAGGGAACGCACGACGACGGCGCCTGGCAGGGGCGCGCGGCCCACCTGAACCGGGGCATGGGTAGGCTTGTACCATCCATTCAACGGAAGAGCGGTGTGCGGTGGCCAATTCTGCCTCGGGTGACTCGGTGGTGGACCGGATTGTCCGGTTGATCTCCGCCTTTCCCGAGGACGTCAGCGCCCTGCAGTTGGCGGACCTCGCCGAACGCGCGGGCTTACCGCTTACCACCGCCCACCGGCTGGTCCGCCAGCTTGCCGGCCACGGCCTGCTGGAGGCTGCTCCGGGAGGGTTGGTGCGGCCCGGCCTGCGGCTGTGGGAGCTGGTCAACCGCACCGCCCCCACCCTTGCCCTGCGCCAGGCGGCCATGCCGTTCATGGAGGATATCCAGCAGGTCCTCAACCAAAACGTGAACCTGGCCGTGCTGGATGGCTGGGAAGCCCTGTTCGTCGAGCGGCTGTCCCGGCGCGGCTCGGTCGCCAACCGGGCAAAGGTGGCGGGCCGGATGCCCGTCCACACCTCGTCCGCCGGCCTGGCGCTGATGGCGCACCAGGACAAGCTGCTGCAAAGCCTGTATCTCGATCAGTTCGAAGACCCCGAAGGGAAGGTCAGCACCGACGCCGTCCGGATGCTGCTCAGCGAGACCTTCCACCAAGGCTTTGCGCAGCTGAAGGGCGTTGTGGATCCGGACACCTGGGGCATCGCCGTCCCCGTCCTTGACCCGCGCCAGCGTGCGGTGGCCTCGCTCGGCGTCGTGGTTCCCTTGCAGGAGATGCGCCTGCAGGCCCTGGTGCCCGCCCTGCAGACAGCTGCCAGGGGCATTGCCCGAAGGCTTGCGGAACGGTAAAGCGGAGGAATCTTGATTCCGTTCAACGGAATTGATGTACCGAGCTGAACGGCCCGCGCGCACACTGGAGGCAGAAGCACCCACGGGCCGGCAGCGGCCCCGCAACGAAGCGAGAATGCCATGCCACGGAAGATCATCACCACCCAGGTGGCCATCATGGGCGCAGGCCCGGCCGGCCTGATGCTGTCCCACCTGCTGGCCAAGGCCGGGATCGAGTCCAGTGTCGTCGAAGTTCGCAGCCACAAGGAGATCTCCGAGACCGTCCGGGCCGGCATCCTGGAACACGGCACCGTCAACCTGCTGGTGGAAAGCGGCGTCTCGGACCGCGTGCTGCGCGACGGCGACCGGCACGACGGGATTGAGCTGCGTTTTAACGGCGAGAGCCACCGCGTGGACTTCAAGGACCTCGTGGGCGAATCCGTGTGGCTCTACCCGCAGACGGACGTTTTCCTGGACCTCGCCGCCCGCAGGAAGGCCGACGGCGGGGACGTCCGGTACAGCGTCACGGACACCACGGTGCATGACCTTGAGGGCAGGCCGAAGGTCTGGTTCACGGACGCGGACGGCGTGGAGTTCGAGATCCAGGCCGACTTCCTGGTGGGGGCCGACGGTTCCCGCAGCCATTGCAGGTTCCAGATCCCGGAGGCGCACCGCAAGTGGTACTTCCACGAGTACCCCTTTGCCTGGTTCGGGATCCTGGCCGAGGCCCCCCGCAGCGCGGACGAGCTCATCTACGCCAACTCCGCGAACGGTTTTGCCCTGATCAGCCAGCGCACCGAGACGGTCCAGCGGATGTACTTCCAGTGCGACCCAAAGGAGAACGTGGCGGAGTGGGATGACGACAGGATCTGGGCCGAGTTCCGCAGCCGGGTGAACGGCAACGGGTTTGAACTCAAGGAAGGCCCCGTCATCGACAAGATGGTCCTGCCCTTCCGGAGCTTCGTCCACACGCCCATGCGCCACGGCAACCTGTTCCTGGCCGGCGACGCCGCCCACACGGTCCCGCCCACCGGTGCCAAAGGCCTCAACCTGGCCATCCATGACGTCAAAATGCTCTTCGAGGGGCTGGACACCCACTACAACTCCGGGTCCGGCCACCTGCTGGACGCGTTCAGCGACCGCGCCCTGGAGCGGGTGTGGAAAGCGCAGCAGTTCTCCTACTGGATGACCACCATGCTGCACACCCCTGCGGACGCGGATGACTTCTCCCGCGCCCGCCAGCTGGGTGAGCTGAACTCCGTGGTGTCGTCCAGGCACGGCATGGCCTACCTTGCCGAGGCCTACACCGGCTGGCCGGGACAGCCCTGACAAGGACTCCCGGGAGTACGACGGCGGTGCTGGCGCCGGCTGAGGCGGCAGGTCGCCGTCGTGCCGGGGGTGGAAGGCGACTTTGGCCTCAGGGCGCAAGCAGCCGCCGGACCGCTGCGGCGATGGCTGCGGCGTCGGGCTGTTCGTCCCGCCTGACGGTGAGCAGGTGGAGCAGGACGCCGTCGCCGTAGTCCGCAACGTCCCGGGCCCGGGCGGACGCGTCCGCAACCCCCAAAGCGGCGAGGGCCTGCTCCAGGCCGCCCACCAGTCGAAAATGCCCGGCCGTCACCGACTCCGGCCGGTCCAGCGAGAGGGCCATGCGCGCCCGGGTGAGGCCCGCCTGCCGCTCGGCGAGGGCCAGCACCAGCCTGGAAAGCTGGTCTGCCAGCTCCTCGATGTCCTGGGGCGGTCCGGCCGGGCCCTGCTCCTCCAGGAGTGCCGCGTCCAGCTCCAGCAAACGCTCCAGTACGGCCTCCACGAGGGCGGCGCGGCTCCGGTAGTAGTTGGAGGTGGTGCCTTCAGGAAACTGTGCCGCCGCGTCAACGGCACGGTGCGTGAGACCCTTCATTCCTTTATCCGCCACCACCGTCAGGGCGGCATCCATCAGTTCCGTGCGGCGGTCAGGCATGGCCCCAGTGTAATTGCCCCTAGCGAACCACTACAAAAGTAGTAAAATTGCGGCATGGAAACAATCTCGATCGTTGGCGGAGGGATAGCGGGCCTGGCGCTCGCTGCATGCCTTGATGAGGACCGCTTCGAGGTGACGGTCATCGAGAAACGGCCGGAGCTGCCGGTAGTGGGCACCGTGCTGGCTATGTGGCCCAATGCCCAGCGTGCGCTGGCAGAAGTTGGTGTCCTCGACAAGGCCCGTGCCGTGAGCCCGGTGATCGGCAGCGGATCGATACGGGACGCCGCGGGCGAGCCGTGGATTACCGTGAACGGCGGCGACATGTTTGGCGTTTCCAGGATTGACCTCCTCCGCCTGCTCGGAGCCTCGGTCCCGCAGTCGGTCAGCCGGATCACCAGGCGGGTGGATGCCGTCCCGTCCGGCGCGGACATCGTGGTGGGTGCCGATGGTGTGCACAGTGCCGTCCGCAGGGGCATCTGGGGCGGAAGGACTGCCGCCAGGCTTACGCCCTACCTCGCCGTGCGCGGTGTCCTTCCTGCCCCGGTTAACCCTGCGGACGTGGGCGAGTACTGGGGGCGCGGCGACCTGTTCGGCCTGGCGAATGCAGCCGGGGGAACAAACTGGTACGCGAGCTACCGTTCCGACCTCGGTCCTGCCGGCATTGACGTCGCGTCAACCCTTGAGGAGGCGAGGCACCACTTTGCCCAGCACGCACCTGCCATCCGCAGTGTGCTTGCCGCAGCCACCCCCGAGCTTTCACTCGCCCAGCGCATCTGGACCACACCGCCGCTGGCGTCCTATGTCCGTGGCAACGCAGTCCTGGTCGGCGACGCCGCACACGCCATGACGCCCAACCTCGGCAGGGGAGCCTGCGAATCGCTGGTGGACGCTGTCACGCTCGCAGGGCTGCTGAACACGAGGCCGGTTGGGGAAGCCCTCAGGTCCTACGACCGCCGGCGTCGGCTCCGCACCCAGGCGCTGAGCCTCGCATCTGCGGCACTCATGAAAGTGGCCCTCGCGGACGCCGCCCAGCCCTTCCGTGACCGCCTGCTCAACCTTGCCCGACGGCGGAACGGACGCGCCGCCGTCGTCAGCGGTCCGGCAGGCTGATCAGCGCGCCGGAGCTGCCGGCTGCGCGGCATCCTCCGCGGCGGGCCTTCCGGGAAGTCCCGGCCCCGGCCCCGGCCCCGGCACCGGCGATGCGGGCGGAACGGCCGGCAGCCGCTTCCGCTTGGAGCGGCCCCTGCTGGAGCGTCCGTACACGAGGTACATGGTCACCCCGGTGATGACCATTAGGAGCACGGTGTACACAAAGGTGTTGCCGACTCCGTCAACGCCTTCCGCGCCGTCCGTGTTCGCCTTGATCACCAGGCCCAGCGGCTGAACCAGGGGGTGGGCCAGGAAGATCGCGGTGTCGTAGTCGTCGAGCAGGCTGTTGAAGTTCAGCGCGGTGACGGCGGCAGCGGCCGGGAGCACCAGCGGCAGGAGGATCCGCCGGAACACGTAAAGCGTCTTGGCTCCCATGATGGCTGCGGCTTCCTCCAGCGTGGAGTTGACGGAGGCAAAGGACGCTTTGAGCATGCGCAGCGTGAACGGGATTTTCACCGTGACGAACGCGATCAGCAGGATCACGGTTGTGCCCGTGAGCACCGCTCCGCCCACCAGGGGATTGGGGTGGTCGTAACTGATGATCAGGCCCAGGGCCAGCAGCGCGGACGGCAGGATCCACGGAATGTGGAGCAGGTATTCGAAGACCGACGCCACCCAGTTTTTGTACTTCTGGAGCAGCCGGGCCACAAACAGCAGCCCGCCCACGGCGATCACCGCCGCCAGGGCGCTGTACACCACGCTCACGATGAACGGCCGCAGGCCCGACTGTTGGGTCAGGACCCGCTGGTAGTTCTCGAGCGTCAGGCTGCCGGGCGACAGCTGGCCGGTCTGGATGGCGGCGCCGTCGGCGAACGAGTACAGGACAATCAGCACCACCGGCAGCGTGTACACGGCAAACAGCAGGTAGGCCACGGCGTGGACAACCGCGTTGGCCACCGGGTTGGTGATGTCCTGCTTCTGCAGGGCCGAGGACACCTTGGACACCGAGAAGTAGGTGCCGCCCTTCTCCAGGCGTGACATCACGGCGAGCATCAGGATGGTGGCCAGCCCAAGGATCACCGCCAGCAGCGCCGCCAGGTCCCTGGAGGTGGGGCTGTTGGTGAAGGTCAGGATCATCGGGGTGATGGTCTGGAAGTCGCGGCCCCCCAGCACCTGCGGGGCGCTCAGTGCGCCCAGCCCGGTGAGGAAGGACAGGATGGTGACGGCGAACAGGGTGGGCTTGAGCATGGGCAGCACGATCCGCCGGAGGATGGTCCAGGTTGAGGCCCCCAGGTTCCGGGCCGCTTCAATGGTCTGGTAGTCGATGCCCTTCAGCGCGTTGGCCACGAACAGCATGTGGTTGGTGGTGGTGGCGAACGTCATCACCACCAGGACGGCCAAGAATCCGGAGAACCAGCCCGGGTCCATCCCGGGGAACACCCTCACCAGCAGTGACGTGACGATTCCCTTGTCCCCGTAGATGAACTTGTACCCGGCAGCAAGGACAATGCCGCCGTAGATGAAAGTGGACGCATAACCCAGGAACAGGATCCGCGAACCCCGGATCCGGAAATAGTGCGTCACCAGGACGATGAACACGCCCACCAGGTTCACGGTGATGGACAGGGCCAGCGCCAGCAGGAAGCTGTTGCCGAGCGCCTTCATGGCCCGCTGGGACGTGAAGAGCTTTTCTGCTGCCCGCCCGGAGAAGCTGCCGTCCGGAAAGAACGTGGCGATCAGGACGTTGATGTTGGGCCATACCAGGAACGCCGCAATGAACCAGGTCAGGACCGCGCCGACCACCAGGACGAACGGGGAGCGGGCCATGCTCCGGACTCCGGTGCCGCTCATGGCAGGACTGCTGCCGGGTCCTGCTGCCGAAGGGCGGCGCCCGTTTCCGGGTGGTACTGCAGGACGTGCCCAGGCTGGAGGTAGACCGTGGTGTCTGTGCCCGGTTCCGGGTGGGCAGCCCCGTCCTCCTTCACCAGCAGGCGGATCTCCGCGCCATGGCTGCGCACCACATAGCGGCTGTGCAGGCCATGGTAGGTGCGTGAGATTACCGCGCCGGAAAGTCCGACGGCGCCGCCTCCTTCAGCCCCACGGGCCAGGGACGCCTTTTCCACCCGAAGGTAGGACTTGGCATCGGTGCTAAGGTCCGCCCCGGCGAGCCGGTTGAGTTCGGCCACGAATTCCGGCGTCAGGGCCGAGCTGTCACCGATGAAGTTGCAGACGAACTCAGTGGCGGAGTGGTCGTAGATTTCCTGCGGCGTCCCCACTTGTTCCACCACGCCCTTGTTGAACACGGCCACACGGTCGCTCATGGCCAGGGCCTCGTCCTGGTCATGGGTGACGTACACAGTGGTGATCCCAAACTCGCTCTGCAGGTCCTTGAGCTGTTGCCGGAGCTGGTGGCGCAGTTTGGCGTCCAGGTTGGACAGCGGCTCGTCCAGCAGGAGGATCTTGGGCCGCAGCACCAGCGCCCGGGCCACTGCGACTCTCTGCTGCTGCCCGCCGGACAGCTCCGCCACATTCTTGGACAACTGCTCATCGCTGAGCTCTACCCGCCGCGCGATGTCCCGGACCAGGCGGTCGCTGTCCGCCGGCTTCTCCTTCCGGACCCGGAGGCCAAAGGCGATGTTTTCCCACACGCTCATGCTGGGGAAGAGGGCATAGTTCTGGAACACCATGCCCACCTGCCGCTTGTCGCTGGGAAGCCGGGTGACATCCTTGCCGTCCACGTGCACCGTACCCCTGGTGGGCTGGATGAATCCCGCCAGGGTGCGGAGCGCCGTCGTTTTCCCGCAGCCGGACGGCCCCAGGAGAGTAAAAAACTCCCCCGGGCGCACGTGCAGGTCAAGGTGGGGGATGGCGGTGAAATCACCAAAGGAAACTTCGATGTTGTCCAAGCGGATCATGGCAAACCTGTCTGGGGAAGCGAGGATCGGGTTGACGGGGCCGGCAGCGGACCGGTTACGTCATGTATTCGAGCTCGATCTTCTCCACCCAGGCGCCCATGTTCTCCCGCACGAACTCCCAGTCGATGTCCTGCTGCTTGACGCTTGCGAAGAAGTCCACCACCTCGGGGTTTGCCTGGGCTTCGGCCTGCTTGTTGACCGGCATGGAGTTGAACTGCTTGGCAAACTCGCCCTGGACCTGGGCACTGCCGAACCAGTCGACGAACTTCTTGGCCTGCTCCTCCTTCTTCGTTCCCTTCACCAGGGCGATCTGTTCCACGGCCAGGGGGACACCCACGAACGGGACCACTGCTTCGACGTTCACCTTGAAGGACTTCTCGCGCTCGGCGATGATCGAGGACGGCATCTGGCCCATGTCCACTTCGCCGGAAGCAATCCGGGCAAAGAGGTCCGTCTTTGCCACCGCCGGGCTGCCGTTCTGGAAGTACTGCTCCACCTGCTTCCAGCCCTCATCGGAGATGCCAAGGTCGCCGGAATCGTCCCGGTAGCGGCTCAGGATCCCTGCAAAGACGAGCTGTGCCGTTGCTGTGCCAAGGCCGGTCACCCGCTCGTAGCGCGACTTGAACTCGTCCTTGGTCCACAGGTCGGTCCAGTCCTGCGGGGCCTTGTCCTTGGAGATCTTGTCCGAGTTGTAGCCAAGGAGAATAGCCTGCTTTACCAGGGGCCAGTAGGCCTCGCCGTCGCCCAGTTCTTTGTCCACATCGCCAGCCCAGGCCGGTTCGTAGGGTTCCAGGGCGTCTGCAGCCTTGACCTGCGAGAAGTACATGTTGTTCAGTCCGAACGCGACGTCGGCGATCGGGTTGTTCTTCTCGGCAATCAGCTTGTTGGTGGCATCTGCGCCGCCGGCACCGACGATCTCGATTTTGAAGCCCGCCTCGGCTGCCTTGGCGGTCAGCCAGTCCCCGCGGCCCTCGCCGTTGGAGTTGGTGTAGACAACCAGGGTTTCACCGCTGGCGGCAGGCGCCGAGGAGGCGTCGCCCGAAGCGGCGGGGGTAGCTGATCCTCCGCCGCATCCGGCAAGGAGGGTGGCGGCGACGGCGGCGGCGACCAAAGCTTGGAATTTACGCACGATCAGGACTCATTTCTGGACTGGAATCGGAGCATGTCCGGCAAGCCTAACGCCGGGCATGCGGAATTCACGGCTGTTATGGCTATCGATTCGATAAACAGCCCGGCTGTCCACTCTGGTCCAGATGGGAAAACGATCGGGGGTTTGCGGGTGAACGGGCAGTAAAAGTTGCCCGGTCAGTCCTGGCTCAGGGTCTCCGTGAGGTGGTGCGTGGGGATCCTGTCCCGGTCGTACGTGATCTCGGTGTACCCGTGCGGCTCCGGCTTGCCGGACGGGTTGAGGTTCACGAAGACGATCTCCTCGATGGTGAGGATGCTTTGGCGGGTGATCATGTTGCGGACTTCGGCGCGCATGGTCAGGGAGGTCCGGCCGAAGCGCGTGGCGGTCAGCCCCATCTCGATCAGGTCGCCCTGCACCGCGGAGCTGACGAAGTTGATTTCCGAGATGTACTTGGTGACGGCACGGCCGTTGCCGAGCTGGAGGATGGCGTAGATGGCCGCTTCCTCGTCAATCCACTTCAGCAGGCTGCCCCCGAACAGCGTCCCGTTCGCGTTGAGGTCCTCGGGCCGGACCCACTTGCGTGTGCGGAAAGTGATGTCTGCTGTTTCCATAGGGCGAGGTTAGCGGAAGGCAGCGCAGGCGCACCCAGTGTGACGCAGCCGCACCCTGCCGGGGAATCCGGCAGGGGACCGGCGCGGCCTAGGCCATGGCGGTGTGGGCTGCGCTGCGCGCGTTGATGCTCTTCGCGTAGCAGTAGGAGTGCGCAACCCCGATGTAGGGTCCGAAGTTCGGAACTGCCTCAAAGCCTGAGTTTTCGTAGAAGTTCCGCCCGTCCGGCTGCGCCGACCCTGCTTCCGCCTTGATCCGCGTGATCCCCTGCTTGAAGGCCTCCGCCTCAAGGGCTGCCAGGATTGAACTGGCCACGCCCGAACCCCGGGTGTAGGGAAGGACGTACAGCCGCTTGATCTCCGCCGTGGTCGAGTCCAGCATCCGCAGTCCGCCGCAACCCACCGGCTGGCCCGAGCCCTTGTCGTACGCCACCAGGAACACTGCGCAGTCGGCGCCCGACGGCGGCGGCCCCGGTTCGTGGTCCGGGGTGCCGAAGCGGGCGTCCAGTTCGGCCTGCTGGGCCCGGCGCAGGTCGGCGCCCACGGGGTTGGACCAGGGGACCTGCCTGATGTTAAGGCGGGGGTTGGTCTGCATTCTGCCTCGATTCGCCGAAGGGTTATGCAAACCTAGAGTAAGAGGCAGCCGTTACGCCGGTGTTTCTTGCCGGTTAGCTCCGGGATAACGTCCCGTTCACGCCGGCCAGGGCAAGTCACTTGGCTGTCTAGTTATCAGCTGGTCTAGTATGATTCCATGCGCTCTACGGGTAACGAAGGCTCCGGGTATTGGTATGGGCCGGACGGTCAACTGGATTACAGCGCGGCGGTGCTGAAGTCGTTGCGGGACTACCGGACCGCTGAAACGGCCGTCCGGAGGTCCACCCGGGACTCCATGGGGATGGGCGAAACGGATATCCTCGCCCTGCGCTACCTGCTGCGCGTCCAGGCATCCGGCAAGGCCGTGGTTCCCAAAGACATCAGCCAGTTCCTGGGCATCACCAGCGCCTCCACCACGTCCCTTATCGACAGGCTTGTGGCCAGCGGCCATGTGCGCCGGGAGGCGCATCCCACGGACAGGCGCTCAGTGGTGGTGGTTCCCACCGTCGAGTCTGACAAGGAAGTCCGCGTAACGCTCGGCGCCATGCACCGGGAGATGATGTCCGTGGCGGAAGGACTGACGGCGGAGGAGGCGCGCGTGGTGGTCAAGTTCCTCGAGCGGATGACCGACGCCCTGCAACGCGCGCAACACGAAGAAAAGTAACTAGGCTAGCTAGCTAGACCGGCTAGCAATATGTATGCTTACGATTATTCCCCGTAATCCTTACACCGGAGTCGTGAGCGTGTTGGTTACCTTTACTGAGCTGTTCCCGTTGGAACCCCTTCCGCCCAGCGCGTCCTTCCACCCATCGCCCCGCGACGGCGCGGCCGTCGGCGACCCCGCCACCCACTGCGGCTCCGCCATGGACCTTGTCACCCCCGCCGTGGGGCCGGCCGCCGTCGGCTATTCCTTCGAAGCCGAGGACGGCCGCCCCGTGTACCTGCCGCCCGTGTGGCGGTGCGGGTGCGGTTTCCAGCTGGATGCCTGGATCCAGTCCCCTTATGCCTACGGTTCGCAGGACGGGACAGTGGCGGGCCCAGCACATTCCGCGGCGCTCCCCGCATGACCGCGCCCGTGCTCCTTCGATCGGCTGCGGCACTCCACGCCGCCAAGCCCGTGGTGGCGGGACGCTACGAACTCAGGGACCTGCTGGGCCGCGGTGCGCTCGCGCAGGTTTTCCGCGCTGCGGACCTCGAAGGCGGGGCCGATGTGGCGGTGAAGGTGGCAGTGGGCGTGTCAGCCAAACACTTTGAGAGGATCCACACCGAGGCGGCCATCCTGGCATCCCTGCAGCATCCTTCAATTGTCCGGTTCATCGGCAAGGGCGTGGTGCCCGGCAGCTCTGCCCTCGCCGGGCGCCCTTTCCTTGTTGAGGAACTTGCCCTGGGACCCAGCCTCTCGGAGGCTGCCCGCACCAGCCAGTACCACCCCGACGTTGTTGCGGGGTGGGCCCGGGGACTCTTCGAAGCCTTGGCCCACCTGCACGGGCAGGGGCTGGTGCACCGCGACATCAAGCCCGCCAACCTGATGCTGAGCGGCCTGCGGCGGAGCCCTGTCCGCATCATCGATTTCGGCATCGTGGCGCCTGCCGGCTCGGCGCCGGAACCAGGCATCTCATCAGGAACTGTGCACTACATGAGCCCGGAGCAGGCATCGGGAGGGCCGGCGCGGGCCTCCTGGGACGTCTACGCCATGGGACTGGTCCTGCTGGAGCTGCTCACCGGAGCCAAGGCGTTTCCCGGCACTGCCATCGAGTCCCTTGTGGCCAGGACCCTCCGCAGTCCGCAAGTGCCGGAGTCCCTGGGTCCCGGCTGGTGTTCCTTCCTCCGGTCCCTGACGGCCATGGACAGCGGAGAACGTCCGACGGCGGGGGAGGCGGCGGGCATGGCCGCTCGACTCGTTCCCGTTCCCGCCGGCGAAGCGGCCATCCCCTGCCGCGGGATGGCGGTTTTCCCGGCCCGGCGGATCCGCCAGCTGGCCTAGGCCACGTCCCGGCCCGTGGGGTCTTCCGCGGTTGGGTCCGCGAGGGAAAGTCCGCCCACCGGGCTTCCGTCCCAGTGGATAAGCTTCCACCCGCGGTCAAGATCGCCTTCCAGCGCCACGATCCCGGTATTGGCCAGCACATGCCGCGCGGCGAATTCGTGGTCCGCATCCTCGGCCCGGCGTCCCGCCCAGGTGCGGATCGCCGCGCCGTGGCTGACAACGGCAGCGGCTTCATGCCGCTGGTCCAGTGCCCGGTCCACAACCTGGCGGATGGCAGCGTCGAAACGGTCAAAAAATGTGTGCCCGTCCGGACCTGCCGGCATCCGCCGGTCCAGGTCCCCGGCGGCCCAGGAGAAGACGGTCCCCATGTAGCGCTTGTGGGCTTCCTGGTCCGTCAGCTTCTCAAGGGAGCCGGCTTCGATTTCGTGCAGGCCGTCCAGTATCTCAACGTCCAGGCTGTGCACCCGGCCCAGCGGTGCGGCCGTGATCTGGGTCCTGATCAGCGTGGACGCGTACAGGGCACCGATGGGCTCGTTCGCCAGCGAGCGGGCCATGGCCTCGGCCTGCCGTTCGCCGAGTTCCGTAAGCCCGGGGCCCGGATGCGCCGTATCGAGTTGGCCCAGCACGTTGCCGGGAGTCTGGCCGTGGCGGATGAGCAGCAGCTTCATGGTTCCAGTTTCGCACTCCCGGCGGGCCCGGATGACCATAAACAAAGGCGCCGGACCCCTTCGGTGCCGGCGCCGTCGTCGTACTTTTACTTAAGGTGGTCCACCAACTGCTCCGCGATGCCGGTGTACTTCCCGGGCGTCAGGGCGAGCAGCCGGGCCTCGGCTTCCGGTGACAGGCCGAGGCTTTGCACGAATTCCTGCATGCGGGCGGCGTCCACCCGCTGGCCCCGCGTGAGGTCCTTGAGCCGCTCGTAGGGGTTCTCCATGCCTTCGACGCCGGCAATCGCCTCGGCGCGCATGACCATCTGGATCGCCTCGCCCAGCACTTCCCAGTTGGTGTCCAGGTCCCCGGCCAGGACGTCCTCGGCCACATCCAGGCGCTCCAGGCCCTTGGCGACGTTGGAGATGGCCAGCAGGGAGTGGCCGAACGCCACGCCGATGTTGCGCTGGGACGAGGAGTCGGTGAGGTCGCGCTGCCAGCGGGAAGTGACCAGGGTGGAGCCCAGGACGTCCAGCAACCCGCTGGAGATCTCCAGGTTGGCCTCCGCGTTCTCGAAGCGGATCGGGTTCACCTTGTGCGGCATGGTGGAGGAACCGGTGGCGCCGGCCACCGGGATCTGCGCGAAGTAGCCGATGGAGATGTAGCTCCAGATGTCCGTGCAGACGTTGTGCAGGATGCGGTTGAAGCGCGCAACGTCGGCGTACAGTTCTGCCTGCCAGTCGTGGCTTTCGATCTGCGTGGTCAGCGGGTTCCAGGCCAGCCCCAGCCCTTCGACGAAGGACTTGGACACCTGCTGCCAGTCGGCGCCGGGGACCGATGCCACGTGCGCGGCGTAGGTTCCGGTGGCGCCGTTGATCTTGCCGAGGTATTCGGTTTTGGCGATCCGGTCCAGCTGGCGGGTGAGGCGGTGCGCGATGACCGCCAGCTCCTTGCCCAGGGTGGTGGGGGTGGCAGGCTGGCCGTGGGTGCGGGACAGCATGGGAACGGCCCGGTTTTCCTCAGCCATCTTGCTGATCTGGGCCACCAGGGCACGGGCGGCGGGCAGCCATACGTCCTCCACAGCCCCCTTGATGCCCAGGGCGTAGGAAAGGTTGTTGATGTCCTCGGACGTGCAGCCGAAGTGGACCAGGGCGGTCAGGTTTTCGATCCCGATGGCGGGCAGGCGCCGGCCGATGTAGTACTCCACGGCCTTGACGTCGTGGACCGTGACGGCTTCGATTTCAGCAAGTTCGGCCACGGAGGCGGCGTCGAATTCGGTGACGATCGCACGCAGCTGCTCCTGCTGTTCCGGGGTGAGCGGGCCGGCGCCGGGAAGGACGCTGTTGCTGGTCAGGTGGATGAGCCACTCAACTTCAACTGCCACGCGGTCCCGGTTGAGGGCAGCCTCCGAGAGGTAGTCAACCAAGGGTGCGACAGCCGACTGGTAGCGGCCGTCCAGCGGGCCGAGCGCAATTCTTTCCGGGGACGCGGCAAGGGCCAGGCGTCCTGAGGGCGTACGGGTGTCAGCTGTGGCGGCAGTTTCAGGCATGTGCTGATTCTTTCACGAAGTCCGGCAGCCCCTTAAGCGGCTGCCTCCGCGTTACTTGTCCACATAGCCGACGGCGGTTCTTCAGGTCAGGGGCAGTCCCTCCGTAGCGTCGGAGCAGGGAAGGGCAACGCCGGGCGGAACGGGGGACTCATCGATGCAACGGGCAAAGGTGTGGTGGGAAGGACAATGAGCAGCGAACTGGCAGGCACCGACCTGCGGGCGGGCATGCTGCGCGCTTCCCAGGTGGACCAGCTGGCGGATCGCGTGGCGGCCTGCCTGGTCGGCGCAGAGGAAGTCCTTGCAGGGTTCAGGGATATCCAGTTGCTGCAGTGGGAATCACCGGCTGGCCGGGCATACCGGGACTCTGTATCACTCCAGGCCGCTGCCCTGCGCCGTTCGCTCGAATCCCTTGTTGAGGCAAGGTCCGCCGTGGCCAGGCACAGCCAGGAGACCTTGGTGGCTGCCTGTTCCTACGGCGGCACGCCGTAATGGCCGAGGCTACCCCTTCAGGCAGCGGCGGCCCCATCCGGGTTTCCGGGCCGGCAGACGATGGAGCCCTGGCCATCCGGGGAGGTGTGGGCGGTATCAGCTTCCAGCTGGAGGAGCTCGCCGGAGGTGCCGAGAAGCTGGATGGCCTCGCAGGCAGGCTGGCCGGGATCGAGGTTGAGGTCCGCCGCATCTGGGAGGACCTCACTCCTTACCAGGACCTGCCCAGGTGGACGGGAACCATGGCCCTGACAGCGGTGGGGGAAGCCGAGCGGAGCGTCCGGGCGGTCCGGACCGAACTGCAGCGCATCAGCAGCCAGGTCCGGGCTTCCAAGCACGAGTATGAAATGGCGGAGTGGTTGGCGGGCGCTGCGCGGTCGCTTGGAATAGTCAGCTTCGAAGATATCCATCATTCCATGACCGATATAGCCGCCACCCGCTTCCCCGACGGCAAGATGACGGAAACCATCGTGGCCAGTCTTGGTCTTCAGGCCGCAGATGTGAAGCGGCGGGCTGAGATGGAACCCTGGGCTTGCGACGCTCTAGAGCAGGCCGGTGTCTTCAGCCGCCCCTTGGCCGTGCATCAGGAAGAGTCAGTGCAAGTGGACCTGGACTCCTCTCCGGCCGGCCTGCTTGAGCGCATCCGGCAATTGGATGCGCGGGGTGCAGGATTTATTGAGATTGTCGAAATCTCCAATGGCGGCAACAAAGCGTATGTGCTTTTGGTGCCGGGCACCCAGCCTGCCCTTTACGGCGCCGGTGGGGAGAACCCGTTTGATGAGGTGGGCATAGCGGAGGCAATGGTGTACAACTCCGACGAAGTGAGCGTTGCGACGCTCCAGGCCCTCCAGGCAGCTGGGGCGGAGCACGGATCTGCCGTGGTGGCAGTAGGTTACAGCCAGGGCGGCATCCATGCCATGAACCTCGCAGCGGATCCCCGTTTCCTCGGCAACTACGACCTTCAGTATGTCCTGACCGCCGGTTCCCCCGTGGCTGGGATCACTCCCGTGCCGGGGGTGCAGTCGCTGCATCTTGAGCACCGTGGCGACTGGGTGCCGGGTTCGGACGGGGCGCCTAATCCGGACACGAAGGACCGTGTGACAGTTACCCTGACCAACACCCCAAGGGTCGCGGAGGGGGAGGGCGGGATCGGACCCGGCCACGCGCTCAGCACCTACCAGGACGGTGCCCGGCTGGTGTCACATAGTGGCGACCCTTCGCTTGTGGAGTCCACCGCCGCTCTGGGCGCCATACTCGGCACGGGAGGCGGCGCCACGGCCACCCGGTTTTCCTTGTCGCGGATGAAGGCCGCCCCGGCACCGGGTCCTGCCCCGGCTCCCGCTGATGACAAAAAACCAGCACGTGGTTATGCCGGGCGCTAGGTGCGCCGGGTTCGGCAAGGGAGAGTGCCGGCTACCGGCGGATGCCGGTAAGCCGCCCGGCCACCAGCGAGATCAGGGTAATGATGATGGCCGCGAGCACTGCTGTCCAGAAGAACGAATCAATGGTGAAATGCACGGGCGTGAAACTGCTGATCCAAGACGTCACATACAGCATCGCGGCGCTGATGACGATGGTAAAGAGGCCCAGCGTCAGGATGGTGATCGGGAGGGACAGGAAACTCACCAAGGGGCGGATAAACGCATTGACTAATCCGAAGATCAGGCCGATGAACAAGTACGCCAGGGTAGTTCCTGCCACGTCCGTTCCTTCTTCAACACCGGTTTTGGCTACCGCGTCTGTGGCGGCCGAGGTGGTGATGTCCAAGCCGGGAAGAACCCAGCTGGCAATCCACAAAGCGAGTGCGTTGATAAGGACCCGGCCAATGAATGAACGCATGGTCCTATGCTGTCACAGCGTTAGCATGGGCGCCGCACCCACAAGCGGAAACGCCCGGTGGCACGGTCGTCCACACCACCGGCGATCGTCGTGGCCCTGCCATGCAACCCGTTGTTAGCGCACCAGGCCGTTCGGCTTCTGTGCCACCGAAACGTCGGCGACGATTGGCAGGTGGTCGGACGCCATGCTGCTGATGACCTCTGCGGAACGAGGCTGGATGTCACCGCTGCCGAGGATGTAGTCGATCCGCCGGTCAGGATTCTCCACCGGCATCGTGTAGGCCTGGTCCTGGCCGAGCGCTGCGAAAACGTCCGTGAAGCGTGTCATAAGCTGCTGCATCTCGGTGGAGGCCGGAACGGCGTTCAGGTCACCCACGAGTAACGAGGGACGGGCGGATTCGGATGTGATGTCCAGGATTTCCTTGACCTGCAGTTGGCGCTGCTCGCTCCGGCGGTGGTCCAGGTGCGTGTTGTAAAAGCCGATGTGGTTGCCCTCGACATTGATGACCGTTTCCAGCAGGCCCCTTTGCTCTGTCGGCTTCTCTGCGTACTGGATGTTGGTGAGCAGGTGGTTTTGCGAACTGAGAATTGGGTATTTGCTGAGGACGGCCGTGCCGTACTGCCGCCGGTCAGTACGTCCCGGTTCCGGGCCAAGGTCAAGGTTCGCTGCGTAGGCATAGTGCATGTCGAGGCGCTCAGCGAGCCACGCGGCCTGGTCCTGGTAATTGCTGCGCGCGGACCAGTGCCTGTCCACTTCCTGGAGGCCGACGATCTGCGCGCCACTGGATTCGATCTCCTCCGCAATCCGGTCCAGGTCGAGCACGTCATCGCCGCTGGCACCGTGGTGGATGTTGTAGGACATGACCCGGAGATCGCTAAGCCCGGTCCTTTTCACCTCGTCCTCGGCGGCAGTGGCAGATAAGCCGGCGCTGAGCATGCCAGTGACGGCCAGAGCAACCACGGAGAGCGTTGCGGCAAGTTTTCGCATCATTGAGGTTGTCTTTCTGCTTGGTCCACGTGGGATTCCCAGCCCACCAGTGGCGGATGACCCAGCGGTTAAGGGGCGGTGAACCCCGGAGGGCCCTCGGGAGGCGGGTGCTGCGAAGTAGGCTGGTCTGCATGACGTCATCTGAGACTGTGACGGGCGGTGTCCAGCCCCGTCCGGTGGTGGCCCGGTTGCCCCGCTACGCCGCCGGAAAGCCCCCCGCCGCCGTTGACGGGCTGGCCAGTTACAAGCTGTCCTCCAATGAGAATCCGCTGCCCCCGCTTCCCGCGGTCCTGGAAGCCATTGCCCACCAGACCGATTTCAACCGGTACCCGGACCCGCTCAGCAGCAGGCTGCGCGGCGAGCTGTCCACGTTCCTGGGGGTCCCCGCGGAGGACATCGTCACCGGCGCGGGCAGCCTTGGCGCCCTGAACCAGCTCCTGGCCACGTTCGCGGGACGGAACGACGACGGCACGCCGGACGAGGTGGTCTATGCCTGGCGCTCTTTTGAGGCCTACCCCGTCAGCGTGGGCCTCTCCGGCGCGGAAAGCGTGCGCATCCCCGTCACCCCGGACGGCCGCCACGACCTCCCCGCGATGGCCGCGGCAGTGACAGCCCGGACCAAGATGGTCCTCCTCTGCACACCCAACAACCCCACCGGCCCAGCCCTCCGCACAGCCGAGACCGAGGAATTCATCCGGCTCGTCCCACCCCACGTGGTGGTGGTGATTGACGAGGCCTACCAGGAGTTCGTGCGGGACGACGAAGCGGTGGACGGACTCGACATGTACCGCAAGTACCCCAACGTGGTGGTACTCCGGACCTTCTCCAAGGCGCACGGGCTGGCCGGGCTGCGGGTGGGGTACAGCGTGGCCAACCCCGGGCTGACGCAGCACCTCAGGGTGGCCGCAACCCCCTTTGCCGTGTCGCAGATTGCCGAAAAGGCCGCGATTGTTTCGCTGCAGAACTACCCCCAGGTTGTAGAAAGGGTACAAAGCCTGGTTGATGAGCGCGAGCGGGTCACGGCAGGACTGCGGAGCCTGGATTGGGCTGTTCCCGACGCCCAGGGGAACTTCGTCTGGCTCGACCTGGGCGCCGATAGTGCCGAGTTCGCCGAGCTGGCCGGGTCTCGGGCCCTTTCCGTCCGCGCATTCCCCGGCGAAGGGGTCAGGGTGAGCATCGGCGAGGTCGAGGCGAACACCCGGTTCCTCCAGCTGTGTGCGAACTATACAAAGGCGCCACGGGGTTCCTAGCGCTTAACAAGTAGCTCTGCGGCTACCTACTGAAGATAAAGTTAGGATCAGTACAGCAATATATATGCCGCGCCGGGAATCTATTCCTCTTGAGGCATATATCCCAGCGACATTGCACTGCATCCGCATGCGGCAAGCGAGGAGACGGTATGGGCACACATCTGCCTTCCACCGAGTTCGACGAAACAGCGGTAGACGACCAGCGCGAGGCTGATGCCGAGGCAGTCATGGGCGAGCCTCCGGCGCAGATGGTCCAACTCCTGGGCCCGGACGGAAAGCTGGGTTTCGATCCCGTCTTCACCGAGTATGCGAAGAAGATCACTCCGGAGGCCCTCCGCGGCCTGTACGCGGACATGGCGGCCATCCGCCGGTTCGACGTCGAGGCAACGGCCCTGCAGCGCCAGGGGCAGTTGGCACTCTGGGTCCCGCTGACCGGACAGGAAGCGGCGCAGATCGGTTCCGGCCGTGCCAGCCAGCCGCAGGACTACATCTTCCCCACCTACCGCGAGCACGGCGTGGCCCTCACCCGCGACGTGGACCTGGCCGAACTCCTCAGGCAGTTCCGAGGAGTCTCCAACGGCGGCTGGAACCCGAAGGACACCAACTTCCACCTCTACACACTGGTCCTTGCCGCCCAGACGCTTCACGCCGTCGGCTATGCCATGGGCATCCAGCGCGACCAGAAGCTGGCAGCAGCAACGGGCGCGGCCGGTGCGGGGGAGGACGCCGCCGTCATCGCCTACTTCGGCGACGGCGCCAGCTCCGAGGGCGACGTCCACGAATCCATGGTTTTCGCGTCCTCCTACAACGCCCCGGTGGTGTTCTTCTGCCAGAACAACCACTGGGCAATTTCGGTGCCCACCAACGTCCAGACCCGCGTGCCGCTGTCCAACCGCGCCAAGGGATACGGCTTCCCGGGAATCCGCGTGGACGGCAATGACGTGATCGCCGTCCACGCCGTCACGGAATGGGCCCTGGAGCACGCCCGCCAAGGCAAGGGCCCGGTCCTGATCGAGGCCTTCACCTACCGCGTGGGCGCCCACACCACTGCCGACGACCCCACCAAGTACCGCCAGTCCTCAGAAGAGGACGCCTGGCGGGCCAAGGACCCGCTGGCCCGCGTGGAGAAATACCTCCGCTCGGAGGGCCTGGCGGACGACGCCTTCTTCGCGAAGGTGAAGGCCGACGGCGATGAACTCGCCGCCTACGTCCGGCGCACCACCCATGACCTCGAAACCCCCGACATCCGCTCCGCGTTCGCCAACACCTACGCCGAAGCCCACCCCCTGGTGGCGGAGGAACTTGCATGGTTTGAGCAATACAGCGCAGGGTTCGCAGACGGGGAACCTGGCGAAGAGGCCCGGGCAGCAGCAAAGGCAGGCCACTGATGACCACCATGACCATCGCCAAGGCCATCAACGAAGGCCTCCGCGCGACCCTCACCCAAAATCCCAAATCACTGCTGATGGGTGAAGACATCGGGCCCCTGGGCGGCGTCTACAGGGTGACGGACGGACTGATCGGCGAGTTCGGCCCGGACAGGGTGGTTGATACCCCGCTGGCGGAATCCGGGATCATCGGAACCGCCATCGGCCTTGCGCTGCGCGGCTACCGGCCCGTCTGCGAAATCCAGTTCGACGGATTCGTGTTCCCCGGCTTCAACCAGATCACCACGCAGTTGGCCAAGATGCACGCCCGCAGCAACGGCAACCTCACTGTCCCGGTGGTCATCCGCATCCCGTACGGCGGCGGCATCGGCTCGGTTGAGCACCACTCGGAGTCCCCGGAAGCATTGTTCGCGCACACTGCCGGCCTGCGCATCATCACGCCGTCTAATGCGCATGACGCGTACTGGATGGTCCAGCAGGCCGTGGAGTGCCAGGATCCGGTCATTATTTTCGAGCCCAAGCGCCGTTACTGGCTTAAGGGCGAGGTGGACGTCGCGGCGCCGGGCCAGGCAGGGGACCCCTTCAAGGCCCACGTCCTCCGCAGCGGCACGGACGCCACCGTGGTGGCTTACGGCCCCCTCGTTCCGGTTGCGCTGGCCGCTGCCAACGCGGCGGAGGAGGACGGGCACAGCGTGGAGGTGATCGACCTCCGGTCCATCTCACCGCTGGACTTCGATACCGTCACGGCCTCCGTGCAGAAGACGGGCCGCCTGATCGTGGCCCATGAGGCCCCCACCTTCGGCGGCATCGGCGGCGAAATTGCGGCAAGGATCAGTGAGCGCGCCTTCCATTCACTTGAGGCCCCGGTGATCCGCGTGGGCGGATTCCACATGCCGTACCCGGTTGCCAAGGTGGAGGAAGACTACCTTCCGGACATCGACCGCATCCTGGAGGCGCTGGACCGCGCCCTCTCCTACTGAGGCTCTCCAACCGAGGACACCATGACTCTCAACAAGTTCAACCTGCCCGACGTCGGCGAGGGCCTCACCGAGGCCGAAATCGTCTCCTGGAAGGTCAAGCCGGGCGACGCCGTCGCCATTAACGACGTCCTGTGCGAGATCGAGACGGCCAAGTCCCTGGTGGAACTGCCCTCCCCTTTTGCGGGGACCGTCACGGAACTGCTGGTGCCGGAAGGGGTGACCATCGACGTCGGCACGGCCATCATCAGCGTCAGCGACGACGTCTCCGGGGACCCCACGCCCGCCGACGTCCCCGCGCCTGAGACTCCCGTCCAGCCGCTCTACGGAAAGCTTCCGGCGTCCGACGGCGGCACAACAGGAAGTGCCACGGGCGCGGACAGTGCGTTGGCCGGGGGCCCCCTGGTTGGCTCGGGACCGAAGGCGGACGCCGTCAAGCGGCGCCCAAGGGTTTCGGCGAGCTCCACCACCAGCGGCCCGGCGGGCTCGCTGTCCGTCAATGCCCCGGAGGTGGAGCCGGTCCAGCCCCGTACGCCGGCAGAGGTGTCCGCAGGGCCGGGGACGCCGGCAGGCAGTGCGACGCAGGTGCCCGGCCAAACTGCCGGCGGTGCCGTGGACAACCGCCCTACGCTGGGCGGCACCATCACCGGCCTGGTGAACAAGGTTTTGGCGAAGCCGCCGGTGCGCAAGATCGCCCGGGACCTGGGCATCGACCTGGCCGACGTGGTGGCAACAGGATCCCGCGGCGAGGTCACGCGGGAGGACCTGGTCAGCTACCAGGCCCAGCGGGACGCGGAACTGGACAAGGCGGACGGTTTCTGGGGCAAGGCCGGCAAGCCGCAGGACCAGCGGATCGAACGGATCCCCGTCAAGGGCGTCCGCAAGGCCACGGCGAAGGCCATGGTGGACTCCGCGTTCGCAGCACCCCACGTCAGCATCTTCGTGGACGTTGATGCCAGCCGCACCATGGAATTCGTCAAGCGACTCAAGGCCTCACGGGACTTTGAGGGCATCAAAGTCTCGCCGCTGCTCATCCTGGCCAAGGCTGTGATCTGGGCAGCCGCGCGGAATCCCAGCGTCAACGCCACGTGGGTGGACAACGTGGACGGGACAGATGCCGCGGAAATCCAGGTCAAGCACTATATGAACCTGGGTATTGCGGCAGCAACACCGCGCGGGCTGATGGTGCCGAACATCAAAAACGCGCAGGACCTGTCCCTGAAGGAACTGGCCCTGGCGCTCAACAATTTGGCCCTGACCGCAAGGGCAGGGAAGACCCAGCCCGCTGAAATGCAGGGCGGCACGCTCACCATCACCAACATTGGTGCCCTCGGGATCGATACCGGCACACCCATCATCAACCCGGGCGAGGTAGCCATCGTGGCCTTCGGAACCATCAAGCAGAAGCCCTGGGTCCTGGACGGGGAAGTGATCCCGCGCTGGATCACCACCCTAGGCGGGTCCTTCGACCACCGCGTGGTGGACGGCGACCTGTCCGCCCGCTTCATGGCCGACGTCGCCGCCATCCTGGAGGAGCCGGCGCTCCTCCTGGACTAGGGCAACCACATGGCCGTCAACAGCAGCACCATCCGGCTGAAAAACCGGGCCGCGAGATGGCTGACGGAGGCATTCCAGCCGCCCGTGGTGGTGAGCCTCCAGCTGCTGATCAGCCCCATGACGCAGCCGGGATTCCCCGGAACCCTCGGCTACGGCGCGCTGGCCGCCCTGTTTGTCTGCGTGCTCCCGCTGTTCCTGCTTCTCCTGCTGGTGCGGATGGGGAAGGTGACGGACCACCACGTCAGCGACCGCCGGCAGCGTGCGCCTGTGCTGCTCATGGCGCTGGTGTCTATCCTGGCCGGGCTCCTGGTACTGGAAGCGGCCGGGGCGCCGCAGAGCGTGGTGGCAATGGTCCTTGCCGTGGTGGCGGGGGTGGTGGTGCTGGCCGCCGTGAGCCCCTTCTGGAAGATCAGCGGGCATGCGGCGGCGGTGTCCTCTTCAGCCGTGATCGCGGTGCTCATGCTCGGCCCGGCGTGGCTTCCGCTGCTGCTCCTGGTGCCTGCCGTGTGCTGGTCCCGCGTGGTGTTGCGGGCGCATTCGCGGGCGCAGGTAATAGCCGGATCCCTGTTCGGCGGTGTGGTAATGGCCGGGATCTGGTGGGCGCTGGACGGCTGGATGGTGCCCTAGGCCGACGTCCCGCAGGAGGTGGGTTTCGCCCCTAGTAGGACGTGTACGCAGCCAGCATCTCCAGGGCGGCGGGGTCCGCGGTGGTCCCCAGAACCACTGCCGCGCCCGTCAGGAGTACTGCCATGGCCGCCGCCATTCCGGCCCAGGCGGTGAGGAGCTTCCAGTCCTCGCGCAGCACGCTGCCCATGGTCTCGGGAAGCCTCAGGCCGGGGGCGATGAGGTTCGGCGCGCTGTCCACGCTGCCGTCGTCCAGCAGGGCAACCACCCGGTCATTGGTCCGGTCAACCCGCATGGAGCAGATGTGGTTGCCGTGGCGGGCCAGGAGAATGTCGTGGCCTGCCAGATGGCGGCGCTGGAGAGTAATCATTCGAGCCTTTGGGTGGTGGCGGGTGGGGGTGTCCGCACCATTGGGGGCTTATCCAATTTTATCTTTGAGCCTCGGGCGGGAACCCCGGAAAGGCCGTGAGAACAGACACTCCCCTTGGCGATATGCGCCACCAGGGGGAGTGTCGGCGGTAACTGCTAGTCGGCGTCGTAGGTGTTGGCGATGTACACGTCGCAGGGGGCGTTGTGGGCAACGCTGTTGGCTACGCTGCCAAGGACGCGGCCAATCCCGTGCATCCTGCGGTTTCCCACCACGATGATCCGCGCTTCAGTGCGCAGCGCTTCCTTGATGAGGGCGTCGGCCGGCCTGCCGCGGGCGGCGGAGTACGTGATCTTGATGTCCCGGCCCAGGGACTCCGCCACGGTCCGTGCCACATGCTCGGCGGCGTCAGCGTCGGACACGATCCACCGGTCGCTGCCGCTGCCGAAGACCTCCGTGCGGTCGCTGTCGAAAGCGGACACTACATGGAGGGAAGCACCGAGGGCTGCCGCGAGGTCCCGGGCCTGCCCTGCGGCCTTCTTTGCAGTTGCGCTGCCGTCCACACCGACGACGATGATTCCGCTCATGTTGCTCCTTTGCTTGGTTTCGTTGGCGCTGGTCAGGCCAAGGCTACAGCGCGGCGATGGCTTCCTGAAGCACCGGCGCCAGGCGGCGCACCCCTTCGGCGATGGCTTCCGGGGGCACGGCGCTGAAGGCCAGCCGCAGCTTGTTGGATGGCTCGTCAGACGGCGTGAAGGCGGCCCCCGGGATGAACACCACTCCGGCGTCGATCGCCTTGTGCAGCAGGGGATAGGTGTCCACGCCTTCCGGCAGCGTCACCCACACGAAGAACCCGCCCTCGGGGCTGGTCCACGTGGTTCCGGCCGGCATGTTTTCCGCCAGGGCAGCGAGCATGGCGCTGCAGCGTTCGGCGTAGAGCCTCCGGTAGGTCTCGATCTGGCCCCGCCAGTCGTAGTCGCGGAGGTACGCCGAAATGAGCATCTGGTTGAAGGCCGGCGGGCACAGTGTTACGGATTCGGCCGCCAGGTAGTACCGGCGCTGCAGGTGCTCCGGAACCAGGGCCCAGCCGATACGGAGTCCCGGAGCGAAAATCTTGGAGAAGGAACCCATGTAGATCACGTCGTCCGGGTTCTCGGCGCGGAGCGGCTGCAGCGGCTCACCACTGAAGCGAAGCAGGCCGTAGGGGTTGTCCTCGACCACCAGGATATTCGCGTTGCGGCATATATCCACCACCTGCTGGCGCCGGTCCCTCGCCAGGGTGATTCCGGAGGGGTTGTTGAAGTTGGGGATGGTGTACAGGAACTTGATGTTCTTTCCGGCCATCTGGAGCGCCGCGATCCGTGCCTCCAGCAGGTCCGGCACCAGGCCGGACTCGTCCATTTCGACGGTTTCCACCTGCACCTGGTACGCCTCAAAGGTGTTCAGTGCACCCACGTAGGTGGGATCCTCCACGAGGACCACGTCGCCGGGATTGCAGAAGAGCTTCGTGGCGATATCCTGCGCGGACTGCGAGCCGGCGGTGATTACCACGTTCTGCGGCCTGGCATCGAGGATGCCCTCGACGGCCATCAGTTCGCAGATCTGGGCGCGGAGTTCCTCGGATCCTTGCCCGCTGCTGTACTGCAGGGCCGTCAGTCCGTCTTCCGCGATGATCCGGGCGGCCGTCGCGGCGAGCCGCTCCAGCGGGAGGGACTGCAGGTAGGGGCTGCCGCCGGCGAGCGAGACGAGGCCTGGGCGCATGGAGATATCAAAGACATCCCGCACCGCTGACTGGCGGATATTCGCGGCGCGCTCTGAGAACAGCTCGTCGTGGCGGTGGGCGGAGGTTGCTGCCCGCTCAATGGCATCAATGGCTTCGGCCGGCAGCGTCCCTGCTGCGGCGTCAAGTGTTTCGTGGCTCACATCATCAGGATACCGCGGAGTGTTGCCCAAAAGGCAACACTTGTATATCTATGAGCCACCTTGGGTAGTTGCCGCAGGAAGTAAGTCAGCCCTGGCCGAGCTTCAAGGCTTCCGCGAGGCTGCGACCATTCACGTAGATTTCCGCCCTGATGGCGCCCGTGGCAGCCACAGCCGTTTGCGTCAGCTGGGCTTCCATGCGGGGCACGTCGCAGGTTCCGCGGGGCCTCAGGACCCCGGCGAGGTAAACAGTGACGGTAGTGCCGTCGAAGCTGCCGGAAAGGAACCTGAGCCGCGACTGGTCCAGGGCGTTGTAGGCCTCCGGTTCGTGCGTCCGCATTGCTCCGTCCGAAGAATCCAACAGCGCGCCGATCGCAGCAGGAAGCGGCTCGTCGGCGGAGCTCGCCTGGGCTATGCCCACCAGGCTGTCATTGCAGCCAAAACGCACTCCGTTCCTGCCGCCGTCGTCCACGAGGACGTAGTACGCCGTCACCGTGCCTCCCGGCGCTTCGCCGGTGGCGGGGCCTTCCGGGAGGGATCCTTTCGCTGCCCTCTTCCCGGGCGTGCTGGCCGTTGCGGGCGCAGCTGTGGCCGGCGCATCTGTCCCCGCACCGTTGCTGGAAGGGGGTTGGTCCACGGGTGGGGCGGGAGTGGTCTCCTGCCCCGCGGCAGGCTGGGGCTGCGGTGCCGGGGTGAGGGACTGCGGGCCTGCTGCCGGCGCGCTCCGGTTGAGGGGCAGCGGGGCGGATGAAGGCTGTGTGGACTCCTGGGAACCCTGGACCACGCAGGCGCCGAGCCACAACGGAAGCATCAGGCTGGCGGCTACTGCCCGCAGCCTTGCCCTGCGTCTTCCTGCGCTCCACCCTGCTGGCATGCCTGCACCGCAATCCATCGTCCGGTCCGGTGGATTAACGTTACGGCCGGGGTTTTGGGGCGGGAATGCCGGGAAGGTACCGGTTGGGACAAGAGTTGGTCACGGAACTGCGGCCCTCAAGGCCGCTGTCAGGGCCGCTGTCAGGGCCGCAGTCAGGGAGTTGGCTGGCCCGGCCACTCCCTGCCCGCCCAGGGATCGTAGTCCGCGATGAGTTCCTCCTGGCCCGGACGCTCCGCCTCGGGGACGTGCTGCAGGTTTATCCGCACCCGGTACCAGAGCGAGCTCGATCCGCGCATCCCGTCCACCATGACATCTGCCGGATGGAGGGCCGGAACGAGGCCGGCATGCCGGGATTTCCATTCCTCAAGGGCAGTCAGCGCTTCGGGTTTGGTCCTGGTCCGTGCCACCTCGATGAGCGGCATCACGGACTGGCGGCGGCCCGAGCCGTCCCCGGCCCGCGGCGCTTTCTCGGCTGGGCCCAGCTCGGAAGCAAGTGCAAGGAGCGCATCGAGGCTGCCCGCGGCACCGTCGATCCCGGCGTGCGGGTCACCCGTTTCGGCAAAGCGTCCCGGCACCGTTCGGACGGTGAACTGCTCCGGGCGGGCGGTGCGGACCTCGTCCCAGGTGAGCGGCGTGGAGACCCGGGCGTCGGGCAGGGGCCGGACGGAGTAGGCCGATGCCACGGTGCGGTCCTTTGCGTTCTGGTTGAAATCCACAAACACGCTCTCCCCGCGCTCCTCCTTCCACCACCGCGCGGTGGCCAGGCCGGGGGCGCGGTTTTCCACCTCGCGGGCGAGGGTCTCGGCGGCGAGCCGCACGTCACGGTAGGACCACTGCGGCGCGAGGCGCACCAGGATGTGGAGGCCGCGCGAACCGCTGGTCTTTGGCCAGCCCACCAGGCCGGCGTCGCCGAGAACCTCCCGCGCCACATAGGCGACGTCGACGATCTGCGACCAGTCCACACCCGGCATCGGATCGAGGTCCACGCGGAGCTCGTCAGGGTGCTCCAGGTCCTCCGCGCGCACGGGATGCGGATTGAGGTCCAGGCATCCGAGGTTCACCACCCAGGCCAGGCCCGCGGCGTCGCGGATGACCGCCTCTTCGGCAGACGTCCCGGACGCATAGTGCAGTGTTGCGGTCTCGATGAAGTCCGGGTGGTTCTCCGGCACGCGCTTCTGGAAAAACGGCTCGGCGCCGATGCCCTTGGGGAAGCGCTTGAGGACCATCGGCCGCCCGCCCGCACCCCGCAGTGCGCCCTCCGCGACGGAAAGGTAGTACTGCACCAGGTCCAGCTTCGTCAGCCCCGGTTCCGGGAATACCATCTTGTCGGGGCTGGAGATGCGGACCTCGGTGCCGGCGATGGTGAGGGTCTCGGCCGGGGTCTTCGACGGGCTCATTCCGTCACGCTAGCAACGAACGTACGCTGCAGCCAGAGCCGGCGCGGCCGGCGGGTGGAAGGTGCCGGTGCAAACAGAAGTGCCCGGCGCAGATCCCTGCACCGGGCACCGCGGAGGGCAGCTGGTTAGGCTGCGGGCTGGGAGGCTGCGAGGGCGTCGAAAACGCCCTTGATCTGCTCCACTACCTCTGCGTCGTCCTTGGGGTGGAGTTCGGCGAAGCGCACCATGGAGCCGGGCACGGCGAGCTTGACGTCCTCAAGGATCTGGGCGCCGGCGATGCCTGCAGCCTTACGGGCCTCGTCCTGCGCCCAGACCCCGCCGTACTGGCCAAAGGCAGTGCCGACGACGGCGGTGGGCTTGCCGGCCAGGGCGCCGGCGCCGAAGGGGCGGGACAGCCAGTCGATGGCATTCTTCAGTGCGGCGGGCACCGTGCCGTTGTGCTCCGGAGTCACGAGCAGCAGCGTGTCGGCCTCATTGGCGGCGGCGCGCAGCGCGGCCGCTGCCTCGGGTACCTGGCCCTCGACGTCGATGTCCTCGTTGTAGAAAGGGATGTTGCCCAGGCTCTCGTGGATCACCACGTCCACCTGCTCCGGTGCGTTCAGCTGGATGGCTTCGGCCAGTTTCTGGTTGGTGGAGTCGGCGCGGAGGCTGCCGACGAGGGTAAGGACGGTGCTCATGGTCATGGGAACTCCTGGGTCAGGGCTGCGGGAGGGCCGCGGCCGGGTTGAAAGCTGAGGCATTTGCTGCCTTCACCAGACTAAACGGACTGCGGTCCGCTTATTATTCCCGGGCCGTAGAATAACTGTTGTGAGCTTCATCCCATTGCGGCCCGGACTGACCCCGGAGCCCTCCCCTGAACGCCGCGATGCCGCCCGGAACAGGGAGCGCCTGCTGAAGGCCGCGCAGGAGCTCATTGAGGAATGCGGCCCCCAGGGGCTGACCATGGACAGGCTCGCAGAACACGCCGGTGTGGGCAAAGGCACCGTTTTCCGCCGGTTCGGCAGCCGGGCCGGGCTGATGCTGACCCTCCTGAGCGAATCCGAGGCCGCCTTCCAAGCGCGCTTCATGTTCGGGCCGCCGCCGCTGGGGCCGGGCGCAGCCGGACTGGAGCGGCTCATCGCCTTCGGTGCCGAAAGAATCGCATACGTGATGGAATTCGGCGAGCTGGTGCTCGCCGCGGAAAACGCACTGCGGGGACGCTTCGAAGCGCCCCCGGCGGCACTCTGGCACCGCCACATCGAGGTGCTGCTCCGGGAAGAGGGATTCGAGCCGGAGCCCTGGCTGATGGCCGGCTCCTTGAGCGCCACCCTTGATCCGGAACGGCTGCTGACCCTGGTCAAGGTCCACGGCGTCACGCCCGAACGCCTCGCAGCCTCGTGGCGGGAGCTTGTCACACGGGTGGTCCGCGGCGCGTAGATTACGGCATTTCCGAACCGTCCGTCCAGTCACACGGACTTCACAAACTTATTCATAACGATCTGATACGGGCGGGTAACTTTCCGCGCGTGCGCCCGCATTTTCGCTTCGGGCTTGTGATAGTTTCCTCTGGAATGTGACCCGCGACATAGTCCACCAGGACCTGGCCTGCCAAGGCTGCGGGAGGCCAGCTACCCGCTGGTGGAGGACCCGATGACGCGGCACAACCCCCGCTTAACCGGGGATGACGGAAGGATCCAGCACGTGATTGTTGATAGGCCCAACACCCCGGCGCGCCAGTGGATACCGCTGTGCTCCTTCCCCCGGCCCGTGGCGGCGAAACGGAAATAGCGCCTCATGCTCAGGTACCTCGCCAAGCGCGGCATCACGTACATCTTCATGATCTTCCTGACCACCTCGGCGGGATATTTCCTGGCGGTCAGCTCCCTGAAGCCCGCGCTGCTGGAGCAGGAACGGATTCCCCGTCCCACCCCGGAGCAGGTGGCAAACTCCATGCGGCTGAAGGGCCTCGATCCGGATCTCAGCCCGTGGGAACGGTACGTCGAATGGCTCACCGCGATCGTGACGCGCTGGGACTGGGGCCGCAGCCCCAACGGAGCCTTCATCAACGCCGAGTTCGGGGACCGCGTCTGGATCTCCACCCGGCTCTTCCTGGCCTCCATCATCCTGACCCTGGTGATCGGGGTGGCCCTGGGCGTCTACTCGGCCGCGCGCCAGTACAAGTTCCAGGACCGGGCCATCACCTCGTACAGCTACCTTGCCTACATCGTGCCCGCGCCGATTGCGTACTTCCTGGTGCAGCTGGGCGCCATTAACATCAACGAAACCGTGGGCGAGCGGATTTTCTTCGTGACCGGCATCTCCACTCCCGGGATGGAGCCTGGCTGGGCCCAGTTCATCGACATGCTTGCGCACTACGCGGTTCCCACCGTGGCCATCACGCTGGTGGGCTGGGGGTCCTACCAGATCGCCCAGCGCCAGTACCTCCTGGACAATGTCAACGCGGACTTCGTCCGGACGGCCCGCGCCAAGGGCCTGACCCGCAACCAGGCGATCTCCCGGCATGCGCTGCGGGTCTCCTTCATCCCGGTGGCCCAAAGCATCGCCTTCACCATCCCGGCCATCTTTGCCGGCGGCTTCTTCGCGGAGAAGATCTTCGCATGGCCCGGCGTGGGTTCGTGGAGCATCGACGCCATCTCGCTCCAGGACGTGAATGCCGCCACCGCCACCCTGGCGTACGGCTCGGTCATTTTCGCCCTGGGAGCCATCCTGGCGGATTTCGCCACCACCCTTGTTGACCCGAGAGTGCGGGTGCAGTAACCGTGACCAACCTCAACGCCGTGGATCCGGCCGCCGTCGCCCAGGACGCGCACCTGGAGAACGCCGACGTCGTCATTGGCAAGAACACCATCATCTTCCGCCGCTTCATGCGGAACAAGACGGCCGTGGCAGGCCTTGCCATCTTCCTTGCCCTGACACTCTTTTCCTTTGTGGGCGGATACTTCACCCAGTGGGACAAGGAAACCATCGACCCCTTCAATATCGGCATGCCGCCGTCCGCTGAGCATTACCTGGGCACCTCCCAGGCGGGCATCGACCTCTACGCAATGACGGTGGAAGGCACGCGGATCTCCATCCTGATCGGCCTGATTGTCGGGCTCGTCTCGGTCCTCGTCGCCGCTGTCTACGGGTGCACCATGGCCTATTTTGGCGGCAAGGTGGACAAGGTGATGCTCTTCATCCTCGAAGCGCTCATTATGATGCCGGCCCTCCTGGTAGTGGCGGTGGCCACCAGCGGCGGAGGCGAAGGGCTCAGGCGGAACCTGCCTTCGTGGCTGCTGCTGATCATCGTCCTGCTCGTCTTCAGCTGGATGGGCACGGCAAGGCTGATCCGGTCGCTGTCCATGTCCCTGATGCAGCGGGACTTCGTCAAGGCTGCCCAGTACATGGGCGTCCCGGCGGGCAGGATCGTATGGCGGCACCTGGTGCCCAACATCGGCTCACTCCTGGTCCTGGACATCACCCGGGGCGTCACCGGCGCCATCCTCGCGGAAGTTGCCTTCTCCTTCATCGGCATCGGCATCAAGGTTCCGGACGTGAGCCTCGGCGTGCTGATCGGCGGAGCCACGTCCCAGGTGCAGACTTTCCCCTGGATGTTCTGGGTGCCGCTGACCGTTATGTTCCTCCTGACCGGATCCCTGGCCATGATGAACGACGGCCTGCGGGACGCCTTCGACCCCAGCTCCAGTTCGTCCGGCAGCGCCAGGAAGCGCACCGCCCTGAAAACCCGTGTGAAGGGGAACGCCTCATGAGCAGCGAAACTGCCGCCGGGCCGGTTGGACAGCCCCAGTCAGCGGCGGAGCGGCTGCACGTCGCAGGCTTCCACGCCCCCACGGACGCCGTCCTGTCCGTCCGGGACCTGAACGTCCGCTTCAACACCGAGAACGGCGTGGTGCACGCCGTCCGGGGAGTGGACTTCGACCTGATGCCCGGAAGGACGCTGGGCATCGTGGGCGAGTCCGGTTCCGGCAAATCGGTCACGTCCCTTGCCATCATGGGCCTGCTCCCCGAGACGGCAGGGGTTACCGGCTCCGTCCGACTGAACGGCAAGGAGCTGCTGGGCCTCAGCGACAAAGCGATGTGCGGGTACCGCGGCAACGAGCTGGCCATGGTCTTCCAGGATCCGCTGTCCTCGCTGACGCCCGTCTACACCGTCGGCAACCAGATCATCGAAGCGCTGACCATCCACAACCCCACCATGAGCAAGCAGGCGAAAGAAGCCCGCGCCGTCGAACTCCTTGCCATGGTGGGCATCCCCAGCCCCAAGGAACGCCTCAGGGCCTTCCCGCACGAGTTCTCCGGCGGCATGCGCCAGCGCGTGATGATCGCCATCGCCATCGCCAACAACCCGCGGGTCCTTATCGCGGATGAGCCGACGACGGCCCTGGACGTCACCATCCAGGCCCAGGTGCTGGAGGTGCTGCATACCGCGCAGGAGGAGACCGGTGCCGCCGTCGTGATGATCACGCACGATCTCGGCGTGGTGGCCGGCATGGCCGACGACATCATGGTGATGTATGCCGGCAAGCCGGTGGAGACGGGCGCGGTGGATGACCTCTACTACAACCCGCGGATGCCTTACACCATGGGCCTGCTCGGCGCCGTGCCGCGCGTTGACGTCGCGGAAAAGGCGTCGCTGGTCCCCATTGAGGGCATGCCGCCCAACCTGGTCCACGCGCCCACCGGCTGCTCGTTCGCCCCCCGCTGCCCCCTTGCGTCGGACGCGTGCCTCGACGGCGAACCGGCGCTCGTCCCGGTACCGGGCAGCGCGTACCACAGCGCGGCCTGCATCAAGTCGGAGTCCCTGGGCGGCGACGTCGATGCCCGCGACGTCTTCGCCGCCCCACCCGTGTCCGTCTCACGGTTCGACGCCATACCGCGGGAGGAGCGCTCAACAGTCCTGCAGCTCAAGGACGTGCGCAAGCACTTCCCGCTCACCCGGGGCGCGCTGCTCAAGAAACGGATCGGCACCGTCAAGGCAGTGGACGGACTGAGCTTCGATATCCGCGAGGGGGAGTGCTTCTCCATTGTGGGCGAGTCCGGCTCCGGCAAGACCACCACGCTGCTGGAAATCATGGAATTCCACAAGGACCAGGACGGCGAGGTGGTGATTGGCGGGATCAGCAACAAGCAGGCCGCCGACGCCCGGACCAAGAGCGCCATGCGCCGTGAACTCCAGATGGTGTTCCAGGACCCCACCGGGGCACTGGATCCACGCTTCACGGTCTACGAAGTGCTGGCCGAACCGCTCCAGAACGCGGGCATGGACCGGCAGGCCATTAAGAAACGCATCATGGAACTCATGAAGCTGGTGGGCCTGCAGCCGGACCACGTCAACCGCTTCCCCAACCAGTTCTCCGGCGGCCAGCGCCAGCGGATCGGCATAGCCCGGGCCCTGGCCGTGAACCCGAAACTCGTGGTCCTTGACGAGCCCGTCTCCGCCCTGGATGTCTCCGTCCAGGCCGGCGTCATCAACCTCCTCGACAAGCTCCGCGCTGAGCTGGGCCTCAGCTACCTTCTGGTGGCCCATGACCTCTCGGTGGTCCGGCACATCTCCAACCGGGTAGCCGTCATGTACCTGGGCAAGATCGTGGAAATCGGCGAGGTGGACCGCGTGTTCGACAACCCCCGCCACCCCTACACCCGCGCCCTGCTCTCGGCCATCCCCGTCCCGGACCCGCAGCTGGAACGCACCCGGGAACGCATCATCCTCCGGGGCGACCTGCCCTCGCCGCTGGATGCACCCAAAGGCTGCAACTTCGCCACCCGCTGCCCGGTCTTCGCAGCGCTGCCCCCGGCGAAGCAGGAAAAATGCCTGACCCTTGAACCTCCCCTGGAACCCGTGCGGCCGTCGCAAGCAGCCCAGGCGCTGGCGGCGCACCCGCTGCCCGCCCTGGACCAGCGCTTCGCCTGCTTCTTTCCCGACGGGGAACTGGACGAGGACATGCTGGTGGTCCATGAAGCTGCGGACCACCACGCACCCTAGGTTTAACCGACCCATCACCAGCACCACCACTCGCAACAACGAAGGGAACACCATGAGGAATCTGAACAGGATCGGCGGGGCGGCGGCCATTGCCGCGGCTCTGGCGCTGACGGCCTGCGGCGGCGGTGGCGGGTCCACCGGGCCGGAAACGGCCAAGGGCCAGGAGGCAGGCAGCGACCTGTCCAAGCTCATCAGCATCAATGAGAAGCCTGCAGCCGATCTTGAACAGGGCGGCAAGGTCACCCTTCCGCTGGGCAACATCGGCCCGGACTTCAACGGGTTCTCCAACAACGGCAACAGCGCGGACAACTCCGCGCTGCAGATCCCGATGAACCCGGTGGCCGTGAACAGCGGCGGCATCGGCGGCTGCTGGAAGCTCGACTTCGAGGGCAAGGCGTCCCCCAACAGGGACTTCTGCGAGTCCGTGGAAAACGACGTCAATGATGGCAAGCAGACCATCACCATCAAGGTCAATGAGAAGGCCACCTACAACGACGGCACCCCCATCGACGTCAAGGCCTTCCAAAACACCTGGAACATCCTGAAGAGCCCCGATGCCGGGTACGACATCGTCAGCTCGGGAGCGTACGAGTTCGTGGAATCCGTCGAAGCCGGCAGCAGCGACAAGGAAGTAATCGTCAAGACCAGCCAGCCGGTGTATCCGCTGGAGGACCTGTTCTTTGGCCTGATCCACCCCGCCGTGAACAGCCCCCAGGTCTTCAACGAGGGCTTCAACGGCGAACTGCACCCGGAGTGGATGGCCGGTCCGTTCAAGCTGGACCAGTACGACACCGCAGCCAAGACCGTCACCCTGGTTCCCAACGAGAAGTGGTGGGGCAACAAGCCGGTCCTGGAAAACGTGGTGTTCCGCCAGCTTGAGACCAGCGCCCAGATCGCAGCCTTCAAGAACGGCGAGATCGACGCCATGTCCGCCAACACCATCTCGCTCTACAAGCAGCTTGAAGGCACCAAGGACTCCGAGGTCCGCCGCGGCCAGCGCCTGTTTGCCGGCGGCATGAACCTCAACGCCCAGCGCATCACCGATGTGGCTGTCCGCGAGGCGATCTTCGCCGCCGTTGACCGCGAGGCCCTCCGGAAGGTCCGCTTCAACGGCCTGAACTGGGAAGAGCCCAGCTCCGGTTCCATGATGCTGCTGCCCTTCTCCGAGTACTACCAGGACAACTACCCCGTCAAGGAAACCGGTCCGGACGCCGCCAAGAAGGTCCTGACGGACGCCGGCTACACCGCGAACGCAAACGGCATCATGGAGAAGGACGGCAAGCCGGCCGCTTTCAAGATCAGCAACTTCGGTGACGACCCCACCACGCTCGCCTTCACGCAGACCCTGCAGAAGCAGCTCCAGGCCGGCGGCATGGATGTTGGAATCGACCAGCGCGCCTCTGCCGATTTCGGCAAGGTCCTGGGGTCACGTGAGTTCGACATGAGCGTCTCCGGCTACACCGTGGGCGCGGACGCCACGTCCGCCGTCAAGCAGTACTACGACTCCAAGACCAACGAGAACCAGTTGGGCGACGCCGAGCTGGACAAGAAGATCGCCGATCTGGCCTCCATCGAGGACAACGCCGCCCGGAACAAGGCAGCGATGGACGTGGAGAAGGAGCACATGGCGAAGTACTTCTCCATGGGTGTGGTCATGAACGGCCCGCAGATCTCCTTTGTCCGCACGGGCTTGGCCAACTACGGTCCTTCCCTGTTCCAGAGCCTCTCCCAGGTTCCGGACTGGACCACCATCGGTTGGGAAAAGAAGAAGTAACCCACCGTCCTTAGGCTCAGTTCAGCCCACTAAAGCAGAGGCTGGCACCTCCTGGACACAGGAGGTGCCGGCCTTTGCCATTCCACACGCTCTCTCACTTAACGCGGGTTTTTCCCACACGCTCTCTCACCGGCTGGGGGGAGTAGCGTAAGTCCTATGACCGGAACCGAAGCCGCCGCACGCACCATCCGCACCGCCGTCGTGGGTTTTGGGCTTTCCGGAAGTGTGTTCCACGCCCCCCTGCTGGCAACGGACCCCCGCTACTCGCTGGACCTCATCGCCACGTCCAACGCGGAAAGGCAGCGGGCAGCCACTGCCCGGTATCCGGGGGTGAGGACGGTGCCGGACGGCCAGGCCGTCCTTTCCCGTGCGGATGAAGTGGACCTGGTTGTCCTGGGAACACCGCCGGCCACCCACTACCCGTTGGCCAAGGCGGCGCTGGAGGCGGGCCTGGATGTGGTGGTGGACAAGCCGTTCGCCGTCACGAGTGGACAGGGCCAGGAGTTGGTGGCGCTGGCGGAGGAACTGGGGCGGGTACTGACGGTCTTCCAGAACCGGCGTTGGGACGGCGACTTCCTGACGCTGCAAAAACTCCTGTCCGCTGAGGCGCTGGGCAAGGTCACGCGGTTCGAGTCCCGTTTCGAGCGGTGGTCGCCGGCAATTGCGAAGGCCTGGAAGGCGCGCGCCACGGCGGCGGAAGGCGGCGGTACGCTGTTCGATCTGGGCAGCCACCTGATCGACCAGGCACTCCAGCTCTTTGGCCCGGCTTCCGTGGTGCACGCGGAGTTGAAGGCACGCAGGTCTGACGAGCGTGCCGACGACGACGTGTTCCTGGTACTGCGCCACAAGTCCGGTGTTTTCAGCCACCTCACCATGAACATGATGTGCCCCCAGCAGGGCCCGCGGTTCCGCGTGCTCGGTTCCGTCTGCGGGTTCACCAAGAAAGGCGTGGACCCACAGGAGCCTTACATCGCCGCGGGCGGCAGCCCCCTGGACGCGGAATACGGCCAGGAGGCGCCGGAGTGGGCAGGGCTGCTGGGCCGCGACGGCCACCTCGACGCCCTGCCCACCGAACGCGGCGCCTACCCCGAGTTCTACCGGATCCTCGCGGACAAGATCCTCGACGGCGGCACGGGCTCAGCCCTGCCGCTTCCCGTAAACCCGGGGGACGCCGTCGAGGCCCTCAAACTAATAGAAGAAGCACGCGACCTGGCCGGCCGCAGGGCTTAACGACGGAACGGCAGCCATCCGGAAAGCGTGCGTCAGGGCGGGGAAGCAGCACGCGTTGGATGACTGCCGTTCCGGCAGCACAGAGGGCTACGCAGAGACCAGTTCGTGCCAGTCAGCGACGAGCGGCAGGTTGTGGGCCTCGGACACGGAGTGGTGTGCCACGTGGCCGGCGGCGATGTTGAGGCCAGCGGCCAGGGCGGGGTCGCGGTCGAAGGCTGCCTTGACGCCCAGGTTGGCCAGTGCCACGGCGTACCGCAGGGTCACGTTGGTCAGCGCGTAGGTGGACGTGTTGGGCACGGCGCCGGGCATGTTGGCCACGCAGTAGAAGATGGTGTTGTGCACCTTGTACGTGGGTTCCTGGTGCGTGGTGGGGTGGGTGTCCTCGAAGCAGCCGCCCTGGTCCACGGCGATGTCCACCAGGACTGAGCCGGGCTTCATGCGGGCCACGAGGTCGTTGGTGACCAGCTTGGGGGCCTTGGCGCCGGGGATCAGGACGGAACCGATCACAAGGTCCGCGTCCACCACGGACTTTTCGATCTCGTACTTGTTGGACGCCACGGTCTTGAGCCGTCCCTGGTACTGGGCATCCAGCTCGCGCAGCCGGTTGATGTTGATGTCCAGGATGGTGACGTCGGCGCCCAGGCCAAGCGCCATGGCTGCGGCGTTCGTGCCGGCCACGCCCGCACCGAGGACAACCACCTTGGCCGGGCGGACACCGGGAACGCCGCCCAGCAGGACGCCCTTGCCGCCGGCGGGTGCCATCAGGGACGCGGCGCCCACCTGGACGGAGAGCCGGCCGGCTACCTCGGACATGGGGGCCAGCAGCGGGAGGGTGCGGCCTTCCTGGACGGTCTCGTAGGCGATGGCGGTGACGCCGGAGTTGATGAGTTCGCGGGTGAGCTCGGGCTCCGCAGCCAGGTGGAGGTACGTGAAGAGGATCAGGCCCTTGCGGAAGCGGTGGTACTCGGCCTTGATCGGCTCCTTGACCTTCATGACCATGTCGGCACGGCCCCAGACGTCGTCGGCCTCATTGACGATCTCAGCACCCGCGATGGAGTATTCCTCGTCGGTGATGCCGGAGCCGAGCCCCGCGCCGCGCTCCACCAGCACGGTGTGGCCGTGGGAAACGAACTCGTGGACGCCGGCGGCGGTGATGGCCACCCGGAACTCGTTGTTCTTGATTTCTTTGGGGACGCCGATGATCATCGTGGGCTCCAGGTTCTCGGCTTCTTGAGCCGGAAAGTGCGGAAGGATTTCGTGTATCAACGATAAATCCGGTTGTGAGCCAGCTGACAAGGAAGTGGCGAGCGGCCTGCACGGGAACCGCGTGATTACGCGGTTTTGGATCCCGTGGACTAGACGTTTGTCGCGCACTGGGGCGGCAGGTGTCGCCTCATGTCCGTTCGTCCCGGAACCCGTGCAAGCAGTAATGTTGGCCCATGCAGCAGCAGGGTGTGGAACAGCTGGTTGAACAGGTGGCGCAGAAGCTGGGCCGCGGCCTGTCACTGGAGGACCTGGACGGTGTGCTGCTGGCCTACAGCTCCAACCAGTCCCACGCGGACCGCGTCCGGGTGAACTTCCTGCTGAGCAAGAAAGTCCCGGCAGACGTCAGCGCCTGGCAGCTTTCGCACGGCATTGCCACCGCAGTCCGTCCGGTGGTGGTGCCGGCCAACCAGGACCTGGGCATGCTGGGCAGGGTGTGCGTTCCGCTGATGGTTCGCGGCTTCCGGGTGGGATACCTGTGGGTGCAGCAGGACTCCGCCGATGAAAATCCGACGGCGATCCTCACCCAGTTGCCGGCCGTCAACCACGAGCTGGAAACGCTGTCCGGGCTCCTGCTGGATTCGAATACAGCCGAGTCTGAATTCCGGCGCGGGCGTGAGCGGGAGTTCCTGGCTGCCTGCGCCGGCGAGCCCAACGCGGTGGCCGCCGTCGCCGGGTGGAAGGAGATCCAGGGCCGCGGTCCCTGGCAGATGGTCACAGTGCTCGACGCCGATGGCTGGGCCGGCGGATCCGACCCCATTGCGTCCACGCTGATCCATCGCTCAGCCGCACTCCAGGCGACGATCGGCGTGGACACGGCACTGTTCAGCGCCGGGACGGAAACCCATTCCGTGGTGCTGTTCCGTGAATTGTCCGGCAGGGCCAACCATGCCCAGGTGCTGGTCCACTACCAGCTGGAGCTCGCCAAGCGCTCCGGCCGTCCGGTGGACCGCATCATCCTGGGCATCAGCGAGGGTTTTGGCCGGCCGCGGGGGCTTGCGGCGGCATACCGGCAGTCGAAGGTCGCGGCCCAAGCGGCTGCGGTTGACCCGCAGCTCGGCGAGCTGGTGGACTGCCGGGCCGCCGGGGTCTACCAGCTCCTGGCCTCTGCCGGGGGAGGTGCCAGCGCCTGGGCTGACAGCGGTTCTGTGTACTACCGCATGCTTGAGGACCATGACCGCAACGGCGAGCTGCTTCCGGTCCTGGAACTCCTGTACGACAACGACGGCTCCGTCCAGGACGTGGCCACCAGGCTGCACCTGCACCGCAGCAGCATCTACAACCGGCTGGGCAGGATCCGGCAACTGCTCGGCGTGGATCCGCTGAAGGGGATGCCCCGCCTGGAGCTTCATTCTGCACTGAAGATGCGGCGCTGGGCGGGGCGGCCCAGGATCTAGGCGTCCTGTTCCTGCGTGCCTTCCGGCGCGCGCTGCTGGGCCTTCTTCTGCCCTTCCAGCCAATTCATGATGGCTGCGCGTGGAATCCGACGGTGGCTGCCGCGGTATTCCACGGGTATCTCGCCGCGATCGGTCATGTTCCGCAGGAAGGTATGGGAAATGCCGGCCAGCTCTGCTGCCTTGGACGTGGTGAGCATGTCCTCCACACTGCTGACGGTTACCGCTTCGCCGCGGCTGAAGCGGCGGAGGAGGTCTACGACGGCGTCCCTCGCCAGCGGCGGCAGCCGATGGACGGTGCCGTCCACGAAGACGGTGATGTCATCGCTGCCTTCCAGCGCCCGGCGCAGCTTTTCAGCGTCTTCAGGGGGGAGGGCGCCCGTGGGGCGGGGAGCGATCAGTGCCATGGCACCAGCCTACCGGCGGCTCTGCCTGCCCGGGGCGGTATGCTCGGCAGATGGTACTTACTGGCGGCCGCGACGTTAAAGCGGGAGGACTGGAGGGCAAGCTCTACGCGTCAGTTCTCCCCATCAACCACCAGGACCGGCCTGCCTACGTGCTGCTGCACGGCATCGGCGTCTCCCACCGGTACCTGGCCCGGCTGCACCTGGAACTGTCAAAGGAAGCGGACGTCTATACCTTCGACCTTCCCGGCTTCGGAAAGGCGTCGAGGCCCCAGCATCAGCTGCAGGTCGAGGACTTCGCCGCGTTCGTGGGCGCCGTCCTGACAGAGGCCGGCGTTTCCCGTTATGTGGTGGTGGGCCATTCGATGGGTACGCAATTTGCCGTGGAACTGGCGTTGCGGGAACCCAGCAGGGTGGCCGGTGCCGTGCTGATGGGGCCTGTGGTGGACACGCCCAGGAAAACAGTCACCAAACAGGCCCTGGCGCTCACGCGTGACGCGCTGTTCAGTGAGTCCCTCACCTCGAACGCTCTCGTTTTTAGCGACTACTTCCGGGCGGGCCCGCGCTGGTACCTCACTGAACTGCCGGTGATGATGGCCTACCCCATGGAGGAAAGGCTGGCAGCTGTCAGCCAGCCCGTCCTGGTCCTCCGCGGCGGCAAGGACCCCGTTGCGCGTCGTCCCTGGTGCGAACGCCTGGCGAGGGTGGCTCCCCACGGCAGCATGGCGGAGGTCCCGGGGCAGGGCCACGTTGTCCAGCACACTGCCCCGGACGCTGCCGCGGAAATCATCACCGGATGGGTGCGGGCGGTGGCCCTGCCGGCACCGCGCCAAAAGACCGCCGCTCCTGAGGCCTAGCGTTTCGGTTAGAGCCCGAGTTCCGCCAGGACCGGCAGCTTCTCGCGGACCCAGGCCCGGGCTTCGGTAGCGCTGGGGGCGGACAGGGCGAGCTTGGCCAGCTGCTGTGCCTCCTCCAGCGTCACTGTCTTCAGGACGGCTGCCACGGCAGCGAGGGACCGCGCCGTCATGGACAGCGTGCTCACGCCCAGGCCGGTAAGGACGACGGCGAGGGCCGGGTCCGCGGCTGCCTCGCCGCAGACGCCCACCGGCTTGTTGTTTCCTTCCGCGCGGGATCCTTCCACCGTCAGCCCCACCAGGCGCAGGACGGCCGGCTGCCAGGGGGTGTTGAGGTTGGCGAGCGGACCGAGCTGGCGGTCGGCGGCCATGGCGTACTGGGTGAGGTCATTGGTGCCCAGGCTGGCGAAGGCCACTTCGCGGAGGATGGCTTCGGCGGTGAGGGCCGCGGAGGGGACCTCCACCATCACGCCGGGTGTTTTGATGCCGGCGTCCGCGCACATGGAGGCGAACCGGGCAGCCTCTTCCGCCGTCGAAATCATGGGGGCCATGACCCACACGTCCGCTTCTGATTGCTTCTCCGCCAGTGCGATGGCTTCCAGCTGGCGATCCAGGACCCCGGGAGTGGTGAAGTCCGTGCGGTAGCCGCGGACACCCAGGGCGGGATTCGGCTCGGTGGAGTCGGTCAGGAACGGCAGCGGCTTGTCCGCTCCGGCGTCCAGCGTGCGCAGGACCACCTTCTTGCCTGGGAAAGCATCAAAGACACTCTTATACGCAGCGGCCTGCTCTTCGACGCTGGGCTCGGTGTCACGCTCCAGGAAGCAGAATTCGGTGCGGAAAAGGCCAACGCCTTGGGCGCCCAGCTTGGCGGCCGCTTCGGCGTCCTTGCCGCCGCCCACGTTGGCGAGCAGCGGCACCAGGTGGCCGTCCGCCGTCGCGCCCGTTCCGCTGAATTCGGCAAGCAGGGACGCCGTGGCCGCCCACGCCTCTGCCGCTGCGCGCAGGGATTCGTCGGGTTCGGCGGTGATGTTGCCGGCGGCGCCGTCCACATACACTTCGGTGCCGTCCGGAAGTTCATCCACGCCGACCGCGGCGACGACGGCGGGAAGGCCGAGGGACCGGGCGATGATGGCCGTGTGGGACTGCGGGCCGCCGCCTGCGGTGACGAGCGCCAGGACCTTGTTCGGGTCCAGGGTGGCAGTGTCAGCCGGGGCCAGGTCCTCGGCCACCAGGACGAACGGGGTGGTGGACGAAGGGATGCCGGGCGCGGACACGCCCCGCAGTTCGGCGACGATCCGTGCCCGGACGTCCAGGACGTCCGTGGCGCGTTCTGCCATGTAGCCGCCCAGGTTGTGGAGCATTTCGGAAACCGAGGAGCCGGACTCCCAGATGGCCCGCTCGGCGGACGTGCCGCGTGCCACCAGCTTGGCGGCACCCTTGATGAGCATGGTGTCCTTTGCCATCAGCGCCGTTGCTTCCAGGACGGCCTTTCCGTCACCGGTGGCGTGGGCGGCACGGTCCTTCAGTTCATCGTGCACGGCCTGGGAGGCTGCCTTCAGGGCTGCGGTTGCTTCCTCCGCGGTGGTCCCCGGCGCCAGCTGCTCGCCGGCGGGAGGTTCGCTGATGGGTTTGGGCATCTGCCGGATGGTGCCGATGACGCGGCCTGGGCTGACGCCTACTCCTGGGAAGTTCTGCACTGAAGGTCCTCATTCTCTGCCGGTTGCCAGGCCCGCCGGGATGTCCGGCGCCATGCCGGCCCGCCGGCGGACTGCTACGTCCAGAGGCGGGAAACGTGCCTGAAAAAAATTGTATGTGATTCAGTTCATATAGCAATGCTATAGGTGCTAGGGTAGCGGTTATGAGTTTGGATGGCCAGCTTCCCCCCAAAATGCGACTGCTCCGTGCTGCCGCGGAGCTGCTGGCCAAGTCGGGGGGCGCTCCCGTCTCCACCCGCCAGATCACGCAGCTGGCGGGGGTGACAGCTCCCACTCTGTACCACCACTTCGGTGACAAGGAAGGCCTGTTTGACGCCGTCGTCGCCGCAGGGTTTGAAGAATATGTAGCGGGCGAAAGGGATTTCGCCCCCTCCGGACAGCCGCTTGAGGATATCCGGAGAATGTGGGACAACCACGTGCAGTTCGGGCTGAACCAGCCGGAACTGTACCTGGTGATGTTCGGCAACATCCGCCCGGAAAGCCGCCCGGCAATCGTCGCAGACGCCGAGGCGCTTATGGAGGAGATGCTGAACAAGGCAGCGGCGGCGGGCCAGCTGAACGTCCAGCCCAGGGAAGCGGCCAGGTCCATCCTGGCGGCCAATGTGGGAGTGACGCTGATGCTGATTGCGGAGCCCGCCTCCGAACGGAACCTTGAATTGTCCACCATGACCCGGGACGCCATGATCTTTGCGGTGTCCGCCGAGCCCGCCAGCGGCGCGGCCCCGGGCGCCGCCGGGAAATCCTCGGTAGTGGTGGCAGCGATCGCCCTGAACGCCGCACTCCAGGCCTCGCACTCTGACCAGCTTTCGAGCTCGGAACTCAAGCTTTTCCTCGAGTGGCTCCACCGCATCTCCACCAGCCCGGCCGGCTGAATCCAGGCCAGCACCACGTCGTCGTAAGTAACAGACCATCCTGCGAAGCAGCAGGAATGACGGTTAGGAAATCACATGGCAACAGAGACAGTTGCAAAACCCCGCACCAGCGCGCGCGTGCACGTCCAAAAGTTCGGGACCTTCCTGTCCGGAATGATCATGCCCAACATCGGCGCGTTTATTGCCTGGGGCCTCATCACCGCACTCTTCATTGAGAAGGGCTGGCTGCCCGTGCCCCAGCTGGGCGGTTTTGGCGAGACAGGTGGAAAGCCGAACACCGGCCTCGTCGGGCCGATGATCACCTACCTGCTGCCCCTCCTGATCGCCTACACCGGCGGCCGGATGGTCTACGACGTCCGCGGCGGCGTGGTGGGCGCCATCGGCACCATGGGCGTGATTGTGGGCGCCGGCATTCCCATGTTCATCGGCGCCATGATCATGGGCCCGCTGGGCGGCTGGACCATGAAGAAGATCGACTCGATTTGGGACGGCAAGATCCGTCCCGGCTTTGAGATGCTGGTCAACAACTTTTCCGCCGGCATTTGGGGTGCCCTGTTGGCCATGCTGGGCTTCTACGGCATCGCCCCGGTAGTTACGGCCTTCAGTGAGGGCGCCGGCAGGGTGGTCCAGTTCCTGGTGGACAACGGCCTGCTGCCGCTGACCAGCATCTTCATCGAGCCTGCCAAGGTGCTGTTCCTCAACAACGCCATCAACCACGGCGTGCTCACCCCGCTGGGCGTCCAGCAGTCGCTGGAGCAGGGCAAGTCCATCCTGTTCCTGCTTGAGGCCAACCCCGGCCCCGGCCTGGGCATCCTGCTCGCCTACATGTTCTTTGGCCGTGGTGCCGCCAAGGCGTCTGCCCCCGGTGCCGCCATCATCCACTTCCTGGGCGGCATCCACGAGATCTACTTCCCGTACGTCCTGATGCGTCCGCTGCTGATCCTTGCAGCCATCGCCGGCGGCATGACGGGCATCGCCACCCTTGCCATCACGGGTTCGGGCCTGGTGGCACCGGCAGCCCCCGGTTCCATTTTTGCCGTGCTTGCCCAGACGTCCCGCGACAGCTACCTCGGCGTGATTCTTGCGGTCCTGCTGGCCACCGCGGCCTCCTTCGTGGTGGCTTCCATCATCATGAAGACCACCAAGCACAGCGATGAAGTGGACCTCAACGACGCCACCTCGAAGATGGAGCAGATGAAGGGCAAGAAGAGCTCGGTGGCCTCCACCCTCACCGGTGCCGGTGCTGCTGCCGGCACGGGCGGTGTGGCCGTCCTTGCCGGGCCGGTGCGCAACATCGTGTTCGCGTGCGACGCCGGCATGGGCTCCAGTGCCATGGGCGCCTCGGTGCTGCGGAACAAGATCAAGGCGGCCGGGTTCCCGGACGTCAAGGTCACCAACGCGGCCATCGCCAACCTTCGCGACGACTACGACGTGGTGATCACCCACCAGGACCTGACCGAACGCGCAAAGCCGGCCACGTCCAGTGCCGTCCACTACTCCGTTGACAACTTCATGAGCAGCCCGCGCTACGACGAGATCGTGGAACTGGTCCGGGAGAGCAATACTGAGGGCGGCCAGGCAGGCGGCGCCCAAGCAGCCGAAGCTCCGATGGATGCGGCCCCGGCGGCCGCCCCCGCGGCCGCCGCAACTGGCGGTGCGGCAGCCGGCGCAGGCACGCATGAGATCCTTGCCCGCGAGAGCGTGGTGCTGGACGGATCGGCAACCACGCGTGACGCCGCCATCGACGAAGCCGGCCGGCTCCTGCTGGACCGCGGCGCCGTGGACGAGGGCTACATCGCGGCCATGCACGAGCGGGAGCAGTCCGTCTCCACGTACATGGGCAGCTTCCTGGCCATCCCGCACGGCACCAACGCAGCGAAGGACCATATCCGGAAGTCTGCGGTTTCCGTGATCCGCTACCCGGAGGGCATCGACTGGAACGGCAAGCAGGTCAAGTTCGTCGTCGGCGTCGCAGGCGTGAACAACGAACACCTGCACATCCTGTCCTCCATCGCGAAGGTCTTCACCAACAAGGAGCAGGTTGCCCGGCTTGAGGCTGCCACCTCCGTGGACGAAGTCCTGGAGCTCTTCGGAAAGGTCAACGCATAGTGAAGGCTGTACATTTCGGGGCTGGAAACATCGGCCGCGGCTTTGTTGGGCTGCTCCTGCACGACGCCGGCTATGAAGTGGTGTTCGCGGACGTTGCGGAGGAGCTCATCAACCAGCTCGCCGCAGCGGACAGCTACGCGGTGCACGAGGTGGGGGAGAACCCTGCGGTGCGCACGGTCAACAACTTCCGGGCGCTGAACTCCACCACGCAGGAAGCGGAGCTCATCGCGGAAATCGCGACGGCGGACATCGTCACCACGGCGGTGGGACCGCACATCCTGAAGTTCGTGGCGCCGGTGATCGCGAAGGGCATCGTTGCGAGGGAGCCCGTCCGGGCGCCCCTGCAGGTGATGGCGTGCGAAAACGCGATCAATGCCACGGACATTCTGGCCAAGGAGGTGGCCTCGCAGCCGGGGGCCGCCGCCGGGGCGCTGGACCGGAAAGTTGTGTTCGCCAACACCGCCGTGGACCGGATCGTGCCCAACCAGGAGCCCGGGCAGGGCCTGGACGTCACGGTGGAGACCTTCTACGAATGGGTCATCGACCGCACCGCATTCGGTGATTCCGCCCCGGTGATTCCGGGGGCCACCTTCGTGGATGACCTGTCACCGTACATCGAGCGGAAGCTCTTCACCGTCAATACCGGGCATGCCTCGGCCGCCTACTTCGGGTTCGAGGCAGGCCTGGAGAAGATCTCCGACGCCATGGCGGACCAGGACGTGGCCGAGGATGTCCGGGCGGTGCTGGAGGAAACCAAGCAGCTCCTGGTGAGCAAGCACGGCTTCAACAATGACGAGCAGGAAGCCTACGTCCAGAAAATCCTGGTCCGGTTCTCCAACCCGTATCTGCCGGACACGGTCCACCGCGTGGGCCGTGCCCCATTGCGGAAGCTGGGCAGGCACGAGCGGTTCATCGGCCCCGCCGCGGAACTCGCGGAGCGGGGCGTTGTGCCGGAGGCGCTCCTGGGCGCCATCGCGGCGGCGCTGCGCTTCAACGATCCCGCCGACGCCGAAGCGACGGAACTGGCCGGAATCCTGGCGTCCTCCAGCCCGGCGGACGCCACCGCGCGCATCACCGGCCTGGAACCGGACCATCCGCTGTTCAACGCCGTCTCCACCTTGGTGGAGGAGCGGCAGGGCGAGGTGGCGCGCACCCCCGCCTGAGGCCGGGAGGGACCCTCTCTCACTTGATGCGGCTTTTTCCGCGGCAGGTTCAAGGGGTCGTTGCAACACCTGAGTGATTGGGGTGTTGTTGTGGGTTTTGGTCGGCCTGAGCTGTTGCAGTCGGTGGTGCGGGTTTTCTGGGAGGCGCGGTCTTCTGGGGCATCTGATGAGGTGGCGGCGGCGGTGGCCGGTATGTCCCTGTCTGCGGCCAGGTTGATCGTCCGTCAGCATGGTGGGGTGGATCCTGCGAAGAAGCCCCCGTGCGGGCGGTTCCTGTCCTTCGATGAGCGCGAGTTGATCGCTGTGTGGCGGGCGGCCGGGTGCGGCGTGCGGGAGATCGGCCGGCGTTTGGGCCGGAACCCGTCCACTGTCAGCAGGGAGCTGGGCAGGAACATCCGGAACGGGGGCAACCGTCCGTACCTGGCGTCCTCGGCGCAGAACCGTGCGCAGAAGCTGGCGCGCAGGCCTAAGGCACGGAAGCTGGCTTTCAACGAGGCCCTGGCGCTTTACGTCGCCGGAATGCTGACGGCGCGGGAACGGTTGTCCCCGGAGCAGATCAGCGCCCGGTTACGGATTGATTTCCCCGATGATGAAAGCATGCGCATCAGCCCGGAGACTATCTATCAGTGCATCTACATCCAGGGCCGCGGCGGGCTGAGAGCCGAGCTCGCCGCTGCTCTGCGCACCGGCCGGGCCGTGCGGCAGCCAAACCGGCGCGCGGGCATGCGAAGGCCCCGGGTCCCGAAAGAGTTGCTGATCAGTGAACGCCCCGCGGAAGCCGATGACCGGGCAGTGCCCGGGCACTGGGAGGGCGATCTGATCATCGGTACCCCTGGCGCCGGGGCGATCGGAACCCTCGTGGAACGCAGCAGCCGTTTCGTGATGCTCCTGCACCTGCCTAACGGACATACCGGCGAGCAGGTGCTGGCCGCCATCGAGGCAACCCTTCCGACCCTGCCGGCCCAGCTGCGCCGGTCCCTGACCTGGGACCAAGGCGCTGAGATGGTCGGCATTCACGAACGCGTCAGGATTGCCACCGGCGCCGAGGTCTACTTCTGCGATCCTCACTCACCCTGGCAACGCGGCACGAACGAGAACACCAACGGACTCCTGCGACAGTACTTCCCCAAAGGCATGGACCTCACCACCGTCACCCGCGCAGACCTCGACTACGCTGCCGCAGGACTCAACGGACGCCTACGCAAAACCCTCGGCTGGAAAACACCCGCACAAGCCCTCCAGCAAATACTGGAAGAATCAGCAGCATAGGACGTGTTGCAACGACCACTTGAATCCGCCCGCAACCCTCCTGCAGATCATGCGGCATTTGACGCAACCCTCCTGCAATCACGACGCCGGCACTCATTAGAGTGCCGGCGTCGTCCTTTTGTTGCGCCCCAGCGGGAGAAGGGCAGAACCCTACCGCGAGGACAAGGGACGGTTCGTGGAATGCTGTTGGGGTGAGTAATAACGCGGACACCCTGCCCTCCCTCCTGGCTGTCGACGTCGACGGCGGGACCTTCCGCCTCCGCCACGCCACGGCCGCTGACCTGCCGGCCATCGTGCAGCTGCTTGCCGATGACTCCATGGGCGCAGGACGGGAACGCACCGAAGACATGGGACCTTACGAGCGCGCCTTCGAAGCGATCGACGCCGACCCCTCCCACCTGCTCATCGTGGGAGAACCGATATCGGCCGGGGGAGCAGCAGGTCCCGTTGTTGCCACGTTCCAGCTCAGCTTCCTCCCGGGCATTTCGCGCCAGGGCGCCTGGCGCTCGCAGATTGAGGGCGTCCGCGTGGCGGACAGCCTGCGCGGCCAGGGCATCGGCAAGGTGATGGTGCGCTGGGCCATTGATGAGTCGCGGCGCCGCGGCTGTGCGCTGATGCAGCTGACCACACATAAGACCCGCACGGCGGCGCACCGCTTTTATGGGCGCCTGGGCTTTGAGGCCTCCCACGAAGGTATGAAGCTCGCGCTGTAGTTGCGCCCTACGCCCTGGCGGAGCCCTTGGCCACGAACAGCGTCTCGGCCTGCTCCAGCGACATCCCGTTGGTCTCGGGCACCTTGAACATCACAAAGAAGAACGATGCCGCCGCGAACAGCGCGTACATGGCGTACGTCAGCGGCAGCGAACCGGCAGCCATCACCGGGAAGCTGAGCGTGATCACAAAGTTCGCCACCCACTGCGCGGCCGCGGCCAGGCCCAGGGCACGGGCGCGGATCCGGGACGGGAAGATCTCGCCGAGCAGGACCCACACAAGCGGACCCCAGGAGGCGCCGAAGCTCACCACAAAGACATTCGCAGCCACCAGGGCCGCCGGGCCCCAGGCGCCGGGCAGGGAGATCTCCGTACCGGAGCCCACGGCGGTGGAGAATGCCAGCGCCATGGCACCCAGGGAAACCGCCATGCCCACGGAGCCCGCCAGCAGGATGGGCCGGCGGCCAATGCGGTCCACCAGCGCGATGGCCACCAGGGTGACCAGGATGTTGGTGACGGCGGTGGCAACGGAGATGGTGAGCGAGTCCTTTTCCTGGAAGCCCACTGCTTTCCACAGGGTGGTGGAGTAGTAGAAAATCACGTTGATGCCCACGAACTGCTGCAAAACGGACAGGATGATGCCCACCCACACCACGGCCTGCAGGCCGAAGGCCTTGCCGCGCAGGGAGCCCTTCTGGCCCGCAAGCTTGTCCTCCTCGATGGCGTCCTGGATCTCTCGGATGTGCCGGTCGGTGTCCTCAGCCGGAGCAATCGAATCGAAGACCGCCCGGGCCTGGTCCTCCTTGCCCAGGAACACCAGGAAGCGCGGGGACTCCGGAAGGGTGAAGGCGATCCAGCCGTACACGACGGCGGGCAGGGCCGCGGCCAGGAACATCCAGCGCCAGGCCTCAATCCCCAGCCAGTACGGCTGGTCCGCGCCGCCGGCGCTGGTGGCCAGGAGCGCATCGGACAGCAGTGCGGCGAAGATGCCCGTGGTGATGGCCAGCTGCTGCAGCGAGGCCAGCCGGCCCCTGACGTGCCGCGGGGAGATCTCCGAGATGTAGGCGGGGGCGATCACCGAAGCCAGGCCGATTCCGAGCCCGCCCACCAGGCGCCAGAAGATCAGGTCCCACACGCCGAAGGCGAAGCCGGTGCCCAGGGCGCTGACCAGGAAGAGCAGCGCACCGAGTTTCATGGCGGGGATGCGGCCGTAGTGATCCGCCACCTTGCCGGCGAGGAAGGCGCCCGCAGCACACCCCAGCAGGGCGATGGCCACAGCGAAGCCGGTCACGGCCTCGGACAGTGCGAACTCGTCCTTCATGGCATCCACGGCGCCATTGACCACCGACGAATCGAAGCCGAACAGGAATCCGCCCACCGCCCCTGCGAGCGCCAGCCAGATCACCCGCTGCGGTATCCGGGCGGTTGTCTGCTCCTGTGCAGTGGGCATGGTTCTCCCTTGGTCTGGGTTTTGGTGGATGCGGTGCGGACGTCGTCGGCTGCCCGGCCCCTGGCCGGCGCACGCGCGTTACACAGTGTTCCATGCCACGGTGCGCCGTTCCAGTCGAGCCGTGGCGGCGGTCCCGCTTGTCCGCAAACAAAAGACGACGACGGCGGGTGCGCCGCCGTCGTCGTCCCCTGCTTGGTGCGGGTCAACCTTAGTGGACGGCCGCGTGCTCCTGTGGGGCGGCTTTCTGGTCCGTGAGCTTCTTGTTGGGCAGGGCGAAGCTGATGAGGAACGCGACGCCGGTGAGCACCGCCGCGGTGAGCATCACTGCGTCGATGGCGTAGGCGAAGCCCTCGGTGATGGGGCGGGTCAGCGTGCTGTTGGCGGTGTGAAGCCAGCTGGTGTCATTGAGCGACTCGTTGGACGCGCCGTTCTGGAAGAACTCGTACAGCTTGGCGTTGGCGGGGTCGGCTGCGACCGAGGGATCCCGCAGGACGGCCTGGTAGTCCGGGCTCTCCATCGCGGCCTTCATGCTGTCCGCGATCCGGCTCGCCGCCAGGCTGAACAGCATGGAGATGAACACCGCCGTGCCCACGGCGCCGCCCATGGAGCGGAAGAACGCGGCGGAGGAGGTGCCCACCCCCATGTCGCGGCGCGGCACGGACACCTGCATGGCCAGGGTGAGCGGCTGCATGCAGAAGCCCAGGCCCATCCCGAAGAACACCGCGATCACCCCCGGAACCCACAGGCCGGTGTCCACGCCCAGGCTGAGTCCCATGACCGTGGCGGCCGCGGTGAGGATTGCCGTGCCCAGGATGGGGAAGATCCGGTAGGTGCCTGAAGAGGAGATGGTGCGCCCCGCCGTGATGGACCCGGTGAGGATGCCCACGGTGAACGTGATCATCATCAGGCCGGCCTCGGTGGGGGTGAGGCCCTTCACCAGCTGCAGGTACATCGGCAGCATGGCGATGGCACCGAACATGCCGATGCCGATGATGAAGTTGAGCAGCGAGGACAATCCGAAAGTGGCGTTGCGGAAGAGCCGCAGGGGGATCAGCGCATAGTCCCCGGCGCGCTTCTCGGCCAGGAGGAACCAGGCAATGCCCACGGCGCCCAGGCCGTAGCAGAGGAAGGAGTTCAGGGACGAGCAGCCCCAGGTGCGGCCCTGTTCCGCCACCAGCAGCAGCGGCACGATGGCCAGGGTGATGGCCGCGGCGCCCCAGTAGTCGATCTTCTGCTTCATGTGCTTGGCGGGCAGGTGGAGGAAGAGGAAGACCACGGCCAGCGCGGCCAGGCCGATGGGCAGGTTGATGAAGAACACCCAGCGCCAGCCGTCGAACCCCAGGATGCTGGCCGAACCGGCGAACGCGCCGCCCACCACGGGGCCGAGCACGGAGGAGATGCCGAACACCGACATGAAGTAGCCCTGGTACTTGGCGCGGTCCTTGAGGGAGACAATGTCGCCGATGATGGTCAGTGCGAGGGCCAGCAGGCCGCCGGCGCCCAGGCCCTGGACGCCGCGGGCAATGGCGAGTTCGGTCATGGAGTGGACCGAGCCCGCGTACAGGGAGCCCGCCAGGAAGATGATGATGGCGGCCAGGTACAGCGGGCGGCGGCCGAAGATGTCGCTCAGCTTGCCGTACAGCGGGGTGCTGACCGTGGAGGTGATGAGGTAGGCGGTGGTGGCCCAAGCCTGGAGCGAGAGGCCGTCCAGGTCGTTGGCGATGGTGTAGATGGACGTGGACACGATGGTCTGGTCCAGCGATGCCAGGAACATGCCCAGCATCAGGCCCACCATCACGGTGACAATCTGGCGCTGCGTGAGGGTTTCTCCGGCGGCGCGCGCGGCGGGGGTTTTGGACATGGATGCTCCAGGGGAAGGAAGGGGACCAAGCATTGATAGTTGCTTTCAGTAACTATCCTACGCCGTGTCCTATTCCCCGGGGCCGGAAAAACCTCCTCCGCTCCGGGAGCGCTACCGTTCCACCAGGATGCCGTCCGGATCGCACCAGATCATGGCGCCGGTGCGGATGGTCACGTCGCCGATCTTCACGTCCACGTCAACTTCGCCGGCGCCGGCCTTGGCGCTCTTGCGCGGATTGCTGCCCAGGGCCTTCACCCCGAGGTCCAGGTGGGCGATCGCTTCCCGGTCCCGGATTGCCCCGTTGATGACGACGCCGGCCCAGCCGTTCGCCACGGCGCTTTCGGCGATCATGTCCCCCATCAGGGCCGTTCCCAGCGAGCCGCCGCCGTCCACCACCAGCACGCTGCCGTTGCCCGGCGTGGCCAAGGTGGATTTCACCAGCGCGTTGTCCTGGAAGCAGCGGATGGTCCGCGCCCGTCCGCTGAAGTGTGAACGGCCGCCCAGGGACTGGAACTGCAAAGATAACGATGCCAGTTCGTCGCCGCGTTCGTCGTAGAGGTCTGCGGTGTTGACGGCGGTGCCCTCCGCGGGCGTGGACGCTGCGCTCATGTGGTTCTCTCCTTGATCCGACCGGCCACCCCGCCGGCATGGCGTGGGAATGCGATACTGCCCACGATAGTCTGACTTCCACCATCGTCAGCTGCACCAGGGGAGCATGCCATGAGTCTGTCCGATACGCCTGCTCTGCCGGACCCGCATGCAGCCCAGCAAAGCACGACGGCGGCACTCGCCGAGCCCACCCGAAGGGTCACCGCGCGGTGGGTCACGGGGCTGGTGCTGGTGAATGTGGGCATCAACGCCGCGTTCTTCGGACCCATCAACGTCTTCATCGCCCAGCAGGCCATCGGCATCGACGAAGCCAACAAGGAAGCCATCGCCTCCCTCGTACTTGGGTGCGGGGCCGCCGTATCCCTGGTTGCCAATCCGCTCTTCGGTGCGCTGTCCGACCGGACGGTCTCGGGTTTCGGCCGGCGTTCCCCCTGGGTACTGGTGGGTGCCATCCTGGCCACGGCAGCGTTGCTGGCATTGTCCGGGGCCACGGCTGTTGCCCTGATGGTCCTGTTCTGGTGCCTGGTCCAATTGGGCGCAAACGCTGCCTATGCCGCCATCACCGCTGCCATTCCGGACCGCGTGCCGGTGCTGCAGCGCGGCGGCGTGGGGGGACTGGCGGCCCTGGGACAGACAGCGGGGATCCTCCTCGGCGCGGTCTTCGGGGCGGTGGTTTCCGGGAACTTCATGGTGGGATACACCATGTGTGCGGCCGCCCTGCTGGTATCCGTGCTGCCGTACCTGTTCCACCGGGATGACCCGCCACTGCCCAGGGAGCTCCGCCCTCCGTTCTCGTGGGGCAGTTTCCTCCGCGGCTTCTGGATCAGCCCGGCCCGCCACCCGGACTTCGCATGGGCGTGGCTCACCCGCTTCCTGGTCAACGTCTGCAACCAGTTGACCATTGTGTACCTGATCTTTTTCCTCGCGGATGTTATCAAGCATGAGAACCCAGCGCTGGGGGTCCTGACCCTGACCGGCATTTATGCGGTGTTGGTGATGATTACTGCGGTGATCGCGGGGCCCTGGAGCGACCGGGTGGGCAAGCGCAAGCCATTCGTGATCGCCTCTTCCGCCATGATCGCCATGGCAGGCCTCACCATGGCGTTCTTCCCTGTGTGGACGGGCGCCCTGGTTGGGGCCGGCATCCTGGGCATCGGCTACGGCGCCTACCAGGCCGTTGACTTCGCCCTGCTGACGCAGGTGCTTCCGGAGGCCGGAGACCGCGGCAAGGATATGGGGGTCATTAACGTGGCCGCCTCACTGCCGCAAGTGTTCGCCACGGGCCTTGCTTTCCTCGCGGTGACGCAATTCGGCGGGTACGGCACACTCTTCACCACAGCGGCCGTTATCGGCCTGCTCGGGGCTGTTTTTGTGGTGAAGATCAAGAGCGTCCGCTGACGTTCCGGAAGGCCGGGAAGTAAGGCGCCTGACTAATTACGCCACATTGGTGTGGCGTATAGTTGAACCGGATTGCAGGCGGTCCGGCATGGGGAGGACCGCCGCTGCGCACCATCGGAACACAACCCCGGAATGCTGATGCCCGAGATTCTTCCAGACCATCCGCCCATGGCCCCCAGGCCCTCCGCACCACGCCAGCGGTTCCGCTACGCCAAGATCCTCGAAGCTGCAGGAGGGTTTGCCCGCAAGGGCCTGGACTCGGTTGACCTTCCTGAAGTGGCGGCCAAGGCCGATGTCCCGCTGGGCACGCTGTACCGCTATTTTCCTTCCCCCACGCACCTGATGCTCGCGCTGTACCGCCACCAGCTGGAGGAGCTCCAGGGGCCGGCCGGGACCACTGCTGCCCGCTTCCGCGGCCGGGCGCTCTCCGGGCTGGTGATGGAGATCTTCCACATGCGCGTCATGCAGCCGGCAGTGGAACAGTGCCTCACCCGCGGGGTCTATGTCCCGGACAGGGACACCACCGGGCTCCTCCGGGAGATCGATGCCCTGGGGGAAAAAGCCCTGACCGCGGCGTGCGGTGATGCCACGGCAGCCCGCGTGCTGCTGCTGACCGTCACTGGTCTGGTCCAGTCCGTGCGGAACCGGCGGCTGTCCCTGTTCGAGGCCGAGGAAGACCTCAAAAAAGCCTGTGCCCGCCTGTCCGGAACCGGCCAGGCCGGCTACACACTCCACCAAAGCGCGTAACAGGTCTAGACCAATTCGCCATTAAATCAGGCATATAGGCGTGGCCTGCCTCACACAACGCCGTGCTAAAACGTTCTGGCACCGCTTCCGGCCCGTCAAATCGGTCTGGCCGTCCTTTCAGTCCGCCTACCATGGTTCAAACGGAGCGGCCGGGACCATCCCCCAAGCTCCCACGGGCCCGCCACCCCTGGGTTTCCTGCCGCACCATCGCCATCGCCATCGACTCGAGCCATTCCGGACTTGAGCCCCACGAGCCGTGCGCCCACGGCCAGCACCAGGAGACAACGACGTGTCCATTGACGCACTTGCAGCCACCGATAATTCCGCAGCCACCGCACTGAGCGAAGCCGAGATCTTCGATGCCCACCAGGGCGGCAAGCTCTCCATTGCCAGCACCGTTCCGCTGTCCAACAAGCGCGATCTGTCCATCGCCTACACACCGGGTGTGGCTGAGGTCAGCCGCGCCATCCACGCCAAGCCGGAACTGGCACGCACCCTCACCTGGGCCCAGCGCCTGGTGGTCGTGGTCAGTGACGGCACGGCCGTCCTGGGCCTGGGCAACATCGGTGCCAGTGCCTCCCTCCCTGTGATGGAGGGCAAGTCCGCCCTGTTCAAGACCTTCGGCGACCTGGACTCCATCCCGCTCGTGCTCAACACCACCGACGTGGATGAAATCGTGGAGACGCTCGTCCGCCTCCGCCCCAGTTTCGGCGCAGTCAATCTCGAGGACATCTCCGCACCCCGCTGCTTCGAGCTCGAGGAAAAGCTCATCGAGGCCCTGGACTGCCCGGTGATGCATGACGACCAGCACGGCACCGCCGTCGTGGCCCTCGCAGCCCTGACCAATGCCGCCAAGGTCACCGGCCGCGCCCTGGAAGGCATGCGCGTTGTGGTCTCCGGCGCAGGGGCGGCGGGCATCGCCGTCGCCGAAATCCTGCTCGCGGCCGGCATCAGCGACGTCGTCCTGCTGGATTCCCGGGGCGTCATCAACAGCAGCCGCGCGGATCTCGCCGCGGACACTGCCAGCAAGAAGGCGGACATCGCGGGCCGCAGCAACCCCCGCGGCGTGGCAGGCGGGCCGGCCGAGGCCCTGGACGGCGCGGACGTCTTCATCGGCGTCTCCTCCTCCAAGCTTGACGAGGAACACCTGAAGCTCATGAACCAGGACGCCATCGTCTTCGCGCTCTCCAACCCGGACCCCGAAGTCCTGCCGGAGGTGGCAGCCAAGTACGCCGCCGTCGTGGCCACCGGCCGCAGCGACTTCCCCAACCAGATCAACAACGTCCTGGCCTTCCCGGGCATCTTCCGCGGCGCCCTGGATGCCGGCGCCCGGCGCATCACCCCCGCCATGAAGCTGGCCGCGGCGTACGCCATCGCCGAGCTCGCGGCGGAGGACCTCTCGGCCGACTACATCGTGCCCAGCCCGCTGGACCCGCGCGTCGCCCCGGCCGTCACTGCCGCCGTCGCCGCTGCGGTGGAAGCGGAGTAGCAGCCCTTCCCTTAGCGGAACGGACGACTGACTGAATGCACGACGGCGGTGCCTCCCCTGCGCGGGAGGCGCCGCCGTCGGGGTTAATGGGGTGCCAACCATAGACTGGAGCCCATGACCTCCGAAACTGTGGTGACCATCCTGTGCGGCCTGGCAATCCTCGTCGGCGTGGCCGGGACAGTCATTCCGGTGCTTCCGGGCAGCATCCTGATCGGCGCCAGCCTGCTGGCGTGGGCAATCTGGGGCGGCGCGGGCACCGCGGGCTGGGTGGTGTTCGCGGTTGCCATGGTGTTCGTGGTGGCGGGCATGGCTGCCAGCGCGGTCCTGACCGGCAGGAAACTGAAGGAGCACGCCATCCCCAGCCGAAGCATCGTGGCCGCGCTGGTGGCCGGCGTTGCGGGAATGTTCATCATCCCCGTGGTGGGCCTCTTCGTGGGCTTCGCCGCCGGCCTCCTGCTGAGCGAATTCCTTCGCACCCGGAACGTGGGTTCCGCTGCGACCTCCAGCTGGGCGGCCCTCAAAGCGACCGGCCTGGGCATGCTCGCCGAGTTCGGCCTGGCCTGCCTTGCCGGCAGCACCTGGGTGATCGGCGTGTGGATCGCCGCCGCCAACGGGTGAGCGCTTGCAGCCCGGATCCACAGGGCGTAGAACGGCACCATGACTGAGCGAACGCCGGCACGGGAGCACGTGCAGGGCTGGATGGACAAGTACCGGGCCGCCTGGACCAGCAACAGGCCCGAGGAGATCAGGGCCCTCTTCACGGAAGACGCACGGTATGAAACTCGGCCGGGCGATCCGGATCCGTGGCTGGGCCAGGACGGCATTGTGGAGGGCTGGCTTGCCGCCCGGGACGAACCCGCCGACTGGACGTTCAGCTGGGAACTGCTGGGCGCCGACGGCGATACCGCTTTCGTGCAGGGCGTCACCACCTATTCGGGGGACAGGCCCACGTACGACAACCTTTGGGTCATCCGGTTCGACGGGGCCGGCCGCGCCGTTTCCTTCACCGAATGGTTCATGGAGCGGGCCTGATTACTGGCGGCAGCGGCGTGGTGCATCTCCCGGTTAGCATGGAAAGATGACCGCCGGGGATACTGCACCGATCTACTGGGACAGCCGGGACCTCACCCCCTTCGGACAGCCGCAGCTGCGCACGCCGGTCCATGATCTTGCCGGGGGAGTGGGGGAGATCCTCACCGGTGTGCTGGGCGGGCGCCATCCGGCCCTGCTGTCCGTGGACGGGGAGATCCCCAGGCTCAAGCGGATGCTGCCCAAGCCCGCCAAGGCAGTCCACGAGGCCATCTTCACCAGCCGCGAGCCCGAACGCCTCATTACCTTGGCGCGTTCCTATCCCGGTTGGGCCGGGCTCTGCTACCTGATGTCGGGCCTGCTCGCCTACAAACACGGCGGCTATCTGCGGGCCTCGGAACTGCTGCAGCGCGGGCTCACCACCAGGAACGACGACGACGCCAACCGCTACTCGTCCACCTACCTCACCCGGATTGTCACCCGCATCGAACTCGCCGAGCGCGTTGAGGTGCCGGTCCTCTTCAGCGAGGAGTCGGTGTTCCTGGCACTCGCCCATTCACTGCGCGAGACGGGCCGCGCCGAAGCCGCGCTGGACGCGCTCAGCGGACTGCCGCCGTCGCTTCCCATGGCCCTGGCGCGCTGCTCGCTGGCGCTGAGCCTGGGCCGCAGCCGTACGGTGATCGACTGGACCGAAGGCCTCCTGAACGCGGACGACCTCTCAGCTGCACTGCTGCTGGTCCGGGCCCGTGCCCTGCGCAGGGAGGGCCGGCTGGAGGCTGCCCACCAGGCGATCGCCGAGGTGCTGCGGCGGCGCAAGACCCACCTGGCGCTCCGCAATGACGCCCTGACGGACCGCGCATTGCTGGTGCTGGACTCCAGCAGGCGCTCGCTCAATCCGCGCGACTGGGGGCGGCGCCGCGGGGACCCGGTGCCGCAGAAGGAGATCGCCGCGCCCGTGCCCATCCGCAAGGACGAAGAGATGCGCCGGATCTGGGAACAGGACTGGAAAAAGCTCAGCGACGATTAGCCTGGCCTACCCGGCAGCGGCTGCGCCGGCGAACACGGGCAGCAGCTGTTCACCCAGCAGCACCATGCCCAGGGCCACCATGACCACCCCGCTGGCTAGCGTCACGGCGCGGGCTGCGCCGGGCCGGCTTTGCAGCAGGCTGCGGGAGAGGAGGGCGACGGCGGTGTACACGAGTCCCGCGAGCAGTACGAATGTCATACCCAGCAGGCCGGACTGCACCGGGACCGGCAGTGGCGCCTCTGCGCTCACGAACTGTGGGACGAGCGCCACATAGAACAGCAGGCCCTTGGGGTTGATGCCGCTGGTGCCCATCCCCTGGAGGAACGTGCGCAGCCGCGTGCGGCCGTCGGTGTCCGGCCGGGCCGTGAAGCTCGCTCCGCGCCATGTCCGCAGTGTGTTGATGCCCAGCCACATCAGGTAGCCTGCGCCGGCCAGCGTTATCCAGCCCAGGACCCCGGGTGCTCCCGCCAGGACGGCAGCCAACCCCGCCACCAGCAGGACCGTGTGGAGGACATATCCGCCGCAGAGCCCCGCCACCGCCGGCACAAAGCTGCGTTGCCGGAGGCCCGCCGCGATGGAGTACGCCCAGTCCACCCCCGGGGTGCAGGCGAGGGCGGCCGCCACCAGCACAAAGGCCAAAAACAGCTCCGGGTTCATTCGTTCTCCTGCCACGAGGTCCTACAGGAGAAACCCTAGATACTTCCGGCGCGGAAGTGCTGTCCTTTTTCGCCTGCCAAAGTCCTGAAACGGTAAGATTCTTGCGTGATCGACCATATTGACAGGAATATCTTGCGGCACCTCAAAGAGGACGGCAGGATGACGGCCACTGCGCTTGCCGCAAAGGTGGGCCTGACGGTGGCCCCGTGCCACCGGCGGCTCCGGGACCTTGAGAAGGCGGGGGTGATCAGGGGCTACAAAGCGGACATCGACCCCGCCGCCGTGGGGCTGGGGTTTGAGGCGATTGTCTTTGTCACGCTCCGCCAGGTGGACCAGGGCACCATGGCGATTTTCGAGAACCGCGTCGCGGACAACCCCAACATCGTGGAGGCCCAGCGCCTGTTCGGCTCCCCTGACTACCTGCTGAAGGTCATTGCAGAGGACCTGCCGGCATACCAGCGCTTCTACGACGCGGAGCTCACGTCCTTGCCGGGGGTGGAGCGCCTGACGTCCACGCTGGTGATGAAGAACCTGAAGTCGAATGCCGGGCCCCCGGTGTAGCTGCTACTCCTTTAGCAGCCCGGTGGTGCGGTAGGGGATGACCTCGCGCAGGAACATGCTGGTGGACGTGCGCACAATGCCGGGGCACAGCCGGATCTCCTCAGAGACCCGGTAGAGATCATCCGGGCTGGTAGCCACCACGCGGATCAGGAGGTCGGTGTCGCCGGCCGGCGCGTGGCATTCCAGGACTTCCGGAATTTTCCGCAGGGCTGCGATGGCCTCGTTGAGGTGGCTCTGGTCCAGTTCGGCGCTTACGGCGGCCGCCACACCGCGCCCGAGCGCTCCAGGAACCACCCTGCTGCTGTTGGGCCTCAGCGCCCCGGATGAGGACATCCGTTCGAGCCGGGACTGCACCGTGCCCCGGGCCAGGCCCAGCCGCTGGGCCAGCACCATGATGGGAACACGGGGATCATCGTCCAGGGCCCTCAGGATCCGCCTGTCCGTGGCGTCAAGTTGCTGCAATCTGACCATTTCCTGTTGATGGGAACCTCCAGAATTGAACAGCCTGATCAACCCGGACGCTGCTTGTTGTCCCAACTGTAGGGTGTCTGCTGAAATTGTGGCAATAAGGGCTGAGGCTACCGCTGATTCCCGCAGGCTACCGCTTCCCGGCACACCTCCCGGAGGGCGGAACATTGTTTCCCGCAAGGAGGCTGCCCTGATTGACTCTTGTTCACACCACGGTCACTCTGCCAACACGGCAAGAGCCCCTGAGCTACCGGCGTCGGATTCCCGAAGTCATCGGTAGCTGAGGGGCTCTTGTGTTGTCCCCTGCCACCACGCCGCCGCATAGTCTTGTGCCATGACCCCAGCCGGACGCTTTGCCCCCAGCCCTTCCGGCGAGCTGCATGTGGGGAACCTTCGGACCGCGCTCCTTGCCTGGCTGTTTGCCCGCTCCACCAGCCGCAGGTTCCTCCTCCGCGTGGAGGACCTGGACCGTGCGCGGGCGGGTGCAGAGGCGGTGCAGCTGCGGGACCTGGCGGCCGTCGGCGTGGCCTGGGACGGCGAGGTGGTGCGCCAGACGGGCCGCGGTCCCCTCTACGCCGCGGCCATCGCCAGGCTTCAGGATGCCGGCCTCACCTACGAGTGCTTCTGCACCCGCCGGGAGATCCAGGAGGCGCCGTCTGCGCCGCATGCGCCCCAGGGTGCGTACCCGGGCACGTGCCGGAACCTGGGCGCGGCTGAGCGCGAGTTCCGGCGCTCCACCCGCCCCGCTGCCATCCGCCTGCGCGCGGACGTCACGGAGTACCGCGTTCATGACGTGCTGCACGGGGAGTTCACCGGTGCGGTGGATGACTTCGTGCTGCGCCGCAACGATGGAGTGACCGCCTACAACCTTGCCGTGGTGGTTGACGATGCCGAGCAGGGCATTGACCAGGTGGTCCGTGGCGACGACCTCCTGCCCTCCACGCCCCGTCAGGCGTATCTGGCGTCCCTGCTGAGTATTCCTTCCCCGGAATATGCGCATGTGCCGCTGGTGGTGAACAGCGACGGCGTCCGGCTGGCAAAGCGCGACGGCGCCGTCACCCTCGCCGACCTTGCAGGGGTGGGCATGAATGCGGCCGCAGTGCGGGACCGGCTGCTGGATTCCCTTGGACTGCCAGCGGGGCCCCTGCACCGGGCGCTGGCCGTGTTTAACCCCGATGCCTTGCCCCGGGAGCCGTGGGTGTGGCCCGGCACGTAGGCTGGAGGCATGCCAGAACCCACGGAGAACCTACCGGCGAGCAGCTTCACACCCGAGACGGCCAGGGTGCTGGCCGAGGTGGCGCACAACCGCCAGAAGGACAAGCTGAAGCGGCCCTACAAGGACCATGTCCTGGCGGTGGGGGACGCCCTGGCTGACTTCGACGACGACATCCGCATCGCCGGCTATCTCCACGACATTGCCGAGGACACCCCAATGACCCGGCAGGCCCTGCTGGACATGGGCGTCCCGGAGCGTGCCGTGCGGATCATCGAACGGGTCACCAACCGCCTGCACCGCAACCCGGACGACTACCTGGCCGGGATCCGCGAGATCGCCGAGGACCACGACGCCGCTCTGGTCAAGATTGCGGACAACGCGCATAACTCCCTGCCCGAGCGCGTCCAGGCCCTGGCCGAGAAGTGGCCGGACAAGCCGCCGGTCACGAAATACCGCGACGCCCGCCCGGTGCTCTATGCCGCCGTCGAGGTTGACGAGGTCCGGAAGATCCTGGCCCGGGTGAATCCGTGGCTGCTGGCGGAACTGGACGACCAACTGGACGAGGAAGACACCACGGACTACGAAAACCTGTCCTACGACTCCTAGCGGACGTCCTTCCAGAGCTCCCGCTCCCAAGCCCTGGGGTCGTGAAGCAGCCGCGGTTCCGTGTCAAAGAACATGGTGGTCCGGGTTTCGGTATTGTAGCGGGGCCAGCCCGGATCTCCTGTGGCGGCGAAGGAAACCCAGGCAGCGTGCATGGCGTTGGCCAACTCCTGTGGGGGGTCAGTCCCCAGGAGTGGTCCGAACAGCCTGGAGTCCTTGTCCAGGGTGTCGAAAACGAACGGCACTTCGACGGCGTGGACGGCTCCCAGGCCCGGGGCCTGCCAGCCGAACTCGTACATGTAGGTCCCCGCCCCGGTGGCCAGCGCTGCGCTCGCGTGCGCGTCCGCCAGGCGGAGTGCGGGAACCCTCACCCACCAGTCGGTCTCCACGGCAGCAAGCAGTTCGCCGGGCGAGCGTTCCGGGTAGTGGGACCGGTACTGGCGAAGCGCCACTTCCGGGGGAAGCCCGTAGGCGGACATGGGTGGGAAACCGTCCACGCTCCGGGACTCAGCCAGGTCCTGCCCGGTCACTTTCCCGAGGACGCCGGTGATGGCAAGGAACAGCTTCCAGTCGTCGGTATTGGTGCCTGCCATGACGTCCACTCCGGCGCTGGCGCCGGCCGCGATCCGTTCGATGGGCCGTTGCGGCACCACGTCACCGTCGATTGTGGGCTGCCACAGCATCAGGCCAGCCACGGCATCCTGTCCCCAGCGTTCGGGGTCCGGCCGGGCAATGAGATCGGCCTTCAACTCAGCCTGGGCCGCGAGGAGCCGCTGGGTGGGCACGGCAGCGATGGCATCGCGGGTTGGCGGAACCCCGAGTTTCCCGGCGAGGAGCCGGCCGATCTTCTGGGCTGTCCCGGTGGGGATGGCATGGTGGGCGGCTCCGCTTTGCAGGATGGCCCGGCGGAACAATCCTTCGGCGCGGGGCATCGAGAGGAGGACGCCAATGCTCATGGCACCCGCGGACTGGCCAAAGACGGTGACATTCCCGGGATCACCGCCGAAGGCATGGATGTTGTCGCGAACCCACTCCAGGGCGGCCACCTGGTCGAGCAGCCCGACGTTGGCGGAGCCGTCACCCAAGTCCAGGAAGCCGTCGGCACCCACCCGCCAGTTGATCACCACGCAGACCACGCCGTCCCTTGCGAAGTTTGCACCGTTGTAGGCCGCCGTCGAGCCGATTTCAAACGCGCCGCCCTGGATCTAGACCATGACCGGCAGGCCTGCGGTGCCGGGGCCGGGCGTCCAGACATTGAGGTTCAGGCAGTCCTCGCCACCCAGCGCGGTGTCCCACTCGCTGCCCGCACTTTCCGGGGGAGCCAGCTGGAAAGGGGCTGCGCCGTACTGGGTGGCGTCCCGGATGCCGCTCCAGGGCTGCACCGGCTGGGGCGGACGGAACCTGTTTCCACCCGATGTCGTCGCGGCGTACGGAACGCCGAGGAAACGGTGCACCCCGTCGGATACGGTTCCGCGCAGCTGGCCTTGGTTGGTTGTGATGACGGTGTCCATTGCTACCTCCACGCCTGGGGTTGTCCGCGCACGCTCCCACCTTGGCAACCATGGGCGGCCGGGTGCAGGGCCGAAAGTCACCGCTTAGGGAGCAGGCTCCGCTTCCAGCCTTTCCAGGGCGTGGTGCAGCCGTTCGGAACCGCGGCGCTCATCAATAACGATCGACGCGCCCAGCGCCAGCACAATGACCAGCAGGCATACGGGAACCGAGACTCCGGCCGCAGCCAGGCCAACGGCAGCGGCGGTCGCGGCCAGTACCCCCGCGGCGACGGTGATGACAGTGCGGTCGGGACCCACCATGATGCTGTACAGCCAGGTCACTGAGCCCTTGAACAGGGCCACCGGAACGGCGATGCTGGCCACTGCCACTGCGGCGCTGATATGCGCTTCGTGGTCAATGTAGTAGGCGGCGACGTGCAGGCCGGCACCCGTTGCCGCGATCGCGGCAAAGATGGGCATGTGGCCGTAACCGAAGAGGAAGGACCTGTGCCGGCGCAGGTGGAGGGCCCGGCCTGCCGGGAGCATGAAGTAGATCCACCACATGGCAAAGGCCAGCGCAGTTCCGCCGAATCCCACCAGTGCCGCGTCGACGCTCCAGCCGTGGTTGCCCACGATGGCCCGCAGCGTTTCGATGGCACCGATGAGGCATTCACCCAAGGCGATGATGGCCAGCAGCCCGTAGCGCTCGGCAATGTGGTGCGCGTGCCAGGGGGTCCTGGCCCTGCGCTCTGCCGCATAGGGCGTGGCCATCTCCAGCGCAATCAAGGGCACGATCATAAGGAACGTGACGAAGACGTCGGATTCGATAAAAAGAACCGCTATCCACCCGAGCTGCACCAGCGCAAGGTATTTTGCGTAGCGCAGGCAGGTGTGGCGCCGGGCCGGATCCTGCCGCGCGGCCCGCAGCCACTGAGTGACCAGTGCCAGCCGCATGATCACATAGCCGCCAACCATCACGGCGTTGTCCACGTGGTCCCCGTCCACCAGCGAGTGGAACATGGGCTCGATCCCCATGGCGAGGATCAGAACCCCCACGATCTGGATCATCGTGACCACGCGGAAGATCCAGTCATCGGTGTCGTAGGCGCTGGCGAACCATGTGAAGTTGATCCACGCCCAGATCACGGCGAACATCGCGAATAAGAACCCCAGCAGGCCGGGGACAAAGTGGGCTGCCGCGATTTCGTGGGCGAACTGGCTGCCCGCCACGCCGAACGCGATCACAAACGTCGCAGGTCGAAAAAGAGCTCAAGCGGGGTGGCGGCGCGGTGTTTCTCATGCGGGTCCCGGCCGCCCATGCGCGCCATGGCATGCCGGAGGGGGTTGGAGGACATATGTCAAAGCTACACGCGTCCCAATGCGTCGATGTCTTCAAGGAAGTCCTGGTGCACTTCGGCGCTGACGGTGGTGCGGGTGTCGGCGATGGCGTCGAGGTAATCCTGCGTGGAAGGCCCCTTCCGGACGGCCTCGCGGACAGACGCGGTACCGCCGGAAGCCAGCCCGCCGTCGTCGTACACTGCCTTCTCCAGCGCACGCTGGGAGGCGCTCCGCGCCGCGTACTCGATGTCCGCGGGGGAGAAGCCCTCGGTCTTGTCCACCAGCAGCTCCACGTCCACGGCGTCCACCACGGGGGCGGGGATGAAGCGCTGCCACATGGCTTCACGGGCCTGCCGGTCGGGCAGCCCGATGGGGATGACGTAGTCGAACCGGCCGTGGCGGAGGAAGGCCGAATCCAGGGCGCGGATGAAGTTGGTGGCGCAGACCAGCAGCCGGCCGGGTTGTTCGCGGAAGGCCGGGATGATCTTGAGGAGCTCATTGGTGACGCCCTGCAGGGGTGACGGCGGCTCGCCCGAGCGCTGGGCGGCGATCTCCTCCACCTCGTCGATGAACACCACGGCGTGCTCCAGCTCGGCGATCTCCAGGAACGTTTCGCGCAGTGCGCCGGCCAGGCCCTGCGGGTCGGCGGCAAGACGGGAGGGGAAAACCTCCACGAAGGGCCATTCCAGGCGGGAGGCGATGGCTTTGGCGAAGGTGGTCTTGCCGGTACCGGGAGGGCCAAAGAGGACGACGGCGCGCGGCGGCACAACGCCGAATTCATCGGCGAGATCCGCTTCAGCGAGCGGGAGGACCAGGCGGCGCTCCAGCAGTTCCTTCTCCTTGCGCATGCCCGCCACGTTTTCCCAGAGGTCTCGCGCCAGGACCCGTCCGCCGAGCTGGCCCAGCGCGCCAAGCTCCTGCCGCTGGACGGGAATGGTGCGTTCGAAGTAGCGCAGGTTCTTCTTCAACGCGAAGCCGCGGCTGAGGAACGCCTCCACCCGGGTTTCCGATTCCGGCATGAGGGCCGAGAGCTTGTTCAGCCCGTGGGGCGCCATCCGGTTTTCGACCGCGGCCAGCAGTGAAGTGCCGATGCCCCGGCCGCGGTACTCAGGCAGGGTAGCAAGGAAGACGATCCAGCCTTGGTCGTGGGCTGCGCGTCCGACGGCGGCACCCACCACCTGCTCGCCCTGCACCGCCACCACGGCATGGTCCTTCTCGCAGGATGCCAGCACCTCCGAGAGGGCATAGACAGGCTCGACGTTGTTCGCCTTGAGGCTCTCCCAGAGGTGCAGGATCCCGTCCAGGTCTGCCGAATGGAAATCCCTGATGCGCCAGTTGGTCATGGGTTACTCCCGGGTGGTTCGTCGTTGAACTGCGTCGCTGGCCCGCACAGAGCAGCAAGGTAAAGCGCTCTGCTGAGCATAAGCGATCAGCCCGCGACGAAGGGTTGCGGGGACGTTGCATTACATGACGGCCAACTGGCCAGTGGTCAGACCTTGATCGGAACAGGATGCACTTCGTCTGCGGGGTGGCCCGCGCGCTCATGGATACGCCGCACAGCGTCAGCAGAGGGGGCTTCTGACAGGCAGTAGACAAAACCTGATTCGGGATCGGCCCAAGCCGATTTGAAGTCCACGCTCTCGTCGTCTTGAATGGCAAGGTCCGCGTTGTGGGCCTCCTGGAGGGCCTCCTTGGTGATTCCGACCATATTGTGGTGGACGTCCATGAATTCCGGCATGTTCTTTGTGCTCCTTGGTTCATCGTTGAAACAGCAGGATGTCGCTGAGGCTAGCCCTAAGCCCGTGGGCCGTCAACAGGGAGGGCGCAGCCCCGTCAGACTCCCAGCGTGGCCAGCGAGTTCCGGAGGGTGTCCGCGGAATGCTGCAGGGCCACCACTTCGCCGTCGTCCATGGGCATCTCAAGGACGGTGTGGACGCCGCCACGTCCCACAACGCTCGGCAGCGAGAGCGCCACCCCCGAAATCCCGTGCTGCCCGTCCAGGACCGTTGACACCGGCAGCACCGCGTTCTCATCCCGAAGGAGTGCTTCCACGATGCGTGCGCCGGAGAGTCCTATGGCGTAGTTGGTTGCGCCCTTTCCGGCGATGACCTTGTAGGCCGCCTGGGTCACTTCGCGTGCAGTCTCGGCAAGGTACCCGGGGGTGAAGACGCGCTCGCCGTCCACCTTCCAGTCACGGACGGGGATGGGGCCGATGGTGGCGGTGGACCAGGCCGGGAACTCCGTATCACCATGCTCGCCCACGATGCTGGCGTGGACGCTGGCCACGGCCACCCCGGCACGCCGTGCCAGCAGCCAGCGCAGCCGCGAGGTATCCAGGACAGTGCCGGAGGAAAAGATGCGTCCCGTTGGAAGGCCGGAGATTTTCTGCGCCGCCACGGTGAGCACGTCGCAGGGGTTGGTGACCAGGACGTAGACCGCGTTCGGGGAGCGCTCGAGCAGCCGCGGCATGAGGTCTTCCAGGATCCGGACGTTGGTTCCGGCCAGGTCCAGGCGCGTCTGGCCCGGCGCCTGCTTGGCCCCGGCGGTAATCACGACGACGTCCGCACCCTCCGTCACCGCGATGTCACCGCCGCCGGTCATTGAGGCAGCGGCTGCAGCGAACTGGGTGCCGTGCGCCAGGTCCAGGACTTCGGCCTCGGCCTTGGCGGCATTGACGTCGAACAAGGCGATGTTGCTGGCCGAACCACGGATGAGGGCGGCGTACGCCAGGGAGGTCCCCACGCTCCCGGCCCCGACAATGGCGAGTTTAGATCCTGACATGAAGTACCTCGTCTTCCCCGGCCCGGAGCTGGGCCCGCGCTGATGGTGCTGCTGCCGGCAATCGCTTTTATGCTACCGAGCGCGGGAGCCTGCGGGGCAAGAGCGTAGGCGGCACCGTTGAGAGTGTCTGGCCCGAGGAGTAGCGTGTGAGCCACTTCACCCACACCCGTTCAGGAGCAACCATGCCAAATCTGGGACGCCGGCTCGCTGCCGTGACTGCAGCACTGGCGATGAGCGTGACCACCAGTGCCATCGTGAGTCCTGCCGCTTCCGCCGACGAGCGGCAAACCCAAAAAGCACCCAAAGCCACCGGGTACGGCGGGGCTGTCAGCACCGTGGACCCCGAAGCCTCGGCGGCGGCCATCGAAGTCCTCCGCGAGGGCGGCAACGCCGTGGACGCCGCCGTCGCGGCGGCAGCCACCCTGGGCGTCACCGAGCCTTACAGCGCCGGCATCGGCGGGGGCGGGTACTTCGTGTACTACGACGCCGCCAGCGGCAAAGTCAGTACCATCGACGGCCGCGAGACGGCCCCGGCGGCCATGCCCCGGGACGGTTTCATAGACCCGGCCACAGGGGCGGCGTATCCGTTCCGCAAGCAGGCAACGAGCGGCATGTCAGTGGGTGTGCCGGGCACGCCCGCCACCTGGGAGCGCGCACTGGAGCGCTGGGGGAGCGTCAGCCTCGAGGACGCGCTTGAACCGGCAATCGACGTTGCCAGCAGGGGCTTTGTTGTGGACGCCACGTTCCAGCTGCAGACGCAGGACAACAAGGACCGCTTCCAGCCCTTTACGTCCACCAGTGAGCTCTTCCTGCCGGGCGGTGAGGCGCCGGCCGTGGGGACAATCTTCAAGAACCCCGCCCTCGCGGAAACGTACAAGCTGCTGGCCAAGAAGGGAATGAAGGCCTTCTATAAAGGTCCCCTTGCAAAAGAAATCGCGGACACCGTCCAGAACCCGCCGATGGTTCCGGGCTCCACCCTGCCGGGTCCCGCCGGCGTGATGACCACCAAGGACCTCAAGGATTACGAGGCGCTGGACCAGGATCCCACCCACGTGAACTACCGCGGCTACGACGTCTACGGGATGGCCCCCTCCAGCAGCGGCGGAACCACCGTGGGTGAGGCGCTGAACATCCTGGAGGTGTTCGATCTTCCGTCCCTGAAGACCGACGTGCCCAAGGTGCTGCACCACTACCTCGAGGCCAGCGCCCTTGCCTTCGCGGACCGCGCCAAGTACGTGGGCGATCCCGCCTTTGTGGACGTTCCCACGGAGGCGCTCCTGGACCCTGTGTTCGGCAAGGAACGGGCCTGCGAGATCAATCCGCTGCAGGCGGCGGCTCCCAAGCCTTTGCAGACTGCCGGAGACGTCACCTCGTACGACGGCATGTGCCCGGTGAAGCCGGCAGCGCTCGCCGATGAGAACGACACCGAGAACATTTCCACCACCAACCTGACCGTTTCAGACAAGTGGGGCAACGTGGTGGAGTACACCCTCACCATCGAGCAGACCGGCGGGTCCGGCATTGTGGTTCCGGGACGCGGCTTCATCCTCAACAACGAGCTCACGGACTTCTCGGTGGTGTACAACGAGACGGATCCCAACCGGATCCAGCCGGGCAAGCGGCCGCGCTCGTCCATGTCGCCAACCATCGTGCTCAAGGAAGGCGAACCGTTCGTGGCACTCGGTTCCCCGGGCGGCTCCACCATCATCACCACGGTCCTGCAGACGCTCATCAACCGCATCGACCTGGGGATGAGCATCTCGGAGGCCCTGGCCGCGCCCCGCGCCGCGCAGCGGAACACGGAGAATGTTACGGCCGAGCAGGCGTTCATCGATAAGTATGGTTCCGCCCTGACCTCGACGTACAAGCACAAGCTTGTGGCGGCCGGTGCCCCCGGAACGTCAGCGGCAGAAATCGGCGCCGCCACCGCCATCGAGTTCCTGGATGACGGGCTGGTTGTCGCCGCGGCCGAGCCGGCACGGCGCGGCGGCGGATCGGCCATGGTGGTGAACCCCTCGAAGTAGTTGGTCCACTGCCGCTTGAGGCGGCGGGCGTTAAACCCCGACGGCGGCACCCGGGTTCTGTAGCTCCAGAACCTGGGTGCCGCCGTCGGACATTAAGTACCGGGGCTACTTCTTGAAGGTGGCCGCGGGCGGGTTGGCGATGACGGGGGAGATGCCGGTGAAGCCTTCGCGGGTTTCGGCGATGTCGCGGATGCGTTTGCGGCAGGCGTACCAGCCGAACACCATCAGGATGGAGGCGATGGCGGTGACCAGCATGGTGAGCGGAGAGTCGATGAAGACCATGACCAGCACGCCCACCAGGAAGAGCAGGGAGAGGTAGCCGGTGTAGGGGGCGCCGAACATGCGGAAGGAGGGGCGTTCCAGCCAGCCCTTGTCCGCCCAGCGTTTGAGCTGGATCTGGCACAGGACGATGGTTGCCCAGGTCATGATGATGCCCACGGAAGCCACGTTCAGCACGATCTCGAAGGCCTGGGCCGGGACGAGGTAGTTCAGCGGGACGCCCAGGAGGGAGACGGCGGCGGTGATGGCGATGCCGCCGTAGGGGACGCCGGCTTTGTTCATGCGGGAGGCGAACTTGGGGGCGGAGCCGTTGACGGACATGGAGCGCAGGATCCGGCCGGTGGAGTAGAGGCCGGCGTTGAGGGAGGACAGGGCGGCGGTGAGGACCACGAGGTTCATGATGACGTCCACGCCCTGGATGCCGATGGAACCGAAGAAGGTCACGAAGGGGCTGACGCCTTTTTCGTAGGCGGTGTAGGGCAGCAGCAGGGCCAGCAGGATCACGGAGCCGACGTAGAAGACGGCGATACGGAAGACCACGGAGTTGATGGCCTTGGGCATGATCTTTTCGGGGTTTTCGGTTTCGCCGGCTGCGGTGCCGACGAGTTCGATGGAGGCGTAGGCGAAGAGGACGCCCTGCATGAGGATGATCATGGGCAGCAAGCCGTTGGGGAAGACGCCGCCGTTATCGGACAGCAGGCTCAGGCCCACCTGCTGGCCGTCCACGGGGGTGCCGAAGATGACGAAGTAGGTGCCGACGATGAGGAAGATGACCAGGGCGGCGACCTTGATCAGGGCGAACCAGAATTCCATTTCGCCGAAGACTTTGACCGAGACCAGGTTCAGGCACAGGACCACCACCAGGGCGATCAGGGCCCAGGCCCATTGCGGGACGGCTGCCATCCAGGGGATGTAGTTGCCGAAGAAGTTCATGTAGAGGGCGGCGGCGGTGATGTCCACGATGGTGGTGGTGGCCCAGTTGATCCAGTAGAACCAGCCGGAGACGAACGCGGCCTTCTCACCGAAGAATTCGCGGGCGTAGGAGACGAACGAGCCCGACGAGGGGCGGTGGAGGACCAGTTCGCCCAGGGCACGCAGGATCAGGAACGCGAAGAACCCGCACACTGCGTAGGCGATGACCAGGGACGGGCCGGCCGCGTTGAGCCGGCCACCCGCGCCGAGGAACAGCCCGGTGCCGATCGCGCCGCCGATCGCGATCATCTGGATCTGCCGGGGCTTCAGGTTCTTGTGGTAGCCCTTGTCCTCGGCATGCAGGGCGGTTTCGGAGGCGTGCGCGTGGCCGCCGTCGATGACGTGGTCGGGTAAGGGGGCATTAGTCATGGGGTTTGTCCTTTGGGCTACTTGCTGAGGTTGGCGAGGCGTTCGGGGCTGAGGAGTTCCTGGAGCTGCGCATCTGTGAGAAGGCCGTGTTCCAGGACCAGTTCGGCCACACCCTTGCCGGTTGCGAGTGCTTCCTTGGCGATGGCGGTGGCGGTGGCGTAGCCCAGGTGGGGATTGAGGGCTGTGACCAGGCCGATGGACTGTTCCACCGTGCGGCGGAGGTGTTCGGTGTTGGCGGTGATGCCCCGGATGCAGCGGGCCGTAAGGGTGCGGCACGCGGCTTCCAGGTGGGAGATGCTCTTGTGGAGGCTGTGGACGATGATGGGCTCGAAGGCGTTGAGCTGGAGCTGTCCGGCTTCGGCCGCCATAGTGATGGTGACGTCGTTGCCGATGACTTCGTAGGCCACCTGGCTGACCACTTCCGGGATTACCGGGTTGATCTTGCCGGGCATGATGGAGGAGCCGGACTGGACGGCCGGCAGGTTGATTTCGCCGAAGCCGGCGCGCGGGCCGGAGGAGAGCAGGCGGAGGTCGTTGCAGGTCTTGGACAGTTTCACGGCCACGCGCTTCAGCACACCGGACAGGTGGACGAAGGCGCCCACGTCCTGGGTGGCTTCGATGAGGTCAGGGGCCGTCACCAGGGGGAGCCCGGTCACTTCCGCGAGGTGCCGGCAGGCGGCTTCCGCGTAGCCTGCCGGGGCATTCAGGCCGGTGCCGATGGCGGTGGCCCCAAGGTTGATCTCGTGGATCAGCAGTTCAGCCTCGGCCAGGCGCAGCCGGTCCTCGCCGATGGTGATGGCGTAGCTGCCGAATTCCTGGCCCAGGGTCATCGGAACCGCGTCCTGCAACTGGGTGCGGCCCATCTTCACTATCGTGCGGAATTCAAGGGCCTTCGCGGCGCAGGCTTCCTCCAGCTCGGCCAGGGCAGCCAGCAGTTCCCGGGCCGCGAAAATGGTGCCCAGCTTCACCGCCGTGGGGTACACGTCGTTCGTGGACTGGCTGAGGTTGACGTGGTCGTTGGGGTGCAGGCGGGCGTAGTCGCCCTTGGGGTGGCCGAGGATTTCGAGGGCGCGGTTGGCGATCACCTCGTTGGCGTTCATGTTCGACGACGTCCCGGCACCGCCCTGGATGACGTCCACCACGAACTGGTCGGCAAACCGGCCGTCCAGGATGTCGCGGCAGGCCAGCTCGATGGCATCGGCGCGTTCTGCATCCAGCAGGCCAAGTTCCCGGTTCGTGCGGGCGGCTGCGAGCTTGACTGCGGCCAGGCCGCGAACCAGGTGCATGTTGGAGGACAGCTTCTGGCCCGTGATGGGAAAGTTCTCCACGGCGCGGAGGGTGTGGACGCCCCAGTAGGCGTCCGCGGGTATGTCGCGGTCGCCGAGCAGGTCGTGTTCGGAGCGGGTCAGTGCTGGGGCGGTGGTATCGATGGAGGTCATGTGTCCTTACGGGGCTTCGTTGACGGGTGTGGACAGTTGGTTCAGGAAGTCGGTTGCCTGCAGCAGGCCCACCGGGTGCCCGCCACCGAGAACCGGTGCCGTGGCAAGGGGAAGGAGCGGTGAAGCATCTACGCCCAGCGCCTCAAGCAGCCTGACGATGGCCGGCATCCGGGCGCGGTCGCCGCCGTCGGAAATCTTCACGGCCACCGAGCGGCCATCCGCCAGGCCCACCAGTTGGACGCCTTCAAAGCCGTCCTTCGCCACCGCGCCCGGAAGCAGGCGCATCAGCTCGGTGACGTCGCGGCCTTCCCCGGCCACCATCTCCGGGTGGCGCTGCATGGCGAGGCCGACGGCGGCTGCCGCAGTCCCGTCGTCGTCCGCGGCGGCGCGGGCAATGAGGCCGAAGGCGCGGGCCATGCCGCGCAGCGTCATGGCAAATAATGGCGTGCCGCAACCATCGGTGCTGAGGGCGAGCGGTTCCTCGCCCGTCAGCTCGATGACGGTCCCGGCAACCAGTTGCTGCAGCGGGTGCGAGGGGTCAAGGTAGCCCTTGACCGGCCAGCCGTTGATGATGCACGTTGCCGCCATGGCTGCATGCTTGCCCGAGCAGTTCTGGGTGAGCTGCGTGGCGCGGCCCCCGTTGCGGAGCCATTCCTCGCGTTCCGCCGGGCCGTAGGGGAGGTCCCGGCTGTTCGCAAAATCGCTGACGCTGAGGCCGTGCTGTTCGAGGATCCGCAGGGCTCCCTGGCGGTGCTTTGCGCCACCCGAGTGGCTCGCGGCGGCCAGGGCCAGGAGTTCGGCCGGGAGGTCCAGGCCGGCGCGGACCATGGCTACGGCCTGCAGCGGTTTGAGGGAGGACCGGGGGTAGAACGGCGCCAAGGGTTCGCCTGCAGCCGCCGCTGTGGTGCCGTCCGACTCGAGGGCGATGGCCGATCCGTAATGGATGCTTTCCACCAGCCCGTCGCGGGTGGCGGTGACCAGGGGAGCGTGCTGCGGAAGCAACGCAGCAACGCTGTGGGCAGCAGAAAGCACAGGGGAGGGCATGGATTCCTTGGGTGGGGTACTTGGCGGTGGCTAGTTGTTGAGGATGGAGTCGAGGGCCTGGCCCACGGCGTGGAGGTGGTGGGCCATGGCTTTCCGCGCCGCTTCCGGGGAGCCGGCCTCGATGGCGGAGAGGATTTGTTGGTGTTCCACATCTGAGGCGTGCTGCCTGTCCGCCACCATGTTCAAGGTTTCGGACTGGTGGGCCAGGGCGCCGCGGATGTCCGCCACCACGCTGGCGAACACCTTGTTGCCGCTGGCGCCGGCGATGGCAGCGTGGAAGCTGGAGTCCAGGGAGACCCAGGATTCCGGATCAGTCTCGGTGGCCATTGCGGCCACCAGGTGCCGAAGGGTTTCCAGTTCCTCCTCGGTCCGCCGTTCGGCGGCCAACCCGGCAGCGGGGATTTCGATGTGCGGCCTGGCTTCTGTGAGGTCACGGGCCGAGTACTGGCCCAGCGTGAGGTCGTTCGCCACCTTGTCGGCGACGACGAACGTCCCCTTCCCCGTTTTGGTGACAGTCAGGCCCAGGGCGGTGCAGGAGCGGAGGGCTTCCCGGATCACCGAGCGGCTGACTCCGTACTGCTGCGAAAGCGTGGCCTCGGAGCTGAGCTTGCTGCCCACGGGAACCAGTCCGGACTCGATGTCCCGCCGGATGGCGTTGAACACCGCTTCGGCAGCGCTGAGCCGCGCGAGGGGTGCAGGCTGTCCTGCTGTCCGGCTGTCTGACAGGTTCACGCTTTAAATATGGCAGGGGTCACAGCGGGTGTCAATGCGTGACGGATTCGCAGGGAGACTCTCAATTTTTACCCAAGAGCCTCCCGCGTCAGGGTTCCGCCCCGTAGCCTGCTGCCATGGATGAATACTCGGAGGAACTCGTCAATCTTGCTTTCATGGCTTTGGATCACGCAATTGATTCAGTGGTCTCGTCCGGAACGGATCTGGTGCCGTTTGTAATCCGGGAGCGTGGCGGGCAGCGGAACCTGCAGAGGTACCTCGTGGAAGGTCAGCTTGAGGCAGGCGTTGTGGCCGCCCGGCAGTCGCTTATGCAGGAACCACTCTCAGATCGCGTCGCCCTTGCCTGGGACGGCTACATGACAACGTCGGAGGGGCGCCAGGAGGCCGTCTTCGTTGAGTCCTACGAGCAGGGCGCGCCCGCCGGGTTCATCATGGCCCAGCGGTACCAGCGCGCCGGGTTCCTCAAGAAGAAGCGGGAGTCGGTGGGCAATCCCGCCCTCGTGGAGAAGAATACGGCCCCGCTCTTCTAGCAGTATTGCGCTTCATTCCATGCGCACGCGCTGTCAGCGTGGTTGCGGCAACGGATTCCCTGAGCGCTTCCTCTGCTGGGCCCAGGCCCATGACATCCAGGACCGGACCTACAGACCGAGCCCCCAGTCGCAGCCCCGTCCAAGTCTTGGACGTCTTTAGGTACGTTCGTACCGAAAGGGTGCTATGCGGCGAGGGCGTAGGGCTTCTATAGTCAGAGGAGGCCCTAACCGGTACGTTCGTTCCTACGGAGGTTGAGACGAATACTTTTATTGAAGGCCTCGCGGCCCAGGTCCGCGCGCGCCGCGCAGTCCTCCGACTGACACAGCACGACCTCGCCGATATGGCAGGCGTCTCCGAGCGTTTCGTGCGTTTCGTGGAGCAGGGGAAACCGAGCGTTCAGCTTGACTCCCTGGTGGCGGTACTTGAGACGCTGGGCCTCGAATTGCAGGTCGCAACGCGTTCAAGCCCTGCCGCCCGCGCCCTCTCCGTGCCGCCAGTCGGGGACGGCGCTGAACAGTGAGGCACCGCATCGCGGATATCTACAAAGCGGGCGTGCTGGCCGCACGGCTCGAAAGGCACGACGGCGGCACGCGGTTCAGCTACTTGCCCGCCTACCTCAAAACAGGGGGAGCCGCCGTCGCCACGTCCTTGCCGCTCAGCAGCGAGCCGGTCCTTTCTGCCGCGGGGGCGGCGCCGCCCTATTTCACAGGCCTTTTGCCCGAGGGCCGCCGCCTTAATGCGCTGCGGCGCTCGATCAAGACCAGCGCTGACGACGACCTCTCCCTGCTCATCGCAGCCGGAGCGAATCCCGTGGGAGACGTGCAGATCGTGGGCCATGGGGAGCGCCTGGACCCGGATGACCACGCGGTGCCGCTGGACCCGAAACAGGCGGTGGACTTCGACCAGCTGCTGGGGAACCCCGACATGATCGATCCGGTGGCCTTGGCCGGCGTGCAGGACAAGCTGTCCGCCGGAATGATTTCGGTGCCTGTAACAGCGACCGGACGCCAGTTCATCCTCAAGCTCAACGCGCCAGAGTTCCCGCACGTGGTGGAGAACGAGTTTGTGATGTTCCGCTATGCGGCCAAACTTCGGATCCCGCTGAGCCGTGTTCGGCTGATCCGGGATGTTGCGGGCCGGCCGGGGCTGCTGGTGGAGCGTTTCGACCGCATTCCGGTGCCCGGCGGCGGACCGGACGAGGCGCGGCGGCTGGCAGTAGAAGACGGCGCCCAGGTGCTGAAGCTGTACCCGGCGGACAAGTACAACGTCGGCTACAGCAGGGTCTGCCACGCGCTTGCAGGACATTGCTCCGCACCGCTTCCCGCCCTGAGGAATCTCGCCATCCAGGCCGCCTATGCCTGGCTGACAGGCAACGGCGACCTGCACGCCAAGAACGTGTCCATGGTCCAGCAGGCCGACGGCGAGTGGACCATAGCTCCCATGTACGACATTCCCTCCACAGTGGTTTATGGAGACAAAACGCTGGCGTTGACCCTCGACGGAAAACGGACCGGAATCTCCCGCCGCCATTTCCTGGGTTGGGCTGCCGAGCTGGGACTAACCGACCGTGCCGCCGCCCAGGCAGCGGATATTGCCTTGAAGGCGGCCGCCCCTCTCATCGCGGACCTGGAGGCGGGCACCGCCTTCCGCGGCCTGGATGGAAGCGGGGCAAGGAATGCCGACGACGGCGGATCGCCGTTTTCCGGCCCGGTCACCAGGGATTGGATCAAGGAGCTGAAGCACCGGCGCCGCCTGCTGGAAGGCTGACCCGCACTGTTAGCGGCGCCGCTAAGGGCCGTCGTACCACCTGAGGACCCGCAGTGCGCGGAGGGTGTTCCAGCGGCTTGGCTGTCCGTCGCCTGCTTCCAGCGGGAAGTGGACCTTGCCGGGGTGGGTGTTTTCCAGGAGCCAGGTGCCGTTCGGCTGCTGCTTGGAGCGGACCACGTCCACTGCTTCCGCCAGGCGCTTGTCCGGTCTGCCGCCGGCGGACCGGAAGTAGTCCAGCCCGCGGAGAACGTCGTAGAACCACCGGGTGGGGTAGGAGAACTGGAGCCAATCGTTACTAATCAGGGCGCCGGTGGATTTCCGCCGCAGCAACCGCCGTTCCAGCAGGTATTCCTCTCCCCGGCGCCGGGCCTCACGGGATTCCGGGGTGCCGCCGGTTGCCCGTTCATGCCCCACGAGCCCTTCGAGGACACAGATGGTGGTGTGGAACGAGGAACGCGTCGAGCCCCGCTCGGCCTCGCAGTTCCAACCGCCGTCAGCGAGTTGCTCCCGGGCCAGCCGCTCCACCACCCGGTCCACGTTTTCGCCGAAGTAGGCCCCGAGCGCCACAGCCATTCCGTTGATGCAGGGTTCGACTTCGCCGTCGAAAAACGGCTGGTTGCCTTCCTCCCAGCGGCTGTTCTCCCGGACCAAGGTGACCGCCCGGCAGGCTTCCCGGCTGTCAGGCCTGAGGCCGAAGTCGCGCAGGAGCAACAGACTGTAGGTGGTTGCAGTCCAGGGCTGGCCGTCCGGGTCGTCGTCGAGTGCCGGCCAGTACGTGCCGCCGTCCCATTGCCCGTCCGCCCCCTGCAGCGCGAGCAGCCGGGCACCCCAGCCCCGGGTGGCCACCAACTCCCGCTCGGCGAGAAAAACCTCGGGCGAAGCGTCAGTGAGGTCGCGGAGGACCTGCCAGCGGAGTGCGGGATCGGAATCGAGCAGCCACGCTCTAACGTCCACGACGGGAAGAGCCTAAAGGTGCTGGATGCCGGCCCGCTGCATGGCGTCCTTGTAGATCTCCACACTCTTGGCCAGCAGTTCTTCCTGCTTGGCCTCGGAGACAGCGAAGGCGCGCCCACCCAGGGCGGAGGCCTTGTACACCTTGATGCCGCTGTTCCTGAGGGATTGGTGGTAGGTCTTCTCGAAGAGGGTGAGGAAGGTCGAGGCATCGGTGCCGTGGGCGATGATTGCCGAGACCCGGGAGTTGATCTTGAGGAACTGCCGGAAGGGGCGGAGTCCGTCCGTCTTCTCCTGCACATTGAGAGCCGAGGGCATGTCAGGGTCGCGGACCCAGGGGTAGGCGTTCCAGGGCATCACATAGCGGGGATCGAGTTCCGCCAGTTCGTAGATCTGGGTGGCCCGGCGGGCGGCCTCATCGTCGTTGTAGTGCGAGACGAAGCCGGACTCGGTGCCTTTCCCGGGGCTGACCTGCAGGCTGACGATCCGGCACTCATCCTCGTCATGCACAGGGTCGATATAGGGGACGACAGACCCTGGCTTCTTTTCCATCAGTTCATCGCAAAGCTGGGTTACCTTCGCGATGTTCGGTTCCTGTAGCAGGGCCTTTTTCTCGTCCCAATCAATCGTCACGATTTCTCCCTCAGCAGCAAGGCGTCCAGAATCAGGCGTCTTAGGCCACTCTACGCTTCCGGGCTGAAGGGTGGGCAGGCGGAGTTCTCTCTCCCTTGTCCAGGCACAGCGTGACGATGCTCCTCCGGAGGCCCCTAGCGGGCGTCTTCCCCCTCCCCACGCCTCAGGGAATGCCGGTGGTGGCGCGCTTTATTGCCCTGACGCGGTGCCGGTATTGACGACGACGACATGACGGCGCCCCGCCGGCAACATCAGGCGCTGGCCTGGATGGTGGACTCGCCTCCAGCGGCAGGTCAACGGGCGCTCCACCAACCAGTGGTGCGCCAGCCAGCACGGTTCCGGGCAGTGGTGGTGCGGTGGAGTGGTAGGTGTGGCCGGTGGGTGTTCGGAGTTCGACTGAGTGGCGCTGCCCCGGCCGGGTATCTGGCCGGGCGGTCCAGCCGGGGTTTTCCTTGGTGTGGTTGCAGGCTTCGCAGAGGCCTTGGCCGTTGTGGCTGGTGGTGGGTCCGCTGGTGTGCCAGGGGATGATGTGGTCGTGGTGGCGGATCGGGGCGTCGCAGTAGGGCGTGCGGCAGGTATCGTCCCGGACCTGGAGGAAGCGGCGGAGTCCTGGCGGGAAGAGCCGGGCCTTGGAGTCCATCGCGACCAGTTCACCCTCCGCCGGCGCTGTGTAGAGCCGGCGCAGCCAGACCTGAAGCCCGGTATTCTCAGCGCTGCCCGCGGACCCGGAATCAGTTGCCGGACCAGCCGCCCCGGGGCCGGCAGACTCCGGCCCGGCCGCTGCGCCCAGTACTGCCTTCCTGGCCCATTGGGCGGGGACGGTGCCGTAGCCGGTGAGGCGGGCGGGTTCGCTGTCGCCTTGGAGGAGGGTGCGGTCGGTCATGACGAGCTGGATGTCGATGCCGGTGATCCCGGCCGGGGTCCCGGTGAGGCACTCAACCAGGCGGTCGGCCATGATCTGGCCCTTGCCCCGGCCGTCCCGCGTGGCCCGGCCCTCTCCGGTGGCCCGGCCGTCCCCCTTGCCCCGGCCGTCCCCGGAGGCCCGGCCGTCCCCGGTGGCCCGGACGGTGTCAGCGTGCCGGGTCAGGGCCGCGTAGGCGGCAACGCCCTGGGCGACCGGAAGCAGGGCGGTCAGGCGGGTCATGGTGTCCGGTGCCGGGCGCAGCGTCACGGTCCGCTCGTTGGCGGCCCGGGATGCCCGCTGCGCGACCGAGGACGGGTCCCGCCGGTACGCCGCGGCCCGGACGGCGGCGGTCACGGCCCGGTCCCCGGCACCGGCCAGGGACCCGGTATCAGCGGCGAGTTCCTCGTCCACGGCGCACCGGTCCTCGGCGGACAGGCAGGCGGTTTCCTTCACCACGAGGGTGGCGCGCCATTCGTTCAGCTGCCCGGACTCCAAAGCGGCCAGGGTCCGCGGCATCTCGGTGGCCAGTGCCCTGGCAAGGCCCAGGAGCCTGCCTCCACGGGCAGGGGACTCCCGCCGCGCCAACGCTATCTCGGCCCCCACACCCGCACCCCGGTCAGCGGCAGGGACGCCGGCGGCGGCCTGTTCCTGCCGCACTCCGAGGTCGTAAGCCACCGCGATCCGTGCCTGCTTCGCGGCGATCAACGACTTCAGATCCTCAAGCCTTCGGATCTGGTCAATCATGCCCTGACCATCAGGGGCTGGGCGGACGGTAGCCACGGCGCGAAGGACTTCGGCAACACAAGGCCCAGGGAGGCCTCCCGCACCCAGCCCCACTGCCGCCGTCGTCACCGCTTCCATACAGAGAGTCTTCCAGCTGGGACTGACAAAATCCGGCCAGCCGGAACCTATGTGGATAAGCGAGGCAAAGCCAGCCCGCGGACCGTCCTGTTCGGACGGTACCGGGAGGCCGTGCTGTTCAATGAAGGAATGCAGTTCGACAGAAAAGGCCTCAAGCTCGAAGGCTTCTCCGGCTTCCGGCCCATCGACGCGCTCGACGCCATGCGGATCCCCCAGGGAACCGGGCTCTTCGCTGTGCTGGCTCCGGAAGGGTTCCGGCCCCGCTTCCTCAAGAAAAGCACCGCCGGCGTCTTCAAGAAAAAGGACCCGTCGCTCCCGGAAGCTGCCCTGGCCGCCGAATGGGTGGACAGTGCAGCAGTCCTTTACCTGGGCAAAGCAGGCCCCGGTAGCAAAGGCAACCGCGGCCTGAGGCGGCAGATCCAGGAATTCCTGGACTTCGGGCAGGGCAAGCCGCCGGGGCACTGGGACGGCCGGCTCATCTGGCAGCTCGCGGACGCTGAAAAGCTGGTTATCGCGTGGAAGGAACTGCCCGCGGAACAGCTCACCAAAGCCGAGGCGGACTGCCACGCAGCCTTCATCGAAGGGTACGGACAACTGCCCTTTGCCAACCTGGTGAGGGCCCGCGCCAAGGGCTAGGAAGGCACCATACCTACGCCAATCCGCCGTCGTACGTAAAACGCCCGCCAAGCAGCGTTGCCGCCACCGGCATTGCCGCGAACACCTCATCAGGCACCGCCAGGGGATCCCCGTCGAGGAGCACCAGGTCAGCCGCGTGGCCAACAGCAACACCGGAACGGCCCCGCGCCGAGGCAGTAAGGGCCTGCTCCCGCGTGATCGCTTCCCGGGGATGCCACGGCCCGCGCCCATCGCCGCGCGCCCGCAAGGCAGCGGCGGACATTGCCAGCCACGGTTCGAGCGGCGCTACGGGTGCATCCGAGCCCAGCAGCAGCGACGCCCCGGCATCAAGCAGCGACCGCAGCGGAAAGGCCCGCTCCGTCCGCCCCGCCCAGTTGCTTTCGGCGGCGTCGCGGTCGTCCAACGCGTGCACAGGCTGGACGCTCGCCGCCACCCCCAGCGACCCGAAGCGCGCAAAGTCCTCCCTGCGGACGAACTGGGCGTGCTCAATCCGGCCGCCAACCCCTGCACCCTCAAAAGCGTCAAGGGCCACCTGATTGGCAGCGTCCCCAATCGCGTGGACGGCGGGAACAAACCCCGTGTCCCGCGCCCGCTCCAGCAACGCCGTCAGCTCACCAGGATCCACTGTCAGCAGTCCGTGCCCGCCGAAGGGGTAGGGATCCACGCAATAGGCAGTCCGGGTATTAAGGGAACCGTCAATAAGCACCTTCAGCGGTCCCACGCGCAGCAACCGGCGGCCACCGTCGACCTCCTGCCCCGTCCGCATGCCCTCGGCGACGGCGCGTCCAAGGTCCGCCGGGTAGACGCCTGCCTCCACGCGCAAGGCGTCAAACCCGCCGGCGATGCGCCGCAGCCATGGGTCCCGGTTCCATGTCATCTCAAAATCCATCACTCCCACCACGCCGCGGGCGGCCGCTGCGTGGGCGGCGTCGGCCACCCAGCCATCCAGGACGGAGTCCGGCAGGCGTCCCAGTTCACGGGTCAGGGCAAAGGCAGGCCCCTCGCGCAGCAAACCGGAAGCTTCGACCTGCACTCCGTACCGGTTGGCCGCGGCCGAGTTGAGCCATACGCTGTGCAGGTCGTGGCTGACCAGTGCCGTCGGCTGGCCGCCGGTGGCGGAATCCAGCAGTGCCAGGGAGGGCGCGTCGGGCCACAGCGCGTCGCGGAAGCCGACGCCGACCGTGGTCACCGCGGGGTCCGCGGGGTCCGCGGCGGGCAGGAGGGAACGGACGACGGCGGCAGCACCTTGGGCGGTAACCGCACCGGAGAGGTTAATTCGGTTGGCGTGCAGCGCCCACTGGGTCATATGGACGTGCTCGTCCCACAGCCCGGGAATCACATAGCGGCCGTCCGCATCAATTAGCCGCGCACCGTCCGGAGACTCGTCGCCAGCACCGATCCGGCTTACGCGGCCGGCGCTGATGTGCACGCTGACGGGAGCGGGGTCCCCCGGAATCCGCACGTTCCCCAGGACAAGATCACTCATGCGGGACCGCGGAGCCGTTCCATCTCGCGGCGGTCCTTCTTGGTGGGCCGGCCGGCACCACGGTCGCGCTGCGGGAGGCCAAGCGCGGGTGCCACAGGGCGCGGCGGCGTGTGGTCGGTGAAACAGTGGGAGGCCGCCTCGGCACCGACACGTTTGGCAATCAGCCGGCGCACTTCGAGGATGCGTTCATACCCGGACATCCGCACGGTCACGGTGTCGCCCGTGATGAGCGTGGCGGACGCCTTGGCCGGGCTGCCGTTCAGTCGGACATGGCCGGCGCGGCAGGCAGCGGTGGCGGCTGAGCGCGTCTTGTATGCGCGGACGGCCCACAGCCACGCATCGATGCGGACGCTGGCGGGGGAGGAAGGAAGGCTGGTCATGGTTGGCACCGAGTATAGCCCCGGCGCCATGTTCAGCTTTTCGAATTGATTCGGCGGGCTTGCTTCCAAATTGCATTGACATCAGCAGTTCGGGCGAGCACTGTGAAGCCACGACGAGACGGCGACCTGCTGCCCCGCCTTCTTAGCGAAAGGCAGCTGTCATGAAAAATCTGCGTTTTCTGGCTCCCTTAGCCGCACTTGGACCGCTGTTGTCCATTGCTTGCCCAAGCGCCAGCGCCGCCCCCGAGCATAGTCCGGTGGAAACCCAGTCCTACGAGTTTGAGTTCGGCTGCGGCGATTTCGACGTCCGTATCAGTGGTTCCTCAGCCACCACATTCACTGAGTGGCTCGATGATCAAGGAGAGGTGTACAAAGTGCGGATGCAGGTTTCTGCGCCCGCCGATGTTGTGACAAATCTTGATTCGATGAAGGCTGTGACAGTAAGCGCGCACTTCGTCCAAACGTATACACGCGTTCCGGACACGAACGAATTCACCGTTACCGTGGTGGGACACCGCTACCTCGCGACGGAACCTGGTGAGGGCATCATAATGCGCGATGTAGGGCGGATTGTCTTCTCCGACCCCTCGGAAGAGATCGTCAGCGCAGCGGCAGGCAAACACGACGCGGCAACACCAAATCTTTTGGGGCCAGCTCTGTGTGGTCTTGTCGATTAGGTGGTGACATCCCTGATCACCGCCTCAACTACTCAACAGTCACACTGACCCGCTGCACCATGTTGTTGCCCAGTCCCTGGTAGTTCCAGTTCTGCTCTAAAGGCTGGGTGGCCCCGGTTTCGTCCGTTGCGCGGCAGGAAAGCTCGTGCTCGCCCGGGTCCGCCACCCACGGCATGGTCCACTTCCGCCACGCGTACCCGCCCGCAGGCTTCTCCAGCTGCGCGGGCAGCCAGGTGCCGTCGACGCCAACCTCCACGCCGGTGACCGCCCCCTCCCCGGACCATGCCCTGCCCTGCAGCAGCACCGGCCCGGGCTTGACTATCCGCTGGCGGGTGAAGAAGTCAGGAATGCCCGGCGGAACCATCAGCGAACGCACCCTGATCCGCGAAACGGGAGTGCCGGCGTCGTCCGCGGACTCCTGGTAGCGGTAGGCAACCTCCTGCTGGTAGCCCCGGAAGGGGGCCGTGACCACCTCAATGGACTCCAGCCACTTCACGCTGGCCATGCCGTACCAGCCCGGCACCACCAGCCGGAGCGGATATCCGTGCTGCGGCGGCAGTTCGCTGCGGTTCATCTTGTAGGCAAGCACGACGTCGGCACGCATCGCTTCATGGATCGGCAGGCTCCGCGCGTAACGCTGCGGGACGCCGCCCTGGACACCTTGGTCCGAACCTGTGAACACGACCTCCACGGCGTGCGGCAGGACGCCCGCCTTTCCCAGTAGGTAGGCGAGCGGAACCCCGGTCCAGTGCGCAGTCCCAACGCCCTCCATAATCCACGGCTGGCTCAGCGGCCTCGGACTCAAGAGGGAGCGCCCGTTCCCAGCGCACTCCAAAGTGACCGGCACCGTGATGGCAGGGTCCTTGCGGAGGGCCGCCATGCTCAGTTCCAGGGCCATCTCAACCGCGCCGCCGATCCGGAGGTGCCACGAGGAGGCGTCCACGTCCGGGATGTCGAAATGCGTCAGCACGTAGTGGAGGCCCGGCGGAGTGATGTCCCGTCGGAGTGCCTCCAGCGGCATGGAGTGGTTACGCGCGCCCAGCTGGAGTTCCTCGCGGGTGAGCGGCCCGGTGGTGGGCCCGGCCGCGGACGGAGCAGGAGGCCCTGGTGCCGCAGCCGGACCGGAAGGCTGCTGGTTGGTGTAGGTCTGTTTCATGGCGCTGCGACTCTTTCGCCTGGGGGTTCTGCTGTGCGGGGTGGACGCCCCTGCCTCAGGTTTACGCCCGGCCCGCGCGCCCGTCAACGCCCCTCCCGGGAGGTTTAGAGGACCGGCCTGGCCAGGAACTCGGCCAGGCTGATGGGGTCCTGGCCGGTAAGGCCATGGACATCGGGGGAGATCCCTGCCATTTCACCGGCGCCCATGGCTGTATACGTGCTGACCCACGCGTCCACCTGCCAGGGCGGGGCGCCGTAGGAGGCCCGGGAGGCGTACGCCTCCTCCACCGTCTCCGGCTGGTAGGTGATGGTGCGCCCGGTTTGCTGGGTCAGGATTTCGGCGGCGTGCGCCAGGGTCAGTTCCTCCGGCCCGGTCAGGTTGTAGGTGGCGCCCTTGTGGATGGCGGGGTCCCGCAGCACGGCAACAGCGCAGCGGGCAATGTCCTCGCGGGCAACGCCGGAGAAGACCCCGTCCCCGGCCGGTCCGCGGATCACGCCGTCCTCCCCGGCCAGCAGCGGCAGGAAATCCAGGTAGAAGTTGTCCCGCAGGAACGTGAACTCCAGGCCGGACGCCCTGATGTGCTCCTCCGTGGCGTAGTGGTCCCGGGCCAGTGTGAAGGTGGCGTCCGGGGCCGCGCCGTAGAGGGATGTGTACACCAGATGCTCCACGCCCGCGGCGGCAGCGGCATCCACGAAGCCGCGGTGCTGCTGCACCCGGTCCTCCGCTTCCGCAGCGGACACCATGAACAGGACCTTCACCCCGTCCAGGGCCGCCCGGGTGGCCGCCGAATCCTCATAGCTGCACACCGCCGGCGCGGCGCCGTCCAGTTGGGGAGCGCGGGCAGCGTCGCGGACCAGCAGGCGCTGGGCGAAGCCTGCCGCGGCAAGTTGCCGCGCCACCATTCCACCCAGCCCGCCAGTGGAGCCCGTGACGGCCAGGTCCGGGAGCCCGGAAGCCACAGTGCGCCTATGCTTCCCGTTTGGCAGGAGACTTGGTCTGGGCAGGATCACGCTCGGCCAACGAACCGATGGCGTCGTCGATCTTCTTCAGGACCTCCGGCTCCAGCTTCACGCCAGCGGCCGCCACACTGTCCGCGATCTGCTCGGGCCGCGAGGCGCCCACAATGGCCGAGGCGACGTTCGGGTTCTGCAGCACCCAAGCCACCGCCAGCTGCGGCATGGACAGGCCGGCTTCCTCGGCGATGGGCTTGAGTTCCTGCACGCCGGCCAGGACGTCGTCGCGCATCCAGCGCTCGATCATCTTGGCTCCGCCCTTCTCGTCCGTGGCGCGGCTGCCTTCGGGGGCGGGCTGGCCGGGCAGGTACTTGCCGCTGAGGACGCCTTGGGCCATGGGCGACCAGACAATCTGGGACACGCCCAGCTCCTCTGATGCCGGCACTACCTCCGCCTCGATCACCCGCCACAGCATGGAGTACTGCGGCTGGTTGGAGATGAGCTGGAAGCCGAGTTCCTTGGACAGGGCGTGGCCCTCGCGCAGCTGCTCAGCGGTCCACTCGCTGACGCCGATGTACAGGGCTTTGCCCTGCCGGACGATGTCCGCAAACGCCTGCATGGTTTCTTCCAGGGGCGTCTCGAAGTCGTAGCGGTGGGCCTGGTACAGGTCCACGTAGTCCGTCTGCAGCCGCCGCAGTGAGCCGTTGATGGACTCCATGATGTGTTTCCGGGACAGGCCAAGATCGTTCTTGCCCTTGGGGCCGGTGGGGCCGTAAACCTTGGTGAAGATCTCAAGGGACTCGCGGCGCTCGCCCTTCAGGGCTTCGCCCAGGACGGTCTCCGCGGCCGTATTTGCGTAGACATCGGCGGTGTCGAACGTGCTGATGCCGGCATCAAGGGCGGCGCGCACGCACTGCGAGGCGACGTCGTTTTCAACCTGTGAGCCGTGGGTGAGCCAGTTGCCGAACGTGATTTCCGAGACTTTGAATCCGCTGTTTCCGAGGTATCTGAATTCCATGGGTTTCACGCTAGCCCAGATGGTTGCTCAGGGTAAGGGCTGTTTGCCCTTTGGAGCGGGGCCGCTGGTTCCAGCCCCGCTGCCCGCTTCCGCCGCCTTACTGATGTGCGCCGGACCGGACAGGGATGCCAGCGAGCCGGTGTCCAGCGGAGCCAGGGGGTGGGGGACCTGCGGCTTCTTGAAGGACCGCGGCAGTTCGCGGGAAGGACGGCTGTTATCCAGCGCGGACTCCACCAGCGGCGCCACTTCCGCCACGTTTTCGGCCGGCACTGCCGGGTCAGGCAAGTCACGCACGGAGAGCTTAATCTGCGGTGTTGCTGCGCGCGCCCGGGCCTTTGCGCGGGCGTCCGCATCAGCAACGGCGGCGGCCCAGTCCTCAGCCAGGACGGGCGGTTCGCGGCGGGCAGCGGCCAGTGCCGGGTGGTGTTCGACGGCGGTGCGCAGCGACGACTTCACGTGGGCGGGCTTCAGCGCGGTGCGCCAATCACGGGGCGCCTTGCCCGGCCGGTGGCGGAATGCCCGGACCAGCAGCCCGGCGCGCGGCGGGCGTGGTGGGGACACCGCGGCAGCACCGCCGTCGGACACCGTGCCTTGCCCCTGCCGGCTGCCGGCGGGGCCCGTCAAGCGCACCAGCGGGAGCGATTCGTGTCCGGTGCCCCTGCCGAACAGGGCCAACAGCACGACGGCGGCGAGCCGGCCAAGTCCTGCCAGGACCAGCGTGATGACGCCCAGCAGGAAGAGGACCAGGAACATCAGGAATGCGACTCCCACGGTGCCCAAGAAAGTCAGGTTGAGGATGAGCGTATCCGGATTTTCCACGTCATCTCTCCTCTCTGCCGGCAGCGGGGCCGCGGGCGGCACCACCCTGCCCGGGCGCCGGCTCCTTCTCCACCTTACGGATTTTTGCGGGGCTGTGCCGCCGGGTGGGCTGGTGCTTCACCGGTTGTAGCAAAGCTGTTACCCATGTGACAGCATCGGGTGGATGACTGAATCTAGGGACCACGAAAACTGCATGTGCCTGTCCGGGGAGCCTTACGGACAGTGCTGCGGGCAGTTCCACCGGGGCGCAGCGGAGGCTGCCACCGCAGAGCAACTGATGCGCTCCCGGTACAGCGCGTTCGTGCTCCTTGACAGTGGCTACCTCCTGCGCACCTGGCATCCCCGGACAGCGCCGGCGGAACTGGAGCTGGATCCGGGGATGGAGTGGCGGCGCCTGGATATCCTGTCCAGTTCCCGCGGCGGGCCGCTGGATACCGAGGGGACCGTGGAGTTCAAGGCCTACTACCGGCACGGCCCCGAACGCGGGATCCTCCACGAGGACAGCAGGTTCATCCGGGAACATCGGCGCTGGCTCTACCTGGACGGGAACATCCTGGCCTGACTACTCGTCGTCGTAGTCGCTGTCAGGCGTGAAGCCGGCCCGGTCCACTTTCCGGTGGAAGCGCATGCCCGCAAGGCCGCCCAGCACTGCGCCGACCAGCGCCACCAGGGCGACCACCACGGCGGCGATGATGCTGGTGGTGGTCAGCTGGCCCTCATTGACGGGGATGCGCGGAAAGCTGTTGAGGTTGGCCAGGACGTTGAACTGCTGCCCGAACACAAGGCCGAGGATGGAGACGAGGACCGCCACGATCAGCGCCCAGATCCACACCATAAGTCCCTGCTTGGCGCCGTTGAAGCGCGCCATGCGGCCTGCCACATAGCCGCCGCAGTAGTAGGAGAGGAACAGGATGACCAGCAGGACAATGATGCCCACCAGCCCCACCGTGCCCTGGTTCTGCGCCGCCTGGCTGACGGCCTCGTTGACGTCCGTGTTGGTGGCAAGGCCAACGGCGGTTCCGGCCGCCGCCACAAGGGCGGTCAGCAGGACGGCCATACCGGTGGCGGTGAGCCAGCCGAAGAACGCGGAGCCCACCTTGATGCCGCCGAACCGTTCCTTTTCCCGGGCGACGGCGGTCTGCCGGTCAGTGAGGTTCGGATCAACAGCCGGGGCAGGGGACGTGGGGACGTAGTCCCGCTCGGCGTAGGCGCCGGACGGTTCTGTGCGGTCCGCTGGCACGCGGTCATAGGTGGAGGTGGGGGCGGCATCGCTTGCCGGCACCTGCTGGTAGGAGCGCGTGGGTTCGCCGCCGGCGGTGTCGCCGCGGTGGTTTCCGTTCCGGTCAACGTCCTCCCGGGCTCGCCTCGGGGGCAGGTTCTCTGGGTCTGTTGAGCTGCTCATAAGTCCACTCAACCATCGCCCACAGGAGATAGCAAGGATGCTTACTATTTCGTGACCTGCGGTTTTACCGGTATTTGCGGTGCAGGTTGTCCTTCCGGGAGGGGCCGGGAGAGGCGTCGGCGATCCACGGGCCCGTTCCTTCAGACGGGTCCAGGACGCCTTCCTCCAGCCAGGTGTAATCCCCGGCGAGGACCTTCCGCGTGAGGGCGTGGTCGCCGTCGTCCGTGTTCCGCCACAGCTGGTCGAAGTACTCGTCCACGCGCACCCTGGCCTGCTCGCAGTAGGCTTCGGCGAGCTCGTAGGCGCTGGCTGCCTTTTCGGGAGCGGTGTGGAGCAGCATTTCCGCCCGGGCACAGCAGGCCGTCATGGCGAACAGCTCGGCGCCGATGTCCACCACCCTGCCCAGGAACGCCTGCTTCCGTTCCAGCTTGGCCTGCCAGCGGCCCATGGCGTAGAACGTCTGCCGGGCAAGGCGCCGCGACGAGCGTTCAACAAACCGCAGCTGCTTGGCCAGCCGGCCGAATTCACCGTACGAGCGCGGATCCATGCCGGCGCCGGCCACCAGCTTGGGCAGCCACTTGGCGTAAAAGCCGGAGGCCCCGACGGCGGCCTTCGCTTTGTCGGACAGGCTTGCGTCCAGCGACGCGAGCTCGCCCGCGGCGGCCAGGTGCGCATCCACCGCTTCCCGGGCGATCAGGAGCCGCATGATCTCCGAGGAGCCCTCGAAGATCCGGTTGATCCTCAGGTCCCTCAGCTGCTGCTCGGCCGGGACGGCGCGCTCGCCGCGTGCCGCCAGCGATTCGGCGGTTTCAAAACCGCGGCCTCCGCGGATCTGCACCAGTTCGTCGGCAATCCGGCAGCTGATCTCCGTGGCCCAGAGCTTGGCCAGGGCGGCTTCGATCCGCACGTCCTTCTGGCCCGCGTCCGCAAGCTCCGCGGAGAGTTCGAAAACCGCATCCAGGGCGAAGGCGGAGGCTGCGATAAAGGCGATCTTCTTGCCCACAGCCTCGTGCTCGCCCACCGGCCTGCCCCACTGGGTGCGCGCGTTGGACCATTCACGGGCAATCTTCAGGCTCCACCGGCCGGAAGCCACGCACAGCGCCGGCAGCGCGAGGCGCCCGGTATTAAGTGTTGTCAGCGCGATCTTCAGCCCCTGGCCTTCACGGCCAAGCCGGTTGGTGGCCAGCACGCGGACCTGGTGGAACCGGGTGACGCCGTTCTCAATCCCGCGCAGGCCCATGAACGCATTCCGGTTCTCCACGGTGATGCCTGGCGAGTCCATCTCCACCACGAATGCACTGATGCCGCCTTTGTGCCGGGTGCCGTCAGCGTCGGTGTGCGCCGGGACCACGGCCATCACCACCACCAGTTCGGCGACCACGCCGTTGGTGGTCCAAAGCTTCACGCCGTCCAAAAGGTACGCCTCGCCGTCGTCCGTGGGCGTTGCGGTGCTGCCCAGCCGGGCAGGATCGCTGCCCACATCAGGTTCCGTCAGCAGGAAGGCGGTGATGGCCCCGGCGGCGCAGCGCGGCAGGTATTCGCGCTTTTGTTCGGGGGTCCCGAAGACCTTGACCGGTTCCGGTACGCCGATGGACTGGTGGGCCGAGAGGAGGGCGCCGAGGCTCGGGTGGACACTGCCCAGGAGCGCAAGGGCCCGGCCGTAGTACACCAGGGAGAGTCCCAGGCCGCCGTATTCCTCGGGGATCTTCATGCCAAAAACGCCGAGGTCCGCCAGGCCCCGGATGTATTCGTCCGGAATCCTGGCCTCGCGCTCGATCACCCGGCCGTCCATGCTGCGGGCAAACTCGGTCAGCCGGCGCATGAATGCCTCACCCCGGTCCACGGAGGCAGGATCCGGGGTGGGCCAGGGGTGGACCAGCCCGAGGTCGAAGCTGCCCAGGTACAGCCCCTTCGCGAAGCTTGGCCGCTCCCAGCCGGTTTCCCGTGCAGCCTCTGCCACGGCGCGGGCATCTTTTTCCGTGGCGCCGGCCCCGAGTTTTCCGGCGGGTACGGGGGTGTCCCCGGCCGGGGCGTTTGTTCCCGTGCCGGTGGCAACGGGGAGGCCGGTGGCAGGGCTTGTTGCGGAAGTGCTGTCAGTGGCGGAGCTCATGGGTTATCTCCTTGGCCGGAATGGCCGGTGTCGCCATGGATCCGCCGGGTTGGAGAACCCTTCAGCTGTCCCTCAAGATTACCCGCGGGTAGGTTCCGGTGCTAGGGGATGGCTGGGCCTGGAAGTCGCTGGCAACGTCCACCGCGGCGGCGTGGTGCACCAGCCTGTCCCAGCCTGCGTTGATGCCGTGGACCACGGCCAGGAGGATAGTGGAGACCACGGTCCAGCTGAGCTTTCCGACCCCTAGCAGTACCAGGGCAACCAGCCCTGCCGCCAGGACGAATGCTGCAAGGATCACGCCGAACACCAGGGTGCCCACGAACACCAAGGTGGCGTTGTCCACTGAACTGAGATCGAACTGCATTGGGTCCCCCTGCTGCGACGTTGCTTTGGTTGAGATCAGTAGCAGAAGCGTAGGTTGGGACCTCTCCGGCCAGCCACAGAAGCAGGGCCGGAAAAGGCTGTTGGTATGGGATCGAAACACTACGGCCCGGTAGGTCACGAAGCGGTCGCGGCGCCTGCGTTAACCTTGTAGTTGGCAGTTTTCCGTCCAAGCCGCCGCCCCGCCCCGTAAACAGCCCAAGGAGAGTGTGTGCCCCGCTCCGCCAGGTCATCCGCTGACGCCATCAGCGCCCGGCTCCGGGACCTCGAACTCCTCACCAAGGGACCTGCCTGGGCCCTGACGCGCTCCGCCCCCTGGGTGATCGCGGTACTGCAGGCATCCTTCACCCGCACCCGTCCCCAGCTTCCGCTCGAGGAATTCCATGCCGACGTCGACTCCTTCCTTGAGGAGCTGCGCAGGCAGGATCCCGGACTCGGCGGCGGGGCCAACGGAAAGACCTTTGGTGACGAATGGACGCGCCGGCAGTTCCTGACGCGCCGCAGCCAGTCCGGCCGGATCGTCTACGAGGTAACGGAACCGGCGGCCCGTGTGCTCGCCTTCCTCGACAGCCTCTCCAGTGAACGGTCCACTCTCAACGGGTCGCGCCTGGGCACGCTGCTGGGCGACGTCGAAAAGCTCGCCAACGAGACCAACCCGGACCAGAGCGCCCGCCTCGAGTCGCTCGAAGAGGAGATCGAGGAACGCCAGCAGCTGATCCAGGACATCAGCTCCGGCGAGTTCGATGGCCTGCTGGACGACGACGAGGCGGTGGAAGCCGCGGGCAATATCCTGGACCTGGCGGCGAGCCTGCCCGCCGACTACAAGAAGATGCGTGACCGGATCGAGGAACTGGTGGGCGAGCTGCGCAACCAGATCATCGAGGAGTCGCTGACCAAGGGCGCCACCATGGCCCAGGTCCTGGAGGCGGACAAGCGCCTCCGCCAGAGCCCGGAGGGCAGGACCTTCCGCTCCTTCACCGCGTTCCTGGAGGACCCGCAGCAGCAGGTGCGGTTCCGGTCCGCCATCGGGGAAGTCCTCAGCCGGCAGTTCGCGGACGACCTCTCGGCCGAGGACCGGGAAACCCTGAAGAACCTGGTGGCCGAATTGCGCCAGCAGCACAGCCAGATCCAGCGGATCTACGGCAAGCTGAGCGAAAGCCTCAACACGTACGTCCAAAGCGACGACTTCCGCCAGTCGGTCCGGCTCAGGCAGGTCCTCCGGGAGGCGGAGCAGGCCATCCGGTCCCTTCCGTACGAGCGGGAACGCCCCGGGTTGGTCCGCGGTCCCGTCCTCTACAACGCAGGGTTCGAATCGCTGTCCATGGTCAAGTTGTTCGACCCGGACGAGTTCGCCGCCCCGCCCAAACTCGCGGACCCCATCGCCTTCAGCGATTCCGACCGCGTGCGCTCGCCGAGGACCGGCAAGGCTAAGCCGGAGGTGGTGCGCGAGGCCATGGCCGGCGCCGCCACCCTTTCCGAAGCCTGGCAGCAGCTGCCGCCGGAGGAGCAGCACATCAACACCATCCGGGCGCTCCTCTCCCACGCCCTCCACGCCGGAGCGGGCTTCGACAGGGAAGCCCTCGACGCCCTGGACTTTGAACAGATCGACGGCACCACGCGCAGGGCCTACCTGCCGCTGGTGACGCTCAAGAAGGATTGATGATGACTGAAGTCACGAACCACGAGCGACCCGTTACCGGGGGAACCACCCCGCGGGACACGTTCGTGGACGGCGCGGCCCTCTTTCCCGGCGACACAGGCGTGCTCTCCATGAAGGTGCGGCAGGCGTTGGTGAAGCTGCTCAAGGGTCCGTATATCGACGGCGGCCGGGACGAGAAGCTCTGGACTGTCCTCCTGGACAACCATGTGATCCTGCGGAGCCGGTTGTCGGAACTATTCCTCACCATGGAGCTGGACCACGAGCGGAAGATCGCCGTCCTGCGGCCGGTGGATCCGGACGCGATCGGGGGCAGTGCCCGTTCCAGCATCCTCCGGCAGCAGCGTGCGCTCAGCCGGGTGGAGACCATTGTGCTGCTCCGCCTGCGCCTGCTGCTGGACCGGCATGTCACGGCGCAGACGGACCCCACCATCACGCGTGAGGAGATCGCGGACCTCGTGGCCCACTACCAGCCGGCAGGCCAGCAGGATGCGCTCCGGGACTCTGACGTGGTGAACAGGGCCATCACCAAGCTCCTGGCCCGCCAGCTCCTCCTGCCCACCGGGCTGGACGACGTCTACACCATCTCCAACGCCCTGCCCCTGGCCCTCCCGTTCGAGAACATCGGCGACATCCCCGCCCAAATCGAGGCCCTGGTGGCGGCGACCACAGATCCCGCGGGCACCGAGGCATTGATAGAGCTGGACACGGATCCGGCGGCTGACCCCGCCGGGACCGGGGACGCAACCGAAGTGGAGGATGCCCAGTGAGCATCGCGAGCATGCTTCCGATGGGCGACGTGGTGAACCCGGGCCAGATGCGCCTTGCCCTGGTGCAGGTGGTCAACTGGGGCACCTTCCACGGGGCGCACACCATGCACGTGGACCGGAACGGTACGCTGCTGACCGGCAACTCGGGTGTGGGCAAGTCGACCCTGTTCGATGCCATGCTGCGGGTCTTCGACGCGCGGCCCAGGTCCAATGAGGCAGCCGCCCAGCGTTCGGGCGGTGCCGTGGAGGACAAGCGGACCACGTTCACGTACATGCGCGGCAAGGTGGGCGACAAGGCCGTGGGCGAGGGCTCGGCGAGTGCCTTCCAGCGGCCGGGTGCCACGTGGTCCGCCGTCGCCCTGACGTTCGATAACGCCGCAGGCACGCGGGTGACCGTTTCGGCGCTGTTCGACCTGCCAAAGAACGGCACGGAGTCCAGCGTGGGACGGTTCTACCTGATCGACCACCAGCCGCTGGACCTTGAGGCGCTGGAGGGCATCGCGGACAAGCGGTTCACCAAGGCTGCCCTGGAGACGATTTTCCCGGACGCCCAGGTTTTCGATGTCCACAAGGCGTTTGCCGAACGGTTCCGCCGGTTGCTCGGCATCAACTCGGACCAGGCCCTTCCGCTGCTTCGCGTGATCCAGGCCGGCAAGGGCCTGGGCGGCAGCGTCAACACCTTCTTCCGCGACCAGGTCCTGGACGCCCCGGCAACGCTCGCAGCAGCGGACGACGTCGTGGAGGAATTCAGCAACCTGATGTCCATCCGGCAGCGGCTGGAGGACGTCCGGCAGCAGCGCGACCAGCTCGCCCCGGTCCCCGGGCTCAACAAGGAGTATGCGCAGGCGCTGCTGGACGCGAACCGGTTGCGGGACCTTGCCGGCGAGGAGTTCGACGCCTACAGGCAGCAGCTGGCCGTCACTGTCCACGAGAAAACGCTGGTCCGCTTCAAGGAGCTGGCCCAGGCGAAGGCCAAGGAGCTCGGCGCCGAACGAATGGTCCGGGACGGCCTGGCCAAGGAACTGCGGCAACTGGAGGCGGACTACAACAACCAGGGCGGCAACGCGATTTCCGCCATTGAGCAGTCGCTGGAGAACGCCCGCGTGGGCCTGAAGCTCCGCGAGCAGGTGGAGGAGGCGGCGCGCCAGGCTTTGTCCGACGCCGGCCTGCAGCTTGAGTGGTCCTCCGACGGTTGGGAACAGGCGCACGAGAACGCTGCCGCCAGGTCGGCGGAGCTCAAGGACGACTCCCAGGCCCTGCAGGAGCTGCGCTTCGAAGCGTTCGACGCGCATGCCACGAAGAAGCGGGAGCTGGCTGCCGCCGAGCAGGAGCTCGTCTCGTTGAAGACGCGCAAGTCGCTGCTGCCGCCGTCGAGCATTGAAAACCGTGCGGCAATTGCCGCCGCCACCGGCATCCCCGAGGACCGGATGCCGTTCGCCGGCGAGCTGATGGACCTTGCCGACGGCGAGGAGAAGTGGCGCCCCGCTGCCGAGCGTGCGCTCCGCAACCTGGCCACCACGCTACTGGTGCCGGGCGAGCACTTCGGCGCCGTGACCCGCTACCTTAACAGCCACAACGTGCGCGGCGCATTGCGCGCGGTGGACGTGTCCAAGCCGCTTTCCGGCGGCGCGCTGGCGCTGGAGGACGTGCGCGACGGCGACCTGCTGACCAAGCTGGACATCCTCACCGCGGGCGTCGCGGCCGAAGCGGGGTCCTGGATCCGTGAGCGGATCGCGCTTGATTTCGCCTACCCCTGCGTTGAGGATCCGGACGAGCTTGCCGGGCTGGACCGCGGCCTCAGCCTGGGAGGTGTGGTGAAGCGCAACCGCCACACGGTTGAAAAGGACGACCGCTTCACCAGCCGGCAGGATTACGTCCTCGGGTTCGACAATGCGGCCAAGCTTGAACTCGTTGCCGGACAGGTGGAGGACCTGCGACAGGAGGTTGCCAAGGCGGCGGAGCTGGCGCAAAGCCGGGAAGACTCGCACCAGGGCATGAGCCGGCAGCTCGACGCGCTCCGCCGGATCGCAGAGGACCACCGTTCCTGGGAGCAGGTCTCGGCGGAGGTTGCTGCCGACGAGCTGGCCCGGATCGGGCAGCGCCTCAAGGACGCCTTGGCCGCCCAGGCGGACCTGGAGCCCCTCCGCGCGGCCATCGAAGAAGTACGGCAGAAGCACCAGTCCAGCACCGAGGCCGCGGCCGTCCTGCAAAGCGAGTACAAGTCGCTGGACCGGCAGCTGACCGCTGCGGATTCGCTGCTGGAAGCTGCGCGTGACCGCCTGGCCCAGGCGCCGCCGTCGGACGCAACCGTTACTGCGCTGGAACCCTGCTTCGCGGAATTCGGCGACGTGACGGAGATGCACGAGCTGGACAACCTGGCCAACCGGGTGCGGACCGGCCTGCTGGGTGACCTGCACGCCGCGGAGTCCCGCGGGCAGGCGACGGCCGAGCGGCTCACGAGGATTTTCGAGGCCTTCGTCCGCGACTGGGGGAGTGCCATCTCCGCGGACCATGGCACCACAATCGGCGCCGCGGGCGAGTTCGAGACGCGGTATCACGCGATCGTCAGCGACGGTTTACCGGCCCAGGAGGCGGAATTCCGGCAGTTCTTCAACCAGCGGACGCACGAATCGTTCAGCACGCTGCTGCACCTGCTCGACGAGGAACGCCGCTCCATTACCAGCCGCATCCTGCCGCTGAACGGCATCCTCTCCCAGGTCAACTTCCACGAGGGCAGCTTCCTTGAGCTGGACATCAAGCAGACGCTGCCGCCCACGGCCAAGCAGTTCAAGGACGCCATCCAGAACGCCCTGAAGGCCCGGCACACGCGGCCCGCCAAGGGAGATGCCGGCCGCCCGGACGCCTCGAAGGCGGAGGCGTCCGGCCAGGAAAGGGACGACGACGCCGAGCTCACCGCCCGCTACAAGTCCCTTGAGACCCTGGTGAAGCGGCTGGGCTCGCAGGCGCCGGAGGACAGGCGCTGGCGGGCCGAGGTGCTGGACGTTCGCGGCCATCTGTTCATCCAGTGCAAGGAGCACCGTGAAGTTGCGGGGCCGGCGTCGGCCAAGAAAGGCGGGGCGAAGAAGTCTGAGGTGTTTATGCACGCGGACACCGGCTCCATGTCCGGCGGGGAGCGCCAGCGCTTCACGGCCTTCATCATGGCCGCCGCACTGAGCTACCAGCTGGGCATCGCGGAGCAGGGCTTCACCACGTACGGCACGGTGATGATGGACGAGGCCTTTGTCCTGGCCTCCGAGGAGTTCGCGGGCGCCGGGATCAAGGCGCTGCACGAATTCGGTTTCCAGCTGCTGCTGGCTGCCCCGGAGAACGTCATCGACCTGTCCCGGCACCTTGGTTCCGTCACCGAAATCCTCCGGGACAAGCGCACCAACCGCTCCGGGGTCCTCACGGCGCCGGTGATCAGGCCGCGGCCGGGCGAGGAAGGCGCCTGGCGCTCGGAAGCGAACCCTGTGGACATCGTTTTGCGCTAGCCGTTACCAGCCGACCGGCTTTATAACAAATCGATGGATATATTGCGCGCGTGCTGTTGCAGGGTGTTGTTCCGGTGCCATGCTGGTCGGCATCAAACATTCGCCTTCATCCTCCCGCAGGGCAACGTGTGGAACGCTGGGTCCCGCATCTGACGCCCGATGAGGTGGCGGCCTTCCCTTGAAAGGCACCACAAATGCGCCCAGCACACCGCGCCGCCACCTCCATGGCGCTCACCGCCGTCGCGGCCCTCACCCTCACAGGCTGCATGGCCAGCGTCTCGTCCGAAGGCGCTGCATCCCCGGCGCCCATGGCTTCTGCCCCGGCATCACCGAGCCTCACTTCCGAGACCCGCACGCCAAGCCCGGCCGCGGCAGGGGAGCGGCCGGTCCCGCCTGGCTTCAGTGCTGACAGCCTGGTGACCTTCACCTTCCCGGACGGCCGGCTTTCGTTCCAATACCCGAGGGGCTGGCATGCGGAGCTCTTCGAGGCATCCGCCTCGCCTTTCGTGGGCACGGCAACGGTGTCCGATCCCACCAGCCAGGCGAAAATCTCCATCTACACCGGAGAAATTGCCGACGTCGTGGCCAGCACTGTGGACCGGACCGTCATTGAGACGGACCCCGTACTGGGACTGCGGGGGCATTCCGTTCCAACGCCCCACTCGTCATTCTTTGTTGACCGCACTGATGGTGCGGCAACCTACCGGATGGGGCTCACCGCGGGACTGCCTGTCTCGCCGGACGGGGAGGTCCAGCATGGGCTCATCATGCTCGGCAACCGCGTTTTGTCCGCCGACGTGGTGTTCGCGGGCCAGCCGTTCGCAAACGACGAGGCGGCAAAAGAGTGGTACTGGGGTGTTGAAGGCCAAACCCTGAAGGCTGTGCTGATGAGCTTCACCTACCGCTGACCCGGAGCATCAAACGCTCTCTCACTTAATGTGCCATTTCCCCAAACGTTCTATCACCCGGTGATAGAGCGTTTGGGTTTTTCCGGCGGTAAGTGAGAGAGCGTTTCCGGCGACGGCGGGAACCGAACGCGTTGTGTCCTTCGTCACCATGAGGAATAAGTTACGAAAACCTTGCGTAATGGCCACAAGGGTAGGCTAGCCTTACTTAGGTTTGCTTCATTCACCTAAGGAGTTCCGTGACATCCCCCCTTTTCCCCGGGCGCAACACTTCCCGGCGCACGCTGTTCAAGTCTGCCGGTAAGGCAACCGCAGTCCTCGCCGCCGCGGCACTTACCCTCTCCGCCTGCTCCACCGGCCCGGCGTCCTCCACTGCCGACGCCAGCCCCTCCAGCTCCCAGTTCCCCGTCACCATCGAGCATGCTTACGGCGAGACCAAAATCGAGAAGCAGCCCACCCGCGTAGCCACCGTTTCCTGGGTCAATGACGACGTCGCCATTGCCCTGGGTGTAGTCCCCGTGGGTGTTCCCAAGAACGAGTGGGGCGGCAACGAGCAGGGCTCCACCCCCTGGAAGGACGCAGCCCTTGAGGAGCTCGGCGCCGGCTTCGGTTCCGACAAGGCCCCGGTCCAGTACTCCGAGGCCGACGGCATCAACTTCACCGAGATCGCCAAGCTCACTCCGGACGTCATCCTCGCCGCCTACTCGGGCCTGACGGAAGAGGACTACAAGAAGCTCAGCGAGATCGCCCCCGTGGTGGCCCACCCCGAAGTTGCGTACGGAACGTCCTGGCAGGACTCCACCTCCATCATCGGCAAGGCGCTCGGCAAGGATGCGGAAGCCACCAAGCTGGTCTCCGACACCGAGGCCACCATCAAGGAAAAGGTCGCAGAATACCCGCAGATCGCCGGCAAGAGCTTCATCTACGGGAACCTCGAGCCCGCCTCCGCCGAGGGCGTCAACGTCTACACGGCCAATGACAACCGTCCCCGGTTCCTCTCCGAAATCGGCATGAAGCTTGCGCCCGTTGTTGAAGAGAATTCCAAGGGCTCCAAGGAATTCTTCATCCCCTGGTCCGCTGAAAAGGCCAACGAGCTCGAATCGGACATCTTCGTCACCTGGGTGCCGGACGCCGCCACCACGGACTCCATCAAGTCCGATCCCCTCCTCGGCCAGATCCCGGCCATCAAGAACGGCGCGCTGGTGGCTGATTCGGACAACACCCTCACGCTGTCCATCTCCGCTTCCTCCCCGCTGAGCCTGCCGTGGTCGCTGGACACGTTCCTGCCGCAGCTGGCCACCGCAGCGGACGCAGTGAAGTAAGCACCTTCCATGACGCAGAGTACGACGACGGCGGCGCGCCACGAGCCGGGGTCCGGCACCTTCGTGCCGGCCAAGGTGGCAGTTGACACTGCCCGCGCCCGCGCTTTCGGGGGGAAGCGCGCCGCCTGGCTGCTGGCCGCCGTCGTCGTGCTTGCCCTGCTGGCCGGGGCCTCCCTGGCCGTCGGCGCCAGGGGGCTGTCCCTGGCCACGGTGTGGGAGGCGCTGGCTGCGTTTGATCCCGCCAACGGCGACCATGCCGTGGTCCATGCCCGCATTCCCCGTACCGTCCTTGGCCTGCTGGCCGGCGGCGCACTGGGGCTGGCGGGTGCAGCGATGCAGGGCGTGGCCAGGAATCCGCTCGCCGATCCGGGCATCATGGGCGTCAACGCCGGGGCTGCCCTCGCGGTGGTCACCGGCATCTACGTCTTCGGTGTCGGCTCACTCTCCGGCTACATCTGGTTCGCTTTCGTCGGGGCCGCAGCCGCCGCCGTCGTGGTTTACCTCATTGCCTCGCTGGGCCGGGATGGTGCCACCCCCGTGAAGCTTGCCCTGGCAGGCGCGGCGCTGAACGCCGGCCTGTACTCCCTGATGAACGTCATCCTGGTATCCAGCCAGGACACCCTGGACCGCTTCCGTTTCTGGCAGGTGGGCGGTATCGCCGGACGCGACTGGTCCGTGGTGCTGTCCGGACTGCCCTTCCTCGCCGCCGGTGCGCTCATCGTGCTCCTGACCGGGCGCGTCCTGAACAGCCTGGCCCTCGGGGACGACATAGCCCGCGGCCTCGGCCAGAGGGTAGGCCTGGCCCGCGGCGTCACAGCCCTCGGTGTGGTGCTGCTGTGCGGGTCCGCCACGGCGCTGGCCGGCCCCATTGCCTTCGTTGGCCTGGTCATTCCGCACGCCGTCCGCTTCCTGACCGGCCCCGATTACCGCTGGATCCTGCCGTTCTCGCTGGTCCTCGCGCCGGCGCTGCTCCTGGGCGCGGACATCATCGGCCGCGTGGTGCTCCTTCCCGGCGAAGTCCCGGCAGGCATCATGACGGCCCTCGTGGGCGCCCCCGTTTTCGTCTGGCTGATCCGCCGCGGGAAGGGAGCCGGGCTGTGAACCTCACCAAGTCCCGCGAGATAACATTCGACGGCGGTCCGGCGGTAAGACATTACCGTTTCCTGCCACTTCGCAGCGGCCTGAACCGGACCGCAATCCTGGCCGCCGCCGTCGTGGTCCTGTTTGCCGTGTCCGTCCTGCTGGGCAGCTACACGGTCACCATCCCCGACTTCTTCAAAATCCTGATCGCCCACCTGACCGGCGGTGAGAAGATCCCCGGCGCCAGCTTCATCGTGATGGAGAACAAGCTGCCCCGGGCCGTCATCGGCACCCTGATCGGGCTCGCGTTCGGCCTGGCGGGCGCCCTGTTCCAGACGATGCTCCGCAATCCGCTGGCCAGCCCGGACATCATCGGCATCAGCTACGGCGCCAGCGCTGCTGCCGTGGTGGCCATCGTTATTTTCGGTGCCTCCGGGGCGGCCGTCTCGGGGGCAGCACTTGCCGGCGCGCTCGGCGTCGCGGCCCTCATTTACGCCATCTCCAGCGGCAACGGCCGCGGTGACGCCGCCGGCAACCGCCTCATCCTGTCAGGGGTGGGGATCGCCGCCGCGCTGCATGCAGTGGTCAGCTTCCTGATGACCCGGGCAGATATCCGAACCGCAGCCGACGCGCTCGTCTGGCTCAACGGCTCCCTGAACTCCGCCAGCTGGGACCGCGCCGGTGTCCTTGCCCTTGCCCTGTTGGTCCTGCTTCCCGCCACGGCAGCCATCGCCGGCCCGCTGCGCATCCTCGAGCTCGGACCGGACGCCGCCGCCGGCCTGGGCATCCGGGTCGGCGCCACCCGCCTGGCGGTGGTCGTCGTTGCCGTTGCGCTGGCCGCAGTGGCGACGGCGGCCGCCGGCCCGGTCTCGTTCGTCGCCTTCCTGGCGGGTCCCATCGCCCGCCGCTTCGCCGGAAAAGCCAGCCTCCCGGCGTCGGCCCTGGTGGGTGCGCTCATTGTCCTTGCGGCCGACTACGCGGCCGCCAACCTTGCCCCCCTGCTGCTGGACGGCACCGTCCTGCCCGTGGGCGTCATCACCGGCGCGCTCGGTGCCCCGTTCCTGCTGTGGCTCCTGGTCACGGCCAACCGAAAGGATGCCTGACGTGGCAGTTCTCAACGCCAAGGACCTGACGCTGAAATACGACCAGCGGTGCGTGGTGGACGGGCTCACCGCCGAGATCCCCGAGGGCAAGGTAACCATGATCGTGGGCGCCAACGCCTGTGGTAAATCGACCCTCCTGCGCGGCCTGTCCCGGCTCCTGAAACCCGCGGCCGGCGCAGTGACTCTCGATGGCAAGGACATCCACTCCCGTCCCGCGCGGGAGCTGGCCCGCACCCTGGGCCTCCTCCCGCAGCACCCCACCGCCCCGGACGGCATCACGGTCCGTGACCTGGTGGGCCGCGGCCGCTACCCTCACCAGGGCTTCTTCCGCAGCTGGAGGGAGGGGGACATGTCCCCGCATGATCTCGCCGTGCAGCGCGCGCTTGAGGCTACGGACACGCTGGCCCTCGCAGGGCGGAACGTGGATGAACTGTCCGGCGGGCAGCGGCAGCGCGTGTGGATCGCGATGGCCCTGGCCCAGGAAACCGACGTACTGCTCCTCGATGAGCCCACCACGTACCTGGACCTTGCGCACCAGGTGGAGGTCCTGGACCTGGTCACGGACCTGAACCGCCAGCGCGGCACCACTGTGGCCATCGTCCTGCATGACCTGAACCTTGCCGCCCGTTATGCGGACAACGTCATCGCCATGAAGAGCGGGGCCGTGGTGGCTGTCGGTTCCCCGCTCGAAGTGGTCACCGAAAGCCTGGTGCGCGATGTCTTCGGCCTCGAATCCCGCGTCATTCCGGATCCCGTATCCGGGACACCCCTGGTCATTCCCATTGGACGCCACCACATCCCCGTCAATGAACTGGAGCTCGTTTCATGAAGACTGAGGTAACCGCCGCCGCAAGGACGATGAACACCGAGCCAATGACCCTGGCGTTCGAAGTCACCGTCACGTCCGTCCAGGAACTCAGCCCCAACTTCCGGCGGATCACGTTCGGCGGATACTCGCTGCGGGACTTCGGCGTCCACGGCGACACGCTGGACCTCCGGATCAAGCTCATGATCCCGTCCCTGGCGGCAGACGGCACACCCCTGCCCCTTCCCGTCTTCGAGATGACCTCCACCGGCTGGTACCGCGAATGGCTCGCCATGGATCCCGCCGTCCGGGGGTCGATGCGCACCTACACCGTCCGCCGGGCCCGGCTGGACGCGGTATACCCGGAGATCGACGTGGATTTCGTGATGCATTTCGATGACCGTGGGCACGGCGGACCGGCCGCCAACTGGGCCCTTAACGCCAAGCCGGGCGACGCCATCACCATCATCGGCCCCAACAACCGGGCCGCGCACTGCATTACTGCAGAGGTCTACTCGGGCATCGAATGGCGCCCCGGGCTGGCGCAGCGCATCCTGCTCGCCGGCGACGAAACGTCCGTCCCGGCCATCTCCGCCATCCTGGAAAGCCTGCCCGGCTACATGACCGGCCATGCCTTCCTGGAAGTACCCGAAGCAGGGGACTTCCAGGAGCTGACGTCACCCGCCAACGTCGAAATCACCTGGCTGGCGCGCGGCGCTTCCATTGGCCGCTCCCGGCCGCACGGGGAACTGCTCCAGGAGGCCGTGCGCAAGGCCGTGCCCGTGCCTGGCTGGGTGGGCATCAAAGCGGCCGACGGCGGCGCGGGCCCCGAGCCCGAAGACGTCAACGTGGACGTGGACATCCTCTGGGAGACGCCGGCACGCATGGAGACCGCCGATATCCAGGCGAGCAAGAACCCCGACATGCCCGCCGGTGCCATGCCCTTCTACGCCTGGATCGCGGGCGAAGCCGGGGTCATCAAGGAGATGCGCCGGTACCTGGTGCGGGATGTCGGGATCGACCGGAAGCAGGTCGCCTTCATGGGCTACTGGCGGCAGGGCAAAGCCGAGGGGTAGCCCCGCCAGAAAGGGCTGCTTTACTGGTAGACGCGGACCCAGTCGACCTGCATCTGCGATGGCTTGGTGGCGGAGCCGTCCGGGAACCAATCCAGCTGCAATGTCTGCTTCATTACGGTAGAGGGCTGGTGCGCGGGGTTCGTGTCAGTGAAGGTCTTTACTCCGTCGACGTATCCGCTGATGCCGTCCGGGGTCCACTCCACCGCGTAGTTGTGCCACTGGGTGCCATCCACAGGCGTCGCCGCTGTGGTCTGGAAATCCGCTCCACCACAGGCGTAGTGCAGGAAGAACCTCATCACGGAGGTGACTGAGCTGCCCTCGGCATAATCGATCTCGGCGCAATTCGGGGCACTGTTGTTGTTGAGGATCAGGACCGGGTGGTATTTCGGATCCCGCGCATTGGTTTTCATGCGCGTTTCCCAACGGCCAAACCGTTGTTCCGCGAATTTTGCTGACATGCCTCCAGTGGTGCCGGTTGCGTCTCCGCTAACGGTGGCTACACCGTTGGCGACGGACCAAGCCTGGGGGCTGCGCAGGCCTTTGCCTGCATGCCCTGCACTGTTATATACACTCCATTTCGTCCGGTCCGGTGCGCCGGTGTAGGAGAATTCGTCGCCCGTCAGGACCGGCCCCCAACCGAAGGCGGTGGCTGCCTGCGCACCGTCGCCCGTCGTCGCGAGAGCCTGGCTGGCTGGCTGGGCAGCCGCAGGCGCAGGCGCTGCGGCAGGCGCGGGCGGTGCGGCAGGCGCGGGCGGTGCGGCAGGCGCGGGCGCAGAGGGGACGGGTGTCGACTCGGCTGCCCCGGCCGCAGCTGGAGTCTGGCTGTTCGAAGCCGTGCCCGCCGGAGCTGCCGTGGCTGTGTCAGTTGGGCCTGGAGTGACAGGCGCGGACGTGCCGTCGGCCGAGGATGGGTCAGCCTCCCCGTTAGTCGTAGGGGCCAGGCCGCATCCTGTCAGGGACAAAGCACCCACGGTCATGACGATGGCTATTTTCTTGAACAAGATACCTCCGGGCTTATGGCAGGAAAAAATGACAGATGCACTTGAGGCGTTCACGAGTGCGGAGAGCATTTTTGGGCCCCCTTGGCGGGGCCAGAGCTAGCAGGCGCCGAAGGGGCGCAGCGGGGTCCAGTGATCGGGCGCCCGGGGCCCTGCATTGGGGCCGACCGCCCACGTTACCTGATCGTGACCATCGGTCGCAAAATGCCACAAGGACTCGGTAGCTGCTGATCGGACCGATCCTGGCCCAGATCCGCGGACTCTGCCGGCAGCTCTCGCCCTTCTGCACATCCTGGTTGCTGTGCGTTTACCTTGGCGTCTCTTTGGGTGGTTACTTTCGTCGGATGGGTTCTAATCCTCTGCTTCCTGAGACTGGGCGGCGGGTGTTTGTTGCCTTGGGCGACTCTTTTACTGAGGGGGTCGGGGACCGCGATGAGCGGTTGCCCAACGGGGTCCGGGGCTGGGCAGACCGGGTGGCGGAGAAACTGGCCAAAGCCCAGCCGGGCTGGCGGTACGCGAACCTGGCTATCCGGAGCAAACGCCTCCGGCAGATCATCAGCGAGCAGTTGGACCCGGCACTGGCCATGAAGCCCACCCTCGTAACGCTGTACGCCGGCGGCAACGACATCCTGGACCTCAAGACGGACATGGTGGCCTTGATGGCTGACTATGAGAATTTCGTTGCACAGCTGGCAGATACCGGAGCCACCCTGGTCCTCTTTACCGGATTCGACGTCAAGGTCTCAGCGCTGCTGGAACCGCTCAAGAAGCGCAACACCTTCTACAACCAGAAGGTGCGGGCCATTGCGGCAAAGCATGGCGCGGTACTTGTGGACTATTGGTCCCTTGAGGCCTTCCATGACCGGCGGATGTGGGACTCGGACCGGCTCCACATGTCCAAGGCAGGACACAAGTACCTGGCAGGGCAGGTGCTGGACCAGCTGGGTGTGCCCCACAAGATCAAGCCCAAGGATTGGGAGCCTCCGTCACGGCCCAGCCTGCGCGAGTGGGAGCGGCAGCAGCGGCGCTGGATCCACGACTGGGTGCTGCCGCTCTTCCACCGCAAGCTTCGTGGCGTCACGCTGGGGGATGAGCTGACCCCGCGGTGGCCGGAACCGGTCAAGGTGCCACGGAAAGGCGGGTTGAAGAAGCTGGCCGCCGGGTCCAACTTTCAGTGAGGCCAACTCGCGTCACCGGGCGGGCCTCCACGCCTCAAAGGCGCGGGAGGATTCAGCTGTCCAGGAGGATTTCGTAGCCCGGCGCCACTCTTGCGGCGTGGAACTCCATGACTTCGAAGTCCGCAACCCCGTTTGTGTAGAAGGGGTCCTGCTTCAGGCAAGCGTCCAGGGTGGCACGGTCGGCCTGGGAGAGCAGCAGGCCGCCCGTCCGCGGCACCTTGCGGCCGGCGGCAATGAAGACTCCGTCATCGAAGGCCTTCTGCAGCCAGGAAATGTGGCCATCGTTATGGAAGTCCACGATGTCCTGCGGAACCCGGTAGCTCAGGGAGACAACATACATGGCCCCAGCCTACCGGCCGGCCCGGAGCCTACTTGAAGTATCAACCACGACGTCCTCGTAGAATGGAGGCATGACTGAACCGCGCTGGCTCAACGCCGACGAACGCCGGGCCTGGCTGGCCCTGGTGAGCATCAATACGCTGCTGCCGGCGACCCTGGACACCAAGCTCCACGCAGCGGGAAAGCTCTCGCTCTTTGACTACACCGTCCTGGCCATGCTCTCCGAGGCGGAGGGCCGATTCCTGCCGATGAGCGAGCTCGCCGCGCGCACCAGCGCCTCCCTGTCCAGGCTTTCACACGTAGTGACCAAGCTGCAGAAGCGCGGGTGGGTGGAACGGCAGCCGCATCCCCATGATGCCCGCGTGACCACGGCCCATATCACCGACGAGGGGATGGCAACCATCGTGGGCCTCGCGCCCGGCCACGTCGAGGACGTCCGCGACCTGTTCCTTGACGCCCTGACCGAGCAGGACGTCCTGGACCTTGCCCGGATCGGCGAGAAGGTAGTGGGCCGGCTGGATGCGGACCACTGGATCCTGCGGGAAAACTAGGGCTCGCCGGCCGCGGTTGGTTGCTTCCAACAACTGATGGCAAACTATCCGAATGGATTTCACAACCCGGTTCGTTGCCCTTGGTGACTCCTTCACGGAGGGTGTGGGGGACGACGATTCCACCCGCCCCAATGGTGTCCGCGGCTGGGCGGACCGCGTGGCCGAGCAGCTGGGCGCCGCTGACCCTGCCTTCGGCTACGCCAACCTCGCCATACGCGGGAGGAAGCTCCGCCACATCCTGGCTGAGCAGGTGGACGCCGCCGTCGAACTTAAACCCACCCTGGTGAGCATCTACGCAGGCGCCAATGACATCCTGCGCCCCAGGATAGACATCGATGACCTTTTGGTGGAGTACGACGACGCCATCGCCAAGCTGCGTGCCACCGGTGCCACCGTGGTGATGTTCACGGGCTTCGACGCGCGGGGTTCGAAGGTGTTCAGCACCATGCGCGGACGCACGGCGATCTACAACGAACTGGTCCGCGGGATCGCCGGAGACCATGGTGCGCTGCTGGTGGATTACTGGCGCTTCAGCGAGTACTACGACTGGGGCATGTGGGCGCAGGACCGGATGCACATGTCCGCCGCCGGGCACGCCAACATGGCCAAGCGGGTGCTGGACGTTCTTGAGCACGACCACTCCATCGACATCCCGCCGATGACCCCCGTCCCCGAACTCAGCGGACTGGACGCCCTCCGCGCCAACGCCCGGTGGTTCCGCGAGTACGCCGGGCCGTGGGTGGTCCGACGGGTCACCGGCAAGTCGTCCGGGGACGGCCTGGCGCCAAAGTACCCACAGCTCACGCGGCTGTAGCTGGCGAGGGCCCTTATACACCCTCCAGTGCCGGATTGGTCTTTAATTGCGTGAACTCGTAGACTTGGTAGGCGCTAAGTGCGCGGAGCGTGCGCAATTGCTCCGGTTGCCCGGTATTTTCTCCAGGGTGGCCGGTAGTTAGGGGCTCAAGTTGCGTGACTAACCGTTGCCCTTCTTCACTTTTGGGTCGCCCTTAGCAGCATGGTCCAGCAGCAGATATGCGGATCATTACTTTCAATTCTTGAGGAGAAGTCATGGCAGCACACTGCCAAGTGACCGGAGCCGAGCCGGGCTTTGGGCACAGCATTTCGCACTCGCACCGCCGCAACAAGCGTCGGTTCGATCCGAACATCCAGAAGAAGCGCTACTGGGTTCCGTCCCTGCGCCGTAACGTCACGCTGCAGGTTTCTGCACGTGGCATCAAGACCATCGACGTACGCGGCATCGACGTAGTCGTCGCCCAGATCCTGGCTCGTGGGGTGAAGCTCTAGTGGCTAAGGACAAGGACGTACGTCCGATCATCAAGCTCAAGTCGACCGCGGGAACGGGTTACACCTACGTAACCCGCAAGAACCGTCGTAACGATCCGGACCGCATGGTCCTGAAGAAGTACGACCCCAAGATCCGCCAGCACGTCGAATTCCGAGAGGAGCGCTAAACATGGCTAAGAAGTCCAAGATTGCTCGCAACGAGCAGCGCAAGGTCATCGTTGAGCGTTACGCTGCAAAGCGCCTCGAGCTGAAGAAGACCCTGGTTGACGAAAACGCAACCGACGAAGCACGCGAAGCAGCCCGGCTGGGCCTGCAGAAGCTGCCCCGCAACGCGTCCCCGATCCGTCTGCGTAACCGCGACATCATCGACGGCCGCCCCCGCGGTACCTTCCAGAAGTTCGGTATCTCCCGTGTCCGCTTCCGCGACATGGCCCACAAGGGTGAACTTCCGGGCATCACCAAGTCTTCCTGGTAATTCAGCTCCGCTGATACCAGCTGCTTGAAAAGGGCCGGCAACCTCACGGTTGCCGGCCCTTTTGCGTCTCAGGATTCTCCAGCCTCGTCCCATGAGTAGGCAGCCGGCCACTGTGCTGCAGCACACAGGAATGAAGGACGGCGCCGGATGGGCCTCCGTGGGTGCCCATGGGCGGTTTCGCCGCGGAAACACGGGGATTCTGGCCCCTTGCCAGGGGGATTTGCGGAGGTGCCCGGGGAGGTGTATTGTTTTCTAAGTCGCCGCGAGGGAGACAGCGAAGAGCTGGTTACCGCGGGCGGCCAAAACCCCCAAAATCAAGACCAAATCTGGTAGGGCTTTCGAGCGCTCCTGAAGAGGTGGGGACGACTTCCCCCCGATGAGAATCCTGAAACACGGATTTGCATCGGAGCGGCGAGTCGGGTAAGTTTGAAAAGTTGCTCCGGAGCGATCCACGGCTGTGAAGTGCTGGTGGTGGTGCCGGGTGTGTCTGTTGTTTGAGAACTCAATAGTGTGCCAAGTTTGTTGATACCAATTGTTTTAGTGATTGGTTGAATTGACTGGATTGCCCGCCCCTGTGGGTGGTCTGGTTTTTACAGCTGGTTTCAAATTTTGTGCAGCCTTTTTGTCCCGTTTTCCCGGGGCTGGGGGTTGTGTCTGTTTTACTTCAACGGAGAGTTTGATCCTGGCTCAGGATGAACGCTGGCGGCGTGCTTAACACATGCAAGTCGAACGATGATCCCAGCTTGCTGGGGGGATTAGTGGCGAACGGGTGAGTAACACGTGAGTAACCTGCCCTTAACTCTGGGATAAGCCTGGGAAACTGGGGTCTAATACCGGATATGACTCCTCATCGCATGGTGGGGGGGGTGGAAAGCTTTTTTGTGGTTTTGGATGGACTCGCGGCCTATCAGCTTGTTGGTGAGGTAATGGCTTACCAAGGCGACGACGGGTAGCCGGCCTGAGAGGGTGACCGGCCACACTGGGACTGAGACACGGCCCAGACTCCTACGGGAGGCAGCAGTGGGGAATATTGCACAATGGGCGCAAGCCTGATGCAGCGACGCCGCGTGAGGGATGACGGCCTTCGGGTTGTAAACCTCTTTCAGTAGGGAAGAAGCGTAAGTGACGGTACCTGCAGAAGAAGCGCCGGCTAACTACGTGCCAGCAGCCGCGGTAATACGTAGGGCGCAAGCGTTATCCGGAATTATTGGGCGTAAAGAGCTCGTAGGCGGTTTGTCGCGTCTGCCGTGAAAGTCCGGGGGCTCAACTCCGGATCTGCGGTGGGTACGGGCAGACTAGAGTGATGTAGGGGAGACTGGAATTCCTGGTGTAGCGGTGAAATGCGCAGATATCAGGAGGAACACCGATGGCGAAGGCAGGTCTCTGGGCATTAACTGACGCTGAGGAGCGAAAGCATGGGGGAGCGAACAGGATTAGATACCCTGGTAGTCCATGCCGTAAACGTTGGGCACTAGGTGTGGGGGGACATTCCACGTTTTTCCGCGCCGTAGCTAACGCATTAAGTGCCCCGCCTGGGGGAGTACGGCCGCAAGGCTAAAACTCAAAGGAATTGACGGGGGGCCCGCACAAGCGGCGGAGCATGCGGATTAATTCGATGCAACGCGAAGAACCTTACCAAGGCTTGACATGAACCGGTAATACCTGGAGACAGGTGCCCCGCTTGCGGTCGGTTTACAGGTGGTGCATGGTTGTCGTCAGCTCGTGTCGTGAGATGTTGGGTTAAGTCCCGCAACGAGCGCAACCCTCGTTCTATGTTGCCAGCACGTGATGGTGGGGGACTCATAGGAGACTGCCGGGGGTCAACTCGGAGGAAGGTGGGGGACGACGTCAAATCATCATGCCCCTTATGTCTTGGGCTTCACGCATGCTACAATGGCCGGTACAAAGGGTTGCGATACTGTGAGGTGGAGCTAATCCCAAAAAAGCCGGTCTCAGTTCGGATTGGGGGTCTGCAACTCGACCCCCATGAAGTCGGAGTCGCTAGTAATCGCAGATCAGCAACGCTGCGGTGAATACGTTCCCGGGCCTTGTACACACCGCCCGTCAAGTCACGAAAGTTGGTAACACCCGAAGCCGGTGGCCTAACCCCTTGTGGGAGGGAGCTGTCGAAGGTGGGACTGGCGATTGGGACTAAGTCGTAACAAGGTAGCCGTACCGGAAGGTGCGGCTGGATCACCTCCTTTCTAAGGAGCACCTACAGGCTGTCACTGCGTGTATGCGTTGGTGGGGGGTTTGTCAGGAGTATATGCCCGTTGCGCAGACGCAAGTTCTGCGGCGGGTGCTCAAGGGTGGAATATCAACGGATAGCGGCTGCCTGGTCTTGGTCTTGTCTAGTACGGATGCTTTGTGTGTCCTGGAACGGCGGGGTCTGGGGTTGGGTGGTTTAGTGTTTGGCACACTGTTGGGTCCTGAGGCAACAGGACCGGTATGGGCCTCTTTTGGGGGGGGTTGTGCCGGGTTTGTTTGTTTCTGGTTTCCTGGCTGCACCGATCATGCATGTTGTGTGTGTGGGGGTGTGTGGTACGGGGTTGTTGTTTGAGAACTACATAGTGGACGCGAGCATCTTTTATAAGAAGCAATTTCCAAGAATATGAACCTGGATCTGGCTGCGCGTGGTGATGGTCCCTCTTTTGGGGGGGGTTGTTGTTGGGTGTGGTTGGTTTCTGTGGTTCTCTCGAAAATTAGCGTTTTTTGATCTTTTGTGGTCAAGTTTTTTAAGAGCACACGGTGGATGCCTTGGCATTAGGAGCCGAAGAAGGACGTAGGAATCTGCGATAAGCCTGGGGGGGAGTCGATAACCGGACTGTGATCCCAGGGTGTCCGAATGGGGGAAACCCCGCCAGGGACGCGAGTTGCCTGGTGACCCGCATCTGAACACATAGGGTGCGTGGAGGGAACGCGGGGGAAGTGAAACATCTCAGTACCCGCAGGAAGAGAAAACAATAGTGATTCCGTTAGTAGTGGCGAGCGAACGCGGATCAGGCTAAACCGTTCCATGTGTGATAGCCGGCGGGCGTTGCATGGTCGGGGGTTGTGGGACTTTCCGTACTGTCTCTGCCGGGGGCAGTGGGGGTGTGATGTGCAGGCATAGGTGAACGGTCTTGAAAGGCCGGCCAGAGAGGGTGTTAGCCCCGTAACCGTAATGTTGTGTACCGCCCGGATGAGTATCCCAAGTAGTACGGGGCCCGAGAAATCCCGTGCGAATCTGTCAGGACCACCTGATAAGCCTAAATACTCCCTAATGACCGATAGCGGACCAGTACCGTGAGGGAAAGGTGAAAAGTACCCCGGGAGGGGAGTGAAACAGTACCTGAAACCGTGTGCTTACAATCCGTCGGAGCCAGTCTGATTCTGGTGACGGCGTGCCTTTTGAAGAATGAGCCTGCGAGTTAGTGTTACGTCGCGAGGTTAACCCGTGTGGGGCAGCCGTAGCGAAAGCGAGTCTGAATAGGGCGTTGCAGTGGCGTGATCTAGACCCGAAGCGAAGTGATCTACCCATGGCCAGGTTGAAGCGACGGTAAGACGTCGTGGAGGACCGAACCCACTTCAGTTGAAAATGGAGGGGGATGAGCTGTGGGTAGGGGGTGAAAGGCCAATCAAACTTCGTGATAGCTGGTTCTCCCCGAAATGCATTTAGGTGCAGCGTTGCGTGTTTCTTGCTGGAGGTAGAGCTACTGGATGGCTAATGGGCCCTACAAGGTTACTGACGTCAGCCAAACTCCGAATGCCGGTAAGTGAGAGCGCAGCAGTGAGACTGTGGGGGGATAAGCTTCATAGTCGAGAGGGAAACAGCCCAGACCACCAACTAAGGCCCCTAAGCGTGTGCTAAGTGGGAAAGGATGTGGAGTTGCGAAGACAACCAGGAGGTTGGCTTAGAAGCAGCCATCCTTAAAAGAGTGCGTAATAGCTCACTGGTCAAGTGATTCCGCGCCGACAATGTAGCGGGGCTCAAGTACACCGCCGAAGTTGTGGCATTCAAATATTAGCTAAGCCCTTGTGGTTCAGGCGTTTGGATGGGTAGGGGAGCGTCGTGTGGGCGGTGAAGTCGCGGTGTAAACCAGCGGTGGAGCCTACACGAGTGAGAATGCAGGCATGAGTAGCGAAAGACGGGTGAGAAACCCGTCCGCCGAATGATCAAGGGTTCCAGGGTCAAGCTAATCTGCCCTGGGTAAGTCGGGACCTAAGGCGAGGCCGACAGGCGTAGTCGATGGACAACGGGTTGATATTCCCGTACCGGCGAAAAAACCGCCCATGCTGAACAGGGGGATACTAACTGCCCGAGACCTGCCCGATCGCCCTTGTGGTGTGAGGGTTTTGGTGGAGCGCAGGACCTGATCCTGGGAGGCAAGCGTATTAACAGGTGTGACGCAGGAAGGTAGCCAAGCCGGGCGATGGTTGTCCCGGTCTAAGGATGTAGGGCGAACGGTAGGCAAATCCGCTGTTCATGATGCCTGAGATCTGATGGGACCCCCCCCCCGTTTGGGGGGGGATTTGGTGATCCTATGCTGCCGAGAAAAGCATCGACGCGAGGTTTTAGCCGCCCGTACCCCCAAACCGACACAGGTGATCAGGTAGAGAATACTAAGGCGATCGAGAGAATTATGGTTAAGGAACTCGGCAAAATGCCCCCCGTAACTTCGGGAGAAGGGGGGGGCCCCAACCTTGATACACCCACGCGGTGTGGAGGGGATCGGGGGCCGCAGAGACCAGGGGGGAAGCGACTGTTTACTAAAAAACACAGGTCCGTGCGAAGTCGCAAGACGATGTATACGGACTGACTCCTGCCCGGTGCTGGAAGGTTAAGAGGACCGGTTAGCCGCAAGGCGAAGCTGAGAATTTAAGCCCCCAGTAAACGGCGGTGGTAACTATAACCATCCTAAGGTAGCGAAATTCCTTGTCGGGTAAGTTCCGACCTGCACGAATGGAGTAACGACTTCCCCGCTGTCTCAACCATAAACTCGGCGAAATTGCAGTACGAGTAAAGATGCTCGTTACGCGCAGCAGGACGGAAAGACCCCGAGACCTTTACTATAGTTTGGTATTGGTGTTCGGAGTGGCTTGTGTAGGATAGGTGGGAGACGTTGAAGCCCGGACGCCAGTTCGGGTGGAGTCATCGTTGAAATACCACTCTGGTCACTTTGGACATCTAACTTCGGCCCGTAATCCGGGTCAGGGACAGTGCCTGATGGGTAGTTTAACTGGGGCGGTTGCCTCCTAAAAAAGTAACGGAGGCGCCCAAAGGTTCCCTCAGCCTGGTTGGCAATCAGGTGTCGAGTGTAAGTGCACAAGGGAGCTTGACTGTGAGAGAGACATCTCGAGCAGGGACGAAAGTCGGGACTAGTGATCCGGCGGTACATTGTGGAATGGCCGTCGCTCAACGGATAAAAGGTACCTCGGGGATAACAGGCTGATCTTGCCCAAGAGTCCATATCGACGGCATGGTTTGGCACCTCGATGTCGGCTCGTCGCATCCTGGGGGCTGGAGTAGGTCCCAAGGGTTGGGCTGTTCGCCCATTAAAGCGGTACGCGAGCTGGGTTTAGAACGTCGTGAGACAGTTCGGTCCCTATCCGCTGCGCGCGCAGGAAATTTGAGAAGGGCTGTCCTTAGTACGAGAGGACCGGGACGGACGAACCTCTGGTGTGTCAGTTGTACTGCCAAGTGCACCGCTGATTAGCTACGTTCGGATGGGATAACCGCTGAAAGCATCTAAGCGGGAAGCTCGCTTCAAGATGAGATTTCCATACACCTTGTGTGTGAGAGGCCCCCAGCCAGACCACTGGGTTGATAGGCCGGATGTGGAAGCGAGGACTAACGACTCGTGAAGCTGACCGGTACTAATAGGCCGATAACTTACACCACACACCCACCCCGCAAACGGGTTCAAAAGCGTTTGCACCAAGGGGAAGGGTAAAAAGATAACAAGACTGCTTGCGTCCACTATGTGGTTCCCAACCAACAAACCCGCCACGGGCCTGTTGCGCTGAGGAACACAACTGAATAACAACACCACAATGTTGTAACCACAAAGATTTCCCACCCCCGGCATCAGACCCGGGTGGACGGGTACAAGGGTTACGGCGGTCATAGCGTGGGGGAAACGCCCGGTCCCATTCCGAACCCGGAAGCTAAGACCCACAGCGCCGATGGTACTGCACCCGGGAGGGTGTGGGAGAGTAGGTCACCGCCGGACACACATTACAGCAGGGCCCTGACGGCAACGTCAGGGCCCTACTGCTTTAACCACCCACCACACCCGGGATGCTCTCCCACTCACCGCGCCCTCCCCCGCGGGGGAGGTTCTCCCACTTAACGTTGCCACGGCGGGCCCACTCTAGACTTACCGTCATGACCCCGAACTCCAGAGGCCCACAGGCCCGCCGTGCCACCATCCTGGATGTTGCGGCCGCCGCAGGAGTATCCAGGCAGACCGTTACCCGTGCCATGAACGACATGCCTGGAATCAGCGCCGCCACACGGGAGCGTGTCCAGGCGCTGGCTACTGAGCTCGGCTATTCCCCCAGCCGCTTCGCAAAGGGCTTGGTGCAGGGCGCCCGGACCTCACTTGGACTGGCTATTCCGGACCTCACGAACCCGTATTTTCCGGCCTTTGCATCCAGCGTGGTGGAGGAAGCCACCCAGCGGGGCTGGAACGTGGTGATGGATGATTTTGGCCACGGCAGCGGAAGCGGCCTGGACGCCGTCGCCCGGCTCGCGCCCCAGGTTGACGCCCTGATCGGCTACTTCGGGGCCAGCTCGCATGAAGCCCAGTCCATGATGGGACGGCGTCCCGTGGTGGTGCTCGATTATCCGGTCGGACAGGCCGCCGGCCGGATCTCCTTCGACTACGTCCACGCGGCGCGGCTGGCACTGGGGCACCTCCATGCGTCACATCGCCGGCACATCGCCTACCTGGACTCGGACCAGGATGGGCCGGCCACAACGCGTGGGCTCGCTGTTGCCGCAGCGGCCGCCGAAACCGGCCTCGAAATCATCACCTGCCAGGCAGCGGATACAGCCCCGGCGGCACGGGAAGCAGTCCGCTCACTGCTCGAGGGGCACGGCACACTGGACGGGCTCCTGGTGTTCAACGACCTGATGGCCGCCGGAGCGCTCAAAGCCCTGCACGACGCACGTAGGGCGGTGCCGCGGGACTGCGCAGTGATCGGAATGGACGGCATACCGCTGGGCGAACTGGTCACGCCCGAGCTGACCACGCTCGCCCTGGACCTGCGGGCAGTAGGCCGGGCCGCCGTCGGCCTCGTGGCAGATCTGCTGTCCGGCACAGTGGAGGCCGGAAGCCCGGACGCAGCCCTTGTCCTCAAGCACCAGTTGGTACTTCGCCAGTCAGCCTGACCCTTCTCAAAGTACTCGCGAACGGATACGCTGGACCGGTGCCCGTGAACGTTCACGTTTGGCGCAGTGAGCCACAGGTTCTGCAGGACCACAGCCCAGCCTCCCCTGAAGCAAGGACAACCCATGCCAGCTCTATCGTCGGCCGCCCTGGCGGACAGCCTGCCCCAGTTCGCCCCCGGTTCAGCAGGCCGAAGCCTGGCTCTGGGTGCCGGAGAGACCAGGGACCTGGAGTCCGTCGCGCCGGGCAAGGGCACCTTGCCCCCGCGCGCCTACCTGCACAGCGACGCGCCGCGGTTGTCGCTGAACGGGGACTGGCAGTTCCGCCTCAGTCCCGGCATCCGGGTGGCACCGCAAGCCGGCTGGCAGCAGGGCGGGGACTTGGATGGATTCGAGAGCCTGCCCGTGCCGTCGAGCTGGCCCATGCACGGGCACGGCTCCCCCGCCTACACCAATGTCCAGTTTCCCTTTCCCGTGGAGCCACCCCATGTTCCGGAAGCCAACCCCATTGGGGACCATGTAGTCGCCTTTGAAGCCGGCCCGGAATTCTTCCCGCACGCCCTGTTGCGGTTCGACGGCATCGAGTCCGCGGGAACCGTGTGGCTGAACGGGGTAGAGCTCGGAACCACACGCGGCAGCAGGCTTGCCCATGAATTCGATGTGTCCGGGATCCTGGTGCGCGGCAAAAACACCCTCGCTGTGCGAGTGGCGCAGTTCTCCGCCGCCAGCTACGTGGAGGACCAGGACATGTGGTGGCTCCCCGGCATCTTCCGGGATGTCACCCTGCAGGCAAGGCCGGCCGATGGCATCGACGACGTCTTCGTCCACGCCGGCTACGACGCCGCAACCGGCGAAGGCATCCTCAAGGTTGAGGTGACCCGGGGAGGACAGGCGATTGACGCCGTCGTCCGCGTTCCGGAACTGGACGTGGAACTGTCCGCAGGCGCTGAACTGCGCGTCCCCGCCGTCGAGCCCTGGTCTGCGGAGATGCCACGGCTCTATGGAGCTACCGTCACCGCGCCCGGCGAGTCGGTGGAACTGCAGCTAGGGTTCCGCAGCATCGTCATCGAAGACGCCCAGTTCAAGGTCAACGGGCGGCGGATCCTGCTGCGCGGCGTCAACCGCCACGAACACCACCCGCGCCTTGGCCGCGTGGTCCCCCGGGACGTGGTGGAGGCCGAACTGCGGCTCATGAAGCAGCACAATATCAATGCCATCCGGACCTCCCATTACCCGCCGCACCCGGATTTCCTGGCCCTGGCGGACCAGTTCGGCTTCTACGTTGTCCTCGAATGCGACCTCGAAACGCATGGATTCGAGAGCGCGGGCTGGGACCGGAACCCGAGCGACGACCCGGAGTGGGAGACGGCCCTGGTGGACCGCATGCGCCGCACGGTTGAGCGGGACAAGAACCACCCAGCGGTGATCATGTGGTCGCTTGGCAACGAAGCGGGGACCGGCAGGAACCTCGCCGCGATGTCGCGTTGGACCAGGGACCGGGACCCTTCCCGCCCCATCCACTACGAGGGTGACTGGTCCTCCGCGCACGTCGACGTCTACTCCCGGATGTATGCCAGCCAGGCGGAGACGGCCCTGATCGGGCAGGGGATTGAGCCGGTCCTCGAAGATGCCGCCCTGGATGCCCGGCGGCGGGCGATGCCATTCGTGCTCTGCGAGTATGTCCACGCCATGGGGAACGGTCCCGGCGGCATGAGCGAATACCAGGAGCTTTTTGACAAATATCCGCGCCTGATGGGCGGCTTCGTGTGGGAATGGCTGGAGCACGGCATTACCGTCGCCTCTCCGGACGGTGGTGAGCATTACGCCTTCGGCGGGGACTTCGGTGAGGAAATCCACGACGGCAATTTCGTCACCGACGGCCTGGTTGATGCAGACCGCAAACCCCGGCCCGGGCTGCTGGACTTCAAGAAGGTCATTGAGCCGCTGCGCATCACGGTGGCCGGCGACTGGTCCCGGTTCACCCTGCGCAATGGGCAGGACTTCGCGGACACCACGGCGTTCAGCTTCCGCTACGCGGTGGAGGCCGACGGCGGGACCTTGGACGCCGGGACCGTCAACGTTCCGCCCGTGGCGCCCCAGGCGGAGACTGTCGTTCAGCTCCCCGTCAGTGTCGGTGCCCACGCCGCTGGCGTCGGCGCTGATGGGCCTGCCGTACTTACCGTCAGCGCAGTCCTCGGCACTGACTCCGCCTGGGCGGCCGAGGGCCATGAAGTTGCCTGGGGGCAGTCGGTGCGGGAGCCTGCCGCTCCGGAGGGGCCGGCACCGGCTGCCACTGTGCACGTCCAGGACGGCGAGCTGACGCTGGGGCCCGCTGTCTTCAGCCGGGTAACGGGAATGCCCACCTCCATAGGCGGTATCCCGGTGGAAAGGCTTGCCCTGAATCTCTGGTGGGCTCCCACAGACAACGACCTTGGACGGGAATGGGGCGGAGCCGACGAGCGTCCCCTCGCCACCCAATGGAAGGACGCCGGCCTCAACCGGCTCCACACGCGGTTGCTGGGCATCACCGCGGAGCCAGCGGCGGACCCCGCTGGCGGTTCTACTGCGGCCGGGGGCGGGGACGACGGCGGGCGGAAGGGAACAGCGGACGACGGCGGGCGGAAGGCCGGCGAGGTCCTGACTGTCCGGACGCGTGTAAGCACCGCCGACAAACAGTACGGCGTGCTTGTGGACTACGAGTGGACGAGCGATGGTGAGGCCGTTGGCCTTCGGACCACTGTCCGGCCTGACGGCAAGTGGGCGAACCACGGCTATGACGTCGAATGGGCGCGCATAGGGCTCGAACTTGTGCTGGGAGAAGCGGCAGGGCTGGTGAACTGGTTCGGTCAGGGCCCCCACCAAAGCTACCCGGACACGGGGCAGGGAGCCCGCACGGGCTGGTTCTCGCTTCCACTGTCGGAGATGGACGTGGATTACGTGCGGCCCCAGGAGTCCGGCGCCCGGTCCGGCGTACGGTCCGCCACATTGCAGCTTGGGGACCGGACACTGGAAATATCCGGTGAGCCGTTTGCCCTGACTGTCCGGCCCTATAGCCAGGACGTCCTGGATGCGGCAACACATCGTCCGGACCTGGAGGCGGACGGCCGAAGCCACCTCTACGTGGACCACGTACTTAGGGGGGTGGGAACCGCTGCTTGTGGTCCTGGTGTGCTGCCCCACTACCGGCTCAAGCCCCGCGAAGCCCAGTTCTCCTTGACCCTGAAGGTGCGCACCTAGTAAGCCGGAGAATGTGAGCCAGTCCATACTGCCGGGCGGTGTGGACTGGCGGTGCTGCTGAAGGTCAATGCCCCTCGAAAACCCCGGAATTCCGGCGTTTTCGAGGGGCACGCTCCCACTTCGCGCAGGATTTGCAGAGCGGCTTCGGGCCGTGTATTGTTTTCTGAGTCGCCGCCGCTGAAGCGGAAAAATAGCGGCCAAACCCCTTACCAAACAGCCTGAAAATGGTTCGCCTCCCGGCGCGCCAAACGCAGGTGGGGCTGGTTTCACAGCTAAGAAATCGCGGAAACGCCGATTTGCAAAGCTTCTTGAAGTCGGGTAAGTTTGAAAAGTTGCTCCGGAGCGATCCACGGCTGTGAAGTGCTGGTGGTGGTGCCGGGTGTGTCTGTTGTTTGAGAACTCAATAGTGTGCCAAGTTTGTTGATACCAATTGTTTTAGTGATTGGTTGAATTGACTGGATTGCCCGCCCCTGTGGGTGGTCTGGTTTTTACAGCTGGTTTCAAATTTTGTGCAGCCTTTTTGTCCCGTTTTCCCGGGGCTGGGGGTTGTGTCTGTTTTACTTCAACGGAGAGTTTGATCCTGGCTCAGGATGAACGCTGGCGGCGTGCTTAACACATGCAAGTCGAACGATGATCCCAGCTTGCTGGGGGGATTAGTGGCGAACGGGTGAGTAACACGTGAGTAACCTGCCCTTAACTCTGGGATAAGCCTGGGAAACTGGGTCTAATACCGGATATGACTCCTCATCGCATGGTGGGGGGGGTGGAAAGCTTTTTGTGGTTTTGGATGGACTCGCGGCCTATCAGCTTGTTGGTGAGGTAATGGCTTACCAAGGCGACGACGGGTAGCCGGCCTGAGAGGGTGACCGGCCACACTGGGACTGAGACACGGCCCAGACTCCTACGGGAGGCAGCAGTGGGGGAATATTGCACAATGGGCGCAAGCCTGATGCAGCGACGCCGCGTGAGGGATGACGGCCTTCGGGTTGTAAACCTCTTTCAGTAGGGAAGAAGCGTAAGTGACGGTACCTGCAGAAGAAGCGCCGGCTAACTACGTGCCAGCAGCCGCGGTAATACGTAGGGCGCAAGCGTTATCCGGAATTATTGGGCGTAAAGAGCTCGTAGGCGGTTTGTCGCGTCTGCCGTGAAAGTCCGGGGCTCAACTCCGGATCTGCGGTGGGTACGGGCAGACTAGAGTGATGTAGGGGAGACTGGAATTCCTGGTGTAGCGGTGAAATGCGCAGATATCAGGAGGAACACCGATGGCGAAGGCAGGTCTCTGGGCATTAACTGACGCTGAGGAGCGAAAGCATGGGGGAGCGAACAGGATTAGATACCCTGGTAGTCCATGCCGTAAACGTTGGGCACTAGGTGTGGGGGGGACATTCCACGTTTTTCCGCGCCGTAGCTAACGCATTAAGTGCCCCGCCTGGGGGAGTACGGCCGCAAGGCTAAAAACTCAAAGGAATTGACGGGGGGGCCCGCACAAGCGGCGGAGCATGCGGATTAATTCGATGCAACGCGAAGAACCTTACCAAGGCTTGACATGAACCGGTAATACCTGGAGACAGGTGCCCCCGCTTGCGGTCGGTTTACAGGTGGTGCATGGTTGTCGTCAGCTCGTGTCGTGAGATGTTGGGTTAAGTCCCGCAACGAGCGCAACCCTCGTTCTATGTTGCCAGCACGTGATGGTGGGGACTCATAGGAGACTGCCGGGGTCAACTCGGAGGAAGGTGGGGGACGACGTCAAATCATCATGCCCCCTTATGTCTTGGGCTTCACGCATGCTACAATGGCCGGTACAAAGGGTTGCGATACTGTGAGGTGGAGCTAATCCCAAAAAAGCCGGTCTCAGTTCGGATTGGGGGTCTGCAACTCGACCCCCATGAAGTCGGAGTCGCTAGTAATCGCAGATCAGCAACGCTGCGGTGAATACGTTCCCGGGCCTTGTACACACCGCCCGTCAAGTCACGAAAGTTGGTAACACCCGAAGCCGGTGGCCTAACCCCTTGTGGGAGGGAGCTGTCGAAGGTGGGACTGGCGATTGGGACTAAGTCGTAACAAGGTAGCCGTACCGGAAGGTGCGGCTGGATCACCTCCTTTCTAAGGAGCACCTACAGGCTGTCACTGCGTGTATGCGTTGGTGGGGGGGTTTGTCAGGAGTATATGCCCGTTGCGCAGACGCAAGTTCTGCGGCGGGTGCTCAAGGGTGGAATATCAACGGATAGCGGCTGCCTGGTCTTGGTCTTGTCTAGTACGGATGCTTTGTGTGTCCTGGAACGGCGGGGGTCTGGGGTTGGGTGGTTTAGTGTTTGGCACACTGTTGGGTCCTGAGGCAACAGGACCGGTATGGGCCTCTTTTGTGGGGGGTTGTGCCGGGTTTGTTTGTTTCTGGTTTCCTGGCTGCACCGATCATGCATGTTGTGTGTGTGGGGGTGTGTGGTACGGGGTTGTTGTTTGAGAACTACATAGTGGACGCGAGCATCTTTTATAAGAAGCAATTTCCAAGAATATGAACCTGGATCTGGCTGCGCGTGGTGATGGTCCCTCTTTTGGGGGGGGTTGTTGTTGGGTGTGGTTGGTTTCTGTGGTTCTCTCGAAAATTAGCGTTTTTGATCTTTTGTGGTCAAGTTTTTTAAGAGCACACGGTGGATGCCTTGGCATTAGGAGCCGAAGAAGGACGTAGGAATCTGCGATAAGCCTGGGGGGAGTCGATAACCGGACTGTGATCCCAGGGTGTCCGAATGGGGGAAACCCCGCCAGGGACGCGAGTTGCCTGGTGACCCGCATCTGAACACATAGGGTGCGTGGAGGGAACGCGGGGAAGTGAAACATCTCAGTACCCGCAGGAAGAGAAAAACAATAGTGATTCCGTTAGTAGTGGCGAGCGAACGCGGATCAGGCTAAACCGTTCCATGTGTGATAGCCGGCGGGCGTTGCATGGTCGGGGGTTGTGGGACTTTCCGTACTGTCTCTGCCGGGGGCAGTGGGGGTGTGATGTGCAGGCATAGGTGAACGGTCTTGAAAGGCCGGCCAGAGAGGGTGTTAGCCCCGTAACCGTAATGTTGTGTACCGCCCGGATGAGTATCCCAAGTAGTACGGGGCCCGAGAAATCCCGTGCGAATCTGTCAGGACCACCTGATAAGCCTAAATACTCCCTAATGACCGATAGCGGACCAGTACCGTGAGGGAAAGGTGAAAAGTACCCCGGGAGGGGAGTGAAACAGTACCTGAAACCGTGTGCTTACAATCCGTCGGAGCCAGTCTGATTCTGGTGACGGCGTGCCTTTTGAAGAATGAGCCTGCGAGTTAGTGTTACGTCGCGAGGTTAACCCGTGTGGGGCAGCCGTAGCGAAAGCGAGTCTGAATAGGGCGTTGCAGTGGCGTGATCTAGACCCGAAGCGAAGTGATCTACCCATGGCCAGGTTGAAGCGACGGTAAGACGTCGTGGAGGACCGAACCCACTTCAGTTGAAAATGGAGGGGATGAGCTGTGGGTAGGGGGTGAAAGGCCAATCAAACTTCGTGATAGCTGGTTCTCCCCGAAATGCATTTAGGTGCAGCGTTGCGTGTTTCTTGCTGGAGGTAGAGCTACTGGATGGCTAATGGGCCCTACAAGGTTACTGACGTCAGCCAAACTCCGAATGCCGGTAAGTGAGAGCGCAGCAGTGAGACTGTGGGGGGATAAGCTTCATAGTCGAGAGGGAAACAGCCCAGACCACCAACTAAGGCCCCTAAGCGTGTGCTAAGTGGGAAAGGATGTGGAGTTGCGAAGACAACCAGGAGGTTGGCTTAGAAGCAGCCATCCTTAAAAAGAGTGCGTAATAGCTCACTGGTCAAGTGATTCCGCGCCGACAATGTAGCGGGGCTCAAGTACACCGCCGAAGTTGTGGCATTCAAATATTAGCTAAGCCCTTGTGGTTCAGGCGTTTGGATGGGTAGGGGGAGCGTCGTGTGGGCGGTGAAGTCGCGGTGTAAACCAGCGGTGGAGCCTACACGAGTGAGAATGCAGGCATGAGTAGCGAAAGACGGGTGAGAAACCCGTCCGCCGAATGATCAAGGGTTCCAGGGTCAAGCTAATCTGCCCTGGGTAAGTCGGGACCTAAGGCGAGGCCGACAGGCGTAGTCGATGGACAACGGGTTGATATTCCCGTACCGGCGAAAAAACCGCCCATGCTGAACAGGGGATACTAACTGCCCGAGACCTGCCCGATCGCCCTTGTGGTGTGAGGGGTTTTTGGTGGAGCGCAGGACCTGATCCTGGGAGGCAAGCGTATTAACAGGTGTGACGCAGGAAGGTAGCCAAGCCGGGCGATGGTTGTCCCGGTCTAAGGATGTAGGGCGAACGGTAGGCAAATCCGCTGTTCATGATGCCTGAGATCTGATGGGACCCCCGTTTGGGGGGGGATTTGGTGATCCTATGCTGCCGAGAAAAGCATCGACGCGAGGTTTTAGCCGCCCGTACCCCCAAACCGACACAGGTGATCAGGTAGAGAATACTAAGGCGATCGAGAGAATTATGGTTAAGGAACTCGGCAAAATGCCCCCCCGTAACTTCGGGAGAAGGGGGGGGCCCCCAACCTTGATACACCCACGCGGTGTGGAGGGGATCGGGGGCCGCAGAGACCAGGGGGGAAGCGACTGTTTACTAAAAAACACAGGTCCGTGCGAAGTCGCAAGACGATGTATACGGACTGACTCCTGCCCGGTGCTGGAAGGTTAAGAGGACCGGTTAGCCGCAAGGCGAAGCTGAGAATTTAAGCCCCAGTAAACGGCGGTGGTAACTATAACCATCCTAAGGTAGCGAAATTCCTTGTCGGGTAAGTTCCGACCTGCACGAATGGAGTAACGACTTCCCCGCTGTCTCAACCATAAACTCGGCGAAATTGCAGTACGAGTAAAGATGCTCGTTACGCGCAGCAGGACGGAAAGACCCCGAGACCTTTACTATAGTTTGGTATTGGTGTTCGGAGTGGCTTGTGTAGGATAGGTGGGAGACGTTGAAGCCCGGACGCCAGTTCGGGTGGAGTCATCGTTGAAATACCACTCTGGTCACTTTGGACATCTAACTTCGGCCCGTAATCCGGGTCAGGGACAGTGCCTGATGGGTAGTTTAACTGGGGCGGTTGCCTCCTAAAAAAGTAACGGAGGCGCCCAAAGGTTCCCTCAGCCTGGTTGGCAATCAGGTGTCGAGTGTAAGTGCACAAGGGAGCTTGACTGTGAGAGAGACATCTCGAGCAGGGACGAAAGTCGGGACTAGTGATCCGGCGGTACATTGTGGAATGGCCGTCGCTCAACGGATAAAAGGTACCTCGGGGATAACAGGCTGATCTTGCCCAAGAGTCCATATCGACGGCATGGTTTGGCACCTCGATGTCGGCTCGTCGCATCCTGGGGCTGGAGTAGGTCCCAAGGGTTGGGCTGTTCGCCCATTAAAGCGGTACGCGAGCTGGGTTTAGAACGTCGTGAGACAGTTCGGTCCCTATCCGCTGCGCGCGCAGGAAATTTGAGAAGGGCTGTCCTTAGTACGAGAGGACCGGGACGGACGAACCTCTGGTGTGTCAGTTGTACTGCCAAGTGCACCGCTGATTAGCTACGTTCGGATGGGATAACCGCTGAAAGCATCTAAGCGGGAAGCTCGCTTCAAGATGAGATTTCCATACACCTTGTGTGTGAGAGGCCCCCAGCCAGACCACTGGGTTGATAGGCCGGATGTGGAAGCGAGGACTAACGACTCGTGAAGCTGACCGGTACTAATAGGCCGATAACTTACACCACACACCCACCCCGCAAACGGGTTCAAAAGCGTTTGCACCAAGGGGAAGGGTAAAAAGATAACAAGACTGCTTGCGTCCACTATGTGGTTCCCAACCAACAAACCCGCCACGGGCCTGTTGCGCTGAGGAACACAACTGAATAACAACACCACAATGTTGTAACCACAAAGATTTCCCACCCCCGGCATCAGACCCGGGTGGACGGGTACAAGGGTTACGGCGGTCATAGCGTGGGGGAAACGCCCGGTCCCATTCCGAACCCGGAAGCTAAGACCCACAGCGCCGATGGTACTGCACCCGGGAGGGTGTGGGAGAGTAGGTCACCGCCGGACACACATTACAGCAGGGCCCTGACGGCAACGTCAGGGCCCTGCTGCTTTAACCACCCACACACCCCCAAGGGGGATGCTCTCCCACTCACCGCTCCCCCCGCGGGACGCTCTCCCACTCAACGTGCCCTCCCGGGGGGACGCTCTTCCACTCACCGCGCCCTCCCCCGCGGGGGATGCTCTCCCACTCACCCCCCGCTCCCCCAAGGGGACCCTCTCTCACTTAACGCGGCTCGTCGGGGGACGCTCTCTCACTTAACGCGGTTCCCCCCGGGGGACCCTCTCTCACCACCCCGCCGGCCGTCGTCGACCACCAAGCGCAAACTGCGAGGGCGTCCGCGGAAACCCGACATCAAGTGAGAGAGCGTCCGCGGAAACCCGACATCAAGTGAGAGAGCGTCCGCTGGCGGCTGAATCCGGGGCGAAAAACCCGGGAAATCCGGTGATTAACCTCAAAAAGTCGCGGAAACACGCGGAATTTGCGGAACGCGCGGGCCCAAGCTGGTAAGTTTTCGAACAGTGGCTTGTACGCATGCCGCGTGCAGGCTCCAGAATCATGACCGTCCAGGAGGACATAAATGGCTAAGAACCGTAGTGAACTTGTTGCAGAGGTAGCGGGCAAGGCCGGCACCAGCCAGGCAGCCGTCAACTCCGTCCTCGACGCACTGTTCGAGGTTTTCGAGACTTCTGTCGCCGCGGGCGAGAAGATCACCATCCCGGGCTGGCTCGCCGTCGAGCGCACCGACCGTGCAGCTCGCACCGGCCGCAACCCGCAGACGGGTGAGACCATTCAGATCGCAGCAGGCCACAGCGTCAAGCTGACCGCGGGCTCCAAGCTGAAGGCTGCAGTCTCCAACAAGAAGTAAGCTTCTTCCGCCGGCACGTGGCCGGCGCGGAAAAGGAGCGGCAACCTGCTGGTTGCCGCTCCTTTTGCCGTTAAGCCGATTCGCGGCCCGGGCAGGCGTAGCGGACAATGGAATGGTGTCTTCTGCCGCAAAACCCCGTTCCACCCAGCCCCCATCCGTGCCCGGCAAGGGAGCGCGGGGAAACGGTGCGCCAGCGAGGGACGGCGGTGCACTGGGGATCTCCCGGGCCTGGCAACTGGCCGGGCTGGCAGCCCTGTTCCTGGGCCTGGCAGCGGCGCTTATCTTTTCCGGAGCGGCGGACGCCAGGGCCGTCTCCGATCCCGGCACCCTTGTGCGCTGGGGCCTCCCCATCAGCAAGGCAATCCACAACGTATCGCTGGCCACAGTCATTGGCGGCCTGGTCTTCGCCGTCGGCATCCTGCCCAGGAACGCGGGGCCCCGCAGCCGGGGCAAAGAGGGCACCGAGGTGCCCGAACACCCAGCCTTCAGCCGTGCCCTGGCCGTAGCCTCCGTCGCTGGTGCAGCGTGGACGTTGTCCGCTATCGCGGTCCTGGTACTCACCTACTCCGATGTTGCCGGACAGGGCCTTTCCGGCGACGCGCAGTTCACCCAGGCGCTGGTCTACTTCATGACGGACATCGAGACGGGCCGGGCCTGGCTGGCTGTCACCATCATCGCCGCGGTCGTGACAACTGCCCTGTTTGGGGTGAGGTCACTCGGCGGCCTGGCCCTGACGCTGGTCCTCGCGCTGGTGGGCCTGGTACCCACCGCCCTGATCGGCCACTCCTCAAGCTCGTCGGACCATGAAGGCGCCATCAACTCGCTGGGCCTGCACCTGGTGGGGGTCAGCACCTGGGTGGGCGGCATCATCATGCTGGCCCTGCTGTCCGGCATCCTCACCGGCCCCAAAGCCGCAACCGCCACCGACATCACTAAACCGACGCTGCGCCGGTTCTCCTCGCTGGCCGGTTTTGCTTTCGTGCTGGTGCTCGCGTCCGGCATCATCAACGCCAGCATCCGGGTGACCAACTGGGCCGACCTCTTCGGGTCCCCTTACGGCCAGCTCATCCTGGCCAAAGCGATGGCCACCCTGGTCCTGGGCGGGATCGGGTTCATGCACCGGCAGTGGGTGATCCCGCAGCTGAGCCGAAAGGGCTCCACCATGTCTTCCCGGCGGGTCCTCTGGCAGCTGGTCCTTGCGGAGTTCCTGGTGATGGGAGCAACGTCCGGTGTCGCCGTCGCGCTCGGCAGGTCCGCCCCGCCGGAGCCCACCACCTTCGCGCCCGATGCCACGCCCGCCTTCATCCTCACCGGGTACGAGCTTCCCCCGGAACTGACTCCCGAGCGCTGGCTCACCGAGTGGCGCCTGGACTGGCTCTGGATCGCCGTGGCGCTGTTCGGCCTCGTGTCCTACTTCCTCGGCGTTGCCAAGATCCACCGGCGCGGCGACAAGTGGCAGTGGTTCCGGGCCGTGAACTGGGTCATTGGCCTGCTGGTGCTCACCTACATCACGTCAGGGCCGCCGTCGGTCTATGGGCGCGTCCTGTTCTCCGCGCACATGGTGGACCACATGGCGCTGACCATGGTGGCGCCGATCTTCCTGGTGCTGGGCGCGCCGGTGACGCTGGCCCTCAAAGCATTGACTCCCCGCAGGGACGGTTCCCGCGGGGCGCGTGAGTGGCTGCTGGTGTTCGTCCACTCGAAGTTCTCGCAGCTGGTCACCCACCCGATCTTCGCCGCCGCCAACTTTGCCGGCTCGATTGTGCTGTTCTACTACTCGGACCTGTTCGGCTTCGCCATGCGCGAGCACGTGGGCCACGAGCTGATGATTGTGCACTTCCTGCTGACCGGATACATCTTCATCCTGAGCATGATCGGCACCGACCCGCTGCCGCTCAGGGCACCGTACCCCATGCGGCTCCTCCTGCTCCTGGCCACCATGGGCTTCCACGCCTTCTTCGGTGTGGCCATCATGGGCGGGGACAACCTCCTGGCCGCGGACTACTTCGGGAACCTGGGCCGGGCGTGGGGCGATTCCGCGCTGGCCGACCAGCAGAAGGGGGGCGCCGTGGCCTGGGGCATCGGGGAAGTGCCCACGCTGCTGGTGGCGATCGGCGTCGCCATCATGTGGTCCCGGTCCGACCAGCGTGAGACCAAACGGGTGGACCGGGCGGCGGACAGGAATAACGACGCCGATCTCACCGCTTACAACGATATGTTTGCCAAGTTGGCTGAACGCGATGCCAAGCTGGCTGAACGAAACAAGCTGGAAGGACGCTGATGAGCGAAACCGTACGCACCCACCTCCGGGTCCGAGCCTCCGAACTGGTGGGCCGTAACTGGTTGAACACCGGCGGCAAGTCACTGGACCTTGAAGCCCTCCGCGGCAAGATCGTGTTGCTGGACTTCTGGACCTTCTGCTGCATCAACTGCCTGCACGTCCTGGACGAGCTGCGCCCGCTCGAGGAGCAGTACTCCGACGTCCTGGTGACTGTGGGCGTCCACTCGCCCAAGTTCGAGCACGAGGCCGATCCGGTGGCGCTGGCCGCCGCCGTGGAACGCTACGAGATCCACCACCCGGTCCTGGACGATCCGGAGCTGGAGACCTGGAAGGCCTACACCGCCCGCGCCTGGCCCACCCTGGTGGTCATCGATCCCGAGGGCTACATCGTGGCGCACCTCTCCGGCGAAGGCCACGCGGACGGCTTGGCCGTGCTGATTCCCGAGCTCATCGCCCAACACGAGGCCAAGGGGACCCTGCACCGCGGTTCCGGCCCGTACGTGGCGCCGGAGCCGACGTCCGGCACCCTGCGCTTCCCCGGCAAGGCGCTTTTCCTTCCGCCGGGCCGCGGTTCGGCTTCAGAGGGAATGTCCGACGGCGGTACTGCGGCGGGTGCCGCGGCCGCCGGTTCCGCAGCAAGCAAGGGCTCGTGGCTGGTCACCGATACCGGCCACCACCGGCTGGTGGAGCTGGGCACCGACTTCCACACCGTCCTGGGCACCTTCGGCTCCGGCACCCGTGGCCACTCCGACGGTCCGGCTGCCGGGGACGCTGCCGTGGCCCAATTCAACGAACCCCAAGGCCTGGTCCTGCTTCCGGAAGACGTGGCAGCCAAGGCAGGTTACGACGTCGTTATTGCTGACTCCGTCAACCACCGGCTCCGCGGGCTGTCCCTCGCGGACGGCAAGGCTTCAACCCTGGCGGGCAGCGGTGTCCAGCGGCTGCTGGAGGCGGGGCCCGCGCGCGTGGACGAGGACGCTGCGGGCTTCACAGGCCAGCTCGGCGGGCACCCGCTTGATGTTGCCCTGAGCTCGCCGTGGGACGTTGTCTGGTCGCGCAAGCTCAACGCCGTGGTGATCGCCATGGCCGGGACGCACCAGATCTTCAGCTTCGATCCCCTCACCGGCTCTGTGGCCATCGTGGCCGGCAACGGACTGGAGGGCCTGCTGGACGGTGCCCCGCACGAGGCCTGGTTCGCCCAGCCCTCCGGTCTGGCAGAGGACGCGGACGGGAATATCTGGGTGGCCGACTCCGAGACGTCCGCCCTCCGCAAGCTGGTGATTGACGACGACGGCCGCGTCGCCGTGGAGTCCGCCATCGGCAAGGGACTGTTCGACTTCGGCTTCCGCGACGGCCCGGCCGCGGAAGCCCGGCTGCAGCACCCGCTGGGGGTTACGGTCCTGCCGGACGGATCCGTGGCGATCGCGGACACCTACAACGGTGCCGTCCGCCGCTACGATCCCGCCTCCGGCACGGTGTCAACCCTCGCGCGAGGCCTCCTGGAGCCGTCCGACGTGATCGTGGACCACACGCACTCGGCCGGTTCCGAGCCGCTGCTGGTGGTGGTGGAGGCCAACAAGCACCAGGTGGTGTTCGTTCCCATCCCCAAGGAAGCCCAGCAGGTGGACGAAGGCGCGGTCCAGACCCACCGGCCCAAGAGCCCGGTCGCCCCCGGCCCCCTTGAGCTGACTGTCCGCTTCACGGCCCCCACCGGCCAGAAGCTCGATGACCGCTGGGGCGATCCCACGCAGCTGAAGATCTCCTCCACCCCGCCGGAACTCCTGGTGGCAGGCGGCGGAACCTCCGTTGGGCTGCAGCGGACGCTGGAGCTTTCGCCCGATGTAGCCGAGGGCGTCCTGCACATCACTGCCCGGGCTGCTGCCTGTGACGGCCCGGAGACCGAGGACGGCGAGATCCCCGACCACGCCGCCTGCCACCTCTACCAGCAGGACTGGGGCATCCCCGTGGTGCTGCAGGGTGACGGCGACACCGAGCTGGTCCTGGACCTCCGCGGGATGGACTGACCCGCGGCCGTCGATTGTCCAACTGGCCCGCTTTTAGGCCCGATGCGGCTCGAAACCGGGCCAGTCCTGCACCTCCTGCCTCCAAAACTGGGCCAGCCTGGGAACAGGGTTGTCCACATAGCCACTTTCTGCCTCCCTTCGACCTTGGGACTGGAGACAGTCTGGGTTGATGGACCCAACGGAAATCCTCAGATCAGCTGGGGGAGTGTCGCTGCGGCGGGATGTGCTGGCCGAAGGTGCCACAGATGCCGAGCTTCGCCGGGCGGTCCGCAGTGGCCAGGTGCTTCGGCTGGAGCGGGGCCTCCTGGCCGTGGCGGAAGCAGACGCGGAACTCGTGGCGGCTGGACGGGCACGCGGCCTGATCACATGCGTTTCGGCTGCCCCGGCATACGGCCTGTGGCAGCTCCGGTCCCCTGCCAGGCCGCACTACTGGCAGAGCAACGGCCGAAGGTCAGTACGGTGTGTCAGCCACCGTACTGACCTGACGCAGCAGCCCCGGCACCGGACGCTTGCAGCACTTCCAGATGTCCTGCTGCATGCCCTGCTATGCCTCCCGGAACTTGAGTCCCTGGTGATGGTGGAGTGTGCCTACAACCGCGGCGACATCGATCTGTCGTATCTGCTCCGCCACCTGGACGGCCCACGGTGCGGCAAGGCGCGGAATGTGGTGTCCAGGATTGACCGGGGCGCGGGCTCCCTGCTCGAAACCCTGGCCCGAGTGCTGTTCCGGGATGCCGGCATCCTGACCGAGACCCAAGTGTGGCTCGATGGCATCGGTCGTGTGGACTTCCTGTTGGAGGGGTTCCTCATAGTGGAGATTGACGGGCTCGCCTTCCATCGTGAGGCCAGGCAGTTCAAGAAGGACCGTCGCAGGGACAACTCTGCAATACTGCAGGGCCTCCCGGTGCTGCGATTCTTCTACGACGACGTGGTTCACTCGCCCGAATCTGTCTTGGCGCAGGTCCGCGAGGTCCTTGCCCGGGGATCGCTGCGGTGGCCGCAACCACACTGGCCCGGTTATTCGCCCAGCTGGCGCCACAACGGCCGGTAAACCTGCTGTCAGGCAACCAAAACTGGGCCAGTGTGGCGGGCGCGGGGGCTAGAAGCTCAGCACCGGCGTGACCTTGACCGTGTCTCCCGTGACGTCCAGCCGGGTGGTGAAGCTGAAGTCCACTTCCTCGCTGAGGGGGTACCAGGCGCCGGTGAACAGGTTCTGCTGGAGGGCTTCAACCTTGGCCTTGCCGTCCAGCGGAGCCACCACCCAGCGTCCGTCGAACGGCTCGATGGACACGTTGGGATACTCCGTCACGGTCCACTTGATGCTGCCGTCCTGCACCCTGTTGTTGCTGGCGTAGTAGAAGGGGCAGTCGGGCTGGAGCTTCTGCTCCTTGGCCGCGACGGCGGCACAGCTGTCCAGGAATTCCTTCACCTTCGCCGAGACGTCCTTCTTCAGGTTGTCCGTGGCCTGGGTGAGGAGGTTGAGCGGGGCTACCGGGGCGTCGCGCGCGGTTACGGTGGCACGGGTGGGCGACGCCGAAAAGTACTGGCCGTTCACGGCTGCCTCGTACTCGCCGGGATAGAACACCGCAAAGGAGTTCCGGCCGTTCGGCATGTTAACGGGCACGCCGTTGACGGTGGCTTCGCTGGCATTGACCACGGTGATGTCAATGGTGGGGAGCCTGGAGGGGACAAAGCCCCACGTGTTGAAGAAGATCCACTCGGTACCGGTTTTCCGCAGCAGGAATTCGGTGCGGAGCCGGCTGCCGTCAATGGTGTATTCCATCGGCACCATGACTTGGTTGTCCGGGCGTTCCTGGGCGTCGCCGATGTCCACGTTGGCGATGCGCGAGGCAGCGGTCTGCAGTGCCGGGCCGTCCAGCATGGCAGCGTTGCTGGGCGGCACCGTGGCACCGAGGAGCCCCAGTGCCCTGCCGCCATCACCGCCCTGCAGCGCCTCCAGATACTCACGGACAGGCTGCTGCGGGCTGGCCACAGTGTTGTTCACCAGGTTCACCGCAACCACCGCTCCGGCGACGGCAAGCATGAGTCCCAGCAGCCATCCGGCTGCGATCCTCACCAACGCTTGACTCATCTGCACTGACAATACGTTACCTGTCATGCGGCCGACGGCGGCAGTCGAGCCGGCGGAAGCGGTACCTTGTCAGCGGCGGCGGCGCCGGGACGACGTGCCGAACACCCCGCGCAGCAGCTCCCGCCCGAGCTGCGTGCCGATGGACCTGGCCATGCTCTTCAGGCCGCCCCCCAGGGCCCCGCCCAGCGCGCCGCCCAGGTCCCCCATCATCGAGTCGCGCGTCTCGGGCCGTGGTTCCCGCGGTTCTTCGGCGCGGGTGCGGCGTTTGCCGTCCCCGGAAGCCGCCGGCCGGCTGCTGGGCCGGCCGAGGATTTCTTCCTCGATCCGGCGCGCCTCGGCGTCAACGTCCAGGCTGCCGCCCCCGCCGCCCTGAACCCCGCCGCCTTGAACAGTGGTGCCCGGTGCCGCCACTCCGCCCTGGGCAGCCGGCCCTGTGGGAGCGGCAGCCTTCCCGGAAAGCTTTTCGAAGGCCGACGGGTTGTCCACCGCCGTTCCGTACTTGGCCAGCAGGGCTGACGCCGCCACGGTGCTGCGGACCAGGGCCTCGTCGCTCGGACCCATCACCGACTCCGGGGCCCGCAGGCGGGTCAGCGCCACGGGAGTGGGGGCGCCCTTCTCATTCATGACAGTGATCACGGCCTCACCGATGCCGGCGGACGTCAGTGTTTCCTCGAGGTCGTAGTCGCTGAGCGGGAACGTGGACACCGTGGCCTTCAGGGCCTTGGCGTCCTCCGGGGTGAACGCGCGGAGGGCATGCTGCACGCGGTTGGCGAGCTGGCCAAGGACATCCGCGGGAACGTCCTTGGGGGTCTGGGTGACAAAGAAGATCCCCACGCCCTTGGACCGGATAAGCCGGACAGTGGTGGTGATGGCTTCCAGGAATGCCTTGGATGCGTCGTTGAACAGGAGGTGCGCTTCGTCCAGGAAGAACACCAGCTTGGGTTTGTCCAGGTCCCCCGCTTCGGGGAGGTCCTCGAAGAGATCCGCCAGCAGCCACATCAGGAAGGTGGAGAACAGCATGGGCTTGGTCTGCAGCGTGGGCAGCTCCAGGCAGGTGATCACACCGCGGCCGTCCGGGGAAGTCCGCAGCAGCTCCGCGGTATCAAACTCGGGTTCGCCAAAGAACCTTTCCAGTCCCTGCGCCTCAAGGCTCACAAGCTCGCGCAGGATCACCCCGGCGGTCGCCTTGGACAGCCCGCCGAGCTCCTCCAGCTGGTCCTTGCCTTCGGCCGAGGTCAGGAACTGGATCACCGCCCGGAGGTCCTTCAGGTCGATGAGTTCCAGGCCGTTCTTGTCCGCGAAATAGAAGACCAGCTGCAGGCTGGATTCCTGCGTGTCATTCAGCTCCATGATCCGGGAGAGCAGGATGGGCCCAAAGGAGGACACCGTGGCCCGCACGGGGACGCCGTTGCCGTCGCCGCCCAGCGCCAGGAACTCCACCGGGAACGTCTTCCCCTGCCACGGCTGCCCGATGCCCTCCGTGCGGGCGGTGAGCTTTTCACTTCCGACGGCGGCGGTGGCCAGCCCGGAGAGGTCGCCCTTGATATCGGCCAGGAAGACCGGCACGCCGGCGGTGGAGAGCTGCTCGGCCATCATGTGCAGCGTGACGGTCTTGCCCGTGCCGGTGGCGCCCGCCACCAGGCCGTGCCGGTTCATCATGGAAAGCGGCAAGCGCACCGGCGCGTCCTTGTGGACCTCGCCGTCCACAATCGCGGCTCCCAGCTCGATGGTGGCCCCTTCCAGTGTGTAGCCCTTCTGGAGGGTGGCAAGCTTCTCTGCTGTGGTTTTGTTGGCCATGGCGCTAGCTTAGCGGCGGCCGCAACCCCGCGCCGGGTCCGCCGTCAGTTCGGCGCGGACGCGGGCGCAATTTGAGGCAGGTCCTTCGTGAATGCCAGGAACTTCAGCGTCCCAGGATCGGCGGCAAGGTCGAACTGCGGCCGGTAGCCGGCACTGAGGTAAAGGTGCTTGGCCTCAGGCTGCCGGGGACCGGTGGTGAGGTAGAGCCTTGTGTAGCCGCGCGCAGCGGCCAGGGCTTCCAGTTCCGCCAGCACCAGCCTCCCCAAACCGCGACGGCGATGCCCCGAGTGCGTCCAGATCCGCTTCAGTTCCGCAGTCCTGGGATCATAGCGGCGGAAGGCGCCGCCGGCCACGGATTTCCCCTGCTCCTGGACCAGCAGCAGGGCACCGGCTGGTCCCTCGAATTCGTCCGCCGGGTAGCGGTTCAGTTCATCGGCCGCAGCTTTCCGGCCAAAGAGGTCGCCGTAGCGGGTGTCGTACTCGACGGCGAGTTCATCCAGCAGCGGCCGGACCCGCGGATCGTGCATGGGCAGGTTCAGGACCGTCAGCGAGGCCGGGTCAAGCGGCCGGGGCACATGGTCCGAGGGCCTTGCCCCGATGGGTTCGGTGGCCACGGACAGTTGCCTGAGTTCAGGTTCAGCAGTCACGGTTCAGTTCTTTCCGACGGCGGCGGGTTCTGCGGACGGTGTGGCGGAGGCTTCCGCGGCGAGTCCACGCGCAACGGACAGGATGGTCCGGGCCAAGGCATCGTTCTCGCGGAAGGGTGCGGCATTGGTGCCTGGCCGGGCGAAGGCGGCGGCACCCCAGCCGGACGTCCCCGGACCTATGCCGAAAACCGAGGTGCGGGGCTGCCCTTGCGCGTCCACCAATTGGTGCCGGGACGTGACCAGCAGCTTCCCGGTGGAGTGGATGCCGTCCGCCGTGAGCAGCCGCTGCTCCGTGCCCAGGCCGTTCCGGTGCAGGGACTCGAGAAACGGGTTGAGCGAGCGCGCCACGGACGTGGCAGGGAGCCGCGCTTCGATGAAAGCCTTCGCTGTCACCGTCACCGGGGACTGCGGGGAACTGGCCAGGAACGTGCCGGCGGCCTCATCGGTGGAGATCCCAAGGCCCGGCCCCAGGAAGTTCAGCAGCCCGGCCCGGTGCAGTGCCAGCATCTGCCGGAGCCTATGCGGCGGCGGCCCGGAGTCCGCGAAGCTGAAGAAGCCATGCCACCAGCCGTGGACCGTCTGCTGGGACCGGGCGTTGAGCCGTTCCTGGGGGACAACCCGGCCCACCTCCATGTACACGTGCAGCAGGGCGAGGAAGAGTGCCAGCGTTTCGGGGTGGTCCGGGCTGTCCCGCAGGGCAAGATCGTGCTCGATGTACCGGGCCACCGCGTCCTGCGCGTCCTGGTGGCCCGCAAAGCTGCGGCCGGCGAAAGGCCGGTCCAGTCGCTCCAGGTCAAGGTGCAGGCCGGCGTCGGGTACGGCAGCGGCCACGAGTTCTTCACGGGCTGCGCTGTACCAGTCCAGGGCAGCGTACCGGGCGGCAAATTCATCCCAGTCCATGGCGGCCAGCGCAGGGCGGCCTGTCAGGATCTCCCGGTAGTAGCCGTACCCGGCTTCCTTGGCGATCAGCGGCCACAGGTCCCGCCGGAAATCCAGTTCCCCGTGCCGCTCCAGCAGCGCCTCCACTGCGGCGGAGGTCAGGAACCGCAAGGGCCCGGGAGCCTCGCCCCGCAGGGTTGAGGAGATCTTGGAGTGGTACGGCACTCCCCGCCGCGACCCCGCCCACAGCCGTGGTTCCCGGCCCGAGGGAAGGTAGCGCAGCCCGCCGTCGGACGCCTCCTCGAACCGTCCGCCGCGTCCCTCCATCAGGAGGACCAGGAGGTCAACGAAGGCCAGCCCCATGCCCGCCACGATGACGTCCTGCCCGGGGGCGATGGGTGAGTAGTCGACGTCGGTGGTGTAGCCGGGTGCCGCGTGGTAGCCGCCGTGACGTGCGGCGAAGTTGGCCCAGGCTTCGGAGGCGGCATCCGGACGGGAGTCGGTGTGGCCCAGGGCCGTGACCAGGATGTCCGCGTGCAGGGTCCGGCCGTTGGCCAACGCCACAGCATGGCCGCCGGCATCAAGCGCGGAGACGTCCACGGCCACGGTCCGGTGGACGGTGATGCTGCGGCCAAGGGACTTCGCCGCGCGACGGTAGAACCACTCCAGGTACTGGCTCTGCAGCTGGCGGGTGGGGAACGTGGAGCCGGTGAGCGAGCGCAGCTGCTCCCGCAGGGTGTGCGGGAAGTCCGGCACGTCCGTGATGGACCCGTCCAGCACGCCGGCGGCCCATTCGGCCAGGTTGGGACCCGGGCGGGCCGGGCCCTCGCAGGCCACCGAGGCGTCGGTAAACATGGTGATGTCCGCCGCCATGGAGTTGAGCAGGAGGCCGGGATGCTGGTCGTAGCGCCAGATGCGGCCGGAACCGGGAACGTGCGGCTCGACGACGTGGAGTTCCAGCGGCCCGCTGAAGAGTTCCGGACGGTTCGCGGCGAGCCGCTCAAGCACACCGGCCGTGCGGGGTCCGCCGCCGACGAATACGACGGCCGGGATGTTCGCTGGCATGGGCGCTCCTGACGGCGGGGGCTTGGTTGAGAGCCTCATGCTAGGCAGCGGTTTCGACGGCGGTCGAGCGCCTGGTCACGGGCGTTAACTCCGCGTCATATCCCGTCAAGGGACGCAAAAAACCCGACTCATGACGCCGTGCGAACTCCGGTGAACGTATGCAACTTGCCGCCTTGCTGGCCCGTTCCGGCCGGTCCTAGATTTGCAGCCAGCAGCCGGGGCAACAAGCTCCGGCCTCAACAATCCGATTAAGAGAGAAGCGAGGTGGCGCGTGGGTTCAGCAGCAGCTACGGCGGCGCAGTCAACAACGTCAGCACAGCAGGCTGCCAGCGCCAGCCTGCCTCCCGAAGGGGTGCCGGCCCGGGTGGCCGCGGATTACTCCGCCTACCGGGTGGTGGCCGCGAAGCATACCTGGCGCTGGGTGGGCACCGGTGTGGTGGCCCTGGGCGTGCTTGCGGTGGCGTGGTCCCTGGCCACCAACCCGCGGTGGGAGTGGGGCGTGGTGGCGCAGTGGTTCACCGCCCAGTCCGTCATCACCGGGTTGCTGGAAACCCTGAAGCTGACCGCGATCTCGGGAATCCTGGGCTTTGTGCTGGGCTTCATCCTGGCGCTGATGCGGCTGTCCGCCTCGCCTTTGCTGGTCTCGGTGTCCTGGACGTTCTCCTGGATTTTCCGGTCCACACCGCTGCTGGTCCAGCTGCTGCTTTGGTACAACCTGGGCTACCTGTACGAAAAAATCAGCTTAGGTGTCCCGTTCACGGACGTCCGGTTCTTCGAGGTGCAGACCACCACACTGATCAGCCAGTTTGCGGCAGCAGTGCTGGGCCTGACCCTGAACCAGGCAGCCTACTCCGCGGAGATCATCCGCGGCGGCATCCTCTCCGTGGACCAGGGCCAGCTTGAAGCCGCGGCAGCACTGGGCATCCCGGCCTGGCGCCGCTCCACCCGGATTGTCCTGCCGCAGGCGATGCGGGCCATCCTGCCCACAGCTTTCAACGAGATCATCGGCCTGGTGAAGGGCACGTCCATTGTGTACGTCCTTGCCTACTCCGAGCTGTTCTACACGGTGCAGGTCATCTACAACCGCACCCAGCAGGTCCTGCCGCTGCTGCTGGTGGCCACCCTTTGGTACGTAGCCATCACGTCCGTGCTCAGCGTCTTCCAGTACTACATCGAACGGCACTACGCCAAGGGTGCGGTGCGGAACCTCCCGCTGACGCCCCTGCAGAAGGCCCGCAAATTCTTCGCCACCCACGCTGTGGCCAGCACCTCAAGGAACGCCCGATGAGCACCACCACTGCAACTGCCACCGCCCCGACCACCCGCGGCCTGGTGGAGATCACCAAAGTCCGCAAGTCCTTCGGCGCCACGGAGGTCCTCAAGGGGGTGAGCCTCACGGTCGAGCCGGGCGGGGTGGCCGTCATCGTGGGCCCCTCCGGTTCCGGGAAGTCCACACTGCTGCGCACCATCAACCACCTGGAAAAGGTGGACGGGGGCTTCATTTCCATTGACGGCAGCCTGGTGGGCTATGAGGTCCGGGGCCAGCGGCTGCACGAACTGCGCGAGAAGGAGATCCTCAGGCAGCGCACCGAAATCGGCATGGTGTTCCAGAGCTTCAACCTGTTCCCGCACCTGACCGCTCTGGAAAACGTGGCCGAAGCGCCCGTCGTCGCCCAGGGAAAGTCCAGGGAGGAAGCCCGGCGCCGCGGCCTGGAACTGCTGGACCGGGTGGGCCTGAAGGACCGTGCCGGCGCCTACCCGCGCCAGCTCTCCGGCGGCCAGCAGCAGCGGGTTGCCATCGCCCGCGCCCTGGCCCTAAACCCCAAGATCCTGCTGTTCGACGAGCCCACCTCGGCCCTGGACCCCGAGCTGGTCAACGAGGTGCTGGACGTCATCCGCGAACTCGCGAAATCCGGCACCACGCTGATCATCGTCACCCACGAGATGGGCTTCGCCCGCGACGTGGCGGACACCGTGGTGTTTATGGACCAGGGGCAGATTGTGGAACAGGGCAGCCCGGAACAGATTTTCACCAATCCGCAGGAACCGCGCACCCGGAGCTTCTTCTCCAAGGTGCTCGAACCGGCCTTCAACATCTAAAGGATTCCCCATGGCACTTCCCACCGGCATTACCGGCCTTACCCGCCGACCACGCCGCGGCCGCCCGTTCGCGGTGCTGCCCGCCGTCGTACTCCTCGGCACTGCTTTCTTTACTACAGCCGCGCTCGCAGGCTGCGCTGATCCCGGCGCAACCGCCGCGGGCACCTCCACCGGAGGGGCGGAGACGACGGCGGCACGCAACGGCGTCGTCTACAACACCTCGCCGGACCAGCAGCGCATCCGCACGGAGGAGGATGCGGCGCTCGCCGCCAAGGTTCCCGAGCTGATCGGCAGGGACGGCAAGCTGACCGTGGCCACCACGGCGGGGTCCATCCCGCTGTCCTTCCACGCCACGGATGACAAGACGCCCATTGGTTCCGAGCTGGACATCGCGCAGCTGGTGGCGGACAAACTGGGCCTGGAGCTGGACGTGCAGGTGACCTCGTGGGAGAACTGGCCGCTGAAGACCCAGTCCGGCGACTTCGAAGCCGTGTTCTCCAACGTGGGCGTCAACAGGGACCGGGTGAAGCTGTTCGACTTCGCCAGCTACCGGGCGGCGTTCATGGGATTCGAGGCCAGGAAGTCAGCCACCTATGACATCAAGGGGGCAGACGACATCTCCGGCCTGAAGGTGTCCGTGGGGTCCGGCACCAACCAGGAAAAGATCCTGCTCGCATGGAACAAGGAGCTCGAAGCGAAGGGCAAGGCGCCGGCCACCCTCCAGTACTACTCCTCCGACGCCGACACCATCCTGGCCCTGTCCTCCGGCCGCACGGACCTGAACATCGCGCCCTACCCGTCCACTGTGTACCGCGAAAACACCCGCGACGACCTGAAAGTGGTGGGCAAGGTCAACGCCGGCTGGCCGTCCGAAACACTGGTGGCCGCCACGTCGCTGCGGGGCAACGGCCTGTCTCCCGTGATCACCGAAGCACTGAACTCCGCGATCGACGACGGTTCCTACGCCAAGGTGCTGGAGCGCTGGGGCCTGTCCGAGGAAGCGCTGCCGGAAGCCAAGACCATCACCCAGGAAACGTTTGGAGCTGCGAAATGAGCACGTCCACTGAAACCGCCCTTGAATCCTTCGACGCCGATTGGGAGCAATGGCACGCGGCGCACGAGCAGCAGCGGGCGCACCCTCACGGTTTCCTGGCGGTGACCCACCTGCACTGGCTGGGCAGCGAGGCCGCCTGGCTGGAAGGTGCCCCGGGCGCCTGGCATGTGGAGGCCGACGTCGTCCGCGTCGTTTTGGAGCCGGGCGAAAGTCTCCAACGGGACGGGCAGGAGCTGAACACCGCCGCCGGGGCGGCGCTGGAATTCGGTCCCATCGAGGAGCGCGGCGGCATCACCCTGGTGTCCGGCGATTCTGTCATTGAGCTGGCCAAACGCGGCGGCGAGTACATTGTGCGGCCGCGGAACCCGGAGAACAGCTTGCTGCGCGAATACCAGGGCACGCCCGCGTATTCGCCGGACGCAGCCTACGCCGTCCGCGGTACGTACGTGCCGTTCGAGGCGCCGCGGCCCACTACGGTGGGTGCCGCCGTCGAAGGCATCCAGCACGTGTACGAGGCACCGGGTGAGATCCGCTTCAAGCTGGCCGGCCAGGAGCTCGTGCTGACCGCGTTCAACGGCCACGCGTCGGGCTCGCTGTCCGTGCTGTTCACGGACCAGACCTCCGGCAAAACCACCTATGCGGCCAACCGCTCGCTGACCGTGGTGCCGGCTGCGGACGGGTCCGTGGAGCTGGACTTCAACCGGGCCGTGAACCTGCCATGCGCCTACACGGACCTCGCCACCTGCCCCCTTCCGCCGGCCGAAAACAGGCTGGCGGTGGCCATCGAAGCCGGCGAAAAGATTCCCTACGAACGTCAGGACCAGCAGTGAGTATCTCCTCGGGCTTCCTTGCCCTCGAGCTCGACGGCGCCGGCTGGCTCGGCGCGGACATCACCCGGGCGGTGCTTGCCGCCGAGTCGGCGGGGTTCCACGCCGCCACGTTCACCGACGCACCGGTTCCGGGCCGGGCAAATGCGCTGCAGCGCGCTGCCTTCGCCGGGCCAGTGACACGCAGCATCGCCCTGGTGCCGGAAGTGGACACCGTCTACACCGAGCCGTTCCACGTCTCCACCCAGCTGGCCAGCCTGGACTATGTGTTCGGCGGACGGGCGGGGTGGATCGCCACCGCAGCGGAATCACCCGAGGCGGCTGCCGCCGTCGGACGTTCTTCCGTTTCCGGTCCTGCTTTGGCGCAGGAAGCCGCCGCGTCCATCGAGGTTTCCCGCCGGCTGTGGGACTCGTGGGAGGACGACGCCGTGATCCGCGATGTGGCCACGGGCCGGTACATCGACGTGGACAAACTGCACTACATCGACTTTGATACGACGGCCGGCCTTGAGGCACCCGCCGGTCTTGCCGGGCCTGGGTATTCCGTGAAGGGCCCATCCATCATTCCGAGGCCGCTGCAGGGCCAGCTGCCTGTGCTTGCCGCGGCGTCCCTGGTGGGGGAGGGGCTGGTTGGGGCGGACGCTGTGGATGCGGTGCTGGTCTCTGCCCCGACGGCTCAGCTGCTCGCCGCGGAGGTGCGCGATGTGCGAGCCCGGCTTGGTGGTTCCGTGGCAGTGATTGCCGAGCTCGACGTCGTCCTGGACTCCCGCGGGCAGGCTGCGGCCGAGCGTTCGGCCGGGTTGGACCGTGCCGGGGTCGACGGCGGGCGGGCGGAGTACGCCGGTTCTGCAGCCGGTCTCGCGGACTTCCTGGAGGGCCTCCTTAAGGAGGCAGACGGCGTGCGCCTCCACCCGGCGTCGCTCTTTATTGACGTGGAGGAACTGGGGCGGCTGGTGCTGCCGGAGCTTCGACGCCGCGGCGCGCTCCGGCCGCCTGTGCAGGACGGCACCTTCCGCGACCTGCTTGGCCTGGAGCGCCCGGCAAGCCGCTACGCAACCGCCACCGCCGGAAAAGTAAGGGGAACACCATGACACAGCACAGCCGTGCTAAAAACGACGTTTTCACGCCGTCGGGCAAGATCCAGTTTGGTGTTTTCTTCCAGGGGGTGAACTCGGGCACCATCTGGAAGGCCCCGGAATCCGGCTCGCAGACCGATTTTGAGTCCTTCCGCCGCGTAGCCCAGACCGCCGAGCGCGGACTGTTCGCCGCGTTCTTCCTGGGCGAGGGGCTGCGCCTGCGTGAACACCTGGGCCGCCCGCACGCGCTGGATGTGGTGGGCCGGCCGGACGCGCAGACCATGCTCGCGGCGCTGGCGTCGGTGACCAGGAACATCGGGCTGGTGGCCACCCAGAACACCACGTACAACGACCCCGCGGACCTGGCGCACCGGCTCGCCTCGCTGGACCTGATCTCCGGCGGACGTGCTGCGTGGAACATCGTGACCACGGACAACGCCTGGACCGGCGCCAACTTCCGCCGCGGCGGCTACCTGGACCATGCCGACCGGTACAAGCACGCCGAAGCGTTCGTGGAAACGGCCAAGCGGATCTGGGACTCGTGGGAATCTCCTGCCGGTCCGGCGCGCCGCGTGCTCCACGAGGGCCAGCATTACACGGTGGACGTGACGCCGCGCCTGCCGCGCAGCGCCCAGTACCGGCCCGTGCTGTTCCAGGCCGGCGACTCCCCGGAAGGACGCAACTTTGCCGCCCGCCAGGCGGACGTCATCTTCTCGGCGCACCCGAAGTTCGGCGACGCCGTGGAGTTCCGCAAGGACCTGGTTGAGCGCTCGCTGGCCGCGGGCCGCGGCGCCAATGCCGTGCAGATCATGCCGGCCAGTGAGTTCATCCTCGCGCCCACCACTGCGGAAGCCCTGGAGAAGAAGGCGTGGGTCCGCAGCCTGCAGATCGGGCCGCAGCAGGCGATTGCGTATCTGGAGCAGTTCTGGGGCCGGGAGCTGTCCGGGTACGATCCGGACGGGCCGCTGCCGGAGATCGATCCGGTGGTGGAGGAGACCTCCGAGACCCGTGGCAGTGGTTTCCACGGTGCCAAGGCGCGGCAGCTTGCGGACCAGTGGCGGGCGGAGGCCAAGGACAAGGGCCTCTCCATCCGGCAGTTCGTCACGTCCCGCACGGCACGGGTGGATGCGACCTTCACCGGGTCCTACACCGCGGTGGCGGACCACTTGGCGGAGTACGCGAGGGTGGGTGCAGTGGACGGGTTCAACATTTCGCCGTGGCTGATCCCCACCGGCCTGGACGACATCGTGAACCACCTGGTGCCTGAGCTGCAGGAACGCGGCGTGTACCCCACCGGATATGCGGGCAGCACGTTGCGTGAGAACCTTGGGCTGGAGACGCCGGTGCGTTCTGCTGATGAAACTGCCGAGGCGGTAAGGACATGATGTACGAGGCTGCTACGGCTGGAAAGGCCGACGACGGCGGCGACGCGAGTGCCATCGTCGACCTTTCCGTTGGGGCTGCTTCGCGGGGGATCGTCACGCTGCAACTGACGGTGTGGGAGCAGCGGCTGTAGGAGAACAGCCAGGTCCCCAGCGCGTACTCTGAGATAACCCGCGTCCCGATCCACAAGGAAGCCGATGCCCCTCCCCACACGCCCTTTGCGCAAGCTTGGATTCCTCACTATCGGGCTGTTCGATCCGACGGACCCCGCAGCCGGTCACGAATCCACCTTGCGCATTATCGAATTGGGCGAGCGGCTGGGATTCGACAGCGCCTGGCTGCGCCACCGGCATCTGCAGTTTGGAATTTCCTCACCCGTTGCAGTGATGGCCGCCGCCAGCCAGCGCACCTCGCGCATCGAGCTTGGTACGGCCGTGACCCCGCTCGGGTGGGAAAACCCCCTGCGATTGGCTGAGGACCTGGCAACCGTGGACCTGCTTGCCGGAGGGCGCATCAATCCTGGAGTCAGTGTGGGCGAGCCGATGCACTACGACACCGTGAAGCATGAGCTGTATCCGGATTCCGCGGAGTTGGAGGACTTCAGTTACGGCCGGGTGGAACGGTTTGCCCGCCTGGTTGCAGGGGAGCGTGTACGCGAATTTTCCGGCAAGCAAGGGGTGGTGGAGGAGTTCTCGAATCGCGTGGAGCCACATTCCGCCGGGTTGCGTGGGCGCCTTTGGTACGGCGCCGGCAGTACGAAATCAGCGGTCTGGGCCGGGGCCAACGGGTTCAATCTGCTGTCCAGCAGCGTGATCTTCCCTGGCAAGGACCAGGAACCGGACTTCGCCCGTGTCCAGCAGGCACAGATTCGTGCTTTCCGTGAAGCCGCCGCCACATCAGTACACTCGCATGCTCCGGCGCGGGTTTCGCAGGGCCTGGTGGTGATCCCCACCGATTCGGCGTCAGCAGGCCAGCGGGAGAAGTACCAGCGCTACGTCGAGGAACGCACGCCGCGCACCACGGCGCCACAGGGGCCGCGTGGCATGATGTTCGCCCGCGACCTCATCGGCAGCAGCGAGGAGATCGCGGAGCAGCTGTACGCACACGCAGGATTCCAGGAGGTGGATGAAGTGGCGTTCGCACTGCCCTTCAGCTTCGACCACGAGGACTACGTCCAGATCCTCAAGGACATTGCAGGCAAACTTGGCCCCGCCCTGGGCTGGACTCCGGCGGACGACCACCAGCCGTCCTCACAGTAAAGGGACCTGCCTGGTTACGCAGAAGGGCCGACGCCGGCAAGGTGAGTGCCGCCGTCGGCCGTTCTTTTGTTGCGGGGAGCTGGAGCGGGGGACTTAAGGTGCCGAGGGAATCTTTGCCTCCAGCAGCGGATCCTCAGCCGAAGCGGCCAGACGTGCCGGGCCCGACGACGGATGCGCCGCAACCGCCGCCGCGTGCTCGGCCAGGACGCCGGTCTGGTGCCGGATCTTCAGCCGGTACAGCAGGGCCCCGCCGCCGGAAACAGCAGCCACGAAGATCACCCCGCCCCACTGCAGGTACCACTCGAACGGTGGCACCGAGTTGTAGATCTCCTGGCGCGGCCACACCAGGTTCAGGGTCATGGCGGCGCCCCACAGGACCGCGAGGATGTTCACGGGGAGCCCCCACTTGCCCAGGCTGAAGCCCGGCTCGGAGCCGTCGTCGGCGAGCGGCCACTTCTTCAGGAGCCGGTTGCGCAGCAGCGGAACGGTGACCAGGAGGTAGGACAGGTAAATCAGGACGATGCTGATGCTGGACATGATGGTGAAGATTGCCGGCTGCATCACGTTGACCAGCAACGGGATGACGGCCATAACGCCGATCACGATGGCCGCCGCGGTGGGGGTCCTGCGGACCGGGCACACCTTGCCGAGCTGCCGGCTGAAGGGGAGGTTGTTGTCCCGCGCCATGGCGAACATCATGCGGATGGCGGCAGCGTGTACTGCCAGGGTACAGACCACCACGGCCACCACGATGCAGGCGAGGAAGGCCTTGCCGAAGGGGCCTCCGAGGACGGAGAGCACCAGGTACTGCAGCCCGCCGTCGGCCGCCCCGAGCTTGGGGTCGGCCAGGTCCGGAGCGGCGAGGATGCCAAAGAGCAGGATCAGCCCGCCCAGCACGAAGGATGCCGTGATGGCGCGCAGGATGGCCTTGGGTGCCGTGCGTTTGGGGTCCTTGGTTTCCTCGCCCAGGGAGCTGGCGGTGTCGAAGCCGTACATCACGTAGCCGGAGGCCATGGCACCGATCAGGAAAACACCGAAGAAGCCCAAATCGTGGCCTTCCCCGAAGCCGGCGGTGCCAAAGAAGACCTCCGGCCCCCGCACCACGTGCCAGCCGAGGGCGAGGATCAGCAGCACGGCAGCGATCAGCTCCACAAAGACGCCGATGCTGTTGATCCTGGTCATCAGCTTCACGCCGAAGGCGTTGATCATGGTGGAAATGCCGATCATGATGCTCGCCAGCAGCACGCCGTTCAGGGCGAAGTCGTACGTGCCCGTCCCGTCGCCGACGAACTGGAATCCGGACCAGAGCTGCGGCAGGGTGAGCTGCAGCGCCAGGGCCACGGCGCCAAGCGCCACGATGGACGAGATGAGCAGCAGCCACCCCGCCAACCAGGACCACGTCCCGGACGAGAGCCGCTTGGCCCAGTTGTAGACCGATCCGGCCACCGGGTAGCGGCCCGCCAGTTCAGCAAAACACAACGCCACCATCAGCTGGCCGGCGAAAACGAGGGGCCAGGACCACGCGTATGCAGGGCCGGCCATGGAAAAACCAAAGTAGAACAGTTGAAAAACACCGGTGAGGATGGAGATGTAGCTGACGCCCGCCGCAAAGCTGGCAAACTTGCCGATGCTCCGGTCCAGGGTCTGCGTGTAACCAAACTCGTCCATGCCGCTTGAATCAATACTCTTGCTGGGTTCCGCCATGTGGACTCCTAAATCAGAAAAGCACGATAGTGATGACCGGCCGGCCGTGGCGCATGGAAGGTCGATGCCCTGCCGCCGGGACCCCGCCGCTCAGGCGAGGGACGCGGTGAGCTCCATTTCTTCCAGGGTCATGGATTCGCCGGTGTGGCCGGTGCGGCCGCCGCGGACCAGGTCCGCCCGGACCAAGTCGGCGCAGCGTTCGCCGATCATCATGACGGTGATGTTGGGATTGACGGTGACATGCTCCGGCATGACGGACGCATCGGCGACCCGGAGGCCGGTAACGCCTTTGACCCGCAGCTCGGGGTCAAGCGGCGACATATCGTCGTCGTACGCGCCCATCCGGACGGTGCCCACCGGGTGGTAGACGGTGTTGTGGGTCTTGCGGATGTAGTCCCGCAGTTCCTCGTCGGTCTGCGCCTCGGCGCCGGGCGACAGCTCACGCCCGGTCCATTCAGCCATGGCGGGCTGACCGGCGATTTCCCGCGCCTTGCGGATGCCGGCCACCATCACCCGCATGTCATGGCCGTCCGGGTCCGTGAAGTAGCGCGGGTCCACCATGGGCTTGTCGCGGAAGTCGCGGCTGCGCAGGCGGACGGTGCCGCGGGAACGGGCGTGCGTAACGTTCGGGGTGAGGCTGAAGCCGTTCTCCGTGGTGGGGTAGCCGTGCCGCAGGGTGTTCATATCGAACGGGACGGAGCCGTAGTGCATCATCAGGTCAGGGCGGTCCAGGCCGTCCGCAGTGGGCGTGAAGATGCCGATCTCCCACCACTGGGTGGACGTCTGCACCATGGGCTGCTTCGCTTCGAACTGCACCACGCCTTCCGGGTGGTCCTGCAGGTTTTCGCCCACGCCGGGGGAGTCCACCAGGACCTCGATGCCGTGCTGGGCGAGGTGCGCGGCCGGGCCGATGCCGGAGAGCATCAGGAGCTTGGGCGAGTCGATGGCGCCGGTGGACAGGATCACCTCGCGGTGCGCGGAAAGCCGGTGGGTCCGGCCGAACGCCGAGTCCACCACGTCCACGCCGGTGCAGCGCTTGTCCGCATCGAACACCAGCTGGCGGGCGCGGAGGCCGGTCAGCAGGGTAAAGTTGTCCCGCTCGATGATGGGGTGGATGTAGGAAACGGAACTGGAGGACCGGGTGCCGTCCGCGCGACGGTTGATCTGGAAGAAGTTGGCGCCGTTGACCACGGTGGTCCCGGTGTTGAATTTTGCGCGCGGGATTCCGGCCTGTTCGCAGGCATCCAAGAGGGCGACGCCGGCAGGATCCGCCGGGGGCACGTTCATCAGGTGCACGGGGCCTGAGTCCCCGTGGTGGGGCGCGTCGGGGCCGGCGTCCTCGTTGGTTTCCAGCCGCTTGTAGAGGGGCCAGGCGGCGTCGGCATTCCAGCCGGAGGCCCCGTACTTGGCCTCCCACTCGTCCAGGTCCTCGCGCGGAGCCCAAAAGGCGATGCAGGAGTTGTGGCTGGAGCACCCGCCCATCACTTTGGCGCGGGCGTGGCGCATGAACGAGTTGCCGTTTTCCTGCGGTTCCACCGGGTAGTCCCAGTCGTAGCCGGATTCCAGCAGTTCCATCCAGCGGTCCAGCTGCAGGATTTCGGGGATGTTCCGGTCATCCGGGCCGGCCTCCACCAGGGCCACGGTCACGTCCGGGTCCTCGCTCAGGCGTGCCGCCACTGCAGCCCCGGCGGATCCGCCGCCGATCACGATGTAGTCGAACCCGCGCTCGCTGAGGTCCTCGATGTTGTCGAAGTGCATCTAGTTCTCCTTGCCGTGGTCAGCGAACCAGCCGGTCACCTGGGGGCTGGTGTTCTGGTAGATGTGCTTGGCCTCCTGGTACTCGGCCAGCCCTGTGGGGCCGAGCTCGCGGCCGACGCCGGACTGGCCAAAGCCGCCCCACTCGGCCTGGGGGAGGTATGGGTGGTAGTCGTTGATCCAGACCGTGCCGTGCCGCAGCCGGGATGCCACGCGCTGCGCCTTGCCGGCGTCCTGGCTCCAGACGGCGCCGGCAAGCCCGTAGATCGTGTCGTTGGCGGTGGCCACGGCCTCGTCCTCGGTGCGGAAGGTTTCGACGGTCACTACGGGGCCGAAGGCCTCGTCGGTGACCACGGACATGCCCCTCTCAACGCGGTCCAGGACGGTCGGCTGGTAGTAGAAGCCGGCGTCGTACTTCTCCCCAGCAGGCGCCGAACCACCGCACCGCAGCCGCGCGCCTTCCTCGATACCGCGCTGGACGTAGGCGTTGACCTTCTCGCGGTGGGCCGCGGAAATCAGCGGACCGGTTTCGGCGGCCTCGTCAAAGGGGCCGCCCAGGCGGATTCCCTGCGCGCGGCGGACCAGCTCGTCCACGAAGCGTTCGGCGATGGATTCCTCCACCACCAGCCGCGCCCCGGCCGAGCAGACCTGGCCGGAGTGGACGAACGCGCCGTTCAGGGCGTTGTCGACGGCGGCATCAAAGTCCGCGTCCGCGAACACCACGTTGGGGTTCTTGCCGCCCAGCTCCAGCGCCACCTTCTTGACGGTGCCGGCCGCGGCTGCCGCGATGCGCTTGCCGGTTTCCAAGCCGCCGGTGAAGGAAACGAGGTCGACGGCGGGATGTTCCGAGAGCGGTGCGCCCGCCTGCGCGCCGGGGCCGGTCACGAGATTGGCGACGCCGTCCGGCAGGCCGAGATCCTGCAGCAGCTGCATGGCCAGGATGCTGGTGGACGGGGTGAGTTCGGAGGGCTTGAGGACGAAGGTGCAGCCGGCAGCGAGGGCCGGGGCGATCTTCCACGCGGCCTGAAGCAGCGGGTAGTTCCAAGGCGTGATGAGGCCGCAGACACCCACGGGTTCGTAGACGATCCTGCTTACGACGGCGGGGTCCCCGGCGTCCACCACGCGGCCCGCCTGCTGCCCGGCAAGCCTGCCGAAGTATTCGAAGCAGGTGGCAATATCGTCCATGTCGATGCGGCTTTCGGCGATCCGCTTCCCGGTGTCCAGCGATTCGGCGCGGGCGAACTTTTCCCGCCGTTCGCGCAGTTCCGCCGCGACCTTCAGCAGGAAGGTGCCGCGCTCGGGTGCCGGGACGCTTGACCAGATGCCGGAATCGAAGGCCGCCCGCGCTGCCGCAATGGCTCGCTCCGCGTCCTCCCTGCCGGCCTCGGAGACCGTGGCGGCCAGTTCGCCGTCGGCCGGATTGTGGATGTGGCGCACTGCGCCTGACGCGGCCGGCTCCCACGAGCCGTTGATGAAGAGGGTGGATGCTGTCACGTCGGTAGACGGTGTGGCGTATGTCATACGGAGGACAGTAACGGAAGTTGAACGACTGTTCAATAGAAATTTGAACAGTCGTTCAATGTTACTCAGGTGGCCGTACCGGAGGGAATGCCGCGGTTTTAGTGCTCCCGAACGGCGCCAGGGCTGGCGGCGTCACCGCTGCTCCGCGCCTCGGCCGGGGCGAACGCGATCTCTTCAGTCCGCGTGATGCTTCGCTCTATGGCAGCCTTGTCCACACCCAGCAGCGAGGTCAGCCACATGCCGTTCTGGATGACCACGATGTCGGAGCCCCGGGCCCGGCATTCCTCCCAGGACAGCCCGGGTTGGGCGTTGGAGACCAGCGCCGCGAGCCCGTCGATATACCGGTCAAAGGCGGCAGCATTGATCTGCGCGTAGTCCTCGTCAGCCTGGGCGAGGGCCCACAGGTGCAGGCGCAGGGACAGGTAGCGTGTGGTCAGCAGGTCGGCGCCCGCCACCCGCCGCAGGGCCTTGCGCAACTGCTCATCCGGGGCCGAGGACGGATCCGGAGCCACCAGCAGCAGGTCGTGCTCGTCCACGCGGCGCAGGGCGGCGCGGATCAGGCTCGTCTTGTCGTCGTAGTAGTAGTTCACCAGGCCCAGCGCGACGCCGGCCTCGCGCGCCACTGCGCGCATGCTCACCCCTGAGATACCGTGGCGGGACAGCAGATCGAGCGCTGCTTCGAGAATGCGGGACTGCCTGTCGACCTGTTCGCCATTGTTCACGGTATTTGTCCCCATCTGGCCAGACTATTGCCAAACCCGGGGGAGTGCACTTTGGCGGCCCGGCGGCACGTCACTGCCCCTATCGCTTCATAGCTTCGCGTGGTGGGCCGGCTCCAGCAGCCGCGACACTGCGTAGCCAATGACGAGGCCCCAGAAGGCTGCGTGGATGTTGAACAGGTCCAGGCCGGAGATGGTGACCACGAAGGTCGCCAGCGCGCCCATCGTGAAAGTGGTGGAGAAGGCGGTCACGAACGCCTGCTGCAGCGCCCGCAGCATGGCGATTCCGCCCAGGACCAGGACGAATTCCCTGGGCGTGGACAGCATCAGCCGCGTCAGGGTGGGTGCCAGCGCAGCGCAGGCCAGCGCCAGGCAGCCATAGGTCACCGCTGCGGTGTACTGGCGTTCCTTAACGCCCGACGACGTCAACAGGGCATTCGTGGGCCCCGTCACGCAAGCGGAAACGGCGCCGAAGCAGGCGTTCAGCATGGAGAACGCCCCGGACACCATCGCAAAAACATTCACGGGCGGCCGGTGCCCCGCGGTCCGGAGCACGGCGATGCCCTGGCCGTTCTGGACGAACAGCACCGTCAGCGCCAGCGGCACCACCAACTCCAGCTGTGAAGCCCAGGTGAACTCCGGCGGGGTGAAGACGGGGGCGGCCAGCAACGGCCCGGGCATGCCGGCAACGAACTGCCCGCTCGCCGCTACGGCCAGGCAGCCGGCCAACAGGGTGCCGAGGACCGGCGGAAGGAACTTTCCCAGCGCGGGCACGGCGGTGAGGAGCAGGAACGCGCCCACCATCGGGGCGGCAACCGCCGGATTGGCCTGGGTTGAGGAGACGATGTCGGTGCCGAACCGGAGGAATACAGCTGCAACCATTGCCATGACGATCGGCATGGGAATCATGGCCATGATCCGCCGGATCACACCAGTGGCTCCCAGCGCCAAGATAAGCAGGCCTGCTGTGAAGAACGTGCCCACCACTTCCGGGAAGGACAGGTGCTGCAGCGAGGGCCCCAGCAGCACGGTGCCTGGAATGGACCAGGCAAAACCCAGCGGCTGCCGGTACAGCAGCGACATGGCCAGCGTGGCAGCGCCTCCGGAAAACAGGATGCCAAAAACCCAGGACGCGAGCTGTTCCTGGGTCAGCCCGCCGGCTGCGCCCACGGCCAGGGTGACGGCGATGGGTCCGGACGCGGTGAACACCAGCCCGATGGCGCCGTTCGACAGATAGGGCGGGGCTACGTCGCGCAGAAACCGGCGCGGTCCGGCGGGCCTGGCTCCGGGGCGTTCCAGCAGGGGCTGCGGGGCGGGTAGCGCGGCAGTGGCGGCCTCGGTGTCGATCGGGTCTTGACGAGGGGTCATCCTGGCTCCTGGCGGCATCGGCAGAGGGCGGCAAACGGTCATGAAAGGCAAACGGTCACGAAAAGCGGGTGCCCAAAATACAGGCGCCCCGGGAGCGCGTGCATCCCGGGGCGCCTCCGGTGCCGGGCAACACCCGGCGCCGGCTGTCAGCAGGAATTCCTACTTGGTCTGGCCTTCCTTGGCGAGGATGTAGTTGTAGACAACTTCCTCGCCGGCGCCGCCGTCCGTGCGGGGCCGGGGGTCCAGCATGAGTTCCGGCTTGACGGCCGATGCGATGTCGTCGGCGTTGTGCGGGTCGCCCGGGAAGTAGAGCTGCTGGGTGACGGGCTGGTAGCCGGGAGCCGAGACCTTGATGTGGATGTGGGCAGGACGCCAAGCGTGCCATCCTGCAGCCTCGATGAGCTGTCCACAGGCACCGTCCGTGGGGATCTGGTACGGCGCGGGGCGCATGGTGTTGATCTCGAAGCGACCCTCGTCGTCAGCCTTGACCGTGGCGCGGAAGAGCCACTCGGGCAGGCCCGGTGCGTACTGCGAGTAGAAGCCGGCGGCGTCCGCGTGCCAGATCTCCACCTGGGCGCCCTGGAGCGCGTTGCCGTTGGTGTCCGTGAACTGGCCGGTGAAGCGCAGCGGGGTGCCCTCTTCGCCGTCGCGCATCTCGACGGTGGCCGGTGTGGGAAGCTCGGGCGAACCGGGCACGTAGTAGGGTCCCTCGATGGTGCCCTTGGTGCCGGGGCGCTCCTGGGAGTTGACGTCCTCAACCGTGTGCTCAAGCCACACGTCGAGGAACAGGGGCCACTCGCCGTCGGTTCCTACCTTGATGAGCCAGGCCTTCAGGGCGTTGTACTCCTCGTAGGTGACCTGGTGCTCAACCACGATGTCGTTGGCGGCCTTGATCAGCGCACCGGCCAGGAGGCTCACGCGCTCCTTGGGCACGTGCAGCTCCGAGAGCTTGCCGGAGGCGGCGAAGCGTTCGGTGGCCTTCGAGCCGGCTTCAACGGCGGTGCCTTCGTTCTCGTTCCGGGTATCCACTTGGGTCTCAGTCATGGCGGTCTCCACCTTCGTCTTTGAATTGGGGCCAGGAAGGTTTCCTGCACCCGCCGCGGGACGCTGGCGCAGGGATCCTGCGGCCTTGCGGCATCGCGTGATGTCTGTCTCATCGTAGGTCCGAAGATAAGGACGCTACAAATATCGATAATGCCTATTTTCTGTCATTATCGGTACATAAAGACACCCTTGGTCGACCCTAGGTGTTTGCCTGATGTGAGCGCAGTCACGAGCGGGAAGAATTGCCCTAACGTCCCAGCTGGCACCGCTGCCCGGCCCGGACCTCCCGACCATCCGTCCAGCAATCTCCAATGGAGGAGCACGCCATGACCGAGAACCTGACCCATGCCCGCGAGGTCCTTGCCGACGCCGTGATCGATGACCGCGAGAACGGCATCATCCGGGCCAAGCGCGAGATCTTCACCGACCAGGAAATCTTCGAACTCGAGATGAAGCACATCTTCGAAGGCAATTGGGTGTACCTCGCCCACGAGTCCCAGATCCCCAACGTGGGGGACTACTTCACCACCTACATTGGACGTACTCCGGTGATGATCACCCGGGACAAGGACGAGAAGCTCAACTGCATCGTCAACGCCTGTTCGCACCGGGGCGCCATGCTGTGCCGCCGCAAGACGGACAACCGCACCACCTTCACCTGCCCGTTCCACGGCTGGACCTTCAAGAACTCCGGCGAACTGCTGAAGGTCAAGGATTCCCGCAATGCGGGTTACCCGGAAACGTTCAACAAAGAAGGGTCGCACGACCTCACCAAGGTTGCCCGCTTTGAGTCCTACCGTGGATTCCTTTTTGGCTCGCTGAAGGCGGACGTGCTCCCCCTTGAGCAGCATCTCGGCGACGCCACCAAAGTGATCGATTCCATTGTGGACCAGTCCCCCGAGGGCCTGGAGGTTCTGCGGGGATCCTCCACCTACACCTACGACGGCAACTGGAAAGTGCAGGCCGAGAACGGCGCAGACGGCTACCACGTCACGGCCGTGCACTGGAACTACGCCGCCACCACCGCCCGCCGCAGCGCCGGCGACTCCGCCAACAAGACCAAGGCCATGGACGCCGGCAAGTGGGGCAAGGTCAAGGGCGGCTTCTACTCCTACGACCACGGGCACCTGCTGCTGTGGCAGGAATGGACCAACCCCGAGGACCGTCCGCTGTGGGACCGCCGCGACGAGCTGGTGCAGAAGTACGGCGAGGAGATGGCGAACTTCATGATCAATATCTCGCGCAACCTTTGCCTCTACCCGAACGTGTACATCATGGACCAGTTCTCCTCGCAGATCCGCCACTTCCGGCCGATCTCCGCGGACCAGACCGAGGTAACGATCTACTGCATAGCCCCCAAGGGCGAGTCCCAGGAGAACCGCTCCAAGCGCATCCGGCAGTACGAGGACTTCTTCAACGCCACTGGCATGGCCACGCCGGACGACCTGGAAGAGTTCCGCTCCTGCAACAAGACCTACTGGGCCACCAGCGCCCCGTGGAACGATATGACGCGCGGTTCCACCCATGAGATCACCGGTCCGGACGAGCAGGCACAGGCCCTGGGCATGACCCGGGTGATCGCCTCCGGCGTGCGCACCGAGGATGAGGGGCTCTACCCCATCCAGCACGGGTACTGGAAGGAAGTCATGGACCGTGCCCTAGCGGAGGAAGAGGAGCGTTCAGCCTTGGAATCCGTTCCCGTCACCGCCTGAGAGAGCCCGCCGGAACCACAGAGAGCGCAGAACCCATGACCAACCTGACCCAAACCGCCCCGGCCCTGAAGACCGCGGAGGAGATCGCAACCCTCGAAACCGTCCGGGCCTTCCTTTACCGGGAAGCCCGCCTGCTGGACGACCGCCAGTTCGACGAGTGGCTCGAGTGCTACCACCCTGACTCCGAATTTTGGATGCCAGCGTGGGACGTCGACGACCAGCTGACGCAGGACCCCCAGAACGAAATCTCCCTCATCTATTACGACAACCGCGGCGGCATCGAAGACCGGGTCTTCCGGATCAAGACCGACCGGTCGTCGGCCACCTCCCTCCCCGAACCGCGCACCGGCCACAACATCACAGACATCGAGGTGCTGTCGAACGACGGCGGCAAGGTTGAGGTGCGCTTCAACTGGTTCACCCTGTACTTCCGCTACAACACAACGGACACCTATTTCGGCACCAGCTTCTACACGATCGACCTGTCCGGCCCGCAGCCGGTGATCCTGAAGAAGAAGGTGGTCCTGAAGAACGACTACATCCACCACGTGGTGGACGTTTACATGATCTGACCTTCCCCGCGCCGGCGCCCGGACTTCCCGGGCGCCGCAGGGCAGGTCCCACTCCGTGCCCGCCGGGCACGCCCCAAACTTTTTCCCGGGACGCGACGACGCGCCCGCCCAGTCAGGAGGACCCCATGGGCCACAAAGTAGCCCTCAGCTTCGAAGACGGCGTTACCAAAGTCATCAAGGTCGGCGACTATGAGACCGTCATGGATGCGGCCTACAAGGCGCGGATCAACATCCCGTCGGACTGCCGCGACGGTGCGTGCGGCACCTGCAAGGCGTTCTGCGATTCCGGCTCCTTCGACCCGGGCGACTTCATCGACGACGCCATGACCGAAGAGGAGCTTGAAAAGGGCTACATGCTCACGTGCCAGGCCGTCCCGGAGTCCGACCTGGCCATCCAGATCCCGGCCACGTCCGAGTCGGCCAAGACGGCGGCCGCTACCTTCAGCTCCAGCATCAAGGAACTCAACCGGCACACGGAGACCACGGTGTCCTTCACCCTGCAGGTGGACAACCGGGATGCGCTGGCCTTCCTGCCCGGACAGTACGTCAACCTGAAGGTCCCGGGCACCGACGCTGAACGCTCCTACTCCTTCAGCAGCGGCCCCGAGGTGGAGGATGCGTCCTTCATGGTCCGCGTGACTCCCCAGGGTGCCATGTCCGAGTACCTGCGCGACCGGGCCGCGGTTGGCGACGCCATCGAATTCACGGGCCCCTACGGGTCCTTCTTCCTGCGCGAGCCCAAGCGGCCCCTGCTGCTCCTGGCCGGCGGCACCGGACTGGCCCCGCTCCTGTCCATCCTGGAAAAGCTCGCCGAAAACCCGCCGTCCACCGCGGTACACCTTATTTACGGGCTCACCCGCGAGGCGGACATCGTAGGCCTGGACTGGCTCCGCGCCTACGAAGCGAAGCTCCCCGGCTTCACCTGGGACTACATCGCGTCCGAACCGGGCACTTCCGCCCCGCACACCGGCTACGTCACCCAGATCATCGAACCGAAGCACCTCAATGACGGCGACGTGGACATCTACCTGTGCGGCCCGCCGCCCATGGTCAACGCTGTTTCCAAGTGGCTGGACACCGAAGGCATCCAGCCCGCCAACTTCTACTTCGAACGGTTCGCACCAAAGGAGGCCACCGGCGGCGACGCCGAAACGGGCGCCCCGGCTCCGGCCGAAAAGATCCAGGCCGAAGGCGACACCATGACCCGCGGCGAGGCAGTCTCTTCACTGGAAACCGGCCGGCTGGATTTCCGCAAGGAGGACAGCTTCGCCCAGCTGGACGCCCGCATGGGCCTGGAACTGGCCGTCAGCGAACTGCTGCTGGGCCGGCTCAGCGAAGAGCAGCTGCGCCAGTTCCGCCGCCTCGCCGAAGCCACCACTGCCTCGGTGGACGGCGGACGCATCACCGACCCCGAGGAGTTTGCCCGTACCAACGAGGAATTCCACGAGTACCTCTTCATGGTCTGTGACAACCCGATGCTGCTGGAGTCCTACCGCCGCCTGGACGTGCACGCCCAGATGGCTGCGGCCCTGGAAACAGGCACGCCGATCTTCGCCCGCGTCACCCAGGACCACGTGGACATCGTGGACGCGTTCGAGCGGGGCGACAAGGAACGCCTCCGCGCCGTCATTACGGCGCACGCCCACGACGCGAAGGAAACCATGGCCGGTGCCATTGACGCCAAGGCCGCCCTCTGATGGTTGAACCGTACGCCGGACAATTCGTGACCCCGGGCAGGTTCGGCGGCAAGGTCGCCGTCGTCACCGGCGCAGCCCAGGGCATCGGCCAAAAGGTGGCTGAACGCATCGGCGCCGAGGGCGGCGCTGTGGTACTGGTGGACCGCGCGGACCTGGTGCACGACGTGGCCCGCGGCATCGGCGAGGCCGCCAAGGCCTCCGGTTCCGGCGGTTCGGCTACGTCCGTCACCGCAGACCTCGAGACGTTCGCCGGCGCAACCCAGGCCGTCAAGGCGGCGCTCGCAGCCCATGGACGGGTGGATGTCCTGGTCAACAACGTGGGCGGCACCATCTGGGCCCGCCCCTACGAGGAATACGACGAGGACAAGATCGAGAAGGAGATCCGCCGCTCGCTCTTTCCCACGCTCTGGAGCTGCCGGGCGGTCCTGCCTGCGATGCTCGAACAGGAATCGGGGACCATCGTCAACGTGTCCTCGGTGGCCACCCGCGGCATGCACCGCGTTCCCTACGCCGCGGCGAAAGGCGGCGTCAATGCCCTGACCCAGGCCCTTGCCATGGAGGTGGCCGGCCGCGGCATCCGCGTGGTCGCCACGGCGCCCGGCGGCACGGAGGCGCCGCCACGGAAGGTCAAGCGCGGCCCGGAAGCCGAGTCCGCCACCGAGAAGGCCTGGTACCAGGTGATCGTCGACCAGACCGTGGAGTCGTCCTTTATGAAGCGCTACGGGACCTTGGACGAGCAGGCCGCGCCCATCGTGTTCCTCGCCTCCGACGAAGCGTCTTATCTCACCGGAAGCGTCCTTCCGGTGGCCGGCGGGGACCTGGGCTAGCGCGTGGACCCCCGCCGGAACGGGCGGGCAGGACGCTCCGGTAGACTTGCGGCCATGACTGCGGGGTCCGTCCAGGGCGATATCGGAGCGGATTCTGCCCTGGTAGGCCGCGATGGGGTGTTCGCGCAGCTCGCGGAAATCCTCCGCACAGTCCGTAAGGGCAAGGTGGCTGCCGTGGTCCTCACCGGGCCCGCCGGCTCCGGAAAAACCGCGGTGATGGAGTCCTTCCTGGAATACTGCCGCACGGGGGCCCGCGGCGTCCGCGTCCTTTCCGCCATGGGCGACGAGTGGGAAGCGCAGTTTGCGCTCGCGGGCTATTCGCAGCTGATGCTCACCTCGCCGCTGCGTTCGGCGAAAGCGTACGACGGCGGCCCGCACCTTCCTGCGGGTCCCCTCGCCTCCCTGAGTACGGACCAGGTGGTCAACTACGCGTCCACCCTCAGCACCCACCTCGAAGGGCTGCAGTCGCACGGAAGCGTGGTGGTCGCCGTGGACGACGTCCACAAACTCGATGTGGAAAGCCTGCGCATCCTCACGTTCGTCATGCGCCGGCTGCACGGCAAGAAGATCCTGTTCCTGCTCACCCTGAACCCCGCCGACGCGCAGCGCATCCCCGCCAGCGTCCTGGACTACCTCACCGGGCACCAGGTGGTCCGCATTTCCATGGAGCCGCTGACCCCGCAACAGGTCCAGGAAGTGGCCCGGCGCCTACACGGCATCGACCTCAGCGTCACTGCGGCCCACGGACTGGTCCGGCACACCGGGGGCCTGCCGCAGCCCGTGATGGAGCTGCTGCGCGAACTGCCCGCCGAGACCTGGCTGAGCTGGTTCCCCTCGCTGCCGCCCACCTCCCGGCTGCGTGCACGCGTACACAGCGTCCTGGACTCCGCGTCTCCCGCCCTCGTTGCCGTGGCCGAAGCTGCGTCCGTGCTGGGCCGCAGCGCCGGACTGCATGAAGTTGCAGCCGTCAGCGGCGTGGAGTCCGTCCTCGATGCCCTGGACGAAGGCCACCGCGCCGGCCTCCTGCGGCTGTCCGTGGACCAGGCGCGCTCCGCCGTCGTGTTCGTCGAGCCCGGAACGGCGGAGGCGATCTATGAGCAGATCGTTCCCAGCCGCCGGATCGCGCTGCACCGGCTGGCCGCGGAGGCCGTGCAGCCGGAGGGCGAAAAACTCGGGCACCGGGTCTCAGCGACGCCGGCAGGGGACCAGGCCCTCGTCGAGGAACTTGAGGATTTCGCGGGCCGCCAGGCCGCGGTGGGGGCATGGCAGGACGTTGCGACGGCCCTGTTTTCCGCGTCGCGGCTGTCCCTGGACATCCGGGCCCGCAACGACCGGCTCCTGCGCGCCGTGGACGCGCTGGTGGGGGCCGGGAATATTGCCGAGGCCCAAACCTGGTCCGCCGCCGTGGACGCGCTGCCGCCCTCTCCGCTGCGCTCTTCGGTGCTGGGCTACCTCTCCACGGTGTCCGGCCAGAACGACAGCGCCCAAAGCCAGCTGGAAATGGCCTGGCGCACCAGCAACCCAGAGCGCGACCCCAAGGCTGCTGCCCAGGTGGCGCAGCGGTTCGTGCTGCACGGGGTGGCGTCCTGGGATGGCCCGATGATCACCGGCTGGGCTGAACGCGCCATGTCGCTCACCGAACCCGGGACGCCGGCGCACGTCGAATCGGAAGCCATTTACGGCCTGGGCCTGTATGCCCGCGGCCGGCTGGGCGAGGCGGAGGCGTCCTACCAGCGGGCTTTCGGCCACGCGGCCGAGAATGCACAGAAGCAGCGGGTGCAGATGGGGGCCGGGTGGTTGGCACTGCGCCTGGACAACGTGGAATCGGCGCTGGTGAACTTCGAGTCCGCGGCCCCCACCGAGTACCGTGGCGGATCCCTGCGGATCTCCCTCTGGGCCGAAGCGTGGCTGGCCCGCACGCACCTGGTGCTGGGGAACTGGGATGCCGCGGCGGCCACCATCGCCCGCTCCAGCGTCCGCCTGGAAACGTCCCGAATGCCGCTGATCCGGCCGCTGCTGTACTGGACCGCCGCCGAGCTCTGGTCCATGCGCGGTGACTGGGACCGTGCGCGCTACTACGTCTCACAAGCCGCGGTCCAGCCGGGAACGTACCGCGCCATGCAGGTGCCGGCCAGCCTGGCGCGTGCCCGCTTCCATGAGGCGCGGGCCGACTATGAGGGCGCCCTTGCCGTGCTGCAGCCGCTGACCGAGCTGGATCCGTGGACCGAGGACCGGGTGTCCTTCTGGCCCTGGCAGGACACCTACATCAACGCCCTGGTGATGACGGACCAGCTGGACACCGCGGACCAGTTCCTGACGTCCTTTGAGGGGCTGCGGCGTGAGCGCGAAGTTCCGTCCGACATGGCGCGGATGGCGTGGGCGCGGGGTCGGCTGCTGGCGGCACAGGGGGATCCTGACGCGGCGCGGGAGCATTTCGAGGCGGCCCTGGGCCACCTCCGGGGACTTAACCGGCCGTACCTGCGGGCCCGGATCAGTTTCGCCTTCGGGCAGAGCATGCGCCGCGCCGGCAAGCGGCGGCTGGCGTCCTCGGTGCTGCGCGCGGCGCGGGACCTCTACGACTCACTGGGCGCGGCCACCTATGTGGAGCGCTGCGACAGGGAGCTCAAGGCAACCGGCCTCGACGTCGGAAATCTTCCCGACCCTGCCGACACGGTGCTGACTGCCGCCCGCGACCATCACATCCAGCTGACGGCGCAGGAGCAGGCGGTGGCCGAGCTCGTGGCCGGAGGCGCCACCAATAAAGAGGCTGCGCGTGCCCTGTTCCTCGCGGAGAAGACGGTGCAGTACCACCTCACCCGGCTGTTCCGGAAGATGGGGATTCGCTCCCGCAGTGAGCTTGCCGCGGCGTTCCGGGCCAAGGACTGACCCGGAACGCGGCTTCTATTTAACGTCGGAAGGGTGCTTGGCCAGCGGCACTACTGAGATCTCCATATACGGGAACAGCGGCAGGTTTTGCAGGATCTCATGGAGTTCGTCGTTGGAGTCCACGTCGAAGATCGAGTAGTTGGCGTACTCACCCACCACGCGCCAAATTTCCGGCCATTTGCCGGAGCGCTGCAGTTCCTGTGAGTAGGCCTTCTCCTTGGCCTTGGTTTCCGCCACCTCTGCGGCGGGCAGGTCTGCGGGGATGTTTACGTCCATGTGGACAAGGTACTTCACGGGTTTTCCTTTCGTGGAAGGGATGGCTTAGCGGTCGCTGCGGTAGCGTTCGAGCTTTTCCTCGTTCACTGCGGTCCCGACGCCGGGGCCTTCGGGGACGCGGATGCGCCCCTCGATGATCTGCAGGGGTTCGGCCAGGAGGTCGTCCGTCATGTCCAGGTAATTGGACAGCTCCGCGGCACGCCTGGCGGTGTGGGCGAACGCGGCTCCGAAGACGACGGAGGCCACGGTGCCCACCTGGGTGTCAATCTGGTTGCCGATGTAGACGTCGATGCCCATGCCTTCGGCCATCCCCACAATCTTCGCGGCTTCGGTAAAGCCGGAGCGCGCCGTCTTGACCGCAAGCAGGTTGGCCCCGCCGTTGAGGATTTCCTTGGCGGCCTCACCCAGGTTGGGGGCAGATTCGTCCGCGGCGATGGGGATGGGGGAGTTTGCCACCAGCCGGCGGCGGCCCAGGATTTCCCGGGCGTCGTCCGGTTCTTCCAGGAACTGCAGGCCCAGGTCGGCGGTGCGGCGCAGTACCTGGGCGGCCTCGTTGGCGGACCAGCCCCGGTTGGCGTCCATGTAAATTTCAGCTTCCTCGCCCAGGCCCTCACGGAGCACACGGGCTGCTTCGATATCCAGGTGGAGGGGCCGGCGGCCCGTCTTGAGCTTGAACGTGCTGATGCCGTAGGTTTCGCGGAACTCCAGCGCCAGGGCAAGCAGCTCTTCCGCAGGCTTGAAGCCAAGCATGTGGGAGACCCGCAGCGAGTCCGTGTAGCCGCCCAGCAATTTCGTCACCGGCTGGTCCAAGGTTTTGCCAATGACGTCCCACAGGGCGATGTCCACGGCGCCCTTGGCGGTCTGGTTGTGGATGGTGCGGTAAAGAATCTCCTGCACCTTTTCACGGTCAAAAATGTCGACGCCGATCAGTTGCGGCGCGAACACGTCCTGCACCACCGCGACGATGGACTTTTGCGTCTCACCATAGGTGTAGGGGCGGGGCGGGGTGTCCGCGATGCCCACCACGCCGTCGTCAGTGGTGAGGCGGACCAGCACGTGGTCCGCCTCGTGGACGGATCCGGACGCGAAATGCAGCGGATGACGGTACGGGATCGAGTAGGGAATCGCCTCAATGGCTGCGATTTTCATGACGCGGAAAGCCTTTCTTGGGTGGGGAGCGGGTCGTGCCCTGGCGCGGTGGCTGCCACGACGACATCCAGGAAGTTGTGCAGCAGGGCCGAACTGCGGCCGCGGAGCCAAGCCACGGCGAGTTCTATGGGAGGTGCGTTCTCGATCTCCCGGTACGCGACGCCGTCGAGCTGGAAAGCACGGACGCGGGACGGCATCACTGCCACCCCGCCCCCCGCGGCAACGAAGGCGAGCATGGTGGAGGTTTCGCCCACCACCTGGGTGATGCGCGGCTGGAACCCGGCCTGCCGGCAAAGGTCCGAGGTGATGCGGTAAAGGACGGATTCGGGCGCGTAGGTGATGAAGTCCTGGTCCTGAAGTTCGTGCATCGCCACCGGCTTGTCCTCGGCCAACGCGCTGAACGAGGGAACCGCGACGACGAGCGGTTCCCGGGCCACCACGCGGTAGTCGACCTCCTGCGAGGCTACGGGCGGGCGGAGGAGTGCGGCGTCCAGCGTGCCGTCCCGCAGTCCCGCTTCCATGGACGGGGTGAGCATCTCCCCGTTCAATGCCAGTGACAGGCCCGGGAGCATCTGTTTTGCCAGCCGCGCGATCTGCGGCATCACGCCATACGTGGCCGATCCCGAGAAGCCAACCCGGAGCACTCCCGTCGCGCCCTTGCCCACCTGGTACACATCAGCCTTCAAGGTTTCCATATCGTTGACGATCTGCCGCCCGCGGTCCAGCAGGAGCTCGCCGGCGGCGGTGAGGTCCACGCGCCGTGTGGTCCGGTTGAGCAGGCGGACACCCAGCTGTTCCTCAAGCTGGCGGATCTGCTGGGAGAGGGGCGGCTGTGCCATGTGGAGGCGTTTGGCGGCCCTGCCGAAGTGCCGTTCTTCCGCGACTGCAATGAAATAGTTCAGTTGCCGGATGTCCACTGGGGTGCCTTCCCGTGCGCCATGCCAAGGGCCTGCCCTGGACGTCTATTGATTCAAAGAATAACCCTAAATGGGTTTACTAGTGCATTCTTTTGACTCAATGACATCCGGAGCGAGCCGCCGGGTATGGGCTGCGTGCTGACGCAGACCCGCTACTGGGGCTGCCCCGCGGAAGCTTCGGTGCGGTGCCCGGCGATTTCCTCGACCTGGTGCTCGGCCGCTTCCAGCTTGCGCTGATGAGGGACCAGGACCGTGACCAAGGCACCCAGGAGCGCAACACCGCCGTAGATGTAGAAGGCAGTGGAACCGCCGATGCCTGCTGCCGCCAGCCAGCCGCCGATGATCGGACCCAGCACGCCGCCCAGGCGGCCCACGCTCGCACACCAGGCCACGCCGGCCGCGCGGGCATTGGTGGTGAAGTAATTGGACTGGAATCCATAGATCAGTACCTGCGTGCCCAGCGTTCCCACGCCGGCCACGGCGATGAAGGCGAAGAGCATGGGCAACGGGAAGTTGAAGGTCATCAGGACCAGGGACGCTGTGGCCAGCGCGAAGGTGGAAGCGATGACGCGCTGCGGTCCGCTCTTGTCCGCCAGCCGGGAGGCGACCAGGCCGCCGGCCACTGCGCCGAGGTTCAGGGCCAGGGGGAAGAACAGGGAGTAGGTGCGGCCGTAACCGTAGCCCTCCATGATCTTGGGCAGCCAGGTGTTGAGCCCGTACGTGAGGAGGAGGCCGCAGAAGGACATGAGGCCCAGCAGGACCGAGGCCAGTGCGAACTGCCTGGAGAATACCGCGGCGAAGCCCGACTTCTGCGGCGCTGCGCCGGCGTCCAGAATGACGCGCTCTTCGAGAAGCGGAACGCCGGTGCGCTGTGCGGCGGCCAGTGCTTCCTCTTCGCGGCCACGCGACAGCAGCCAGCGCGGGGACTCCGGGAGCTTGCGCCAGGCGATGGGCAGCAGGATTACCAGCGGCAGCGCGCCGATGATGAACAGGCCGCGCCAGCCGAGGCTGTCGTGGAACAGGATGCCCATGATGGAAGCAACCACGCCGCCGGCGGGGACGCCGGAGTAGACGATGGCGTTGTAGAACTGGCGGCGGCCGGCCGGAGCGAACTCGGCCATGGTGGCACCGGCGCTGGCGATGACCACGCCCAGGCCGAGGCCGGTAATGAAGCGCATGGCGCCGAAGGCCGGAACCGTGGTGGTGAGGGCGGTAACGAACATGCCCACAGAGAACCAGGCGATCCCCAGGAGCATCAGCCGGCGACGGCCGAAGAAATCGCCCACCGCGCCGCAGATCAGCGAGCCCACCAGCACGCCGATGAGGGCCCAGGAGCCCAAGAGGCCGGCGGTGGCCATGTCGAACTTCCCAATCTGGCCAGGGTCCGCCAGCAGGCCCGGCAGAACGGTGCCGTAAATGACCAGGTCGTAACCGTCAAAGAGCAGGGCGGTGCAGATGATGAAGGCCACCCAGTTGGCGGTGCGGGCCTCCTTTTGTGGATTTTCAGCGATAACCGCATGGGGTTGTGTCATGTCCGGGTCCTCTCGGGGTGATTGCATGCGCTGGCACGACTCTGGGCCAGCGGCCGTTTCCGGGTTCCTTTCAGCCTGACAGGAATGTGATCCATGACATATGAGGTAAATGCCCGGGGTTCCGCCGGGGGGTCTTTTTGTCGAAATTTATTATCAATAGAAGAATATTGCGGAATAGTAAATATAGATGACACTGATCGGCGTCCCCGTTAGGCTGACGGCATGATCACACCTGCACGCCTCCATTCAGACCTGTCCCGCTTGGGCCGCGAAACCGACATGTTCCTTGCCACTGCCACGTCCCTGTCGGACCACGAGATGGCTGCCCCGTCGCTGTGCAGGGGCTGGTCCAGGGCCCATGTGATCGCACACGTGGCTGCGAATGCCCGTGCGCTGGTGCAGCTCATTGACTGCGCCGTCACGGGTGAGGAACGCCGGCTGGACGCCTCGCCCGAAGCCCGCACCGAGGCCATCGCCGCCCTGGCCGCGTTGCCCCGGGAGGAGCTGCTGGCGGAGCTGCGGGCCTCCGCCGGCCACTTCGCCGAGCAGGCGCAGCGGCTGGCCGGCGCGCTCGTTGCCCCGGAAATTCGCTTGAACGGCAGCCCGCTGCCGGCGACGTCCATCGTGGCCATCCGCATCGCCGAGGTTGTGGTGCGCCATCATGACCTGGACACTGCCTGGACCATTGAGGAAGCTGATCCGGACTCGCTGTTGGACGCCCTGGAAGCAGCGGTGCGTTCATTGCGTGCCCAGGGTGCTCCGGGAATGACGCTCGTGACTGAAGAGCGGGACGAATGGACCATCGGCGACGGCGGCCTCCGGGTTGTATCCGACCGCGAAGGGCTTCTCCAGTGGCTGGCGCGAGGAGATGCCGAACATATCGAGGCGGACGGCCCGGTGCCGGCACTGCCTGCCTGGTGAGAGCCCCGGCAGCCGGCATCACGAGGGACTGAACGAAGAATCCCCGCCCTGCGGTGAGCAGGGCGGGGATTCATTCGTCGGCAGGTCCCTTACTTCTTGGGCAGGCCTGCCGGGTTCAGTTCGGACTTCTGGATGGCCTCCGAAGCCAGGCCCCAGCGGTCCAGGATTTTGACGTACGTGCCGTTCTCAATCAGCTCGTTCAGTGCTGCCTGGGCAGCCGCCGCGAGGCCGTTGTCCTTCTTGGTGGTGAAGGCGATCTCGGCCGTCAGCGGCCAGCCGCCGTTGAGGGTGCCCACCTGCTTGCTCTTGCCGTCCTGGGCTGCCTTGTAGGCGGCACCCGCGTTGGGTCCGAACGTAAGGTCCGCGCGGCCGGACTGAAGGGCCAGCGTGGAGGCCGAGTCGTCGTCGTAATACTGGAACTCGACCGGCTTCAGGCCGTTCTTCTTGTTCTCCTCGTCCCAGCGCACCAGGATGGCTTCCTGGTTGGTGCCGGAGCCGACGATGACGCGCTTGCCGGAAACATCCTTGGCTTCCCGGATTTCGCCAATGTCCGAATCGCTCTTCGCATAGAAGCCCAGCAGGTCGTTCCGGTAGGTGGCGAAGTCGAACTTTTCCTTGCGCGCCTCGGTGACGGTGACGTTCGAGAGTACGGCCTCGTACTTGGCCGACTCGATCCCCAGCGGCCAGTCCGCCCACGCCACCGGAAGGACCTCGACTTCAAGCCCAAGGGTCTCGCCCACGGCGTAGGCGATGTCCACCTCGTTGCCGATCAGCGTCTTGTTGTCCGTGGCGAACAGGCTGAGCGGAGCCGTGTTGCCGGTGGTCACCACGGTCAGCTTGCCGTCCGCCTTGATGGCCTCGGGGACCAGCGCAGCGGCAGCGGCGTCCACGGAAACCTTGAAGCGGTCCTGCTGCGGGGACAGGTTAAAGGTCTTGCCTGCTGCGGTGGTGGTGGATTTCGACGTCGGTGCTGTCGCCGCCGTCGCGCCCGGATCGGCGCAGGCTGCCAGCCCCAGCATCGCGGTGACGGTGAGGGCCAGGGCAGCAGCCGGTTTCGCCTTGGTAGCGGCCATTTTTCCTCCTTGGAGGGGGTAGAGGATGCATCGGAGAGTGCTCGTTGCAGCAACTATCCGGCAGCCCGAGGAGGGGAATCAAAGACGCTGAAACGCTGGGATACAGGGCGTAACGACGGTTCACGCGAGGACCGGGGCGGTCACATTCGGATCCATCCGGGAGTGAGAAACCAAGTAGTGCCGGTCAATAGGCGCTTCGGAAAACGAGTACTTAAGGAGCAAAGACAGGTGTGCGATTACGCGTGTGCTGATCCAGCATCAGCCCGTACGTTGAAGTACGTTGCGCCCGCGGTGGGCACATGGTCTTAGGGAGACGCACATGATGAATTCGCCAAGTGGGACAACTAGGGCTGGGGATAGGAGCCTGCGGAGGCGGTCGGGTACCCGGGCCGCCGCGGTGGTTGCGGCTGCGGGGCTGGTGCTGGCAGGAGGCGGCGTGGCTTACGCAGACGCGATCGCTAACAGGCTGGATACCACGGTGGACACCGTCGCAGAGTCCATGACGTTGAACCTCGGTGGTTCAAACGGCACAACCCAGCTGTACGTCGTCAAACTGCCCGATTACGGTACGAGCGGCTGCACGATCCAGGGCTCGCAACAGATCAGCCTCAGTCTGGTATCCAGCAATCCGGCTGTGGCAACAGTATCTCCAGCCAGTGCAACCTTCGGGAGCTGTGGTGCGGAGACCACTGTCACCGTTACACCCAAGGGACTTGGTACCACCAGCATCGTTGCCCTGCCCGGGACAAACACCACCGGCGAACCCTACGACGTGACGCCGGTCAATTTCGGCGTGACGGTGGTGGCTCCAGCCCCTTCCAATACTGCACCCACCGTCAACATCACCGGCGTAAAGCCTGGCAGCTTGTACCCGAAGGGGTTCGTTCCCACCGCTGTCTGTGATGTTACCGACAAGGAAGATGGTGCCAGTTCGTTCGATGCCACGCTCGGGGCCCTATCAGGGCCGGATGCCGGCAACGGCATCGGGACCCAGACAGCGTCTTGCAGCTACACGGACAAAGGTGGCCTGACCGAGACTAGCTCCATCACGTACGGGATCACCGACGGGACACCTCCCAGGATCTCCTACACTCTTTCTCCCACCACGCCGGACGGCTCAAATGACTGGTATAGGAGCGCTGTCGCGCTGGATTGGACAGTAACTGAGGGCGACTCGTCAAGCACCCTGAAGCTGACGGGCTGTCTGGACCAGAACATCACCGCGGACCAGATCGCGGAGGACTTCAGCTGTACCGGAACGAGCAGCGGAGGAACCTCAGAGACGGTCACCGTCAACCTCAAAAAAGATGGCACGGCGCCGACGGTGAGCTACGCCGACGCGACAGGAACGGCCGGCAACGACAACTGGTACACCTCCGATGTCCTGGCCCGCTTCCTGGCAACGGATGAGACGTCGGGACTGGCCAGTTCTTCCCAGGAGGTGTCCTCCAGCGGCGAGGGTGCCGACGTAAGAGTCTTGAGCCCTGCGTTCACCGACAACGCGGGCAATACCGTGCCCGACGGAACCATTTCCCGGTCGTTCAAGATCGACAAGACGGCGCCGAGCGTCAGCTACGACACAGAGGCCGGTACCCTCGGCTTTGGCGGGTGGTACGTCTCCGATGTCCGGGCCAGCTTCAAGGCAACGGATCTCACCTCCGGCCCGCTCAGCTCAACGCAGACGGTTACCTCGTCGGGGGAAGGCGAAGCCGTGATGGTCCAAAGTCCTGCTTTCTCGGATAACGCCGGCAACACCACGCCTGCCGGCGCCGCTTCCCAGTCCTTCAAGATCGACAAGACGGCACCGTCTGTTGGCTACGACGGAGTGGCCTCGGGCACCTTGGGCGAGAATAACTGGTACGTGACCGACGTCGGGGCCCGCTTTACGGCAACGGATGCGACGTCAGGACTCCTGACGTCTTCGCAGACGGTGTACTCCAGCGGGGAGGGACCTGAAGTCAAGGTCCCCAGCCCCCTATTCGTAGACAACGCGGGCAACATCACCCCTGCCGGGGCTACCGTCAAATCATTCAAGATTGACCAGACCGCACCGACGGTCGGTTACGTGGGCACGAGCCCGGCAGCCAACGGCGACGGCTGGTACAACACGGATGTTGAGGTCACCTTCGGCGCCACCGACCTCGTCTCGGGACCTGTTGAAGGCACGAAGAAAGTGACGTCGTCCGGTGCAGGCGAATTCGTGAAGGTCCTCAGCCCTGAGTTCAAGGACCTTGCCGGCAACGTCCGCGCTGCTGGTGAAGCCTCTACTGTGCTCAAGATCGACAAGACGGCCCCGACGGTGACCTTCGATTCGGTCATCGCGGACGGCTACTACGGATCGACGCCGGCGCAGCCGACCTGCACAGCCACGGATTCGCTGTCCGGCGTCCGTGGATCGTGCGAGGTGACGGGATATGGCACTGCAGTGGGGAAGTACACCCTCACAGCCACGGCTACCGACCGCGCCGGCAACACCACCACCATTACCCACTCCTACCAAGTCAATGCCTGGACCCTGAAGGGCTTCTACCAGCCGATCGACATGGGCGGTGTCCTGAACACGGTCAAGGGCGGCAGCACGGTGCCGGTCAAGTTCGAGATCTTCGCGGGCGACCGGGAGTTGACGGATGTCAGTGCCGTGGACAGCCTCAAGGCGTCCCCGATCCAGTGCTCGCTCCTGCATGTCGATGACATCGAAGTGACGGCCACGGGCAGCACCTACCTCCGGTATGACGCCCTCGCCGGCCAGTTCATTTACAACTGGAAGACGCCCACGAGCCCCGGGAGCTGCTACCAGCTCACAATGACAGCAAAGGACGGCTCCTCCATCAGCGCCAACTTCAAGCTGAAGTAGCGCTTACAGCGGTGGCTCCCAAGGACGTGCGCCGCAGAGAAGGGGCCCGGTCACCAGATCGGGCCCCTTCTCTGTCGCGGTTGAGAACTAGCCCAGAGCCTTGATGACTTCCTTGGCCACGTCCTCGCTGGACTGAGGGTTCTGGCCGGTGATCAGGTTGCCGTCCCGGACCACGTTGGACGTCCAGGCGGCAGCATTTTCGATCACCGCACCCTTGTCCCTCAGCGCGTCCTCCACCAGCCACGGCGTGTTCTCGCCCGTGCCGCCGCCCAGCTCTTCCTCATTGGTGAACACTGTGAGGCGACGTCCCGCGAAGACGAACGCGCCGTCGTCGTCCGTTGCACTGAGCAGCCCGGCGGGGCCGTGGCAGAATGGCGCGATGACCTTGCCGTCCCTGTCCGCCGCCGCCAGGAGCCGGCCGAGGTCGGCGTCCTGGTACAGGTCGGCCATGGGGCCGTGCCCGCCCGGCATCACCACGGCGTCATAACCGGAAGGGTCGACGTCGGCCAGCACCAGCGGGCGCGAGAGCTCGCCGTCGATCGACGCGAGGTAGTCCCGGAAAGCTTTCGCCCGGTCCTCGCCGCCGGTCGACTCAGCGGCCAGGCTGACCTGGTCCACGGTGGGCTTCGCGCCGCCGGGGGTGGCGATGTGGACGGTGTGGCCGGCGTCCACCAGGGTCTGGTGTGCCACCACCAGTTCCTCTGCCCAGTAGCCGGTGGGGTGCTTGCTGCCGTCCTTCATGGTGAGGGAATCGGCTGCGGATACAACCATCAGGATGTTTGCCATGATTTTGCTCCTGTCTGTAATTTTCTACTCGCCCGCTGCTTCAAGTTCAGCGTAGGTGTCCTGGTCCAGGGTGATGCCGGCCGCGGCCATGTTTTCTTCCAGGTGCTTCACCGACCCGGTGCCGGGAATGGGCATCATCACGGGGGAGCGGCGCAGCAGCCAGGCCAGTGCAACCTGGGAAGTGGTGGCGCCCAAACGCTTGGCCGCCTCATCCAATGGCCCGCCCGGCTGGGCCAGCTCGCCCGCGGAAATGGGAGCCCACGGAATGAAACCGATGCCGTTCTCCTCCGAGTACCGCAGGACGTCCTCGGAGCTCCGGTCCGTCAGGTTGTACCGGTTCTGGACAGTGGAAACGGTGAAGTGCTTCCCGGCAGCCTCAAGCTCCGCCACGCTGACCTGCGAGAGGCCCAATGCCCGGACCTTCCCCTCGTCCTGGAGTTCACGGAGCACGCCGAACTGCTCCTCGGCGTCCACCTTGGGGTCGATCCGGTGCAGCTGCAGCAGGTCCAGGGTGTCCACCTTGAGTTTCCGCAGGCTCAGCTCGGCCTGCTGGCGCAGGTACTCCGGGCGGCCCACCGGGATCCACTTGTTGGGACCTGTGCGGGTGAAGCCCACTTTCGTGGCGATCTTCAGCCCGTCCTTGTACGGGTACAGCGCTTCGGCCAGGATTTCCTCGCTGATGTTGGGGCCGTAGGAATCTGCGGTGTCGATGAAGTCCACGCCGAGTTCGACGGCGCGGCGCACCACCTCCACGGCGGCGCGGCGGTCCGCGGGCTCACCCCAGACGCCGTCACCCACGATGCGCATGGCACCGAAGCCAAGCCGGTGCACGGTTCCCAGGTCCTTCAGGTCGATCGTTTCTGACAGTTCCAGCTGGTTCGTTGTCTCTAGGCTCATAGGGGCGGCAACATCATAAGTTTGCTGAGTATTCCGCAAGTCACAGAAATAAGCCGGGGGCCGCCGTCGTTATGCTTTGCGTGCCCGCCACGATCCTGCGGGTGCCTCCCTCCAAAACGTTCCTGAAAGGCCGGCACCTACCGTGACTCTTCCCCTCTCCATCCTTGACCTGGCAACCATTGGCAAGGGCCAGACGGCGGCGGAGAGCTTCGCGGGCAGCGTGGCCATGGCGCAGAGCGCCGAGAAGCTCGGCTACCGGCGCGTCTGGTACGCGGAGCACCACAACATGTCCTCCATCGCCTCGTCGGCCACCAGCGTCCTCATCGCCCACGTGGCCGCGCAGACGGAAAGCATTCGCCTCGGTGCCGGCGGCGTCATGCTGCCGAACCACTCGCCACTGACCATCGCGGAGCAGTTCGGCACCCTGGAAACCCTGCACCCGGGCCGGATCGACCTTGGCCTGGGCCGCGCCCCCGGTAGCGACCAGAACACCATGCGCGCGCTGCGGCGGGACCCCATGTCAGCGGACAGCTTCCCCCAGGATGTCCTGGAACTGCAGGGCTACCTCACCGGCCCTACCCGGATCCAGGGGGTTGAGGCCACCCCCGGCAAGGGCACCAACGTCCCGCTCTACATCCTCGGATCCTCCTTGTTCGGCGCCCGCCTTGCTGCCCAGCTCGGGTTGCCGTACGCCTTTGCCTCCCACTTTGCGCCGAACGCGCTGCAGGATGCGGTGGCCCTGTACCGCCGCGAGTTCAAGCCCTCGGCGCAGCTGGAGGCACCGCACGTTATTGCCGGCGTCAACGTGATCGCCGCGGATTCCGCCTCGGAGGCGCAGGCCATGATGCAGGCCACGAAGCGCGCCCGCGTGTCCCTGTTCTTCGGCGGGGGGCGCGAGTTCACCGACGACGAAGCGGACATGATCCTCGACTCCCCGCAGGGCCAGCACGTCTCCCAGATGATGACCTACTCCGCGGTGGGCACGCCCGACGTTGTCATCGACTACTTGGACAGCTTTGGCCGGCACGCCGACGCCGACGAACTGATTGTTGCCCACCAGAGCACCGGAACCGAGGCGCGGCTGCGGTCGGTGGAGCTCCTCGCCGAGGCTGCCGGGCTGGTCCAGGTGTAGTTTCCGGGTGCCCACTTCCGAGCTGCGTCACGCCCGGCACCCGCCGGGCGTCCGTTCGTCAGCCCGGCACCCTTTTGGGAAAGCACGACGACGGGTTCTCCGCTTTCGCGCGGCGGGCGCCGCCGTCGTGGTGCAAGAGGCTGCCCTGCGTGAGACCGGCGCGGTCCCGCCGTCGGACTTTTACACATACGCAATGAAAGGGACTTTCGGGGGAAACTGCCGGGGCTGACCATGGAAGCTGCCCCCTCGGGAATTACTGGGATTCCCGGGAGGGGCACCAACCGGTAGTCCGCTGGCGATCCAGCGGCTGAAGTCCCGGCCTGGTTCGGCTTCAAAGGGGTACCTGGATGCCAACGCCGTTAAACCAAAGCGTGGCGGACTCTGCACTGCTCACCCGCTCCCTCCCGCTGGACATGCTCCGGGCCTTCATCCAGTCGGATGCGGCGGACAACGGCCTCACTCCTGCGCTCCTGGCCGAACTCAAGGTGCTGGCACGCGTTCCGGGCCTGCTGGTGGCCTGCAACTACGGCGGGACCCTGTGCGACGCCGAAGGCATCTCCACCGAGATCCTCCCCTTGGGCAGTGCGGCCATTGCCCTGCGGGCTTTGGCTGCCCTGCCCAACACCCACGCGGCGATCATTTCGGGCCGCTCGCTCCGTGACCTGGCGGCGGTATCACGGCTGCCGGTGGAGGTGCACCTGATCGGCTCCCACGGGGCTGAATCGGACATGGGTTTCGCGCACGCGCAGACCCTGGCCACCGAATCCGTCCTGCAGAAGGTGAATGCAGCGCTCAACGAGGCCGTGGGGTTCCAGAAGGGCATCTGGATTGAACGCAAACCGGTAGCGGTTTCCGTCCACACCCGGCCGGCACCGCCGGAGGTGGTGGAGTCCGTGACGGAAACAGCCCGGGAGATTGCCCGCGCCCACGGGCTGTTCTTCATCGTGGACGGCTCCGTGCTGGACCTGTCCGTGGTGGAACCATCCAAGGCCGAGGCGCTGGAGGCCCTCCGGTCCCGGCTCGGAGCCAGCGCGGCGATGTTCGCCGGGGACGCCCACAGCGACGAACTGGCCATCGCCACCCTGCGCGGGCCGGACCTCGGCCTCAAGGTAGGACCGGGGGCCACCGCTGCCGCCCACCGCGTCCGCGACCCGGAAGCCTTCGCCCGCGTCCTGGCACTCCTCTTCGAACTGCGGCGGGCCTGGCTGTTCGGCGAGGACGCGGTGGGCCTTGAACGGCACACGATGCTCGGGAACGGGTCCTCCACCGCGCTGCTGACGCCGGACGCGAAGGTCTGCTGGATGAGCCACCCGCTGCCGGACTCCGGATCCCTGTTCGCCCACATCCTGGGCGGTGACGCGGCCGGGCACTTCTCCGTGGAGCCGGTCAAAGCCTCCCAGGTGCTGGGGCAGCGTTACGTGGACAGCACCATGATTGTGGAAACCCGGTGGGCGGATGTCACCGTTACCGATTACCTGGAGCCTGCGCCGGACGGCATTACCAGCCTGGTCCGGGTGCTCACCGGCCATGGGGCCGCGAGGATCACCTTTGCGCCGCGGCCGGACTACGCCAACGCCCCGTTCAGCATGGAGGCCCGCGGCGGGGAACTGCATGTGGTGGGAACCTCGGAACCCATCATCCTGTTCGCGCCGGGCGTCACCTTCAGCATCACTTCGGACGGGCGCCATGCCACGGCCACCGCGGCGGTGAACCTGCAGGACGGGCCCGTCGTGCTCAACCTGCGCTGCGGCGATACCGAACCGCAGCCCGCGGACCCCGGCGGGGAGACGGAACGGCGGGCCGGGGTGGCCCTGCACGCCCGCCAGTGGGTGCAGCGGCTTGTCCTGCCCTCCGTCAAACCCTCCCTGGTGCGGCGGTCTGCCCTGGTGCTCCGCGCCCTGGTGCATGAGCCCACGGGTGCCGTCCTCGCGGCCCCCACCACCTCGCTGCCTGAGGGAATCGGCGGGACAAGGAACTGGGACTACCGGTACTGCTGGCTGCGGGACGGGTCCATGACGGTCAATGCGCTGGTGGACCTCGGATCCACGGCGGAGGCCGCCGGGTTCCTGGAGTGGCTGGGCCGGATCCTCGAACACGCACCCGGCCCCGAATGGCTGCACCCCCTGTACTCGGTGACGGGCGCCCCGCTCTCCACGGAGGCCGTCGTCGACAGCCTTCCCGGCTACGCCGGCTCCCGCCCGGTCAGGATCGGCAACGCCGCGGACCACCAGGTCCAGCTGGACGTTTTTGGCCCGGTTGCCGAACTGATCCATGCCCTGAGTGAACGGGAGGGCGCGCTCGCCGATGACCATTGGGAGCTGATGGTGCAGATGGCCTCAGCCGTTTTGGCACGCTGGCACGAGCCGGACCACGGCATCTGGGAGGCCCGTCGGGCAGCGCGCCACCATGTCTACTCGAAAGTGATGTGTTGGGTGACCCTGGACCGGGCGCTCCGGACGGCTGACCGCCACGGCAGGGAACCGGATCCTGCCTGGGCACGCATGGCAGGCACCATCCGTGAGGAGGTGCTGCGCGAGGGCTGGGACGAGTCGGCGAAGTCCTACACCGTGGCCTACGACAGCCCGGACCTCGATGCCGCCGTCCTGCACATCGGCCTCTCCGGCCTTCTGGACGTCACGGACCAGCGCTTCCTGGACACCGTCACCGCGGTGGAGCGGGAACTTCGGGTGGGTCCCACCGTCTTCCGGTACCGGTACGACGACGGGCTGCCGGGCCTGGAGGGCGGGTTCCACATCTGCACCACTTGGCTGATCGAAGCCTATGTGGCCGTTGGGCGGATCGACGAGGCCTGGGACCTGTTCGACCAACTGGTGAACCTTTTCGGTCCCACCGGGCTGCTCCCGGAGGAGTACGACCCCGGTACGGAGACCCACTTAGGGAACCATCCGCAGGCGTATTCACACCTCGGCTTCATCCGCTGCGCGCGTCTCCTGGACGAACACCAGGGAAGGAGGTAGATAGTTGCCGCCAGTCGTGGGTACCTAGAGTGGAGGTAGCAGGGGCCCACAGACCGAAACGAGACGCATGAAGACCGCCCGAGCCCAAGGAGTGGGTTTCCGTTCTGAGCGGGGCCCCATTCTCATCGCCCTGATGCTGTCCACCGGGCTGGTGGCCATCGATTCCACCATCGTGGCCACGGCCGTCCCGTCGATCGTCCGGGATGTGGGCGGGTTCGAGTCATTCCCTTGGCTGTTTTCGGCGTACCTGCTGGCCCAGGCCGTCTCGGTGCCCATCTACGGCAAACTGTCCGACATGCTGGGCCGCAAGCCCATCATCCTGGCGGGCATCGGGCTGTTCCTGCTCGGGTCCGTCCTCTGCGGAATCGCCTGGAGCATGCCTACGCTGATCGCGTTCCGGGCGCTGCAGGGGCTCGGTGCCGGGGCCGTGCTGCCGGTGTCCATCACCATCGCCGGGGACATTTACTCACTGGAGGAACGGGCCAAGGTCCAGGGCTACCTGGCCAGCGTCTGGGCTGTTTCCTCCGTGGTGGGCCCGAGCCTTGGCGGGGTGTTCTCCTCGCTGGGGATCTGGCGCGGGATCTTCCTGGTCAACATTCCGCTGTGCCTGCTGGCCGGGTGGATGCTGCTCCGGACCCTGCATGAAAATGTTGAGCGTGCCAGGCACCGGGTGGACTACGCCGGGGCGGCCCTGTTGGCCGTGTCCCTTGGCCTGCTGATCCTGGGCGCCCTCCAGGGCGGCCAGGGGTGGGCAGGGAATTCCCCGGTCAGCATCGGCATCTTTGTTGTGGGCGCGTTGCTGCTGGCCGTGTTCTTGATGGTGGAGCGGCGTGCAGCCGAGCCGGTCCTGCCGTCCTGGGTGGTTTCGCGGCGGCTCCTTGGCACCACGGCGCTGGTGTCCTTCGGGGTCGGGGCAGTGATGATCGGGCTGACCTCCTATGTGCCAACGTTCCTGGAGGGGGCGCTGGACACCTCGCCCCTTGTGGCCGGCCTTGCCCTCGCAGCACTGACCCTCGGCTGGCCCATCAGCGCCTCGCAGGCCGGCCGGTTCTACCTGCGGATCGGGTTCAAGGCCACCGCAATGATCGGCATCTCCATCACCGTGGCGGGACTCCTGGTCCTGGCCCTCACGGCAGCCACACCCAACGTGGCATTGGTGGCCGCCAGCTGCTTCGTGGTGGGGCTCGGCCTGGGACTGGTGGCCACCCCCACCCTGATCTCTGCGCAGTCCAGCGTCTCCTGGAACGAGCGCGGCGTGGTCACCAGCACCAACATGTTCGCGCGGTCCATCGGGAGCGCGCTGGGCGTGGCCGTCTTCGGCGCCGTGGCCAACGCGGTCTACGCCAACACAGCCGGGGACGGTGCGGCACCCGTGGTGGCCGCGTCCGGTGCCGTGTTCCTTGCGGCGCTGGTGGGCGGCATCCTCACCGTGGCAGCCGTGCTGGTGATGCCCGCGGTGAAGGCGGGCGCCTCCGGAACGGACGTTTCTGGAAAGGATGACGACGGCGGCGCGGCGGAAGAGCCGGCCCTCACCGAGGCGGAGGACACTTCCCGTTGACCGGGCCTCCCAACTAGGTAGCGCCAAGTGTCGTTTTGGGGGTCCAAAACGACACTTGGCGCTACCTAGTTGAGTTGGTGGGTGTGCGGGCTGTGGCGCCTACCGCGACGCGCGGAAGATTTCCGGGGCCGGCCGCGTGCCAGTGGCGAGGTCGGCGAGGATCCGGCCGATCACGGGAGTGAACTTGAATCCGTGCCCGGAGAACCCGGCGCCGATCACCACAGGGCCGATCCGGTCCAGGATAAAGTCCTCGTCCGGGGTGGTGGTGTAGGTGCAGCTGATGGGCTCGAACGCATCGGCGTCCACGCCGGGCAGCCACGTCCGGGCATAATCCTGCAGGGCCGCGAGCTGCAATGGTTCGGGCTGGAAGGTGCGCCGGTCCGGGTCCACCAGCGGGCCCACGCCGTGCCAGCCGGCCTTGATCCCTTCGCCGGGCGTCTGCATCCCATAGACGGGGGAGTACCAATTCCTGTAGTCCACCCCGCCGCCCGGGTAGTGGTTGAAGCCGGGCCACACCGCGCCTGTGTCCGCAACGCGGAAGTGGGCCGGCTGCTCCTGGGTCACCCTGAGCTTTGGGATCCGCAGCCCTGCCCCGGGGCTGCTGGTGGCCGCGCCGCCCAGGAGTTTTTCCGTCCAGCCGCCCGCTGTGACAACTACCTGGGCCGCGGTGACCACCTCGGTGCCGCCGCCGGATTCCAAAACCAGCCGGACGCCGTCGTCCATTACCTGGAGGTCCACCACCTTGGTGTGGTGCCGGATCTCGGCGCCGCGGGTTGCGGCAAGCCGCTGGAACGCAGGAAGCGCCGCTTCGGGGTTGAGCTGGCCGCCGTCGGGCATATGCAGTGCCTGCTGGTCGAAACGGATGCCGCGCCAGCGCTCCCCAGCCTCGGCCGGGGTCAGGAGTTTCGCCCGGATGCCCGCCTGGGACAGTGCCTCGGCGGTGTCCGGCAGCCGGGGGTCCGGGCCGTGGTTCACAACCCCCGTCCGTGCCAGCAGCGTCTCACCGCTTTCCTGCTCAAGCTCATCCCACAGGGCAAGCCCCTCGGCCAGCATGGCCACGTATTCGGGCCGGTGGTAACCCGGGTTCAGGTTGCGGGTGGTGCCGTGCGAGGCCCCGATCTTGTGGCCCGGCCCGAACTGCTCCACCAAAGTCACATGCCGGCCGCGGCGGGACAGCGCCCACGCGGCGGCCGAGCCCATGGCGCCGCCGCCGATCACCACGGTGTCCAGAACAGTACTCATCAGCCCTCCAGGCTCGGGTCAGGTCAGCAGCAGTGCCACGCCGATCATCGCCGGCACGGCCACAACAGTGGTAATCAGCACGGTGTCCTTGGCCACGGTGAGTCCGGTCTTGTAGCGGCTGGCAGCCACAAAGACATTCTGCGCGGTGGGCAGGGCGGCGGTCACCACCACGGCAAACAGGACATGGCCCTCAAGCCCCAGCGCGAACCGGGCAAACAAATAGGCAAGCGCGGGCTGGACGGCCAGCTTGAAGCCGCTGGCCAGCAGCGTGTCGAGGCGCCGGCACTCCGAGGCCTGGAGCGGGCGGGTACCGTTCAGGCTCATGCCAAAAGCGATCAGCATGGCCGGAATCGCCGCACCGCCGATCAGGTGGATGGGCTCCATCACCAGCTGCGGGACCTGCCAGCCGGTCCCGGCCACGGTCAGGCCCAGGGCCGAACCCACGATCATGGGATTCCGCAGGATCATCACGATGAAATTCAGGGGCGTGGTGCGGTGGGAGCTCGTGCTTGAATCCAGCAGCATCAGGAACAGCGGCGTGAAGAAAGCGAGCTGGAAAATGAGCAGCGGCGCCACGTAGCTCGCGTCACCCAGGACGTACACCGCAATCGGGATGCCCAGGTTGGCGGAGTTCACCAGTGAGGCCGCCATGGAGGACATCAGGGACTCGGGCAGCGAGCGTTTGAGCCAGAACTTGGCGATGGCGAAGAAGATCGCGGCGGTGGCCACGGCCGATACCGCCGCAACCAGCAGTGGCGCCGCGAAAACCTCTGCGAGGCGGGCCTTGCTGAGCGTTTCGAAAAGCAGGGCTGGGCTGGCTACAAAGAAGGTGAGGGAGCTGAGGACCTGCCGGGCATTCTCGCCCAGGATCTTCTGCCGGCCCACGAACCAGCCCACCAGGATGATGCACCAGACCACGAAAAATCCGGCGAGTACCCCTAGCAAAGGACAGTCCGCAGGGAACCGGCCCGCCGGGCACGGGGGATTGGAATACCGGAACCCACGCTCCGGTTAGACGGTGGCGTTGTTAAGCGCGAAAGGGGGCCGCATCATCCCCGGGGTGAGGCCCTCTGCGGGGTCGTTGCCGAGCTGGATTATCCGGTTGTTTTCGTCCACGTGGACCACCCGCGGTTCATAGGCCTTGGCCTCTTCGGTGGTCATTTCGGCGTAGGTAATCAGGATGACAATGTCGTTCTCGTGCATCAGGTGCGCCGCTGCACCGTTGATGCCGATTACGCCGGAACCGCGCTCGCCGGCGATGGTGTAGGTCTCAAGCCGTGAACCGTTGGTCACGTCCACAATGGACACGAGCTCGCCGGGAAGGATGTCGGCGGCCTCAAGCAGGTCCAGGTCAACTGTGACCGAACCTACGTAGTGCAGGTCGGCGTGCGTGACGGTGGCCCGGTGGATTTTGGACTTGAACATTGTTCGATTCATAACGGCTTCAGTCTAGCGCCGGGGAACCGCCGGCGCAGTGATGCAGGGAACAGTGACGCCAGGCGCTGCCACTTTTGGAAGGACGCGTCCGACGGCGGCCAGTCACCCGCCGTCGTGCTGTGCCACGGCCGCTGCGGTGGCAGCGAGGGTCTCCCGCGCGGCGAGGATCGCAGGCCGCTGCGCGCTGGAGCGGCGGACGGAGGTGAACACGGTGCGGTGCGGCTTGCCCGGCAGGTCAAGGAGCCGGGCGGTGGTGCCGCGCCCCGTCCACACCAGATCCGGCATGAGTGCCACTGCATTGCCGGACTCGATGAGCCGGATCTGGGCCTGGAGGTCCGCGGTCTCATACCTCACGTCGGGCTCGAACCCCGCGCTCCGGCAGGCCTGCTCGGCCCAGTGGCGGGACGCCGCACCCCGCGGTTCCATGACCCAGGCGAGCTGCGCGGTGTCCTCGATCGAGGAGATGGCGGCGCCGCCGTCGGACGCGGGGGGAACGGCGAGCCGGATGGCATCGGTGGTGAGCTTCACCCGGTCCAGCTCCGGATAGCGCGGCGCGGCATGGCCGGGGTACTGCTCGGCGATGACCAGGTCGAAGTCGCGCGCCCACGTTTCATGCAGCGCCGTTTCCGGCTCGCGCTGGATCATCTCGATGCGAACCTCGGGATACGCGCCGGCCATGCGAGTAAGGGTCTCGGGCATGAGCGCCAGCGCCGCAGACTGGAAGACCGCGATCCTGACGGTTCCGGTCACCGTGGTCAGGGACGCCGCCAGGTCCGCCTCGGCCTGTTCCATGGTCTCCAGCAGCTGCGCGGTGTGGGCCACCAGGACCTCCGCCTGCGGGGTGAGCTGCACCCGCCGCCCGGTCTTGCGCAGCAGTTCAACCCCCACTTCCTTCTCCAGCAGGGCAAGCTGTTGGGAGACCGACGACGGGCTGTACTGGAGTGCGTCTGCCACCTCCGCGAGGGTCCCCCGGATGCTCAACTCCCGGAGCAGGCGGAGCCGGCGGACGTCAAGCATAAGGAAATCCTTACCGAAACTAATGAATATAGGTTAGAAGTAGTCACTTTATCTAATGCAAGCCCGCTTGCATACTGTTGGGACCGAGTTACCCCCGTCACAAGCGATTATTTCGCGCGCCGTGGCGGGGCAGCACCCCAAGCAGGAGTTCCTGATGAGCACTAGAGACATGACCCAGTCGATCATGCGGCGCAAGCCGATTGACGACATTGAAGAAGAGAACAAACATAGTGGCCTCTTTAAGTCACTCGGGCTTTGGCAGCTTACGGCGATCGGCGTAGGCGGCATTATCGGCGTCGGCATCTTCTCCCTCGCGGGGTTGGTGGCCGCCGGCAGCGAAACCGCACCCGGGGTGGGGCCCGCGGTGCTGATTTCGTTCCTGATCGCTGGCCTTGCTTCGGCGGCGGCAGCGCTTTCCTACGCAGAATTCGCGGGCATGATTCCGCGCGCCGGGTCGGCCTACACCTACGGCTACGTGGCGCTGGGTGAGGTGATCGGCTGGTTCATCGGCTGGGACCTCTTGCTGGAATACATCGCGATCGTGGCCGTCGTGGCCATTGGCATCTCGGGCTACTTTGATGCCTTCCTCTCCGGAATCGGCATCCATATGCCGGTCTGGATGACTTCCACCCCGGATGAAGGCAAGGGTGGCATCGTCAACATTCCGGCCATCGTGGTCTGCCTGATCGTGACCTGGATCCTGTCCCGCGGAACCAAGGCGTTCGGCCGGTTCGAACTGGTGGCCGTTGCCATCAAAGTCATCCTGATCCTGTTCATCATCGGGCTGGGCGTCTTCTACATCGACACCAACAACTACAACCCGTTCATGCCGTCCGGCTTCGGCCCGGTTCTTGCCGGTTCCGCCACCGTGTTCTTCGCGGTATTCGGCTACGACGCCATGAGTACCGCCGCGGAGGAAGCCACCGACGGCAAGAAGCACATGCCCAAGGCGATCATCCTGTCGCTCATCATCGCCATGCTGCTTTATGTGGCAGCCACCCTGGTCCTCACGGGCATGCAGAACTACAAGGACATCGACCCCAAGGCCGGCTTCGCGTCAGCCTTCACCGGCGTGGGGCTGCCGATCATTGCCACCATCATTTCGGTATTCGCGGTGCTGTCCATCCTCACGGTGATGCTGACGTTCCTGCTCGGTGTTACCCGCGTATGGTTCTCAATGAGCCGCGACGGGCTGCTGCCTGGCTGGTTCTCCAAGACCGACCGTCACGGCACGCCGCAGCGCGTGACCTGGATCGCGGGCATCGCCTCCGCACTCCTGGCGGGCGTGTTCCCGATCAAGGCAGTTGCCGACCTGACCAACATCGGCATCCTGGCCGCGTTCGTCGTCGTCTGCCTGGCCGTCATCATCTTCCGTTACAAGAAGCCTGACGCCCCCCGCGCTTTCCGCCTGCCCTTCATGCCCCTGGTCCCGGCCTTCGGCGTGCTTGCTTCAGCCTTCCTGATGTTCCAGCTGCACTGGGAGACCTGGCTGCGGTTCGGCATCTGGCTGGTGGTGGGCCTGGCGATCTACTTCTTCTATGGCAAGAAGAATTCGCTGATGAACCCCAACAGCCCGCGGCACGAAGAAATCGTGGAGATGCACCGGCCCATCGGCTGACCCTCGCCCCCTTGCGACGCTCTCTCACTTAATGCGGGTTTTTACGGGACGCTCTCTCCCTTTCCTGAGGAAAGGGAGAGAGCGTCCCTGTTTTTCCGGCGTTAAGTGAGAGAGCGTCGCCAGGAAAACGACGTTAAGTGAGAGAGCGTCCTGCTGGGGCGGGCGGGGCAGGGGAGGGTAGGGGACGAGAGAGGCGGGGAGGGCGGCTGGCGAGGCTGCCTTTTGCTGGTTAGGACGGGTTCCCAAGTCGGGGCTAATCCTTTGGGTTTTCTAACCTGTATTGCTTAGGAAAGATCGCTTTATCTTATGTGACTGGAAGTTCATACTGGTGGATAAGACCTCCTTGAACCCAGAAAGATCGGGATAACCATGACCCACATTGCTATGGAACCGGCAGTCGCCACCGGGACCGCGCCGCGGACCGTCGACGTCGATGTGCCCCAGGCCAAGGCCCTCTCAACCGAAGCCGTGGCGCTGGTCCGCCACTGGCTCACCGAGGCATCAAAGGTTCCCGTGGACTCCTCCGCCCAGCAACTGGCAGGCGTCCTGAAGGACCCCAACGGCCTGGAATTCACCGTTGGCTTCGTGGACGGCGTTGTCCGCCCCGAGGACCTGAACGTCGCCGCCCGCAACCTCGCCGCACTTGCCCCCAAGGTCCCGGCATTCCTGCCCTGGTACATGCGCAGCGCCGTAGCGCTGGGCGGCACCATGGCTCCGGTCATGCCGCAGGTGGTCATCCCCATCGCCCGCAAGGTCCTGCGCGAGATGGTGGGCCACCTGATCGTCGACGCCACCGACGCCAAGCTGGGCCCGGCCATTGCCAAGATCAGGAAAGACGGCATCAAGCTCAACGTCAACCTCCTCGGTGAGGCTGTCCTCGGTGAGCACGAGGCCTCCCGCCGGCTCGAAGGCACGCACACCCTGCTGGCGCGCCCCGACGTCGACTACGTCTCCATCAAAGTCTCCTCCACGGTTGCCCCGCACTCCGCCTGGGCGTTCGACGAGGCCGTGGAGCACGTGGTCGAGAAGCTCACCCCGCTGTTCGAGCGCGCTGCCTCCTTCGCCGGCCCCGGCAAGAAAGCCAAGTTCATCAACCTGGACATGGAGGAGTATAAGGACCTGGACATGACCATTGCGGTGTTCACCAGGATCTTGGACAAGCCCGAGTTCAAGGACCTGGAAGCGGGCATCGTGCTCCAGGCCTACCTTCCGGACGCCCTCTCCGCGATGATCCGTCTGCAGGACTGGGCAGCCGAGCGCCGCGCCAACGGCGGCGCCGCCATCAAGGTGCGCGTGGTCAAGGGTGCCAACCTGCCGATGGAGCAGGTGGAGTCCTCCCTGCACGACTGGCCCCTGGCGACCTGGGGCAGCAAGCAGGACTCGGACACCAGCTACAAGAGCGTCATCAACTACTCGCTGCACCCCGAGCGGATCAAGAACATCCGCATCGGCGTGGCCGGGCACAACCTGTTCGACATCGCCTTCGCGTGGCTCCTGGCCAAGCAGCGCGGTGTTGAAGCGGGCATCGAGTTCGAGATGCTGCTGGGCATGGCCCAGGGCCAGGCCGAAGCCGTGAAGAAGGACGTGGGCAGCCTCCTCCTCTATACGCCGGTGGTGCACCCGGCCGAGTTCGACGTCGCCATCGCCTACCTGATCCGCCGCCTCGAAGAGGGTGCCAGCCAGGACAACTTCATGTCCGCGGTTTTCGAGCTCAGTGAAAACGAAACGCTGTTCGAGCGCGAAAAGCAGCGCTTCCTCGCCTCGCTGGACGCCCTGGACAACAGTGTTCCGGCGCCGAACCGCAAGCAGAACCGCAACCTGCCCCCCATCCCGATGCCCCACAACGCCTTCGAGAACACCCCGGACACTGACCCGTCCCTCCCCGCCAACCGTGACTGGGGCCGGGCGATCCTGGAGCGCGTCCCGTCCTCCACCCTGGGCAATGCCGCCGTCAAGGCAGCCTTCATCAATGACGAAGCCACCCTCAACACAGCCATCGAAACCGCCGTCGAGAAGGGCAAAGCCTGGGGCGCCCTCTCCGGCGCCGAGCGCGCCGAAATCCTGCACCGCGCCGGCGACGTCCTGGAGGCCCGCCGCGCCGACCTGCTCGAGGTCATGGCCAGCGAAACCGGCAAGACCATCGACCAGGGCGATCCCGAGGTCAGCGAAGCCGTGGACTTTGCCCATTACTACGCCGAGTCCGCGCGGAAGCTGGACAAGGTCGACGGCGCCACATTCGGCCCAGCGAAGCTCACCGTGGTGACCCCGCCGTGGAACTTCCCGGTCGCCATCCCGGCAGGGTCCACCCTCGCGGCACTCGCCGCCGGTTCCGCCGTCGTGATCAAGCCTGCCAAGCAGGCTGCCCGCAGCGGCGCGGTCATGGTGGAAGCCTTGTGGGAAGCCGGCGTTCCCCGCGACGTCCTGACCATGGTGCAGCTCGGCGAGCGGGAGCTGGGCAAGCAGCTGATCAGCCACCCGGCCGTGGACCGCGTAATCCTCACCGGCGGCTATGAAACCGCGGAACTGTTCCGCTCCTTCCGCCAGGACCTGCCGCTGCTGGCCGAAACCAGCGGCAAGAATGCCATCATCGTCACTCCGAGCGCCGACCTGGACCTGGCGGCGAAGGATGTTGCGTACTCCGCGTTCGGCCACGCAGGCCAGAAGTGCTCCGCAGCTTCACTGGTGATCCTGGTGGGCTCCGTTGCCAAGTCCAAGCGGTTCCACAACCAGCTCATTGACGCCGTGACCTCCCTGAAGGTGGGCTACCCGGAGGATCCCACCAGCCAGATGGGCCCGATCATCGAGCCCGCCCACGGCAAGCTCCTCAACGCCCTCACCACCCTTGGCGAGGGCGAGAACTGGGCCGTGGAGCCGAAGAAGCTGGATGACACCGGACGGCTGTGGAGCCCGGGCGTGCGCTACGGCGTCAAGCGCGGCTCCTACTTCCACCTGACCGAGTTCTTCGGACCAGTGCTGGGCGTGATGACCGCTGAGACCCTGGAAGAGGCCATCGAAATCCAGAACCAGATCGAGTACGGCCTCACCGCCGGCCTGCACTCGCTGAACTTCGCGGAACTCGGCATCTGGCTGGACAGCATCCAGGCCGGAAACCTCTACGTGAACCGCGGCATTACCGGTGCAATCGTGCAGCGCCAGCCGTTCGGCGGCTGGAAGAAGTCCGCAGTTGGCGCCGGCACCAAGGCCGGCGGGCCCAACTACCTGGCGGGCCTCGGCGACTGGGCTCCCGCGACGGCTTCGGCGGATGCCGCTGTCACCCACCCGGGCGTGCGCCGGATCCTCAACGCCGCCGGCGCTGCCCTGCAGCCGGCGGAGCTCGAGTCAGTGCAGCGGGCCGTCGCGTCCGATGCCCAGGCCTGGGCCGAGGAGTTCGGTACGGCTAAGGATGTCTCCGGCCTCAGCGCGGAGCGCAACATCTTCCGTTACCGCAGCCTGCCGGTGACGGTCCGGCTGTCCGAAGGCGCGCCGCTGGCGCACCTGGTGCGGACTGTGGCGGCCGGTGTGCTGGCGGGTTCGGCACTCACGGTGTCCTCCGCCGTCGAACTTCCCGCCCAGCTGCGCCCGGTGCTCACCGCGCTGGACATCGAAGTAACGGTAGAGTCCGACGCCGACTGGCTGGCTGCCGCGGGCCGGCTCGCGGCGGCGGGGAAACTTTCCGGTGGACGCGTCCGCCTGATCGGCGGCGATGCATCCGCGCTGGCCAAGGCAACGGGCGGCCGCCCCGACCTGGCAATCTACGTCCACCCGGTCACCGAAGCCGGCCGCGTGGAGCTGCTGCCCTTCCTGCACGAGCAGGCCGTCAGCATCACCGCCCACCGGTTCGGAACCCCCAACCACCTTTCGGACACGCTGATCTAGGTTTCCGCGACAGTTGCTGCCGGCACAGGGATGCCGGCGCCACAAAGAGGGCCGGACGTTCACCTTGCGGTGGCCGTCCGGCCCTTTTGGCCTGCGGATGCTAGCCCAGGTACCACCCGGGCGGCGTCCACGTGACTGGAACACTGTGGGCAGAGAAATCCTCGCAGCGGGTGCAGGTATAGGCGACTTCGCCCAGGGTGCCTACCGAACCGTCGCGCCGGTAGGTGGGCGGAATGTAAGACTCAAGGTAGATGAACTCGTCGGTGCGGCACCTGTCACAGGTGGGTTTGCCGACATATCCGGAGTCGGTGGTGGCGATGCCTGCACCGAGTCTGGAATTGCGGGTTCCAAGCGGACGCGCAGTGGTGTGCGCGCGGGCATGGGCCGGGGTGTAGTGGGGGTTCTTGGCTGTCGTCATTGGCTGCCTGTCCCGAGCCGGAATCCTGGCGTGCAGGAGCGGCCTCGTGTTGGATGACCGGCCGGCTGCTTGACCCTGGAAAATCAGCATAAGTGATGCTACCTTCCGCAATCAATGGACACTGCGGTATGGCTTCGCCTGCGGGACACCTTGGGGCGTTATGCTGATCGGTTAATGGTCCGGCCCACAATTGACTGGGTCAGCGCGTCAATCACCTCGGCGTTGGCCAGCGGGTTGCGGATGAGGGTGAAGTCAACGTCGCCCACCGCGGGCAGGTCGAAGCGCCGGGTGATGATCTTCAGGTCCTCGGGCACCAGCGACGACGGCATGACGGCGACGCCGATCCCCGCCCGGACCGCCGCCAGCACACCACTGATTTGCCGTGTTGTGCACGTGATCCGCCAGGTTCTGCCATGGGACTCGAGCGCGTCTATGGCCAATTTCCGGCTCAGGCTGGGGGAAGGGTAGGCGATGAGCGGGACCGGGGCGGCCCGGTCCAGCATGGTCTGCTCCAGGCCCACCCAGGAAAAGGAATCATGCTGGACCACGGTCCCGTCCTTGGCTCCGGCCACCCATTTCACAAATACAAGGTCCAGTTGCCCCGCGTTGAGCTTCCGGTACAGCTGGTCGCTTTGGCCCACCGTGAGTTCCAGGTTGATCTGCGGGTAGATCTGCCGGAATTCCCGCAGGATGCGCGGCAGTCCGGTGATGGCGAGGTCGTCCGCGGTGCCGAACCTCAGCCGTCCGCGCATTGCAGAACCCGAAAAGTAGCGGGATGCGGAGTCGTGGGCGGCCAGGATGTTCCGGGCAAACCCCGCCATCGCGTCCCCGTTGTCAGTGAGCCGGACGTCCCGGGTATCCCTGCTGACCAGCACCCGCTTGGCGGCAGCCTCCAGCTTGCGGACGTGCTGGCTGACCGTGGGCTGGGCCAGGCCCAGCCGCTCGGCGGCCTTGGTGAAACTGAGCGTTTCCGCCACGGCAAGGAAGGAGCGCAGCTGGGCTGGTTCGAACACAATGGACTCCGGTGGGCGTCGGTGCGGACTTCTGTATTGCACTCTGCAATAGGAGTTATAGGGACGATACGTCTCCATAATCCCGTGCCCCCAGCCTAGCGTTAAGGACATCCCGGACCGCACGCACTGTGAGGACACACCTGTGGCACCCCCACCGCCTTCATCGGCAACCGTCACCCAGCCCGTCATCGACACCGCACACTCCGCCCCGCCGGACAACCAGGCCCCGCCCACCCAATCCCCGCCCGTCCAGACTCCACCCGTCCAGACCCAGCCCATCGCCGTCGTCAGCGAACGCCTGCCCTGGAAGCACACCTTCATCTCCCTCAGGGTTCCCAACTTCCGCATCTTCGCCGTCGGCCACTTCATTGCCGTTATCGCGATCTGGATGCAGCGGATCGCCCAGGACTGGCTGGTGCTGGAGCTCTCCGGCTCCGTGACCGCTGTTGGCATCACCGTGGCGCTGCAGTTCCTGCCCTCCCTGCTCCTCGGGCCGTGGGGAGGGATGGTCGCGGACCGGTTCGCCAAGCGGAAGATCCTGATCCTGTGCCAAAGCATGGCCGCGGTCCTGGCCGCCGCGCTGGCAGTCCTTGCCCTAAGCGGCGCCATTGAGGTGTGGCACGTCTATGTGATCGCGCTGGTGCTTGGTTTGGTGACCGTCCTTGACCAGCCGGCGCGGCAGGTGTTCGTCAACGAACTCGTGGGGCCGAAGTACCTGCGCAACGCCATCAGCGTCAACTCCACCACCTTCCAGCTGGGCGGCCTGATCGGCCCCGCCCTGGCCGGATGGCTGCTGACCGCCGTGGGGGCAGGGTGGGCCTTCGCGGGCAACGCCTTCGCCTGCTGCTCCACGGTTGCCATGCTGCTCATCCTGCGCAAGGACCAGTTGTTCGTCAGCGCGCCCACCCCGAAGAGCAAGGGAATGCTGCGCGAAGGGCTGCGGTACGCGCTGGGAAAGCCCACCATCTACTGGCCCTGGCTGATGGCCGGGTTCATTGCGGTCTTCGCTATGGGGCTGCCGGTGGTGCTGGCAGCCTACGCCGACCACGTCTTCAACATTGGCGCCGGCGGCTACGGCCTCCTGAATGCCCTGGTGGCCCTCGGCGCCCTGTCCGGCGCGGTGGCATCCACCCGGCGCCGCCAGCTCCGGCTGCGGTCCGTGGTTTTCTGCGCCGGAATGTATGGCGCCATGCTGTGCGTTGCCGCGCTGGCGCCGTCCCTGCCGGTGTTCGGTGCCGTGATGGTGCTGTCCGGGTTCTGGTGCCTCATGTTCCTCACCGGATCGAACCAGCTGGTCCAGGTCAGCTCCAACATGGGCATCAGGGGCAGGGTGATGAGCCTGTACATCATGGTGCTGATCGGAGGCCAGGCCATTGGCGGGCCCATGCTGGGCTGGATTGCCGAACATGCCGATCCGCATGTTGCCCTGCTGGTGTCCGGCGGAGTGCCCGCCGTCGCTGCCGTGACGGTCGCGGTAATCCTTGCGCGCAAGGGTTCGCTGTTGGTGAGGGTGGACCTCAAGGACCGGCGGCAGCCCGTGCGGATCGTCCGGCGGGCTGCAGCGTAGCCCGCGGCTACAGAGCCTGGTGCGGGTACGCCTCTTCCCGTTTCTGGAATTCGAGCACGTCCTTGTTGCGGACCACGCCGTCACGGATCTCGATGGCACGGGAGATGGTTTCGTTGCCGTCCCATGCTTCGGGGCCGCTTATGACGGTTTCCAGGAACGGCAGCAGGGCCTGGCTGATTTCCCAGCTGGCGGAGTTCCAGAGGTAGGACGGGCTGTGGTCCACCGCGTAGTAGTTGATGTGGTCGCCCACCGTGAACATCGGGTCGGCGAACGTGGTGGACCGCGCCCAGCTGAAGCCCATGCCCTCGTCACAGGACACGTCCACGATGAGGCTGCCCGGGTTGAAGGCCGCGAGGTCCTCCGTGCGCAGGTAGGTCAGCGGGTTGTTGGGGTCCTGCAGGGTGCAGTTGACCACAATGTCGCTCTCGGCCAGGAACGGCGCCAGCGGCACCCGGCCCCGTTCGGTGATGACCTGGCTGAGGAAGGGTGCTTGGGCGTCATGATCGAACTGGACGATGTTCACCGAGTGGATGGGAGCGCCGACGGCGGCCACCCCTCGGTTGGTCAGCACCTGGACATCGTGGATTCCATGGGCGTTCAATGCCGTGACGGCGCCGCGGGCTGTAGCGCCGAAGCCGATGACCGTGGCGCTGAGCCGACGGCCGTAGTCACCGGTTGACCCGGTGAGCGCCAGGGCGTGGAGCACCGAGCAATACCCTGCGAGTTCGTTGTTCTTGTGGAACACGTGCAACCCGAATCCGCCATCACTGGCCCAGTGGTTCATGGCCTCGAAAGCGATCAGCGTGAGCTTCTTGTCAATGGCCAGCTGCGTAATGGCGCGGTCCTGGACGCAGTGAGGCCAGCCCCAGAGGACCTGGCCGTCCCGCAGGTCGGATAAATCCTCCGCCTGAGGCTTCGGCAGGAGGACGACGTCGGCCTCCGCCACGAGCGTCTCCCTGCTGGCCATCGCGCCCACCAGGGTGGAGAGGTGCGCGTCCGAAACGCCGAAGCGCTCACCGTAGCCGTGCTCAAGGATGATGTGCTGGCGGACCTCCGGCGCAATGCGCTCGAAGTGCAGCGGATGGATGGGGAGCCTGCGCTCGTCCGGCTTTTTTGTTGATGCCAGGACGCCCAGGGTCAGTTTGTTCTCCGCCGCGGTCACTTCTTTTTGGCGGCCTTGTTGGACGTTACGTCCAGGGAGCTGGCTGGTGCGGAAGCGGCCTTTTTGTCTGCGCGCTTTTCCTTGATGGACTTGCCGGATTTTTTGGATGCTGTTTGACGCGGGGACTTGTCAGCCATGTATTGCTCCTGTAGCGGAACCGAAGAGGTTCCTGACTTCTGACGATACACGCAGGCACCTAATGGCCCGGCCGGTGCTGGCGGCCCCGCCGGCAACATGGAGCGGCTGACGGGAATCGAACCCGCGTATCAAGCTTGGGAAGCTAGCGCTCTACCATTGAGCTACAGCCGCAGTGCCCCGCCGAAGAGGGGCAGAACATAGCTTAGCGCAGATGTCTCCGTGCCCTGCCCATCCAGCGTTCCGGCACCCCGTGTCCCGGGCGCCCGTGCGTCATCCGGTAACTCTTCAATAACGTCCCGGGCCCTGACTAGGTGGGCGTGAGGAGCGCTGGTTAACCTGAACCGGGTAGCTGCGGTGCCGGGGGGATGCGGCTGCTGCGGCCAGCCGACGTCCACTCAGAAAGATCCCCATGGCATTTGCGGAGCACGAGGTCCTGATCAGTCGTGACGCCATGGCCGTGTATCTGTTCCTGCTGGATGCCACCAACCTTCCGCTGTGGCGGGACTCGGTCCGCAGCGTCACGCTGCTCCAGGGAGCGTCCGCGTCCAGGGGCGCGGTCTACCGGAAGATGGTGGCCGGCCGGTCCGGACTGAGCATTCCGGCAGAGCTTGAAATCACCCAGGCCAGGCCGGGTGCGGAGATCGAGTTCCAGGTCGTCTCCGGGCCTGCCCACCGTTCGGGCGGCTACTACCTGAGCACGGAAGCCGGGGGAACACGGGTCCGGTTTGCCCTCGAGGCCCGGGCGGAGGAGCCCATCGGGTTCCTGGACCGGCCCCGTTTCCTGCACAGGCTCGGCTTCCTGAACAGGATGCTCCAACGGAACCTCCGTTCCGAAGTGGCCCAGCTGGAACGCCTCAAGGATGTCCTGGAACTCCAGCCCGCCATCTAGCGCCTACTGGGCCAGCCGCTGCCCGGCCCAGGGTCCGGGAATGTTCGACGGCGCCGCGAGGCTTCCTGAGGTCAGGTCCCAGTACTGGACAACATCGTTTGCACGGCGCAGCGCCAGCCCCGTGGAGTTCAGCCCGGTGACGTCCCGCAGCGCCCTGATGCCCGTGACGTCTCCCCAGCCGGTGGCGACGGTGGGCCTTGTTTCGTTGCGCAGCGCCGTGGTGCCCCACCCGCGGTGAAGCTGGACCGACCCGTCCGCACGCAGCGCCAGGACATCCTGGAACCCGTCGGCGTCGTAATCCACCATGGACACCTTCCGGGCAGCGCCGATGTTGGCCACGAATGCACGTTCCGCGAGGTCCCCCAGGCCCTTGTTGGGGTACAGGAAGAGATTCCCGGCTCCGTCCAAGGCGAGAAGCTGCGGCATCCTGTTGTTGGCGCACCAGCCGCCTACGGCAAGGGTGAGGGTCTCCCAACCCCCGTTCCCGAGCGTGGCCGCGGCCTGGAATCCGCCGGCGGCGACGCCCCGCTGCAGGGTCACGGTGCCGTTGGTCCACTGGGTCAGAAGGTCATAAACGCCGTCCCGGTCCCAGTCGGTGGTGAAGACTTCCTTGGCGCCCGTGAAGCTTGACCCGATGACCCGGGGGGCGGCATAGGTGCGCGCACCGGTGGCCGCACGGGCCAGGAGCTGTCCCGCGGAGTCCACGGTTACAAGGTCGCCCGGCCCCTTGATGGCCGCGGCGGAGAGGTCCAGCGTGGGTGGCATGTGCTTGACGGGTGCGTCGCACAGGCTGGGGGCCGCCGGCGGGAACGCATTGCCCGACCCGCCGCCGCCTGGGGCGTCGAGGGTGCCGGCTGGAAGGGTGGTGTAGCCGAAGAAGTTCACCACTCCCCAGATTTTGTATGTGCTGTTCGTGTACGAGATTCCGGCGCCCATAACGTTGAAGCGCGGATCGAGCAGCAGCGCGTTATGGCCGGTGGAGCTCTTCCACCACTCCACGAGCTGCGCGGCATCCCGGTCAGTGCGGATGGCGATGACCTCACCGGCGCCGTTGTTCGGACTCATGGCGCGGGGGTCGGTCCAGAAACTGGCGCGGTGTTCGATCACCTCGCGGGACGCGATGCTGTCCGACCACTCCTGCGCCAGCCCGGCCACCGTTGGGTGGTACTTCACCGGGTTGAGGCCCTTGGACGCCCGGTATTCGTTGATTTTGGTGAAAACCGTCAGAACCGCTGCAGCATTGCTGTCCGGGACCAGGGCCTCCGGCGCAGGCAGTGCGGTGGCCGACTCGGGAGCCGCCAGACGGGAGGGTGCCGGCGAGGCCAGCTCTTCATCCGGGGCCCAGAGCGGTGGAATCCAGGGGACCTCCGGAGCCGGTGCCACAGTCGTACTGGGTGGGGGTGCAGGTGCAGGCTCGGGTGTGGCCAGGGCATCAGGGGAAGGCGCAGCAGGTGCAGGCTCCGGAGCCAGCGTGACGGCGGTGCCAGCTGGTGACGCCGGACGGATGCCAGGCTCCACGGCAGGGGTGAGCCCGGCCGCGGCCGGGCCCGGGCCCGCGGAGGCGCCGCCGTCGTCGTTCACGCTGGCCGTGCCCAGGACGACGCTGGAGGGACCCGCCGTGCCAAGGGCCACACCGGGCGAAAGCGGCAGGGGACGCGTGCCCGCCGACGAGGAGACCAGCGCCACAGCGCAGAGCGCGCCAATAAAAGCGGGCGCCACCAATCTATTCACAACAACCCCAGCTCTGTTGGGCCATCCGGGAGACCATCCGGCGCCTGAATCACTGAGGCAACATTAGCCCCAGCAGACGCCAGCAACAACGAAAGAATGCGGTTGTGGATAACAGGTACAACTAAGCCATGCGGTAATTTGGGACGGTGCTGATCTCTGACCGCGACATTCGTGCCGAAATAGACTCCCAGCGGATCGTGCTCGAGCCGTACGATCCGGCGATGGTCCAGCCGTCGTCCGTGGATGTGAGGATCGACAAATTCTTCCGCCTGTTCGATAACCACAAGTACGCGCACATCGATCCGGCCGAGGAACAGCCGGAACTTACGCGCCTGGTGGAGGTGGAGCAGGACGAACCGTTCATCCTGCACCCGGGCGAGTTCGTGCTGGGGTCCACCTATGAGACCGTCACGCTGCCGGACGACATCGCCGCCCGCCTGGAAGGCAAATCCTCCCTGGGCCGGCTGGGACTCCTGACGCACTCCACAGCGGGCTTCATCGACCCCGGCTTTTCAGGCCACGTCACCCTGGAGCTTTCCAACATGGCCACGCTGCCCATCAAGCTGTGGCCCGGCATGAAGATCGGCCAGCTCTGCTTCTTCCGGCTGTCCTCCTCTGCGGAACACCCCTACGGCTCCGGCCAGTACGGCAACCGCTACCAGGGCCAGCGCGGCCCCACCGCGAGCCGAAGCCACCTGAACTTCCACCGCACGTCCATATAGGCAGGCAGGCAGGCAGGCAGCTCGGCAGGCGCTTGTTCCTTATGCTCTCGCAGCTACGCCCCGGGGCCGCAGCAAAGGCCTCACAAGGGGTTCCACATAACGCGCAGCCAGCGGACCGATGACGGCCATGAGCAGCACATAGGCTGTGGCCAGGGCCGCCAGCTCGTCCGGTACTGCTCCTGACGCCACCGCGAGCCCGGCGATCACAATGGAGAACTCGCCGCGCGCAATGAGCGTGGCGCCTGCACGAAAGCGTCCCGGCCTGGCAATGCCGGCGCGCTTGGCCGCCCAGATCCCGGTGGCCATCTTGGTGGCCGCGGTGATGACAGCCAGCACCAGGGCCCAGCCGAGCACCGGGGGAATGGACGAAGGGTCCGTGTTCAGCCCGAACGCCACGAAGAAAATGGCGGCGAAGAGGTCCCGGAGCGGTTCCAGGATGCGCGTGGCGTTATGGGCCGTTGCCCCCGAGATGGCGATGCCGAGCATAAAGGCGCCCACCGCTGCGGAAACCTGCATGGCGGAGGCCAGGCCGGCCACCAGCAGGGCGGCGCCCAGCACGTTCAGGAGGAACACCTCAGAGTTTTCGCTGTGGACGGCCTTGGACACGTGGTGCCCGTGGCGCAGGGCCACCATCAGCACCACGCTCACCACAGCCAGGGCGATGCCCACCGTGGTGAGGCCGCCGATGAAGCTGACCCCGGCGAGGATGGTGGTGAGGACCGGAAGGTAGATGGCCATGGCCAGGTCCTCGAAAACCAGGATGGACAGGACCACCGGTGTTTCCCGGTTGCCCAGCCGGCCCAGGTCCGTGATGACCTTGGCCGCGATTCCCGAGGACGAGATGTACGTGACCCCGCCCATCACCATGGCGCCGACGCCGCCCCAGCCCAGCAGGTAGGCAAGGGCCGCGCCGGGCAGGAAGTTCAGGACGAGGTCCAGGACACCGGCCTGCCACGACCGCCGCAGGCCGGTAAAAAGCTCGGCGGCTGTATATTCCAATCCGAGCATAAGCAGCAGCAGGATCACGCCGATCTCCCCGGAGAGATGCGCGAACTCCTGCATCCCCTCCAGCTTGACGATGCCGCCGGCACCGAAGGCCAGCCCGCCCAGGAGGTAGAGAGGGATGGGTGACATTCCAATCCGTCCGGCCAGCCTGGCCAGGAGGCCGAGGCAGAACACAACGGCCCCCAGTTCAACGAGGGTCAGGGCCAGCGGATCCACGGCGGTTATCCGTTGCGCAGGATGTTGGCCGCGGCGTCGAGGCCTTCCTGGGTGCCCACTGCCACCAGCAGGTCACCCGTGTGAAGGACGACGTCGGGTCCCGGCGAGGGGAGCACCTCGCCTTCGCGCATGATGGCCACGATGGAGACGCCGCACCTGGTGCGGATGCACGCTTTGCCCATGGGCTGGTTCTGGAACGGGGAGTCCGGAGCGATGGAGAACTGCCGGGTCACGATTCCCGGAACGTCCTTGTGCTCTTCCGTCAGCTTCATGGCCAGGTGCTGTCCGCCGAGGAGGTTGCCGAGGGTTGCCGCTTCCTCGCTGGTAAGGGGTATGGATGCCTGGCAGGTATCGGGATCGTCCCAGGCGGACACGATCAGTTCCGTCTGGCCCTCACGCAGCTCCACCACGCCGATCCGGCGGCCGGAGGCAGTCATGAAATCCTTGCGCCGGCCCAGCCCGGGAAGGTTAGTTTCGTCCACGTTCATGCTTCCAGCCTAGTCTTCGCCGGCACGCTTTAGGCGGCCGGAACCACCGCGATGGGGGCCCGGTCCGGTGACTTCACCGGCAGCAGGACCAACAGCCCGGCCAAAAGCACCACCATGATGCCAAGGATCCCCCAGCGCTGGGCCTCGCCCTGTGCCACGAACGGGGTGGCCAGGGTGATGCTCAGGGTGAAGAGCGCCGGCGCAAGGAAGCTGACCGCGCGGCCCGTGGTGGCATAGAGGCCAAAGAGCTCGCCGGATTCACCGTGCGGGGCCAGCCTGGCCAGGTAGGCCCGTGACGAGGACTGGGCCGGCCCCACGAACAGGCAAAGGAAGAGCCCGAATACCCAGAACGTGGTGCTGCCGGCCCAGGCCATGCCCAGGAAGACGTAGTCGCCGTTGCCGAGCACCAGGATGACGGTCCCGGCAACCAGGAGGCCCACCAGGGATCCGATGATTACCCGCTTGGGGCCGATCCGGTCGTCCAGGAACCCGCCGATGACCGCGCCCACGGCCGCCACCACATTTCCAAAGATGGCGAAGAAAATCACCTGGGACAGCTCAAAGCCGAAGGTGCCCGCGGCGATGATCCCGCCGAACGTGAAGACGGCGGCCAGCCCGTCCCGGAAAACGGCGCTGGCCAGCAGGAAGTAGATGGTGTGCGGGCTGGTGGCGTAGATGGCCTTGATCCGCCGGACCAGCAGCCCGTAGCTGGCCAGGAAGCCCAGCCGTTGCGCCTGGGCGGCGCGGGGGAGCTCGGGAACCGCGAACAGCACGGGAAGGGCGAAGACGAAGAACCAGAGCGCTGAAAAGACAGCCACCAGCCGGATGTTCAGGCTGTCCTCGGTGGACGCGCCGAACCAGTCAAAGCGGGGCTGCACAAACAGTTGGAGCACGATCAGCAGGGCCACGATGCCGCCAAGGTAGCCTGCGCCCCAGCCGAAGCCGCTGACCTTGCCGATGTTCCGCGGCGTGGAGACCTGGGCGAGCATGGCGTTGTAGTTGACGCCGGCGAACTCGAAGAACACGTTGCCCAGCGCAATGAGGGTCACGCCGAGCAGCAGGAATTCCGGCTGCGGGTACACAAAGAAACACAGCGCCGTGAGGATGGCGACGGCGGCCGTGTTGACTCCCAGCCACAGCTTGCGCCGGCCGCCGGCGTCCGAGCGCTGGCCGGTGACCGGGGCCAGCAGGGCGATGGCCAGGCCGGCGACTGCCAGCGCGCCGCCGAGGACTGCCGAGGCCCGGTCTTCCCCGCCGAAGGCGTTGGAGGTGAGGTAGACGGTGAAAACGAACGTGGTCATCACCGCGTTGAAGGCCGCCGACCCCCAGTCCCAGGACGCCCACGCCAGGATGCGGCCCTTGCCGGCTGCCTGGGTCCCGGACTCAAGTTCCGAGGACGGCTGCGTTGCCCCGGGAGCGCTGGCGCTGTTCATACGATGCATCGTATCCGCCCGTGGCGAACAGAATGCGGAGCGAACCCCGGGACGCCGGTGTCGGCGGGTGCCAGGGCACCAAAGACGGGGAAAACGGCAGTGAAGCCTTGATAAACTGGGCGTTCCCGGACCTAACGAATGAACCGCCTGCTCCAACTTTTGACAATCGAATCCCTGACGTTGCGGAGATACCAGTGATCACAGTCCTTGCCGTGCACTTTTCGGTGGCTGTCCTCGCGCCTCTCCTGTTCAGGGCCTGGGGCCGCAACGCGTTCTACGCGCTCGCCGCCGTTCCCGCGGCGTCCTTCGTGTGGTTGCTGCTGCAGCATGGGCCGGTGTATTCCGGAGCGGGATCCGTCAGCGAGGTGGTCCCCTGGATTCCGGGGCTCAAACTCGAGCTTGCCTTCCGGATGGACGCCCTTGCCTGGGTCATGTCCCTGCTGGTGCTCGGCGTTGGTTCCCTGGTGCTGGTCTATTGCGCCCGGTACTTCAAGAAAAAGGACCAGGACCTTGGCGCTTTCGGCGCACAGCTCCTGGCCTTTGCCGGCGCCATGTTCGGGCTGGTGGTGGCCGATGACCTGCTCCTGCTGTTCGTCTTCTGGGAACTCACCACCATCCTGTCCTATCTCCTGATCGGATTCGCCAGGACCAGGCTGGCCGCACGGCGATCAGCTTTGCAGGCGCTGATCGTCACCACGGCGGGCGGGCTTGCCATGCTGGTGGGCCTCATCATGCTGGGCGACGCCGCCGGCACCTACCGGATCTCGGCCATCCTGGCGGAAGCCGCGGACCTGGCCAGCGGGACGTCCGCGGCCATGGTGGGCGCCGCCGTCGTGCTCATCCTGGTAGGTGCCATCACCAAGTCCGCCCTGGTCCCCTTCCACTTCTGGCTTCCCGGCGCCATGGCGGCGCCCACCCCTGTCAGTGCCTACCTGCATGCCGCGGCGATGGTGAAGGCAGGCATCTACCTGGTAGCGCGGCTTGCCCCCGGCTTCGCCGAGACGGCCTACTGGCAGCCGGTGGTGCTGGGGCTGGGCCTGGCCACCATGCTGGTGGGCGGTTACCGGGCGCTGCGGCAGACCGATATCAAGCTCATCCTCGCCCACGGCACTGTCAGCCAGCTGGGCTTCCTCACCATGGCGGTGGGCCTCGGAACACCGGACGCTGCGCTCGCGGGCCTGGCGATGCTGCTGGCGCACGGCCTGTTCAAAGCCACCCTGTTCCTGGTGGTGGGCATCATCGACCACCAGTCGGGGACGCGCGACGTCCGGAAGCTGTCCGGGGTGTTCCGGTCCTCGCGGGCCCTGGCGATCGTTGCTGCCATCGGGGCCGCGTCCATGGCGGGAGTCCCGCTGCTGGCCGGCTTCGTAGCCAAGGAGTCTGTGCTGGAGGCCTTTGTCCACCACGCAACCGACCCGGCTTCCGGGCCATGGGGCACAGTGGTCCTTGCGGGCGTGGTCCTGGGCTCGATCCTCACGTTCGCCTACAGTGCGCGCTTTATGTGGGGGGCATTCGCCGCCAAGCCCGGGGTTGAGCCCACGCCCTTCAAGGCGATTAGGCCCTCGTTCCTCGCCGCGCCGGCCATCCTCAGCCTCCTGACCGTCGCCTACGGAGTATGGCCGGTCCCCGTGGACGCCTGGATCCAGCCGTACGCCGCCCTGTTTGCTTCCACCGCGCCCGACGCCGGATCACCTGCTGACCAGGCCGGTCACCTTGCGCTGTGGCACGGCTTCACTCCTGCGCTGGGATTGACGGCCCTCACCTTCGCGCTGGGCCTGGCGATGTACTTTGGCCGCAACGCGGTGGCCCGGGCGCAGTCCCTGGTGCCGCCCTGGGTGGACGGGGACAAGGCCTACCAGCTTACGATCGGGGCGCTCGACGACGTGGCGGTGTGGATCACCGGCCGCACCCAGCGCGGTTCGCTGTACTACTACCTTGCGGTCATCCTGAGCGTCGCCTTCGTGCTGCCCCTGGCCGCCATCCTGCTGGCCGGCAAGCCGCTTCCGGACGGGATCTACCTCCTTGACCCCGGTTCCCCGCTCCAGCTGGTGGTGGGGGCGGGGATCGTGATCGGCGCCCTGGCCGCGGTGAAAGCCAACAAACGGTTCCTGGCCGTGCTGATGGTCTCCGTCACCGGCTACGGGATCGCCCTGATGTTCGCGCTGCAGGGCGCCCCGGACCTGGCCCTGACGCAGATGCTGGTGGAAACCATCATCCTGGTGGCCTTCGTCCTGGCGATGCGCAGCCTGCCCGCCGAGCTCCGGGACCGCACCGGCGGCAAGTACCGGGTGGTGCGTATTGTCATCGGCCTGGGCTTCGGCGCCACCATGGTGTTCGCCGCGATCTACGCCATGGGCGCACGGATTGCCACGCCCGTCTCCCTGGAGTTCCCGCGCCTGGCCTACGAGGGCGGCGGTGGGCTCAACATCGTCAACGTGACGCTGGTGGACATCCGCGCCTGGGACACTTTCGGCGAAATCACGGTCCTGGCGCTGGCAGCCACCGGTGTTGCCAGCCTCATTTTCATCCGCGGCCGCGGCGACCGGATCCTGAAGTCCGCCACGGTTGCCGAGGGCACGGTGGGCCGCCACCGAGGCGTCGACCCGGGCACCCGGGACGCGGCGGCCCTGGCGGTCAGCCGGAAGTTCGCGGCATCCGCACGGGACGCGTGGATCGTTGCCGGCCGCACCCTGGCACCGGAGCGCCGGTCCATCATCTTCGAGGTGGTCACCCGGCTGATCTTCCACTCCATGATCATCTTCTCGCTCTACCTCCTGCTGGCCGGCCACAACCTGCCCGGCGGCGGCTTCGCCGGCGGCCTCACAGCCGGCCTCGCCCTGACCATCCGGTACCTGGCAGGGGGACGGTTCGAGCTTCGCGAGGCCACGCCCGTGAGCGCCGGTGCGCTGCTGGGAATCGGGCTCGCCGTGGCTGCGGCTTCCGGAGTGGTGCCGCTGCTGCTGGGCGGCCAGGTCTTCCAGACCGCCATCATCGAGCTGTGGCTGCCGGTGTTCGGCGACATCAAGTTCGTGACTTCCACCATCTTCGATATCGGCGTGTACATCGTGGTGGTGGGCCTTGTGCTGGATGTCCTCCGCAGCCTCGGCGCCGAGATCGATGAACACTTTGAGGAACGGTCCGCGGCAGGCGGGACACCCGCCGAAGGGCAGGAATCTGTCCGGGAAGCCACCGCACCAGCTCCCGACTGGGAGCACGAGCCCGGAGGACTGGCTCCCGAAACCACCGCAAAGGGCCAAGCATGAGCGTGAACCTGACCCTCCTGATCATCATGGGAGCCCTGTACGCCTGCGGCATCTACCTGATCCTGGAACGCAGCCTGACGCGGGTCCTGCTGGGGCTGATGCTCCTGGCCAATGCCACCAACCTCCTGATCCTGGCAACGGGAGGGTACGCGGGGCTCGCGCCGCTGTATTCAAAGGACGTTGCGGCCGGGGACTACAGCGATCCACTGCCGCAGGCGCTGATCCTCACGTCCATCGTCATCTCCTTTGCCGTCACCGCCTTTATGCTCGGCATCATCTACCGCACCTGGGTCCTGGCGCGCCGGGATGAGATCCAGGCCGACCTCGAGGACCTCCGCGTGGCGGAAACGCCAAGCTTCGACGCCGAGGACGACGCCGAGGTCCCCGCGGAGACGTCCGAGTTCCCGCTGGCCACGGTCCTGGCCGGCGGCCGCGAAATACCCGCGGAACAGGCAGCCGCGGAAGAAAAGCCCGGCTCTGAAAACATCACCCCTGGTCTGGAAGGAGGCGGAAAGTGAACCTCGCAAGCCTCGCGCCGCTCGCCGTCGTACTTCCCATCCTGGGCGCCGCCCTGACCTTCCTCCTGATCCGCCACTCACGGGCCCAGCGGGCCGTCAGCATTGCCCTGCTGTCCCTCACGCTCCTGCTCGAATGCCTCCTGCTGGCGTCCGTGTGGGACGGCGGCACGGCAGCGGTGAGCATCGGCGGCTGGCTGCCGCCCTGGGGCATCGTGATGGTGGTGGACCAGTTCTCGTCCCTGATGCTGGTGGTCTCCTCGGCGGTGAGCCTGGCCGTGCTGGTCTACGCCACCGGGCAGGGCATGGCCGACGGCGACCAGGACGCGCCCGTCTCGATCTTCCACCCCACGTACCTGATCCTGGTGGCCGGCGTGTCCAACGCGTTCCTTTCCGGCGACCTCTTCAACCTTTATGTCGGCTTCGAGATCCTGCTGACGGCAAGCTATGTGCTGATGACGCTGGGCGGCACGGGGCCCCGCATCCGGGCAGGCGTCACCTACGTGGTGGTGTCCGTGGTGTCGTCCGTGCTGTTCCTGATCTCGATCGCCATGGTCTATGGGGCCACCGGAACCGTCAACATGGCGGATCTCGCCATGAAACTCGGCGACCTGGACCAGGGCACCAGGACCCTGCTGCACGTGATGCTGCTGGTGGCGTTCGGCATCAAGGCGGCCGTGTTCCCGCTGTCCTTCTGGCTGCCCGACTCCTACCCCACGGCCCCGGCGCCGGTCACTGCAGTGTTCGCCGGGCTGCTCACCAAGGTGGGCGTCTACGCCATGGTGCGGACGGAAACGCTGCTCTTTCCGGGCGATTCCCTAAACACTCCATTGATGGTGGCCGCGCTGCTGACCATGGTGGTGGGGATCCTGGGTGCCCTGGCACAGAGCGACATCAAACGCCTGCTCTCCTTCACCCTGGTAAGCCACATCGGATACATGGTGTTCGGCCTGGCCATGTCCTCAACGGCAGGGTTGGGGGCGGCGGTCTTCTACGTGGCGCACCACATCACCATCCAGACCAGTCTCTTCCTGGTAACGGGGTTGATCGAACGCCGGGGCGGCAGCTCCTCCGTGGACCGGCTGGGCGGCCTCGCCAAGCTGTCCCCGCTGCTGGCAGTGCTGTTCTTCATTCCCGCGATGAACCTGGCCGGGATTCCGCCGTTCTCCGGATTCCTGGGGAAGGTGGGTCTCATGCAGGCCGGGATTGAACTGGGGACGCCGCTGGCTTACGTGCTGGTGATCGGCGGGGTGCTGACCAGCCTGCTGACCCTGCTTGCCGTGGCCAGGGTGTGGAACCGCGCGTTCTGGCGCCGGCCTTCGGACGCAGAGCACCCGGATCCCGTGCTGCTGGCACCGGCTGCCGGGCGGGCCGATGGCCCCGGGGCCAAACGGAACACCGCCACCCTGCTTCCACGCACCATGGTGGGTTCAACCGTGGGGCTGGTGGTCCTCGGCGTAGCCCTGACTGTTTTCGCCGGGCCGCTGTTCACGGTCTCTGACCAGGCCGCCCGCGACATGCTGGACCGGACCTCCTACATCCACGCTGTCCTCGGTGGAAACATTGACGTCCCCACAGTTGCCACACCGGGAGGGGGAAAGTGAGCCGCCGCCGCATTTCCCTGCGCCAGGAGCTGCCGCTGCTGGTTTGGCTGGTGATCGTCTGGGGTGCCCTGTGGCAGGACTTCAGCCCCGGGAACCTCCTGTTCGGGGCGCTGCTGGCCGTGGCCGTGGCGCGGCTGTTCTACCTTCCGCCGGTGGAACTCAGCGGCCGGTTCAACGTCCTGTACGCCATTCCCTTCGCGCTCGTTTTCCTGGCCAAGGTGGTGGCTGCCAGCGCGCAGCTCCTGTACCTGGCCATCGCCAAGGGGCCAAAGGTGACCAACGCCGTCGTCGCCGTCCCGCTCCGCAGCCGCCAGGACCTCATGGTCACGGCCACGGGGCACGTGATTTCCCTGATCCCGGGATCGCTGGTGGTGGAGGTGGACCGCTCGACGTCCACCCTCTACCTGCACGCGCTCAACATCAGCTCCCCGCAGGAAGTCGAAAACCTGAAAAATGAGGTGCGGTCCATCGAGGCGGGGCTCATCAGGATCATGGGCACCAAGGAAGAACTCGAAACCGTGCGAATGGAGGCCGGCGCATGATGCAGACCGTCCTGGTAGTTACTGCCGTGATCTTCTCGGTGGCCGCCGCCGGTGCCATCATCAGGATCTCCCGGGGGCCCTCCCTGCTGGACCGGGTGCTGGCCACGGACGTCCTGCTGGCCATCCTGGGCGGTGCCCTGTGCGTGGACATGGCCGTCAACAGGCACCTGAACAACCTAATGCTGGTGGTGGCCATTTCCATCATCGGTTTCATCGGGTCCGTGACGGTGGCCCGGTTCGTGGCGGACCGGAGGGAGCAGCCCAATGAGTCCTGATTCCACTGGCCTGGACGCCTGGGTGGACGTGCTGTCCGCCGTGTTCATGATCGTGGGGGCTGTTATGTCCCTGGGTGCCGCCATCGGCTTGCTGCGGTTCCCGGACCTGCTCAGCCGCATGCACGCCGCCACCAAGCCCCAGGTCCTGGGGCTGTTCCTGCTCCTGGCATCCATCGGCCTGCAGCTGCGCACCTGGTGGGTGTGGCCCGTGCTGCTGGTGGCATGGATTTTCCAGCTGCTCACCGTGCCGGTGTCCGCCCACATGGTGGGCCGGGCCGGCTACCGCACCAAGCACCTGCACCGCGAGCTCCTCACCTCCGATGAGCTGGAGGCTGTGGTGCAGAAAGCCGCCGCCAAAGCCGCCCGCGAGGACGGTTCCGGCGACGGCTGAGTAGCGCTTGGGGTGCAGCTAGACGATGTCCTGGCTCTTGGCGAACCGGGTGATGGCCCGCTGGGTGCCGCGGTTGGCCAGGACCTGGATGATGGTGCTCACCGACGCCGAGATCAGGGCGAACGTCAGCGCCGACTGCAGGCTGGTCGGGATGTCCTCGTCCTTCCCGGTGGGGGGCTTCCGGCCGGTGGTCTTTTCCCAGATGGCGTTGACCAGCTTGGTGCCGACAAAGCCTGCGCCGAGGCTCACGCCGGTGCCGAGCAGCTTGATGAAAAGGTTCATTCCTAGTACTCCTTGCGGGCGGAAAACGGGCTGTCCCTAGCCTAACCGGCGATAGCGGCCGGCCGGTGCAGGCTTTGCTCAGGTTGCCGGAGGTTCCGTCCGGAACTTGATCATCTTGTGGGTGCCGTCGCAGTACGGCTTGATGGCCGATGCCCCGCAGCGGCACAGCGCCACGGTTTTCCGTTCACGGGGCAGCGCTTCTCCGGAGGGCGTGACGATCTCGAAGTCGCCTCGCACAATCAGCGGGCCGTCGGGGCACACCACAATGGAGCTCTCGGCCGGTTCCTGGTTCATTTTTGCTCCTGCTTCAGGTTGCTGGTGGAAGACTGGGCGCCCTGGGGGCACGTTCCCGCGACTTTGCCGCTGTGCCGCCTCCGCAGCTCATTCTCCGAATGGGCTGCGGTCTTGAGCCGGGTCCCCGCATACGGAACGCCCCCGGCCAGCCTGTAACCGAGCGCGATCCAGATGCAGATGGCCCGTTCCAGGGCCCAGGGCGGAGTGCACAGCACCGCGCGGAAGGGGAAGACGGCAGCGCCGTTGTGCCGCCGCCGCCCCGTCTCCGCGGCGATAACGGCTGCGGAGGCCAGCCCCAGGAAGACTGCCCGACGGTGCCGCGAAGGCAGGCAGGCTGCGGAAAGGATTGCCGGGAGCAGCGCCAACTCGGCGGCGAGCCGCCGTGGCTGGGCAAAATCGTCATATGCCTGGCGGATGCGCTGCTTCAGGAAATGCCGCGCCGTGGGCGGCCTGCGCGCGACGAACAGGTCCGGCATAACCATCGCGCGGCCGCCCGCGGCGGTGATTGTCCGGATCAGCTCGAGGTTCTCGAACAGGACCGGCGCGTATCCGTCCGTCGCCAGCAGGGCTCCCCGGCGCAGCGCCAGCGTTCCGGGAAAATCAGCAGACCAGGCGCGGTTGATGAGGGTCCTCGCCGTATCCCACTGGGCGTGCCAGGGGAGGGGCTCGAAGTAGTTCTGAGGACGCACCACGTCCGCAGCGCCGAGGTGATGGACGACGGCGGCGAGTGACTCGCGCGTGTAGCGGACGTCGTCGTCGGCAATTACCAGGAGGTCCGCCGACGAGGCCCGAACCCCAGTCATGACCCCGGCTACCTTGCCGTTGCCGGCGGCGCCTCCGTTGCCGGCGGCGCAGGCGTCAGGCGGGAGATGCCGGACGGCGGGTGGAAACATCCTCCGGTGGTGTTCGAACAGTTCAGGGGCAGACCCGTCCACCACCGTGACAGGGATCCAGTCCGTGAGGCGGCGAAGGTAGGCGGCCAGGTCCGGCAAGCCGGCGTCGTCCGTCCAGCGCAACGGCAGGATGTACTCCGCCGGCACGCCGATGGCAGGGGCGCTCATGCTGCCGCCGGCACTGCCGCCCTCAGGGACGTGGTGCCGTTTTCCCAGGACTGCAGGATATGGGCGGACAACCTGCCGTCCACGGCCATGACCGCCGTGGCGCCGAAGAGTACGTCCCCCAGAAGCCCCGGTTCGGCTTCGACCAGGCCCCCGGCCAGGTCGCGGCCGGCGATTTGCTCGTGGACGGCGTCGGCTTCCACGTGCTCGTCGAAGTAATGGGTGACAGCGGCGTCGAAACCGTGCCTGCGGAAGCCGTTCCCGTAGAAGCGGTTGGGCTGGGAAGACGTCATTTCGTAGATGGCCAAGTGCCCGGTGATGGCACCCCGCAGCCGGCGGTTCAGCCCGAACAGGGACATCAGGTTCACTGCCGCGAGGGAGAGGGCCGGGACGAAATCGACGTAGGCGCCGTAGTCGTCGGCCATTCCCAGCCCCCGCATTGTGCGGGCGAAAAGCGCGCTGTGCATGCGTTCGGGGCGTCCGCCGCCGTACTCGTCAGCCTGGATTTCCACCAGCGCTGCCTTGGGGCGCCCGGAAAGGCGCGGGATGGCAAAGGTATGGGGATCCGCTTCCTTCAACTGGTAGATGGACTTGTGGATCAGGAATTCCTTGAGCTGGTCCAGGCTGGCTTTCTTTGCCACATATCTTGAGAGGCTGGGTCCTGTGTCCCGGGCTGCGAGGTCGAAGAGGACATCCGCCACCGCATCGCTGGTGGGATGCGGTGCGGTGGGGAGCTCCAGTTCACCGGCGGCTTCCCGGGCGGCCTCCCTAAGCGCGGCCTCGAAGGGCTTTTCCAGCAATTGGCGGATCTGGATCAGGCCCGGCGCCCATTCCCATTCATCGCTGACGCCTTCGAGCCCGGAGTAGTAGAGCTCGTAGAGGCAAAAGAGTGTCAGCTGGAGGTCGTCATCGCCAATGATGTCCGGGGTGGCGGCCAGCTGGCGGGTGACCTCACGGTGCAGCGCCGCGACGGGGGCATCGGCGGTAAGGGTGGCGCCGGCGCCAAGGGTGGGGCCATTCCCAGGGGTGGTGCGGGCGCCAAGCGTGGTGCCGGCTTCCCGCGCGAGAAGGCCAAGCAAGGCGGCACTGGCAGGACCACGCGCTTCAGGGATTTTCATTGTGCTCCTTCAGGTCTGGCGTTGATGCCGGTCCCGTACGTCGTCGCCGAGGGCCGGGCTGGCAGATGGCATTCACTGGCCGCGTGGGCCGTTCGGGGAGGAGTTGGCGGCACTGCTGGTGCTGTTGGCGTTGCTGCTGCCGCTGCGTGGATCGTTGCCGTCGCTGCCGGCAGCACCCGCCGCGACGGCGGGGCCTCGGGCCGCCAACGCGATGGCCAGCCCAATCATGGCCAGGCCGAGGGCCAAATGCAGCCAGTTGTCCGCGTTGTTTGCGGGGAGGAAGTTGGCCGGCGTGGTGTCATCCGACAGGAAGCCGTACAACCACAGGAACAGGTAGGCAACGCCGCCGTAGATGAGGAAGTTCCTGGCTTGCGGATGCGTCCGCGCCATCAGGACCCCTGCAATCCCGAACAGCAGGTGGACCGCATTCAGGAGTGCGGAGACCTGGAAAATGCCCAGCAGCAGCGCCCCCGAGCCGGGTCCGGCGAAGCCGAGCGAGCCGTAGTTGGAGGTGATGCCCGGGATGAAGCCCAGGATGCCGAACAGGACGAAAACCGAGCCCGTTCCGAGAGCGGCTTTTTGCAGGCGTGTCCGGGGGCCCGTCAGGCGGGTGCTGGCTGCCATATCCTGTCCTCCTCAAAACCCGGGAGACAACATAGTAAGCATGATTACTAATAAATGCTAAGCAGCCTTTGTATTTGTGAGGGTCAGTCCGCTCCCGCGGAGTGGAGGATTTCGCGCAGGGCTTCGACCACCAGGTTGTGGTCCTGCACCTGGGGAAGACCCGAAACCGTAACGGTGGCCACGGCCCCGACGCCGGTGACGTACAGCGGGAAGGAGCCGCCGTGCGCCGCGTACCGGCTCTCGTCGAACCATCCCTGGTCCTCGATCCGGCCACCGCGAAGCCGTCCGCGGAGCCCCACCAGCAAGGAAGGGATCTCGTACCGGGCGGCTGTGCGCTGCTTGGCCCGGATCCAGTGCTCGTTGTCCGGCGTCGCACCGGGCAGGGCCACATGGAACAGCACCTGCTCACCCTTGGTGATGTCAATCGCGATGGGCAGCCCGCGCTCCTTGCCCAGCTCCACGAGGAGCAGCCCCAGGTTCAGGGAATCGTCAAGGGAGAATCCGGGAAACTGCAGTTCGCGGACCTCGCCTTCAATCCGGGCGATCAATTCCTCCAGCGAGCCCTCCGGCTGTGCAGCATCGGAATCGGGATCATATCCGGTCACATCCGGCGGATTGGCAGTCATGGCCCACAATCTACCTCTCCTGCGGTATAAACTGGACAACGCCCAACAGGGCAATTGCAGCAAGTCATTTCAACCAAAAGCAACATTCAAACGACAGGGGAGCGCCGCCGTCGGGCATCACTGGCCATGCCAGGATCCGCAGGTGGGCGCTGAGAGTGCGGACAGCCGCAGACCCTCGAACCTGATCCGGTTAGTACCGGCGTAAGGGAGTCGAGCTTCTCGAAGTGCGCGCAGCGGCAGCAGTGCCGGCAGGCGTGTCCACTTTCCCCTCCTGTTTCCCAGGAGGATTACATGGCAACAACAGCAGTCAAGAAGACCACCAGCAAGTCCTGGCGCGTCGTGGACATCGTGGTGGCGGCCCTGATCGCCATCGCCGGCGGCGTCATTTTCTGGGCCTGGTCCCAGGGCGCGGCCGCAGTATCAGGGCCCATGAACGCCGTCTACCCGCCCCTGACGGGGCTGATTGCCGGCGGCTGGATGATTCCGGCAGTTCTGGGCATGCTCATCATCCGCAAGCCGGGCGCTGCTCTGTTCTGTGAGACGGTTGCGGCCACCGGCGAGCTGCTCATGGGGTCCCAGTACGGTGCTTCGGTGCTGTTCTCCGGCTTCGTGCAGGGGCTGGGCGCGGAAATCATTTTCGCGATCTTCGTCTACCGGAAGTTCAACCTGCCTGTGGCACTGCTGGCCGGTGCCGCCGCAGGCCTCTTTTGCGGCCTGAACGACTCCTTCGCTCCGTGGGGCTGGAACATCGCCTACTCCGGCGGGGATAAGCTGGCGTACATCGTCTTCACCGCCATCTCCGGAGCCATCATCGCCGGCGCCCTGTCCTGGATCGCCACCCGCGGCCTGGCCAGGACCGGGGTCCTGAGCTCCTTCGCGTCGCGGAAGGCAGCTACGGAGCCCGTCTTCTCCTGATGTCCGCACCTTCCCGCCAGGGCGCCTCCACTGCAGTGCGTCCCGCCGCCGTCACAGCCAGGGGCTGGGGCTGGCGGCATGCCGGGCGCGCCAAGCCGGCAGTCCATGCCCTGGACCTGGACATCCGCCCCGGGGAGCGCGTGCTGCTCCTGGGGCCTTCCGGGGCCGGCAAGTCCACCCTCCTGCATGCTTTGGCGGGGGTGCTGGGGGATGTGAACGACGACGGCGGCGCGGCAGGAGATTCCGACGAGTCGGGTTCGCTGCTGGTTGACGGGGCCGCCCCCCGCGAGCAGCGGGGGCGGGCCGGCCTGATGCAGCAGGACCCCGAAACACAGGTGGTCCTGTCCCGTGTGGGCGACGACGCCGCCTTCGGCGCCGAGAACCTCGCCGTGCCCCGCGACGCCATCTGGACCCGCGTGCACGAGGCGCTGGACGACGTCGGACTTTCACACCTTCCGCTGGACCACCCCACGTCGGTGCTCTCCGGCGGGCAGAAACAGCGGCTGGCGCTGGCGGGCATCCTTGCCATGCGTCCCGGCCTGATCCTGCTGGACGAGCCCACCGCCAACCTGGACCCTGCCGGCGTGCTGGAGGTCCGCGACGCCGTGGCGCGGTGCCTGGACAAAACCGGCGCCACGCTGGTGGTGGTGGAACACCGCGTGTCCGTGTGGAAGGACCTGGTGGACCGGATCGTGGTGCTGCAGCCAGGCACCGATTCGAATGACGCCGTGCTGCTGGATGGCCCGCCGGACCAGGTGCTCAGGGAAGCCCGGAGCATGCTGATTGCTGCCGGGGTGTGGGTGCCCGGCTATGTTCCGGAGACCCGGCTGCGTGCGGCTGATCCAGCCCCCGGGACGGGCGCCCTCCTGCTCGCTGCCGAGGAGTTGGCGGTGTCCCGTGAACGGGTGCGCCGCAGCGGCTTCCGGAAGGTACCCCCGGTGCCGGTGCAGGCAGGCATCACCTCGCAGGTCCGGGCCGGGCAGGCCTTGGCGGTCACAGGGCCGAACGGGGCCGGGAAGTCCACGTTTGCCCTGACCATTGCCGGACTCCTGGAGTCCGTGGCCGGAAGGGTGTCGGCCACGGTGGACCTGAGCCGCGGTGCCGGAATTGATCCCTGGAAGTGGAAGGCCGAGCAGCTCATCGAGCGGATCGGCACCGTGTTCCAGGAACCCGAGCACCAGTTCGTCACCGGGAAGGTGCTGGACGAGCTGCTGTTCGGTCCCCGGCACTTGGGCCACGGGGAGGAGCGGGTGGATGAACTGCTGGAGCGGCTGCGGCTCACCCACCTTGTGGATGCCAACCCCTACACGCTTTCGGGCGGGGAGAAGCGGCGGTTGTCCGTAGCAACGGTCCTGGCGGCGCATCCCCAGGTGCTGGTACTGGACGAGCCGACCTTCGGCCAGGACGCCAACACGTGGGCGGAGCTGGCATCGTTCCTGTCCGAACTGCTGGATGCCGGCACCGCCGTGGTCTCCGTGACGCACGATGCCGAATTCACGGCCGCCCTGGGTGGAACGGAACTGCGGATGGCCGCACCGGAACCGGTGGCACCATGAGGCGGGAGGCGCCATGAGGCAGGAGCTGAACCTGCGCGGCAACAACGCGCTGCTGGCCCGGGCCAATCCCCTCAGCAAGTTCACCGCCGTCTTCCTCATTACTGCCGTGCTTGCGCTCTCCATCGACTGGGTGTCCGCATCGGTGGCGCTGGCCTTTGAGTTCCTGCTGTTTCCGCTGGCCGGCCTGACGCCCGCGCTGCTGTGGCAGCGCGGCTGGCCGCTGATCCTCGCGGCCGCCGTGGGGGGCTGGAGCACCTCCATCCTGGCGCCGGACAGCGGAAGGACGCTGATCGACGTCGGCATCTGGACCATGAGCGAAGGCTCGCTGGAATTGGGTGTGGGCTTTATGCTGCGCGGCCTGGCGATCGCCCTGCCGGCCGTGCTGCTGATGAGCTGCACCGACCCTACAGACCTCGCGGATGCGCTGGCGCAGAAGGCCCGACTCCCGCACCGGTTCGTGCTGGGAACCCTCGCCGCCATGCGGCTGGTGGGCCTGATGGCCGAAGAGTGGCAGACCATCGGGATGGCCCGCCGTGCCCGCGGGGTGGGTTCCCGCGGCAATGCCCTGCAGCGGGTGAAGGCGACGCTGGGGCAGAGCTTTGGGCTGCTGGTCCAGGCGATCCGCCGGGCCTCGAGGCTCGCGGTGACCATGGAAGCCCGCGGTTTCGGCGGCGGCCGCCGGACATGGGCCCGCGAATCAACCTACAGTTCCTTGGATGCATGGGTACTTGCCGGCGGCGTGGTGGTGGCGGGAACAGCGGTTTTTGCCGCCGTATCCCTGGGCACCTGGAACATGGTGTGGCTGGGGAGCTGAGAGCCGGCCTGGCCTGCGGGCCTCCGTGCCTACGGGCAGGAATGGTTGTAGTCGAATCCCCTCGATACGAACTGGGTCAGGGCCACCGTACCGCCGCCGGTGAGGGGCGCATCCGCGCAGGCCAGGGCTGCTCCTGAGGCACTCCGGGATCCCGCCAGCCAGCTCGGGAGGACGTAAAGGTTGCTCGAACTGCTGACAGGTCCAACAATCTGGTCCCACTGCCGGCCCGTCGAGTAGATCCCCACCTGCGCTCCGATGCTGTGGAAGAAATCCGTCATGCCTTCAAGGACAGCCCGGTTGGCTTCCTTGTCGGTGCCGGACCAGCTGTTTTCGGTCTCCACGTCCAGCCACCAGAAGTAGGAGCCCGGGTTGCTGACCCCGCGGTGGTGGGCGTCGTCGTACGCCTTGGCAAAGCCGTACATGTAGGCGCACGCCTTGCCGAAGTCCCCGTCCTCGCAGGGACCATACGGGTTGTGCACTTCCCGGCCGGCCGGGTACTCGTCCTCCTCCGGCCACCAGGAACCCGCAGCGCCGGGATTGGCAGTGTTGACGTACAGGGACACGGTGGGCCGGCCAGGGTGGCCCGCAGAGTCTTCTGCCCAGCGAAGTTGCTCGGCCAGACAGGGATTGGTGGTGTTGGCCAGGCCGTTGTTGACGCCCACAATGGCAAAGGCCTGTCCCGTGGGGAAGGCCGTGTTGCATTGGGGCCAGGAGATGTCGTTCCCCAGGAGTGATTGCACTCCTTCTCCGGGGGAGGGCGCCGCGTAGGCAGGGGAGCCGCAGATGAGGAGCAAGGCCGCGAGGAACAGGCCCGTTATTCCTGACACGGTTCGCATGCTCCGGACAGGGAATGCCCGGCTGCCTGGCATCGGCTTGGCTGGTGTCCGGCGCATGCTGCCTCCGTTGCCGCTGGACGAACAGGTGCTACCAGTCTCGCGCCCTTCGGAGGTGTGGTCAAGAAGCGCGCGGACGTCGTGATCGCATGTCGCGGGTAAAGATCCAGACCCTGCCGCGTTGTCATGCCAGTTCTATGGCTTGATAACTCATTTATGATATAAAATTGGGTATGACTCAGGAAACTGCCGAACACGTTGCCGCCATGCTCAGGGATGCCCGGAGTGAGAAGGGCTGGACCCAAGGACAGTTGGCTGCCGAGCTGGGAACGAGCCAGAGCGCCGTGGCCCGCATGGAACAGGGCAAGCAGAACCTGAGCCTGAAAATGATCCAACGCCTTGAAGCGATCTTCGACAGGAGCATCGTGAATGTGGGCAGGCCGCAGATGACCCACCTGCGCGTTGAAGGCGGACGGACCCTTTCTGGTTCCGTAGACGTCAACAGCAGCAAGAACGCCGGAGTGGCTTTGTTGTGCGCCAGCCTCATCAACCGGGGAACCACCATTCTCCGCCGCCTCGCGCGCATCGAAGAAGTGAATCGGATCGTCGAGGTCCTGACCAGCATCGGTGTGGAGTGCACCTGGCTCAACGACACCGACCTGCAGCTCCGCCGCCCGGCGGTTCTGGATTTGGCCGGGATGGACGTGGATGCCGCACGGCGCACCCGGAGCGTCATCATGTTGCTGGGACCCCTGCTGGATGAGTCCACCAAGTACAAGCTTCCGTATGCCGGTGGCTGTGACCTTGGTACCCGGACGGTGGAGCCGCACATGCAGGCGCTGCGCCAGTTCGGCCTCTCGGTGGAAGCGACGGCGGGCTTCTACACAGTGCAGGCCCCGCCCGCAGACACCCGGGACCGCTCCTTCGTCCTGACTGAGCGCGGCGATACCGTCACCGAGAACGCCATCATGGCCGCGGCCCACCGCGAGGGCACCACTGTCATTCGGAATGCCAGCCCCAACTACATGGTGCAGGACCTCTGCTTCTACCTGCAGATGTTGGGGGTGGTCATCGAAGGGGTGGGGACCACCACGCTGAAGATCACCGGGCGCCAGTCCATCGATGCCGAGATTGAATACTTCCCGTCGGAGGACCCTATCGAGGCCATGAGCCTGATTACCGCGGGCATTGTCACCAACTCGGAGGTGACCATCCGGCGCGTGCCCATCGAGTTCATGGAAATCGAGCTGGCAACCCTGGAGCAGATGGGCCAGCAGCTGGAGATTTCCAGCGAATACATGGCCCGCAACGGCCGGACCCGGCTGGTGGACGTCACCACCAAGCCTTCCGAGTTGCGTGCTCCGGAGGACAAGATCCATCCAATGCCGTTCCCCGGGCTCAACATCGATAACCTGCCCTTCTTCGCGGTCATCGCAGCGAATGCCCATGGCCAGACCATGATCCACGACTGGGTGTACGAAAACCGCGCGATCTACCTGACCGAGCTGAACCGGCTGGGCGCCCAGGTACAGCTCCTGGACCCCCACCGGATCTACGTCAATGGCCCCACCAGGTGGCGTGCGGCCGAGGTTGGCTGTCCGCCCGCGCTCCGCCCGGCTGCGTGTCTGCTGCTGGCGATGCTTGCCGCGCGGGGAGTGTCCGAACTCCGGAACATCTACGTCATTGAGCGTGGCTACGAAGACCTTGCGGAACGGCTCAACACCATTGGGGCGAAAGTGGAATACTTCCAGGACTGACCATTCACGGTTCGTCATGAAGTGCTGTTGACCCTCCATACAGCCCCTGTTGTCGGAGAATGTGGGTATGCGAACTTTCGGCGTCGAGGAAGAGCTCCTGATCGTTGATCCGGAGAGCGGGGAGCCGCTGGCACTCGCGGATGCGCTGTTGTCCGGCCGCCGTATGGCCGCCGACGACGCGCCGGATGACCCCCGCGTTCTGGAGACGGAAGACAAAACCGTTTACGACGACGACGAAATGGGCCTGAGTGCCGAGCTCAAGCTGGAACAAATCGAGACGCAGACGCGCCCCTGCCTGGAGTACGGTGAGCTCCTGGAGCAGATCCGCGCCGGGCGGGCACTGGCGGACAAGGCTGCCAGGAAAAACCACGCCCGGGTGGCCGCCCTTGCCACCTCGCCGCTGGGCCTGGCCAGCCACACCACTCCGGACCCCCGCTACGCGAGGATGCTGGAGCGCTTTGGCCTGACTGCCCAGGAGCAGTTGACCTGCGGCTTCCACGTGCACACTTTCATTGAGTCGCATGAGGAGGGCGTGGCGGTGCTGGACCGCATCCGTGACAAGCTCGCCGTCCTTACCGCCCTGAGTGCCAATTCACCGTTCTGGAACGGTATCCAAACGGGTTTTGAGAGTTACCGGACCCAGGCCTGGAACCGTTGGCCGACGGCCGGACCCACGGGGATTTACGGGACTTACTCTGCCTACCGCCGCGTGGTCACGCGGCTTCTGGACAGCGGGGTCATGCTGGATGAGGGAATGTTGTACTTTGATGCCCGGCTCTCGCGGAACCATCCCACGGTGGAAGTCCGAGTTGCCGATGTCTGCCTCCGCGCTGAGGACGCCGCACTCATTGCTGTCCTGGTCCGAGCCCTGGTGGAGACTGCGAGCCGGGAGTGGCAGGACGGCGTCGATCCGGCCCCCGTGCCCACGGTGCTTTTGCGCATGGCCTCCTGGCAGGCGAGCAGCGCGGGACTCAACGGGGAACTGCTGGACTTTGGCACTTTCCGTCCGGCCAGGGCCGCTGATGTGGTGCGCTCCCTGGTGGACTATCTCGCCCCGGTACTGCAGGAGCAAGGCGAACTTGCCCTGGCCCGGCAGGGCGTGGAGGACATCATTGCCCGCGGAACAGGAGCTGCCGAACAGCGGCGCGTCCGGGATAAGGCTCTGTCCGCATCGCAAGCTGAGAACCTCGGTTTCGATGCAGTGGTGAAGCACGCGGTGGACGTGACCATGCGGGGCACACTGGACCTTTCAAAGGTGGACGACGCTCCGGAACTGCTGCGCGTCAGGCAGTCCTAGCGGCGAGCAGTTTAAGGCAGAGAGGCGAAGGGCTAGGGGACCGAGGCGAATTCGTTAAGCCAGAGATGCCAGTCCGGAAACGGGTCCTCCGGCAGTTCACCTTCGGAAGGGCCAGGGTCCTCGGGCACATCGAAATCCGGCAGGTCCAGGTCCTTCACTTGGTCAAACTCTTCCGGCAGTGCAAAGCACGCAGGTATCTCAATGTTTTCAGGCATGTCGAACTGCGCAGGCAACTCATGGACGGGCACGCACAAGTCCTGAGTCGTCGGCTCAGCCGCTGAAGATGCACTCCGTAGTTCCGCATTCCGTTCCGGCCAGTGGGGTGCTTCCCAGTCTTGGTGTTCGCTTGTGTAGTGGCGGCCGGTGGGTGAGGTCCAGCCGGGTGGTTCTGTTGTGGTGGCGGGGGTGGGTTTCCAGCCGCTGGTGTGGCGGAGCTTGTGGTGTTTTGGGCAGGGCTGGCCCAAGTTGCTGATTCCGGTGGTGCCGCCTTGGTGCCAGGCGAGGAGGTGGTCGGCTTCGTTGTCCAGGGAGCTGTTGCTGCAGCCGGGGAAGGGGCATTTTCCGTCCCGGAGGCTGAGCCAGGTCCGCATCGCCTTGGTTACCCGGTAGCTGGTGCGGCCGATTTCCAGTGGTGCCCCGTCCCGCGGGTCAACCAGTACCCGGTGGAACGAGTCCGCCCCGCCGGCGACGAGGTTCCGTGCCATCGAGGCCGGGATGGGGCCGTGCCCGTCCAGCACTGCGGGCTCGTCGGTGAGGCCCATCAGGGAGAACACGGGCACGGTGACCAGCACCTGCGGCCGAATCGAAGTCGACGGGCCCGGACCTGCCGCCTCCCCGCCGCCGGAACCGCCCGCGTCGTGCCCGTCGCCGTGCCCGCCGTTGTGCCCGGCACTGCCGGAACTGCCGTCGTCGTGCCCGGCACTGTTTGGCTCCCCGCCCCCGGAACCGCCCGCCTCGTGCCCGTCGCCGTGCCCGGCACCGGTTGGCCCGCTTGTCCCGGCAGCACCGGAACTGTTCCTGCTGTTCCCGCTGGTGGTGCCGCTGGTGAGAAGTGCTTCGGCGAAGGTGTCCGCCCGGAGCTGGGTCAGGGTGCGGGCCTCGTCCGGTCCCTGCCTTCCCCGGGAGATGGCGGTGAGCCGGTTCCAGATCGCGGATGCCTGGTCCGCGGGCAGGTAGGCGGCCACCCAGGCCATCGCATCGTTGTCCGGCCAGTACTCGATCCGCCGGTCCGCGGCGGACCTGGCGTGCCGTTTCTCCAGGCTTTCGGGGTGGTGCCGTTCCCGCCAGGCCCGGGCCCGGGCCTTGAACCGGTAGGCCGGCATCTCCCCGACCGGGCACCCGCGGACCGCTTCCGGGGCGTCCGGGTCCAGGAAGTGCGCTTCCAGGGCCGCTGCCGCGGCAGGGGCGAGGCTTACAGCCTGGTCCACCATGGTCCGGGCATGGGCCCAGGAGATGGTCCCGGCCTGCAGGGCGGCGAGGGTCCGGGGCAGGGACGTGGTCAAGGCATGGGCTTCGGCCAACAGCGCTCCGGCTGCCCGGTCCCCGATGGCCAGTGCGCACCCGACTTCGGCCACCAGGCTCCGGTCCTGCGCCGTGGCCTCGTGCGGGGAGACCGGCGGAGGGTTCAATGCCTTCATGGCCCCGGCAAGGACTGCAGCGGCCAGCGCCTTCATCGCCGCCAACTTCGCTTCCGACCGCGCCACGCCACCAAGGACTTCCAGGGCCGCATCAGCAATCCGCTGCAGCGGATCATCATCATGCCCGCCAGCACCACAGCCACCCGAAACGCCAGAACTTCCACCCAGCGCAGCCATAAACGCCGCGACCGAAGCATCAAGCGCTTCCTCCGCCTGCACCACCACCGGGTTCGAATCCATACCTCCATCATCGTGAGGGGGTCCGACATTATTGGGCTCTTCTACGGCCTTCCTGAAAATACTTTTGAACTTTTTTGTGCCATCCATTCGAGGAGGCGACGCCCTCGCCTTTCGAGATAAATGGTCGGCAGCAGGTGCGGCAAGCTGTAGCGCCCCGGGAAGGCGCCGTGCCATACTCGGCGCGTGACGGCGTCGTATTCCTTCAAAGCGGAGCTGTGGCTCTACCCCGGGGAAGCCGGCTGGCACTTCCTGACCCTGCCGGCGGAGGTTGCGGACGATATCCGCGCGCAAAACGCCGACCACAGCAAAGCCTTCGGCTCAGTCAAAGTGACGGCGGTGATTTCCGGCCACGCGTGGCAGACCTCGCTCTTCGCGGACACCAAGACGGGCACGTACCTCCTGCCCGTTAAGAAGGCCATCAGGGACAAGGCCATGATTAGCGACGGCGACGAAGTGGCCGTTCACCTATCCATACCGCACCCCTGACGCCGCGATCACGGGGAACTGATCTCCGGCGCTGGCTGGAAGGACTACCCAGCGGAGAGGTGCCGGTGCCGTAGCGGAACCCTAGATCTGCTTCAGCGCCTGCTCCAGGTCGCCGATGAGGTCGTCCACGTCCTCAAGCCCCACCGAAAGCCGCACCACGCCGTCGCTCAGGCCAATGGCAGCCCGCCCCTCAGGTCCCATCGCCCGGTGCGTGGTGGTGGCCGGGTGCGTGATGAGAGACTTCGCGTCGCCGAGGTTGTTGGAGATGTCGATGATCCGCAGGCCGTCCAGCAGCGCAAACGCTGCCTCCTTGCCCGAGCGCCCGCCGGAGGGGGCAAGTTCCAGGGTGAGGACCGTGCCGCCGGCGCTCATCTGCTTCGCCGCCAGCTCGTACTGCGGGTGCGACTTCAGGAGCGGGTACTTCACCCAACTGACGGCGGGCTGCTCCTCCAGCCATTCCGCAAGCCGCAGGGCAGTGGCGGAGGAATGGTTGACGCGCAGCGCCATGGTCTCCAGGCCCTTGGTGAGGACCCAGGCGTTGAATGCGGATAACGCCGGTCCGGTGTGGCGCATCAGCTGCTTCACCGGGCCGTCGATGAACTCCTTGGTCCCCAGGATGGCACCGCCGAGGACCCGGCCCTGGCCGTCGATGTGCTTGGTGCCTGAGTAGACAATTACGTCGGCGCCGAACTGCCCGCACCGCTGCAGCAGGGGAGTGGCAAAAACGTTGTCGACGACGACGGTCGCGCCTGCCGCGTGCGCCAGCTCGCTGACCGCCGCGATGTCCACGATCTCCTGCATCGGGTTGGACGGCGACTCGAAGAAGACGGCAGTGGTGGGCTCGGACAGGGCGGACCGCCACTGCTCCAGGTCCGGGCCGTCCACGAAGACCGTCTCCACGCCCCAGCGCGGCAGGATCTCGTTGAGGATCACGAAGCAGGAGCCGAACAGGGAACGCGCCGCCACCACGCGGTCGCCGGCTGCCAGCAGCGCACCCAGGGCGGTGAACACCGCGGACATGCCGGACGCCGTCGCAAAGCAAGCCTCCGTGCCTTCGAGGAGGCGGAGCCGCTCCTGGAACGTGGCCACGGAGGGGTTGCCGTAGCGCGAGTAGACGAAGCGCTCGTCCTCGCCTGTGAAGGCACGCTCGGCTGCGGCGGCGGATTCGTACACAAAACCGGAGTTCAGGAAGACGGCCTCGCTGGTCTCCTGGAAGTTGGTGCGGTCCAGTCCGCCGCGGACGGCCTGGGTGTCGGGGCTCCAGCCGGCGGCGTCTTCGTTGAAGGTCACTTAGTTCTTTCCCAGGTTGGTTGGCAGGCCGCGGTTCTTCCAGCCGTTGACGGTACGTTCTCCATAGCGGTCCGGCTCGCCTTCAAAGCCCTCCAGGACGTTGTAGGAGGTGAAACCGGCCTGCGTGGCAGCAATGGCGGCGGCGATGGAACGCTGGCCGGAACGGCACAGGAACACCAGTTCGGTCGACTTGTCCTCGGGCGCCTGCTGGCTAAGGTCGGTGATGAAATCGGGGTTGGGGATTCCGCCAGGGAAGGTCCACTGGATGAACAGCGGATCGTTCTCGGTGGCTTTGGTGTCCGGAATCCCAATGTGGGCCCATTCGCCCTCCGTGCGCACATCCACCAGGATGGCGCCCTGCTCCAGCTTTTCCCAGGCCTCGTGCGGGGTCAGGTCTCCGGCGTAGCTCATGCGTGGCCCTCGCCAGCGAACTCGAGTTCCTCGCCGTTGAGCCCAAGCTCGTCCACGGCGGTGGCCACTGCGGCGTCGGCGGAGGCAACGGCTGCCGGCAGGATCACAGCCTGCGCCACGATGGGTGCGGTGCCGTTGAACGTGACTGCGGGGCTTCCGTGGAGCACGTAGCCCTCGGCCAGGGCGGCTGAAATCCGCTCGCAGAAGGATCGGTCATCCGGCCCGGTGATAAGGCGGTAGGCCAGTTTTTCTTCGGGGGCAGGTGCGTCAGACATGACGAATCTCCTTCTCTCACGCTTGCAGCTCGAATGGGTCGATATGCCGAGTGTTCACCTGAGGCACCCCGCCGCGGAAGGAGGGTTGCCGACCGGCCAGTCAGGGCTTGGCGCCGGTACTCATTACTCCCCAAAAACGTAACACTTGCCGCCCGGTGCCGCACCGCCGTCGTCGTCATGTTGCGTAACTGAAGTACTCAGGGAGCCGCGGCAGCGCCAGGGTGCCGTCCGGCACCTTCTTTCAACGTACGACGACGGCCCCGCGGTGGGTGCCCCGAGCGGGGTTTCCATGCATCATCCCCACCTGGGTCAGGACCCAGGCCGAGCGGTACCGCCCGACGGGACCTGGGGGAGTGGCAGGATCAGTTGGTGGAGCAGGTGGTCCTGCCACTTCCCCGCTATTTTCAGGTACTCCGGCGCCACTCCGATCTCCTGGAACCCGGCCCGATGCAGGATTCGCCTCGATGCTGTGTTGTGGAGCAGGGTTGCTGCCTGGATACGGTGAAGGCCAAGCGCGGTGCGCGCATAGTTGGCTGCAAACAGGACGGCCGCCGTGCCGATCCCTTGTCCGGTGAGGCCGCCATCAATCCAGTAGCCTATGTTCGCACTGAGAAAGGGGCCGCGGACGATTCCAGTCAGGGTGACCGTGCCAACCACGCGACCACTCCTGCTGCGGGTACCCGCCCTGCCCGCACCGGCGTCGTCCTCCTTCACCAGGACCCAGGGGATCTCAGACCCCAGCATGTGCTGTCCGCGCTTGGCGCGGATGATTTCGGCCTGCTGCTCCGGCGTGAAGAAGGCGTCATCCCTTTCCGGCTCCCATGGCGCCAAGTGCCCGCGATTACGCTGGTATGCCGCCGCCAGGGCCGCGGCATCGCCGTCCTCAAGCAGTCGGATATGAAGGCCCTCGCGCAGGTAGCCGGTGCTGGTGATCACTAACCAGATGCCTTTCAGGAGGGCGCTGTGGTGCCGAAGGAGCGTTTTACTTTACTGAAATATGAACGCTACATGACGGACATTGTCACAGCATTTGACGAAACATTTCATCCCTAGGCTCACCCTGTAACACTCCGGTGAAAGGGAACGACATGACAGATGCTACTCGCAGGAACTTCCTCCGTTACGTGGGCATGGTGGGGGGAGCCGGGGTGATGTACCAGACCATGGCAGCCATGGGGTTGGCTCCGGACACAGCGGCTCCTGCGTTCGCAGCACCGCGAGCTGACGACCTGCAAGGCAAGGGCCGGAGCGTGGTGATCCTCGGCGGCGGAATCGCGGGCCTGACCACGGCCTACGAACTGGGCAAGGCCGGCTACAAAGTCACCATCCTCGAGGCACGGATGCGTCCGGGCGGACGCAACTGGACGGTGCGGGGCGGGACGGAAGAGACGGACCTCCGGGGGGTCACCCAACGGGCCGCATTTTCCAAGGACCAGTACATGAATGCCGGCCCGGGCCGCATCCCCCAGCACCACATCACGCTGGACTACTGCAAGGAACTCGGAGTGGCAATTGAGCCCTTCACCAACCAGAACGCGGATGGATACCTCTTCCGTGAAGGCACCAGCAAGCTCTCCAATACGCCCATCCGCCACCGTGCCGCGAAAGCTGATGTTTACGGGTACGTCTCCGAACTGCTCGCCAAAGCCACCGACCAGGGCGCCTTGGACAGCTACATGAGCACAGCGGACAAAGAGAACTTGATCTCCTTCCTCAAGAGCTTCGGCGCCATCGGCGGTAAGGTCCCGGGGGATGCGGCGGCAAGCTTCAAGTACACCGGCACCGGCCGCAAGGGCTACTCGGTGGCCCCGGGGGCGGGCCTGGAAGCCGGTACGCCCCTGGCTCCCGACGCCTTGTCAGACGTCTTCGCCAGCGGGGTAGGCAACTACTTCTCCTTCGAGTTCGGCTGGGACCAGGCCATGATGATGTTCCAGCCGGTGGGCGGCATGGACCGCATCCCATACGCTTTCGAAGCAGCCATCGGCAAGGACAAGTTCGTCTACGGCGCGAAGGTCCTGTCCATGAACAACACCGCCGCGGGCGCTGCCGTTGAATACAGCAACCCCGGCGGTGAAACCAAGCGCATCGAGGCGGACTTCGCCGTGTGCACGCTGCCACCGCACATCGCCGCGAAGATCCCCGGCAACCTCCCCACAGACGTGCTCGATGCCCTAAAGTTCGCCACCCCCAGCGACGCCGGCAAGATCGGCATCGAATACTCCCGCCGGTGGTGGGAGGAAGACCACCGGATCTACGGGGGCATCACTAATACCAACATCGATCTTGGCAACATGTGGTACCCCTCCACCGGCTTCCACGGGCAGCGCGGCACCATGGTGGGCTACTACAACACCGGCGCCAGCGCACGGGTCTACAAGGAACTCAGCCCGGAGAAGCGTCTCAGCCGCGCCCTCGACCAGGGCGTGAAAATCCATGGCGACGTATACCGCAAGGACGTGGCGGCGTCGTTCTCTGTCGACTGGGGCAGCACTGCATTCTCGGAAGGCGCCTGGGTGGGCTGGCCGTCGCAGACTGATGCGAAGTACGCCAAGCTGCTGGAGCCTAGTGGCAACATCTACTTCGCCGGGGACCACCTCAGCCACGCAATCGCCTGGCAGCACGGCGCCATGACTTCCGCCCGCGCCGCTGTCACCGCCCTGCACAGCCGGGCAGCAGCGATGGTGGCCGGATGATGCCCGCTTCCGTCCCTGCCAGCACCCCAGCCGACCCGCGAAAGAAGCCCATGATCCGTCGTCGTGTTTCCCTGATCGCCGCCGGAATGGCCGGCATCAGCCTCACCGCCACCGCCGCTTTCGCTGCGCCGGCGGTCTTCCAGGACCTTGCTGCTCCAAAGCCCGGGACGACAGTGTCAAACCTTCCCGCCGGCCAGGAAAACCCCATGATCGCCAGCGGGGTGGCCATTGGCGCGAACACCGCCATCTACAAAACCAGCGGACTGGGGCCCTCGGCGCTCAATACCGCCGCACCTGCCGGCACTGAGCAGCGGTATGTGGACACGGCAGTGTTCCCGGGCGGCGTCCTCCCGCCCGGCGTCACCATCACGGAGGCACAAGGCATCAACGCCCTCCGCAGGATTGGCGAGAACCTTGCCCAGGCAGGATTGGATTACGACGACGTCATCACCATGCGCGTCTTCCTCCAGAACCCGTCGGGTACTGAAAAGGCCGACTTCGACGGGTGGAACCGGGCGTACCGGCAGTACTTTGCGAATACCAACCTCGCGGACGGGACGGCCGAGAAGGTACCGCTGGGCTCCGCCGCGCCGGCCGAGCCGTTTGTCGTTAACTCCGCCAGGCCTTCGCGCTTCGCCCTTGAAATCGAGAACCTGCCGGTCAACGGCTGGCTGGTGGAAGTAGAGGTGGACGCGGCCTATCCCGCCTCCGGCGGCAGGTAGGCAACGCGGCATGCTGGCGGATAGGCGCCCGAGCGGATAGAGGACGGGGGATAAACGGGAGGGTAAAAGGAACGGCGTGGACCGCCTGCCTGCCAGGCAGTGGTCCACGCCGGATTCGTTCTTACCCGAGCACCCTGGTGTGTTTCTTAGACGAGGCCGGGGTAGCTGGCCAGGATGTAGTCCGCAGCAGCGGGGCCTTTCATGCGGAGCCCGTTGTGGTCGGGTGCGATCCGGCGGCGGTTCATCGCGGCCCAGAAGGCGGCGTCCGGGCCGGGCTTTTGCTGGTTGATGAAGCACCAGCTGGTGTACAGGCCGTAAAGACGGTCACGGTCCAAGGTGGATTCCGCGGCCTGGTCGAGATAGGTGGCTTCCTGGAGAAAGAGGTCAAACTGGGAGTGCGCCACGACGGCGTCCCTTCGCTAAGTGCGGTGGTGCCGCCGTTCGGCTACAGCAGCGAACCTCAATGCCGTGCACAGGGCAATGGAGTGTTGATGAAGCCCGTTAAAATCCGCGGACTACGGGGCGTGTCAATGCCGCATCTACAATGTAGACTTTACCCGTAGACTACACATCAGGCAAGCGAATGGATTATTGATCCACGTGCAGGGCTTGCTGACACCCAGGACGGATATCATGGCCTCCCCGAAGACGCGTGCGACCACCGGGCCAGCCCAAAAACCCCGCCTCAGCAGGGAGCTTGTGCTCACTAAGGCGCTGGAGGTTGTGGACGCGGAAGGCCTGGACGCACTGACCATGCGCCGCCTGGGCCAGGAGCTGGACCGGGACCCGATGAGCCTTTACCGCTACGCGGAGAACCGGGCCGCGCTGCTGGACGGCGTCTCCGAGCTGGTGCTCAATGAACTGTCCATCCACCCGGAAGATCCGGACTGGAAGGCCCAGCTGCGCCAGATTGCCCATAGCCTGCGGAAGCTGGCGCTCAAGCATCCCAATGTCGTGCCGCTGCTGGTGACCAGGCCGCTTTCGACGCCCCTGGGACTGCGTCCGCTGGGCACCCTGCGTCCCCTGGAACAGATACTCGCCCTGCTCATTGGGGCAGGCTTCGACCCCGCCGGTGCCCTCCATGTCTACCGTGCTTACTACGGCTTCCTTTATGGCCACATCCTGAACGAACTGCAGGAATTCGTGGTGGATCCGGAGGAGAACGAAGTGCTGCTGCGGCTGGGGCTGCACCGGCTGCCTGCCAAGGAGTTTCCCAGGCTGCGTGCGCTTGCCCCTGCGCTCGCGGAATACGACGGTTCCACGGAACTCGACCAGGGGCTGAGCATCCTGCTGTCCGGCCTTGAAACGCAGCTGTCCGTGCAGGTCGCCGAACCAGCCGGCTAGTTGTTGCCTGCAGGCCAGCTGTAATGACCGGCAGCCACGTCCGAACGTGTTATTCGAACGAAGCCCGCCGCCTGTCCTGTTGCCGGGTTGCCCAGATGTCCGGCCGGTTGACCTTGAAACGGCGGCCGGTGAGGGCGCGGGCCGAGAGGCGGATGTAGTTTGCCTTTTCTCCCGGCTGCCACGGCTCCAGGCCCAGGCTGTCCACGGCGTCCTTGTCCGCCTGGTCCTCGATGACGGTGGTATCGCCGCGGAGCACCACGCTCCAAGCCTCTTCCGTGTGGGGGTCGTAGCCGTCGATCTCCAGCGCTGCAGGCCGCTCGGACAGGGCACTCCACAGCTTGGTAACGCCCGCTGTGCGGAACGCTATGCTGCGGCGGTGCACCACGTAGTTGATCGGAAAGATCTCGGGGTGGCCGTCAACCACCAGCGCAAGGCGCCCTACAGCATCGTTTTCCAGGAGTTCCCAGCATTCGTCAAAGGTCAGGTTGTCATTCGGCTGCGTCTGCGAGTCCATGAACCACACCTTACGGCCAGTGCCCCTGCGGAACCTAGCGTGTGAGGGCCACAATCGCGGGCGTGCCTATCGGATGCCCGCGAACAGCTCGTTCAGTTCGGCGGTCAGCTCTTTCTGGACGGACGGCGTGCCGATTTCCTTGCCATCGATCCGGTTGACCGGGGCCAGCAAGCGGACGCTGGAGATCAGCCACACCGCGTCTGCATCCAGCAGGTCCTGCGGCTCCAGCGGACCGTAGCCCAGTTCCCAGCCCGCAGCCTTCGCCGCGCTGAACAGCGCGCCCTGCGAAGTGCCCGGCAGGATGCCGCTGTCCAGCTGGGGCGTGATGAGGCGCTTGACGGGAGTGCCGTCGTCGGACGTTCCTGCGTGTGCCAGCAGCACTGTGGAGGTGGGACCCTCCAGCACCCTCCCGTCGGAGGAGATGAAGATGACGTCGTCCGCGCCCTGCTTGTGGGCATGGCGCAAAGCGGCCATGTTGACCGCGTAGGACAGCGTCTTCGCACCGAGCAGCAGCCAGGGGGCCCGCTCGGCGGCGTCGCTGTCGTAGCCCCGGTCAAGGAGGATGACGTCGATTCCCGTCTCGCGCTGGTGGCGGGCCAACGCCCCTGTGGGGGACACCTGGACCCAGGCGGTGGGCGCGGCTGCTCCCTCCGCGCCGCGGGTGACCACCAGTTTGACCACGAGCTCGTCCTCGGAGGCGGAGGCGGAGGCGGGCGGATGCTGGGACCGGTGCTCTTCCAGCGCAGTCGCAATGGCCCTGCGCCACTCATCCTCCAGGGGGATCACCAGGTCAAGGGCGTTCGCGGAGCCCGCAAGGCGGTCCAGGTGGGCCTGGATCTTCCGCACATTGCCCCCGACAGCCAGCATGGTTTCAAAGATTCCGTCACCCCGGGTGGCGCCCTGGTCCGTCACCAGGAGCTGGGGCTTGGAGGCATCGGCGAGCCGGCCGTCCGGGAAAGCGGGATCGAGGAAAACGAGAACCACGGAAGCTGGAGAGGTCATGGCTCCAGCTTAGTGCGGCGCCGCACGGATAAGCTGGGCAGAGTGCCCTGGCTGGAAACGGTCCGCCGGGAGCCCATCCTCCGGGGGTTTATTTACGTGTTGTGGCCATTTTCGCTTGCCGGCACTGCGCCGATGTGGGTGGTGGTGCTGCTGGGCGTCGCCGATCTCCTGATCAGGGTGCTGGCTGTGGGAATCATCCCGGGAAACAGGCGCCCCACCACGGCGATGGCGTGGCTGCTGGGCATTTTCTTTGTTCCGTTCGTGGGTATCCTCCTGTTCCTGCTGTTCGGCAACTTCAAGCTGTCCAGCCGCCGCCGGGCCCAGCAGCAGCAGGTCAACGAGCGGGTGCGGGCCGGGATCTCCTCGCTTGCCGACGTCGAAAGCGACTACCCCGGACCTGAATGGGTGAAGTCCGCCGCGGAACTGAACCGCCGGCTGGGGTCCCTGCCCATGGTGGACGGCAACTCCGTGGACCTGATCCCCGGCTATCCGGACTCGATCCTGCAGATGACGGAGGCGGTGCGCAAGGCGAAAAAGTTCGTCAACGCCGAGTTCTACATCATGAGCACGGACCACATCACCGACGACCTCCTTACGGCGCTGGAGGAAGCAGCCGAGCGCGGCGTCCAGGTCCGGGTGCTGTTCGACCACATCGGCACCCTGCGGGTCCAGGGCTACCGGAAGCTGCTGAAGCGGCTCCGCGCAGGCAAGATCCAGTGGAAGCGGATGCTTCCGCTCCTGCCCATCCACGGCCAGTGGCGCCGGCCGGACCTGCGGAACCACCGCAAAATCATGGTGATCGACGGCGAAATCGCGTTCACCGGCTCGCAGAACCTGATCGAGCCCTCCTACAACAACCCCCGGCACCGCAAGGCGGGCCGGGAATGGGTGGAGCTCATGGCGTGCCTGCGCGGGCCCATCGTGACCACCCTGAACGTTGTCTTCGCCACCGACTGGCTCAGTGAAACCGATGAGTCCCTGGAACACCAGCTGCAGCTCCCGTCCAACCCGCACCCCGGCAACGTGACGGCACAGGTGGTTCCAAGCGGTCCGGGATTCATCACCGAGAACAACCTGAGGCTCTTCAACACGCTCATCTACTCCGCCCAGCACCGGATCTCGATCTGCAGCCCGTACTTTGTCCCGGATGATTCCCTGCTCTACGCCATCACCACCGCCGCCCAGCGCGGCGTGGACGTGGAGCTGTTCGTCTCCGAGAAGGGGGACCAGTTCCTGGTACACCACGCGCAGCGCTCCTACTATGAGGCGCTGCTCGAAGCCGGCGTCCGGATCTACCTGTACAAGGCGCCGTTCGTGCTCCACGCCAAGCACTTCACCATCGACGACGAAGTTGCGGTCCTGGGCTCCAGCAACATGGACATGCGCTCGTTCTCCCTGAACCTTGAGGTGTCCGTGATGCTGCTGGGCGAGGACATCGTTACCAAGATGCGTGCCGTGGAGGACACCTACCGGGACATCTCCCACGAGCTGCGGCTGGCGGACTGGCTGCAGCGGCCCCTGGCTGCACGCTACGTGGACAATGTGGCCCGGCTGACGGCCACTGTTCAGTAAGAAGGCGCCGTCCAATAGGCCTATGGGGTTAGGTGTTGGGGAACCGGGCGCGCAGGGTGGAGAGGACCCCGAAGGCCTTGGTGCGGATTTCCTCGTACTCGTCGTCCGGGTCCGAATCCGCTGTGATGGCGCCCCCGACGCCGAGCGTCAGTTCCGCGGTTCCGTCGCCGGCGGCGTCGATCACCAGGGTCCGGATGGCGACGGCGAGGTCCGTGGCGCCATTCAGCGAGAAGTAGCCGATGGCGCCGGAGTAAAGCCCCCGCCCGCCACCTTCGAGCCGGTCCAGGATGGCCATGGTGCTGATCTTGGGCGCGCCGGTCATTGATCCCGCCGGGAAGCACGCGGCCACGGCTTCGGCCCGCGACGACCCGCGCTGCAACCGGGCATCGATGGTGCTGACCATCTGGTGCACGGTGGCGTAGCTCTCGATTGCGCAGAGCCTGCTGACAGTGACGGAACCGGGTGCCGCGAAATGGCTGAGGTCGTTCCGCAGCAGGTCCACGATCATGATGTTTTCGGCGCGGTCCTTCAGGGATTCCGCGAGGTCCCGGCGCAGCTGCGCGTCCTCCTGGGGGTCAGCAGCCCGGCGGCGGGTGCCCTTGATGGGCTCGGCGCGCATGCCGCCGTCGGACGCTATCTTCAGGAAGCGCTCCGGCGAGGTGCTGGCCACCGTGAGTCCGCCAAACTTCAGGTAACTGGCGAACGGGGCAGGATTCTTGCCGCGCAGTGCCAGGTATGTGGGCCACGGGTCCAGTCCGGCTGCCGGAACCTCGGCTGAAAGAGTGGTGGTCAGGCACACTTCGTAGGTGTTTCCCTCGGCGATTTCGTGCTGGGCGGCAGCGATTTTCTCCCGGTACTGGTTGCCGGTATCGCGGCTTCGGAAGGCTGGCGGGTGCGGAAGTACGACGCCGTTGCTGCCGCCGGCCTGGGCGGCCGGGGCCAGCTGCGCGGCGGGGCCGCAGGCTGATTCGACGGCGGCCCGCGCGTCCTCCAGCCACTCCCCGGCCTCCGGGGCGTCGAGTGCCAGGAGCCAGGTGGTTCCTTCGGCATGGTCCAGAACAACCGCCCGCCCGGCGAAGATGAGCGAAGCGTCAGGGGTGGGTGCGGACTGGTCGGATCCGCCGGTTTCCCGTTTGAGCTCATAGCCCAGGCATCCCAGCCAGCCAAGGGTGAACTCGCCGGGGTAGCCGTCAGGGGTGCCGACTGCGGCGTCGCCCCAGACGCTGTCCAGCCAGCGGAAGAACGGGCCCTCCACTGTGGCGGTTCCGCAGCCTGCCCTGAGCTCGCTTTGTCCTGAACGGTGGGTCATGGACTGGCCATGCGTGCCGGCGTCGTCCGCCATGATGCTGAAGCGGCTCCGCCCTGCTGCCTCGGAGGCGGCATGGTTGCCGGGCTGGTCGCCGGCCCGGTCCTCCGGGGACTGCCACGCGGAACCCGCGTTCGATGAGTCCAGCCATACAGCGTTGGCGGAGGTGCCGTAGAGGGAACTGAACAGCGCTGCCGGCTCCGGGCTGCCTTCCAGCCGTTCAACGCGGAGGCTGGGGCCGCGGCGGGCCGAGAGCTCGGGGGACAGCGCCGGGGAGAGGGCGGGGAGATACGGCAGGAGCTGCAGGACGTCCGCGGGGGCGGCTCCGTCGGCGCGGTTGAGCACGCGGATGTCGGCGTGCTGCGGGACGTCGTCCGTGCGCAGCCATTCCTCCTCCTGCGCGGCCCACTGGTCCCAGTAGGGTTCATAGCTGCCGCCGTCGCGGTCCAGCGCACGGGTGCGGCGGATCTCCTCCGGGGAGTCCGCCCAGATGACGGCGCTGAGGAAGGGCCGGGCCGGGGCCGCGGCGGCTCCCACTCCCTCCACGATGACAATCTCGGCCGGCAGCGTTACCCGCGAGTCGCCGTCGTAATGTTTCTCCCAGTCCCAGCTGGTCCAGGTGGCGGCGTCGCCACGGGCCAGGGGTTCCAGGACCGTGGCGACGTAGCGGTCGATGCCCACCATCAGGCCGTTCCAGCCGGGGTAGATGTCCTCGAGGTGGAACAGCGAAACCCTGTGGTGGGCGCGCAGCCGCGCCGCCAGTTCAACGGCGAGGGTAGTCTTCCCTGCGCCCGAGCGCCCGTCGATGGCAATGATGACGGGGGCTGGGCTCATGGATTAGAGCGTACCGTCATCCCTGCCGGGCTTTCATTCGGGGGTTCTTCTTGTTGATGACGAACGTCCTCCCGCGCCGCCGGACAATCTGCGCGCCGGGGATCTTCTTCAGTGCGCGGAGTGAGTTCCGTACCTTCATGCTGTGCTCCTTGTTGGTTGAGTCTGTTGTGTGAGTGGCAGCCCTTCTCCGCCGGCAACCAGTTCCTCGTCGGTGAGCTGGCAGGACAGCAGCAGTTGCTCGAATTCCGCAGCGTCAAGGTCCTCACCTGTCGCGGCGATGACCGAGGCGGCGGAAGCATCATGGTTGGCGGACTGCTTTCCGGCCTTGGGCGGGACGTTGTTTTCCGGCCAGGCACCGAGGTTCTCCAGCCACACGCGGGGGCCGATGCCCTGGACTGCTATCCGGCAGGCCGGCGCTGAGGCTATCCACAGCTGGCCGCGCAGGACGCAGCATCCTGCCGCCAGTGTTGCCAGTGCGTCCCGGAACCGTCCGGGGTGCAGCGGCCGCTCGATCCGGTGGAACACTGTGGCAAACGGCGACGCCGAACTGCGGGCGTGGGAGCCGGGCGCGTGGGCGTTTCCGGGTGCTGTCCTGGCCACCGCGTCTGCATAACGGTGCTGCCCAGGGCGGACGGCTGCCGCGTCGGGGGCTACCTCAGCATGCGGAGCGAGTTCACGGACCAGGTGCAGCCCGCGCTCGCGGCCCAGCGGATCCGGCGGCACGATGTCCGGTTCGGTGAGCAACACGGTGTCCGCGAAGGCGAGTTCGCCCACCAGGAACTCGCCTGGCGTCCGCTCGTCTTCCGGCGCGGGCGTGAAGCCCGATTCAAACAAGGTGTGGGAATCCCAGATGTGGTCCTCCAGGGCATCCGGCGAACACGCGAGGACCACGGTATCCACGGTGGCCGCGCGGGTGAGGCCTCGCCGCAGTGCGGAAACCGCGGCTGATGCGGGGACGGCGGGAGGCAGGCCGATGATGATGGTGCCCTTGGCGTTTTCGAGCAACCTGTCGATGCTGGGGACGAGGTCCAGCCGGACGGCGCAGCTCAGGCAGCCGTGTTCCAGCATTGTCTCCTCGCGTTCCAGGAGGATCTGGCCGCTGAATATCCGCCGGACCACGAGTCCGTCCTCCATGAGGTCGTGGAGGACAACCAGGCTGCCGGGATGGGCCGCCGCAAGGTCTTCGCACGCCTGCTGCCGACAAAGTGCATCGAGGGAACTGATGACGGTGAGGTTCATGCGGTCAAACTTAGTTGAGAATGGTTCTCAATTACAAAGGGGAACAACCTTGGTGGCTGCCCGCCGTCGCCTTGCCTTCATTCAGCCCGACTATCCCGTGACGCTGCTTGGCTAGGCCTGGCTCTGGAGCTGGGCATTCCGGGCGGCCGCCACTTTGATGTAATCCACCAGTCCGGGCAGGGCTGCGTGGACCTGATGCCAGACGGTGTCGAAATCTGCATGCCCGCCGTACCAGGGGTCCTCGATTCCCTGGTCAAGGAGGTCCTTTTCCGCCAGTTGCGGGTCGAAGCTGCGCAGCATCCGGATCTTGTCCCGGGCCTCCTGGTCCGGGGCGGACTCGCTCAGCCAGGCGTAGTGGTCGATGTCCAGCGCCAGGATCAGGTCCCGCTCCTGGAACCATTCCGCCTGCCACTGGCGGGCAATGTGCCGGTCGGAGGTCAGTTGCGTCGCTGCCAGCCGCCGTGCCGCCCGGGGGTCTATGGGCCGCCCGGCTTCGTATCCGGTTGTTCCCGCGGAATCCACCGTGACCAAGCCGCCCAGCCCAGCGTCTTCCAGTGCTGCGGCGAGCATCAACTCCGCCATGGGGGACCGGCAGATGTTCCCGGTGCAGACGGCGATGACACGGTATGGGCTCGACGGTGAGTTCATGATGATAAGCATGCGCGCTATTTGCCCTTGTTGGCTAGCGTGGGATTCACAAAGCTTGACTCGTTTGTAAAGATTCTTTGCACCGGCCGTCACGAGCTTCGGCTCAGCTGCCGGACGCTCCGCGTCCTTAGTGGAGGAACGCCAGCAGGATGCCTACTGCCACAAACAGCGCCCCGAAGGACCGGTTGAGGACAAGTTGGCCGCGGGCGCTGTGGGTGAACCGCTCAAAGGACCTGGCCGCGGCAGCGAAGAAGAACCACATCACCAGGATGTCAATGGCGACGATGGTCGCCGTCAGTACTGCGTACTGCCCCAGGAGGGGCTGCTCGGGCCGGATGAACTGGGGCATGAAGGCGAGGAAGAAGATGATGGCCTTCGGGTTGAGGAGATTCACCCAGAACCCGCGCCGGAAGATGGACCAGGCGGGCTCGTTCCGAAGGCCGGCGATCTTCTCCTGCTCAAGGTCCGGCTTGCTGAGGAACTGACGGATGCCCAGATAGACCAGGTAGGCGGCGCCGGAGTAGCGGATCACGTTGAAGGCAACGGGCGAGCTGGCGACGAGCACCCCCACGCCGAGGGCAACGATGACCACGTGGATCACCAGTGCTGCCTGCTGGCCGAGGATTCCCCACATGGAACGCCGGAACCCGGCATTCAGTGAGTTGCTCATGGTGTTGATGGCTCCGGCGCCGGGGGTGAAGCTGATCAGCACGCCGGCGCCCGCCAGGGCGAGCCAAAGGGAGAATTGCACCAGCCAAGTTTAGTGGCAGTTGCCGGCGGATGCTTACCGTGGGTTCACCGGGCGCCCGGCAGGCTGCGGCTGCCTCGGCTGGGGTCGCCGTTCCCGGCTACGCCCGCGCGACGACCTCGCCGTTGGGGATCAGGAACCAGCCGTCGTCGGTGGATCCCCACCGATGCCAGCCTGCGGAAATCCTCGCCAGGTCCGCCGGGTTGGCGAAGCCGTATTCCAGTGCCTGCTCCGCGAAGGCAGAGTGCAGCACGCGTTCGCTCCAGACCCGGGCCTGCCACCGGCGCTGCTGGCCGGTGGCATAAAGCCAGTTGCTGCTGGTGGGAGCAACGTCGGTGAAGCCTGCCGCCTGGGCCCAGCTGACCAGCCGCCGCCCGGCGTCGGGCTCTGCCCCGTTCCTGCGGGCGATGCGCTGGTACAGCTCCATCCATTCGTCGAGCTCCGGGATGGCGGGGTACCAGCTCATGCCGTGGAAGTCGGCGTCGCGTACGGCAACGATGCCGCCGGGCTTGGCCACGCGCCGCATCTCACGCAGCGCCTCCACAGGGTCGGTGAGGTGCTGAAGCACCTGGTGCGCGTGGACGACATCGAACGTCCCGTCCTCGAAGTCCAGGTCGTAGATGTTGCCGGCCACGAATTCGACGTTCGGAACCTCGCGCTCCATGGCGAGGGCCCTGGCCTGGGCGATGATGTCCGGTGACCGGTCCAGGCCGGTGACTTTTCCCGGAGCCACCAGGACGGCAAAGTCGCACGTGATGGTGCCCGGGCCGCAGCCGACGTCGAGCACGCTGCAGCCTGGCGTGAGGTGCGGCAGGACGAACGCAGCCGAATTCTCGGCTGTCCTGGCGGCATGGGCGCGGACCACTGATTCGTGATGGCCGTGCGTGTAAACGTCGTCTTCAGGCTGCTGCGCACTCATAACCAAACGCTACCCCCAACTAGGTCGCGCCAAGTGTCGTTTTGGAGCCTCAAAACGACACTTAGCGCTACCTAGTTGGGTGGGGGCGGGGGTGTTGGGTGGGCGGGGCGGGGGTGTCCGGGTGGCCCCCGGACGACTCTTCCCGCGCAGCAACCGTCGCTTCCACCATGGCGGTCATGAAGCGGCTGGCGGTTTCCAGCTCCTCCGGCGTGAACGCAGCCATGGCGGTTCCCATCTGGCGCGCCAGCGGGGCGAAGATCGTCCCGCCGTCCTGGAAGGCCTTGGGTGTCATTTTCAGCTGGACCTGCCGACGGTCCGAGCCATGCCGCTCGCGTATCACGTGCCCGGAATGGTCAAGCCTGTCGATCAAGGCGGTGGTCGCGGGCGAGCTCAGGTGCAGTTCCTTGCGCAGGAGCCCGGGCGTCACCACGTTTCCCTTCGCCGTGTGGCGCATGATCACAGCCAGGGCATTGAGGTCCGTGCGGTGCATGTCCTTTTGCCCGCCTGCAGTATCCACGTACCGGTTGGCCTCCAGCGTGAACTCCTGCAGGAGCAGGACCAGCGGGTGAGGGCCTGCGGGCGGACCGGAAGGAGGCCCCTGCGGGCCGGGGTCAGCGTTGCCTGCCACGTCCACCTCCTTATTCTGCGGGTGCTGGTACCGAATGCCCGGCTCGGCCCCCGGGCGGTTGGCCGTACTGACGGATATTACTTCAGCGCCGCCGCCATGAACGTACCGACCGAACCAAGAAAAGCTAGCCCGGCTCTTATCTCCATAATGGAGATACTCTAGTATGGAAGCAATGTTACCCGCGTCCCTCCCCTGGAAGGCAACAAATGAAAGCTACATCCACAGGCACGGAACGGGTCCCGTTCTGGCTGCGCTGGCTGGTCCCCGTCATCCTGGTCCTGACGTGGCTGGCGCTGGCCGGCGTCGGAGGCCCAACGTTCGGCAGGCTTGAAGAGGTCTCCTCCAACGACCAGGCCTCCTTCCTCCCGGCCGGCGCAGAGGCTACCGAGGCGCAGGACTGGCAGTCCAGGTTCCGTGACTCGGATGAGGTGCCGGGCGTCATCGTGATCGAAAGCAGCGAGGCCTTCACCCCGGCCCAGCTTGGGGAGGCTGCGGGACTGCGGGCGGAGCTCGAGGAGCTTAAGCTCGGCAGTGCTGTGATTGGACCCATCCCCTCCAAGGACGGCAAGGCCGTCCAGTTCATCGCGCCCATCGATTCCTCGGCGGAGGTCAAGGAAGCGGTGCAGGAGCTGCGGGACACCGTGGCCGGCGCGGCCCCGGAGGGAATGCAGACCTTCGTGACGGGCCCCGCGGGGCTCGCGGCGGACCTCACCGCCGCCTTCGCCGGGATTGACGGCATCCTCCTGCTGGTGGCCCTGGCCGCGGTGTTCGTGATCCTGCTGGTGGTGTACCGCTCCCTCCTGCTGCCCATCATGGTGCTGCTGACGTCCGTCTTCGCGCTGTGTGCCGCCATCCTGCTGGTGTTCGGCATGGCTAAAGCCGGGTGGATCCAGCTCAACGGCCAGAGCCAGGGCATCCTGTCCATCCTGGTGATCGGCGCCGCCACGGATTACGCCCTGCTGTATGTTGCACGGTTCCGCGAAGCCCTGACCCACACCACCAACCGCACCGCGGCTGTCCTGACCGCCTGGAAAGCATCCTTCGAGCCCATCCTGGCGTCCGGTGCCACCGTGATTATTGCGCTCTTGTGCCTGCTCTTCTCCGACCTCAACTCCAACAAGGCGCTGGGCCCCGTGGCGGCGGCCGGCATCCTCTGTTCACTGTTTGCGGCCCTTACGCTGCTTCCCGCGCTGATGGCGCTGCTGGGTCGGGCCGCCTTCTGGCCGTTCCGCCCGAAGCTGCTTCCCGCCGACCAGCGCGAACCCGAACTGGTCACCGGGCTGGAAGGCCAGAAGGGCCTGTGGCGTGCCACCGGGTCCCTGGTTTCCCGGCATCCGCGGACGGTCTGGGTGGCCTCGGTCCTGCTGCTGGTGGTTGCCTCGGCCGGCGTCCTGCAGCTCAAGGCCAACGGCGTTCCGCAAACCGACGTCATCCTCGCGGCATCCAACGCCGTTGACGGCCAGGACGCTTTGGCGCGGCACTTCGACGCCGGCAGCGGCAGCCCCGCCGTCGTGGTTGCGGACCGAGGAAAGGCGCAGGAAGTGCTGGACACCGTGAAAGCGGCCGACGGCGTGGGCGAGGCTTATCTCCTTGCCCAGGGTTCCGTGCCCATCACCGGAGCCCCCGGCGCTCCCAGCGCACCGGACGTCCGCGACGGCAAGGTGCTCATCAACGCCACCCTGAACTCGGCCGCGGACTCACTCGAAGCGGAGGAAGCTGTCAAGGCGCTGCGCGCGGACGTCAAGGCAGTGGATCCGGAAGCCCTGGTGGGCGGCGTGACCGCGACGGCACTCGATACCAACACCACCGCCCAGCGGGACCTGGTGATCATCATCCCGGTGGTCCTGGTGGTGATCCTGTTCATCCTGATGCTGCTGCTCCGATCCATCCTGGCGCCGGTGCTGCTGGTGCTCTCGGTGGTGCTGTCCTACGCTGCTGCGATGGGCGTTTCGGCGTTCGTCTTCAACAACATCCTGGGCTTCCCAGGGGCTGACGCCACCGTTCCGCTGTTCGGCTTTGTGTTCCTGGTTGCCCTTGGGGTGGACTACAACATCTTCCTGATGAGCAGGGTCCGCGAGGAGTCGCTCAAGCACGGCACCCGGCCGGGCATCCTCCGCGGGCTGGGCGTCACCGGCGGCGTCATTACGTCCGCCGGGGTGGTGCTGGCGGCCACATTCGCCGCGCTGGGCGTCATTCCGATCATGTTCCTGGTGCAGCTGGCGTTCATCGTGGCGTTCGGCGTGCTGCTGGACACCGTCCTGGTCCGGTCGCTGCTGGTGCCGGCGCTCGCGTACGACATCGGGCCCCGCATCTGGTGGCCCGGCAAGCTGGGGCGGCCGGAGCTGGATGCGTCCGTCCGTCCGGAAACCGGCGGCACGCCGGAGCCTGTGGTTGAGGGCGCAGGCCGCCGCTGAATCCTAGGCCGAATGCACCTGACATCCCGCGAGGCTCTTGCTGGCCCGCGGCCCTGTTGGTGAAAAGGCCTCCTCGATAGACTGCCAATGCGCCCGCATGGACGCGGAACCTCAAAGGAGAGAAGTCACCATGACGGAACATAACGCCGATGAGCAGCCCCGCAAGGGCAGTACGGCGCCGGGGCTGGAAGGCGAAGGCGGGCAGTACGTGGACGGCGACTACGGCGATGCCGGCACTGTGGGGGATGCCGCCGCGACCCGTGACGACGGCGAATACGAGGACGGCGATTACGGCGAGGCCGGCACCGCCGGCAGGGCCCGAGAAACGGATGCAGTCCGTGAAGGGCTGACGGACGGACAGGTGAACACCACAGCCGAGGAACGGGGCCCCCTGCACGGGCGCCGGGACAGCGAAAGGTAGTAGGCCAGCAAAAGCAGCGCGGCGGCAGGTTCTCCAGCAGCGAAACGGGGGACCGCCGTCGTCCGCGTTTTAAGAATGCATAACGGTCCGGAAACCCCGCCATTGCGGGGAGGCTGCCGGTGCTGGGTGACCAAAGCAAAGGCAGAGTTGAGTCGGGTACGCTCAACTTCGTATTGACATCATCTCTGCGCTGAGTAAAGTTGAGTGCAGAACGCTCAATCAGAGAGCGCCAACCAGTTTCCAAGGAAAGAAGGAAGCAACACATGTCACGTGCAGTAGGTATCGACCTCGGAACCACCAACTCCGTCGTCTCCGTTCTCGAAGGTGGCGAGCCCACCGTTATTGCCAACGCCGAGGGTGGTCGCACCACGCCGTCCGTCGTTGCATTCTCCAAGTCCGGCGAAGTCCTGGTGGGCGAGATCGCCAAGCGCCAGGCCGTCAACAACATCGAGCGCACCATCGCCTCGGTGAAGCGCCACATGGGCACCGACTGGACCAAGTCCATCGATGACAAGAAGTACACCCCGCAGGAAATTTCAGCGCGTATCCTCATGAAGCTGAAGAACGACGCCGAGTCCTACCTGGGTGAAAAGGTCACCGACGCTGTGATCACCGTGCCGGCCTACTTCAACGACGCCGAGCGCCAGGCAACCAAGGAAGCCGGCGAAATCGCAGGCATGAACGTGCTGCGCATCGTCAACGAGCCCACCGCCGCGGCACTCGCCTACGGCCTGGACAAGGGCAAGGAAGACGAACTCATCCTGGTCTTCGACCTCGGTGGCGGTACGTTCGACGTCTCGCTGCTGGAAGTCGGCAAGGACGAGGACAACTTCTCCACCATCCAGGTCCGCGCCACCGCCGGCGACAACCGCCTCGGCGGCGATGACTGGGACCAGCGCGTTGTTGACTACCTGCTGAACCAGCTCAAGGTCAAGGGCATCGACCTGTCCAAGGACAAGATCGCCCTGCAGCGCCTCCGCGAAGCAGCTGAGCAGGCCAAGAAGGAGCTCTCCTCCTCCACCAGCACCAACGTCTCCCTCCAGTACCTGTCCGTCACCCCGGACGGCCCGGTCCACCTGGATGAGCAGCTGACCCGCGCCAAGTTCCAGGACCTCACCAAGGACCTGCTGGAGCGCACCAAAAAGCCGTTCCACGACGTGATCAAGGAAGCGGGCATCAAGCTCTCCGACATTGACCACATCGTCCTCGTCGGCGGTTCCACCCGTATGCCCGCCGTGTACGAGCTGGTCAAGGAACTCGCCGGCGGCAAGGAGCCGAACAAGGGCGTGAACCCGGATGAGGTTGTGGCCGTTGGTGCAGCCCTCCAGGCCGGTGTGCTGAAGGGTGAGCGCAAGGACGTCCTGCTGATCGACGTCACCCCGCTGTCCCTCGGCATCGAAACCAAGGGTGGCGTGATGACGCACCTGATCGAGCGCAACACCGCCATCCCCACCAAGCGGTCCGAGACCTTCACCACCGCTGACGACAACCAGCCGTCGGTGGCCATCCAGGTCTTCCAGGGCGAGCGCGAGTTCACCCGGGACAACAAGCCGCTGGGCACGTTCGAACTGACAGGCATCGCCCCGGCGCCCCGTGGCATCCCGCAGATCGAGGTCACCTTCGACATCGACGCCAACGGCATTGTCCACGTCTCCGCGAAGGACAAGGGCACCGGCAAGGAACAGTCCATGACCATCACCGGCGGCACCGCGCTCTCCAAGGAAGACATTGACCGCATGGTCCGTGACGCCGAGGAGCACGCAGCGGAGGACAAGGCCCGCCGCGAGGCCACCGACACCCGCAACACCGCCGAGCAGCTCGCCTACTCCGTGGACAAGCTCATCGCTGACAACGCCGACAAGCTGCCCGAGGAGGTCAAGACCGAGGTCCAGGCCGACGTCGACAGCCTCAAGAAGGCGCTTGAAGGGACCGACGACGCCGCCGTGAAGGCCGCCTTCGAGAAGCTGCAGGCTTCCCAGGGCAAGCTGGGCGAGGCCATCTACGCCCAGTCCGGTTCCCCGGACGGAGCCACCGGCGCCGCCGGTGCTGAAGGTGCTTCCGCGGGCTCTGCCGGTTCGAAGGCGGACGAGGATATCGTCGACGCCGAGATCATCGACGAAGACGAAGCGAAGAAGTAGCCATGCCCCACCACGGTAACGAGGAAGAGCACAGCTCCGCAGACCAGGAGAACAGGCACAACAGCGAGCCGGTCATCCGGGACAACCGCAAGGTTGACCCGGTGACCGGGCAGGCGCGGCATCCCGAGGGCGGTCACCCTGAAGCCAAGGATTCCGACGGCGATGCGCTCGCCCAGGCTGAGGAAATCCTCAACGGCGTCGAGGTGCCGGCCGCGGAGTCCGTGGCCCAGGGCGCTGGTTCGGCGGGTTCGGCCAACGCTGAGGCGGCCGAGCTTCGGAACGACCTCCTCCGGCTGCAGGCCGAGTACGTCAACTACCGCAAGCGGGTTGAACGCGACCGCGCCGTGGCGGGGGAAATGGCCGTCATCGGCGTCCTGAACTCCCTGCTGCCGGTGCTGGACGACGTCGATGCGGCCCGCCAGCACGGCGACCTCGTTGACGGCCCGTTCGCCGCGATCGCCGCAAAGCTGGAGAACGCGCTGAAGACGTACGGCCTGGTCCGGATCGACGAGACAGGCGTGGAGTTCGATCCCACGATCCACGAGGCCCTGATCCAGCAGCCCGGCGAGGACATCGAGGTTGACACCGTCAGCCAGGTGCTCCGCTCAGGCTACAAGTCAGGCGAACGCGTCCTCCGGGCCGCCCAGGTGATTGTGGCCGTTCCGGCTTAGCATTACTCCAACGCCTCCGCGGATGAGGGGGCCCCGCCCCTACGCTGGGTGGCAACGATCTGCGATCGTTAGCCACCCAGCTCCGGCAGGCCCGATGCCACTCCCGGGCCCCCTCATCCGCTCCGGCGTTCGGCGGTAACCGCGCCTTAACGCTTTTTGTACTTGAAAGGAAACGCCATTGGCTAGCCAGGATTGGGTGGACAAGGACTTTTACAAGATCCTTGGTGTTGCCAAGGACGCTTCCGACGCCGATATCAAGAAGGCTTATCGGAAGCTGGCCCGGCAGCACCACCCTGATACGAACGCGGGGAACACAGCTTCCGAGAAGAAGTTCAAGGACATTTCCGAGGCGTACTCGGTGCTTTCAGACCCTGATGAGCGCCAGCAGTACGACGCCATCCGGGCCATGGGCAGCGGGGCCCGGTTTGCCCCCGGCGGCGCCGGAGCGGGCAATGGCGGCTTCGAGGACATGTTCGGCGGCCTGTTCACCGGCAACACCGGCCGGCATGCGGGCGGCTTCAATCCTTCCGCCGGCGGCATTCCCCCGGAGTTCGCCGACCTGTTCGGCGGCGGCTTCGGCCAGACCGGGTTCCAGCGGGCGCCGCAGAAGGGCGCCGACCGCACGGCCTCCACAAGCATTTCCTTTGCCGGCTCCATCCGCGGCACCACCATTGGCCTGCGGGAACCGAGCGGCGAAGTCATTGACGTCCGGGTGCCTGCCGGCATCAAGGACGGCCAGAAAGTCCGCGTGCGGGGCAAAGGCCAGCCCGGCGCGGCCGGAAACGGGGACCTGGTGGTATCCGTCTCGGTCCAGCCGCACGCCTTCTACACGCGCGACGGCGACAACCTCCGCATCCATGTCCCCGTCACCTTCCCTGAGGCAGCCTTGGGAGCGGACATCGAGGTGCCCACCATCGACGGCGAAAAGGTGCGGGTCCGTGTGCCGGCCGGGACGCCGTCGGGCCGTACGCTGCGGGTCAAGGGCAAAGGCGTGAAGACGGCGAAGGGGACCGGCGACCTGCTGGTGACCATCGACGTCGCGGTTCCCAAGAACCTGAACAAGGAAGCCGAAGCCGCGGTGAAGGCGTTTGCCGAGGCCACGGCGGGAGCCGATGTCCGTGAGGGCCTGGCCGCCAAGGCCCGGTTGTAGCAGGAAGGAGTGCAGTGGACGTCAGTGCTGACCAGCCCATTTTCGTGATTTCGGTGGCGGCTGAGCTTGCGGACATGCACCCCCAGACGCTGCGGCAGTACGACCGGCTGGGCATCGTCTCGCCCAGCCGCGCACCCGGCAAGTCCCGCCGTTACTCACAGCGCGACGTGACAATGCTGCGTGAAGTGCAGCGGCTGTCCCAGGAGGGCGTCTCACTTGAAGGGATCAAGCGGATCCTGGAACTCGAGAACCAAGTGGCCGCCCTGCAGAGCCGCATCGCAGAGCTGACCGAGGAACTCGGACGGCGCCGGCAGCCCCTGGACGCACGCATCTTCGCTGCCGGTGCGGCAGGTGACGTGGTGAGCCTGGCTCGGGGCCAGCGTCCGCGCCCCCGCTCCCAGGCCGTGGTGCTTTGGCGGCCCCGCGCCCTCGGCAACTAGGCCGTTTGGGGCAAACGGCAGCCGCACCTAAGTAACGTGCCCTCCGCGCCTGCCGGAAATAGAGTACTCACTACTCGTGACCCCGGAGCCCCCGGAAACTTCAATGGAACCACTGCTGGATCAGCAGCAGTGGTTCCAAGGTTTCCGGGGGTTTTCCATGCGTGGTTCCGCTTTTAGCAGCCCTGCCGATGAGGGGCACCGATGAGTCCGGGGATGGAGTCGGTGGCAGCATTCAGCGGCTCGATTCCGGGCCAGCTGCTGCTCGCCGTCGGGCAGACGATTGTGGTGGTGTGCGTCTGCTTCGACATGGTGCGCGCGCTGTCCGTCCCCAGATCCCACCGGCGCTACGTGGCAAGCACCGTCTTCCGGACCCTGGCGGTGCCGTCGATCATCGTCAACGGGCTCACCGTCCTGATTGCACTGGTCCTTGCGTCCTGGATTGATGTGGTGATGGGGATGTTTGTGCTGATGGCCATCATCTTCCGCCTGCACCACGACAAGGACGAGGACAACTGGTGGAAGGGCAAGGGCAAGAAACTTGCCCGCTGGGCACGCCGCCAGTTCTCCGGCCGGACCGCCGCCGCCCCCGCGATGGGGTAACAGGCGTCCCTTGCCGGCGGGGACAGGGTTGGCGGGGGGCCGGGTTGCCTGCGGGACCGGGGTTAAAGGCTCAGTTGTTTCGCGTGGAAGTCGAAGTGCAGCGTGGGGTAGCGGTATACCTCGGCGAGCGTCATCGACGGGGCGAAGAACGGGTCCCATCTGTCCGGGAATGCCATGGACCTGGCCAGTGAAGCCTCGTCCTCGCGCTCCAGCCGGCGGGACAGCGATGCCAGTGTCCTGTCCAGTTTCCGGCCCATCCTCCGCCTGTCATAGACGGTGGACGCCGCACGCGAGCCCCAATAGTTGACCACGTCGAACGGACCGGTTCCCGCGTTCAGCAGGGCCGCGAAGGCCTGGCCGGCTGGTCGGGGGAGGCGGCTGACAACGTGGACCAGGGGAACCAGGGCCCGGACCACCATGTAGCCGAAGACCATGTGGAACAGCAGCTGCTCATTGGTCCATCGGGTTCCGTTGCTGCGGCGGCGCAGGTCATCCGGTGTTGCGCGTTCCAGTAACGCCTTGAGCTCTCGGGACGCGCGGGCGTAGCCGTCCTCGATGCTCCCCTTCGTTGGATCCACCACGCCCTTCTCCCTGGCTGCCGCCCTGGTGGCTGCCCTCTTCCTGGCCGCCCCCATTTTGTTGTCAGTTGCTGCCCTGCCGGCCATGCGAAAGCCCGGTGGGAAAGCCCACCAGCACCGGTTCGGGGGCGGAGCAGCAACCAGCCCCGGAATCCGCCGGGGTGGCGGCCGGGACGTCGCAGCTGGTGCCGGCGTCCGTGGAGCACACGCCCGTCTCGGGGAGTTCCAGCTGGACGGTGTCAGCCGCCGCGCGGTCCCCGGCGAGGGCGGCCACCACGGAGCGGACCTGCTCGTATCCGGTTGCCAGCAGGAAAGTGGGCGCCCGGCCATAGGACTTCATGCCCACAATGTAGAAGTCCCGGTCCGGGTGGGCAAGGAGCAGTGCCCCATGGGGCGGCACGGTCCCGCACGAGTGGAATTCAGGGTCGATGAGCGGCCCAAGCTGGCGGGGAGCCTCGACGGCGGGGTCGAGGTCCAACCGGAGTTCACGGAGCATGTCCAGGTCCGGGCGGAAGCCCGTGCAGGGGACCACGACGTCGGCCTCCATGGTCCTGCCGTCCACCGATTCCACCACCACGCCGGAGTCCAGCGATTTCAGGGAAGCGATGCCGAAGCCGGTGCGCAGTTCGATGGTTCCAGCTTGGACCAGGCGCCGCAGCCGTGCGCCCAGCTGCCCTCGGGCCGGCAGGCCGTCAGCGTCGCCGCCGCCGTAAACTTTCTCTGCGGACTTCCCGCGGACTGCCCACAGGATCCGGGTTGCCGGCTCCTGCCTGGCGAGGTCGGCGAGGCTGATCAGGGTATTGGCTGCGGAGTGGCCCGCCCCGACCACCAGCACCCGCCGTCCGGCAAAACGGCTCCTGTCGCGGCTTGGGACGTCCGGCAGCGGAGAAGAGATCCTGTCAGCTGCCGCATCCTCACCGATGGCAGGCAGTCCCGAGGTGCCCAGCGGGTTCCGGTTGCCCCAGGTGCCCGATGCGTCGATCACGGCTGCCACTGTGTGGTCGCGGGTTTCGCCGTTCCCGTGCTGCACCCGCACGGTGAAGGGCGTGGTGTCCCGGTCCCGGGAGTGGGTTTTGTCCAGGCCGGCCCGGGTCACGGCGGTGACCCGCGCGCCGATGTGGAGGCGGGAGCTGATGGCCGGGGTGGCAGCCAGCGGTGCGAGGTAGTTGTCCACAAGTTCCCTGCCGTACGGCAGCGCGGTGGGGCGCGGGGCTTCCCAGCCGGTGGATTCCAACAGGCGCACCGCGGCGGCGTCAAGGTTGAACCGCCACGGTGAGAACAGGCGGATGTGGCGCCATTCATCAATGGCCGCGCCCGCCGTCGTGCCTGCCTCAAAGATGAGCGGCTCAAGCCCGCGCTCCAGCAGGTGTGCCGCGGCGGCAAGTCCCACGGGCCCGGCGCCGATCACGGCAATCGGCAGGTTCGTCATCGAATCCATGTGCTTCCTCTTATGTTCTTCGTGGCCTGCCCAACTAGGTAGCGCTAAGTGTCGTTTTGAGGCCCCAGAACGACACTTAGCGCTACCTAGTTGGGATAGGCGGGGCGGTTTGGGTGGGTGAGTTGGGGGGGGGGGCAGGGGTGGGGAGTCAGGCGTGGGTTGGCTCTTCCACCAGGGCGGTGGCAATGCTGTCCGCGTCCTCGAGGGCGGCCAGGTAGCGTTCCGCGTCGAGGGCGGCCGCGCAGCCGGTGCCGGCGGCGGTGATCGCCTGCCGGTAGCGGTGGTCCACGGCGTCCCCGCAGGCGAAGACGCCGGAGAGGTTGGTGACCGTGGTGGGGGAGTCCACCTTGATGTACCCCTCGTCGTCCAGGTCCACCTGCCCGGCCACGAGCTCCGTGCGCGGGACGTGGCCGATGGCGATGAAGATACCGGTGGCAGCGTGCTGGCGGGTTTCCCCAGTGCGGGTGTCAGTCAGCGTGACGCCCGTGACCTTGGTATCGCCGTGGATGGCCGTGACGGCGGAGTTCCAGGCGAAGCTGATTTTGGGGTTGTCTTTGGCCCGCTGCGCCATGATGCGGGAGGCGCGGAGCTCGTCCTTGCGCACGACGACGGTGACGGACTTTCCGAAGCGGGTCAGGAACATTGCTTCCTCCATCGCCGAGTCGCCGCCGCCGACAACAATGATGTCCTGCTCGCGGAAGAAGAACCCGTCGCAGGTGGCGCACCAGGAGACGCCGTGGCCGCTGAACTTCTTCTCCTCCGGCAGGCCGAGCTCCTTGTAGGCGGAGCCGGTGGCGAGGATGACGGCGGGTGCCTCGTGCACGTCGCCGCCGCCGGTGACCACACGCTTCAGGTGGCCCGCCAGCGAGACCTTCGTGACGTCGTCGAACACCACCTGCGCGCCGAACTTCTCCGCCTGTTCCTGCAGCCCGTCCATGAGCTCCGGGCCCTGGATGCCGCCCGGGAAACCGGGGAAGTTCTCCACCTCGGTGGTGTTCATCAGGGCGCCGCCGGCGGTGACCGAGCCGGCCAGGACCAGGGGCTTGAGCCCCGCACGTGCGGCGTAGATAGCCGCGGTGTAGCCGGCGGGGCCGGAACCGATGATGATCAACTGTTCTGTGGTGGCTGCTGTGTTCACGGTCTCGCTCACGGGATTCTCCTGATGCTCGGGATCTGCAGGTTGGCGCTACTTGGCGGCGGGGGCCAGGGACGCGATCAGTTCCTCGATCCGGCCCCTGATCTCGTCCCGGATGGGTCGGACGGATTCCACGCCCTTGCCCGCGGGGTCTTCCAGGACCCAGTCCTCGTACCGCTTGCCGGGGAAATAAGGGCATTCATCGCCGCAGCCCATGGTGATGACGACGTCGGATTCCTTCACGGCTTCGGTGGTCAGGACCTTGGGGACCTCGGCGGACATGTCGATGCCCACCTCTGCCATGGCCTCCACGGCGGACGGGTTGATCTTGTCCGCGGGCTGGGACCCTGCGGACCGCACCTCGATGGAACCCTTGGAAAGGCTGGTGAGGAAGGCGGCCGCCATCTGGGAGCGGCCGGCGTTGTGGACGCAGACGAACAGGACGGACGGTTTCTTGGCGGTTTCGGTGCTCATGGTGTTCTCCGGGGGGTAGCGGTGGTCAGACGGTAGCGGTGGCGGGGCTGAAGAAGCGCTTGCGGGCCCAGAGGGCCGCATACACCAGTGCAACAAGTGCGGGCACTTCAATCAAGGGGCCGACGACGCCGGCAAGGGCTTGGCCGGACGTCACGCCGAAGGTGCCAATCGCCACAGCGATGGCCAGTTCGAAGTTATTGCCCGCCGCAGTGAAAGCCAGCGTGGTGGTCTTGGCGTAGCCAAGGTCCAGCCATTTGCCGAGCAGCATGCCCGAACCGAAGACCACCACGAAGTAGACCAGCAGCGGAAGCGCGATGCGTGCCACGTCCAGCGGGCGGGCCGTGATGGTGCTGCCCTGCAGGGCGAACAGGAGCGTGATGGTGAACAGCAGGCCGTAGAGAGCCCACGGGCCGAGTTTGGGGAGGAAGGTGCCTTCGTACCAGTCACGGCCCTTGGCCCGTTCGCCGAGGGTGCGGGTGAGGAAGCCGGCCAGCAGCGGGACGCCCAGGAAGATCAACACCGAGAGCATAATGGCCCAGAAGGAGAAGTCCGCGCTGGTGGTGGGAAGGCCCAGCCAGGACGGCAGGAGCTGCAGGTAAAACCAGCCCAGCGCGCCGAAGGCAACTACCTGGAAGACGGAGTTGATGGCCACCAGGACGGCAGCGGATTCACGGTCCCCGCAGGCGAGGTCGTTCCAGATCATCACCATGGCGATGCACCGGGCCAGCCCCACGATGATCAGGCCGGTCCGGTACTCGGGAAGGTCCGCCAGGAAAATCCAGGCCAGGACGAACATGAACGCCGGGGCCAGCAGCCAGTTGATCACCAGCGAGGAGACCAGCAGTTTCCTGTCGGCAAGCACGCGGCCGGCTTGGTCGTAACGGACCTTGGCGAGCACCGGGTACATCATGACCAGCAGGCCGACGGCGATGGGCAGGGACACTTCGCCCACCTGGACCGCTTCCAGCGCCGTGTTGAGGCCGGGGACCAGGTTGCCGAGCAGCAGGCCCACCGCCATCGCGGCGATGATCCACACGGGGAGGAAGCGGTCCAGGGTGGAGAGCCTGCCGACGACGGCCTCTTCCCTTTGGATGGGCGGTGTCTCGGTGCGGGTGCTCACGGGTCTCCTGTGCAGGTCAGCAGTTCGCCGGATGGGCGATAGATTGATAAGAATCGATATCTGAAGTATCCCCAGCTATATCGATGAATGTCAATCTATTGCATAATAGATCCATGAACCCCGTGCAGACTCTTGAGCCCGCCGTCGACCCTTCCTGCTGCGTTCCGTCGGCGAAGCCCGTGCTCAGCACGGAAGAGGCACACCGGAAAGCGCTCGTCTTCAAGGCTTTGGCTGATCCCAACCGCCTGCGCCTGCTGTCCATCGTCAAGGCGGAGGAGTCCGGGGAGTCCTGCGTCTGCGACCTGACGGAGCCCCTGGACCTTGGCCAGCCGACTGTCTCGCACCACCTGAAGATCCTGGTGGAAGCCGGGATCCTGCACCGCGAAAAGCGTGGCACGTGGGCCTACTACTCCCTGGTGCCGGGCGCGCTGGACGACGTCGCCGGGATCCTTTCGGCGCTATAGCTCGTGCCGCCGGTGGTCGGCGCCGCGCATCCGCACGGCCACCATTACCCCTGATGCTGCGGTGATGACGGCCACGGCCGCCACCGCCGCGGGTATGCCGTAGGCGTCGGCCAGGATGCCTGAGAGCAGTGCCCCAACGGCGAAGCCGGCATCGCGCCACAGCCGGTAAATGCCGATGGACCGCGCCCGCCACAGGGGATGGGCAACGTCGCCGATGGCGGCCAGCAGCGTGGGATACACCATTGCGGTGCCCGCGCCCAGCAGGACGACGGCGGCGAGCCAGATTGCGAAGTCCTGTCCGACGGCGACCATCGCCAGTGCGGCGGCCTGGACCAGCATGCCGCCTGCGATGAGGGGTTTGCGGCCGATCCGGTCCGAGAGCAGTCCCGTGACCATCTGACCGGCGCCCCAGACGGCGGGGTATACGGCGGCGAGGATGCCGACGTGTTCCAGGCTCAGCCCTCCTGACGTCACAAAGAGGACGGGGAACAGGCCCCATGCCAGTCCGTCGTTGAGGTTGTTCACCATGCCCGCCTGGCTGACGGATGACAGCGACTTGTCCCGGAAGCTGGTCAGCGAGAAGACCTCCCGGGAACTGAGGCCGCCATGGGTTCCGGCGTGGGCGGATTTATGGTTCGCGGCCTCTGCCTTGACATGGTGGTGGGTCTCGCGGACAGCCAGCACGGACAGTCCAAGGCCGATGGCGATGAAAGCCGCACCCAGCAGGAACGGCCCCGGGCGCAGGCCGAAGGAGGAAGCGATGTAGCCGGTGGCAAGGGCAGTCCCGGCAACCCCAAGGTAGCCGGCCGCTTCATTGAGTCCCATTGCCAGCCCGCGGCGCTCCGGGCCCACCAGGTCCATCTTCATCATGACCGTGGTGGACCAGGTGAGGCCCTGGCTGACCCCCAGGATCACATTGGCCGCAACGATCAGTGCCCAGGAATTTCCGAAAATCAGGAGCAGCGGGACCGGCAGGGCAACAAGCCAGCCTGCGACGAGCACCGGTTTGCGGCCGTAGCGGTCGGAGAGGGTCCCGGCGAAGTAGTTGGTGGCAGCCTTGGCTACGCCGAACGCCAGGATGTACGTCAGCGCACTCGTGTAATGGTCCAGCCCGAACACTTCGTCGGCCAGGAGCGGCAACACGGTTCGTTCCTGGCCAAGGGTGCCGCCCACCAGTGCGTTGACGGCCACCAGCAGCATGAACTGCGCCAGGTTTTGGCGCAGGCCCAGCACAAGGCCACGGTTGGCGGATTGCCGGGCTGCGGGCTTGGTGGCAGGCATTGGTTGTCCGTTCGCAGGGTCTCGGGGTCCGGGGTGGAAGGTGCCCGGGCGGGAGGGGTGTCCCGCCCGGACGGGTGCCCGGGATGAACGGGGGTTCCATCCCGGGCGCGGTACCCGGGCGGAGGGGGAACCACCCGGGGGTCCTTTGGGTTAGTTGGCGGGAACCGCGGTGCGCTGTTGCTGCTGCCAGGCGCTCCAGCCGGCGTAGCTGCCGTCCAGTTCGACGACGTCGTACCCGCCCCGTCGCAGCGCGCTCGCCGCGACGGAGTTCCGTACGCCGCTCTGGCAGTAGGTCACGATGGTGCCTTCCGCGGGCAGCTCGTCCAGGTGCCACATGACGCGGCCCCCGCTGAGCTGGTGTGATCCGGGGATGTGCCCCGCGGTGTGTTCGGTCCTGTTGCGGACGTCCAGGACCATGGCGGCGTGGAAGTCCGCGAGCTCCCCGGGCTGGATAAGCCTCGGGGTGGACGCTGGGAGTCCTTCGATGCTGGTGACATAGCCGGCGACGTTGTCGATGCCGACGCGCACCAGGTGGTCCCACATGTCCTGGGCCTGTTCCTGGTCCGGTGCCAGCAGTACCAGCGGGTTCTTGTCCGTCTCCGGGTTCACCACCCAGGCGCCGTAGCTGGCCACCGACTTGCCGGCCGGGACGTTCAGGGAACGTGCCACGGTGCCTTCGTGGACCTCGCTGTTGGGGCGGGTGTCGATGAAGGTCAGGGTGTCCTCTGCCAGGCCGGCAGCAACAGTTGCGGTTGCGAGTTCGGCCAGCGGCGCGCGTTCGCCCATCACCGCGGGTCCCTCGCGGTTTTCGCGTTTCATCCGGCCGAAGTAGGCGTGGGCATCGGGCTGGCCGTCGAGGAGTTCATTGATGAAGCCCTGCTCGTCGTTGGCGGCGAGGTAGGGGCCCCACCAGGAGTAGAGCCGCTCGTAACCCACGGTGGATGACGGGATGGCGCCGAGGGCCTTGCCGCAGGCGCTGCCGGCGCCGTGGGCCGGGTGGACCTGGACGTAGTCCGGCAGGGTCAGGAACTTGTCCCGGAGGCTGGCGAAGAGCTGCTTGGCACCTTCGAAGCGGGTGTCGATGCCGCCCGCGGCCTCGTCCAGCAGGTCCGGGCGTCCCAGGTCGCCGGAGAACACGAAGTCGCCGGAGAGCAGGTAGCCGGGCTGGTCGCTGAAGGCGCCGTCGGTGACCAGGAAGGACAGGTGTTCCGGCGTGTGGCCGGGCGTGTGTACTGCCTTGATGGTGATGTTGCCCAGGGTGATGGCGTCGCCGTCGTACAGCCGTTCGCCGTCGAACCCGTACTGCCAGTCCGGGCCGCCCTCGCCGGACACGTAGATCTTGGCGCCGGTGGCGGCAGCAAGTTCCCGGGTTCCGGACAGGTAGTCGGCGTGGATGTGGGTTTCGGTGACGGCCACGATCTTCATGCCGTTTTTGGCGGCGAGGTCCTGGTACACCGCGATGTCGCGGCGGCCGTCCACCACGATGGCTTCACCCTTGGCCTGGCAGCCGATCAGGTAGCTGGCCTGGGCGAGGTCTTCGTCGTAAATGCGCTCGATAAGCATCTGGGGCTCTCCTTTGTCTAAAGGGTGGGGGGAAGTCGTAGGTGTGCTCTGGTATCAATGCTAATACCCCTGGGGGTATATCGCAACGAGGGATGTGCCTCGCTGGGATGGCCTGGTTCAGGCCGGCTGTCGGGCTGCATCCGCGCGGAGCTTGTCCATGTCCAGCTTCTTGACTTCCTGGATGACTTCTTCCAGGCCGGTGGCGTTGAGCGCTCCGGGCTGGGAGAAGACGAGTTTCTTGTCCTTGAAGGCCATGAGGGTGGGGATGGACCTGATGTTGGCCGCGGCGGCCAGGGCCTGTTCGGCTTCGGTGTCCACCTTGGCGAAGGTGATGTCCGGGTGCCGTTCTGCCGCGGCGCCGTAGGTGGGGGCGAACATGCGGCAGGGGCCGCACCACGCTGCCCAGAAGTCAACGAAGACAATGTCGTTGTTCTCCAGGGTCTCAGCGAAGCTCTGTTCCGTGACGTCGATGGTTGCCATGGTCTTGCGTGTCCTTTCGGGCTTTTGTCTTAGTGGTTTTTGCGGGGTTCTTTGGGATCAGGTGGTGGGCAGGCCGGCGCGGGTCCAGGCGGTCATGCCGCCGGCCATGGTGTCCGCTGTGTAGCCGGCGCCGTTGAGCGCGTCAGCGACGCGGGCCGAGCGGTTTCCGCTGCGGCAGACGGCGATGACCGGAACTGCCGGGTCCAGCTCGGACAGGCGTGCCTGCAGTTGCCCCATGGGGATGTGCAGGGCGCCGGGGATCATGCCTTCGGCCACCTCAAAGTCCTCGCGGACATCGAGGATGCGGGCGCTGGAACGCCGTTGTTCTGCTTCGGTGACGGTGATTTCAGCCATTGGTTTCTCCTTCGAAAATGGTGGTGGTTGTTTAGCGGACCGGCTCGCCGGCCTGGCGCCAGGCGTTCATTCCGCCGCGGATCGAGTAGGCCTGGTATCCCTTGGCAGCCAGCAGCCGGGCTGCCGATGCGGAGCGGACCCCGGAGGCGCAGACGGCGATCACGGGCTTGTTCTTGTTGATGCCGGCGGTGCTGGCCTGGAGCCGGTCCAGGGGAACGTGCTTGGCCTGGGGTGCACGTCCGGAGCGCCATTCCTGGGCTGAGCGGACATCCACCAGCGTGGCGCCCGAGCCCAGGAGTTCCTTGGCCTCGGCAACCGAGACCGTCTTGTAGGGCTTGCTGAAGGCTTGCTTCAGGGAGCTGATGAAACCCATGTTGTTCTCCTTGGTGCTTGCGGGTGGTTCAGGCGGGGGAGGGGACGCTGCTGCGCCGCCCACTCCGTTTGCGCAGCGGGCACGAGCTGATGAAGAACCAGCAGACTCCGGCGCTCGCTCCCGTGAGGGCTGCCACGCCAGCAGCGATGAACCAGCGCAGGTCGGCCGGGGCCTGCTGGACGAGGACGAACGTGCCCATGGCCAGGACGAACCAGCCGAAGGCCTTGCGAAGGGCGGCCTCGGGGATCCGGCCGGCCAGCTTCGACCCCATGAGGCTGCCAACAATGGCCGCGGCAGTCACGCCGAGGGTTACGCCCCAGTCCAACTGGACGGTGGTGAGGTAGCCGGCGAGTCCCGCGAAGGACTTCATGGCAATGACCACCAGGGAGGTCCCCACGGCAACGGACATGGGCAGGCCGCCCAGGAGCGCCAGGGCCGGGACCACCAGGAAGCCGCCTCCGGCACCCACCAGGCCGGTGACCAGTCCGACGACGGCCCCGTCCAGCAGCACCCTGCCAAGGGGAAGCTCATGCTTCACCGGTGCGGCGCCGCCGTCGTTCTTCTTCTTCTTCCGCCCGCGAAGCATGGCCACGGAGGTGGCCACCATCATGACCGCGAAGGCGATGAGCAGGATCTGGCCGGGGATGTGGCCGCCAAGCAGGCCGCCGACGAACGCGCCGGCCATTCCGGCTGCGCCGAAGATCAGGCCGGTCCGCCACATCACGCGGCCCCCGCGGGCGTGGCTGAGCACGCTCACCGCGGACGTGACGCCGACGACGAACAGCGACGCCGCGATGGCTTCCTTTGCCTCGAACCCGGCCACGTAGACCAGGATCGGCACGGTCAGGATGGAGCCGCCGCCGCCCAGGACGCCGAGCGAGAGTCCGATGACTACCGACAGGGCAAGGACCAGGATGAGGGTGAGGGTCATGACGCCTTGGCCTCGGCGTTTACCTCGGTGTTGACGGGCAGGGCAAGGATGGCGCTTTCGCGGGTGGGTTCCTTGGCGGCCTTGTTCCACGGCATGGCGGAGATGGCCTGGCCCATGGCGCAGGTGTTGGTGGCCGCCGAGAACGTCAGTCCGGTTCCGATGACGCCGGCGAGGGTCCGGATCTTCGGGGAGACGAACTTGCCGCCAGCCAGGCCCAGGACCACCAGGGAGCCGGCCACAAGGCGGACCTGCCGCTCCAGGTCCCAGCGGTCCTTGCCCTTGACGACGTCTCCGCCGGCCGCGGCGAAGCCGGGCGCCCCGCCGGTCAGAACGTAGGCGGTCTCAATTCCGGCCTTGGCAAGGCGCTGGCGGGCCTGCTCGGCGCGCACGCCGGACTGGCAGACCAGGACCACGCGGGAACCCAGCCGGGCGGCGAGCTCGTCGGTGTGCTCGGATAGCAGCGGCAGCGGCACGTTGTAGGAGCCGCGGATGTGCATGGACTCGAATTCTGCGGCGGAGCGCACGTCGATGACCACGAGGTCCTGGTGCTCTTTGAACCAGGACTGGAGGGTTTCCGGAGCGAGTGCGGTGACGGCGGTTGCCGTGGAAGGGGAAGTCATTGCTGGCCTCTCGATGGGGGATGGTGAATACCCCACCGAGTATTACAGATACCCCCGGGGGTAGTCAAACACCCCGAGGGGTATATAGTTGAGGACAAGAACCCCACCTACGGAGACTTCATGGAACTCGACTCGACTGAACTGGCCCCAGTGGTCAACCGCCTCAAGCGCGCACAGGGGCAGCTCGCCGCGGTGACGCGCATGCTGGAGGAGGGCCGGGACTGCAAGGACATCGTCACGCAGCTGGCCGCGGTATCGAAGGCCCTGGACCGGGCCGGCTTCGCCATCATCGCCAGCGGCCTGGAGCAGTGCATCGTCCGCGAGGACGCCACCATGGACAGGAAAGAGCTGGAGAAGCTCTTCCTCTCCCTCGCCTAACCAGGCGGTATCACAGAAACCGCGCCGGGTGCAGGTCCCCCAACCTGCCCCGGGCGCGGTCCTCTTTAACGGGCGCAGTCCTCTTTAACGTCAGTAGCTGCCAGGGGTTTCGCTGCCGGGGCGCGGGACATATTTTGCAGCGAGGGCTTCGGAGCCCCGGGCGAGGAGTGCGACGTCGGCGCCCACCAGGATGAAGTCCGCACCTTTGTCCAGGTAGTGCTGGGCGGTGTCCGGGTTGAAGGCGTTGACCCCCGCCGGTTTCCCGGCTTCCCTCGCGGCCGCCAGGCAATGTTCGACGGCGGCGCGCACTTCGGGGTGTTCCTGCTGTCCCAGCAGGCCCATGGAGGCGGCGAGGTCGGACGGGCCCACGAAGATGGCGTCCACGCCGTCGACCTTCAGGATGTCCCCGACTGACTCCACCGCCGCCGTCGACTCGACCTGGACGGTGACGCTGATCGTCTCGACTGCCCGCGCCAGGTAGTCCGGGACGCGGTTCCAACGGGCCGCCCGGGCCAGGGCTGACCCGACCCCGCGCACGCCCTGCGGCGGATAGCGCGTTGCCGCCACTGCCGCCTCAGCCTCCGCCGCGGAGTTGACCATGGGGATGAGCAGGTTCTGCACGCCCAGGTCCAGGTACTGCTTGATCATCACGGTGTCGTTGACCGGCGGGCGGACCAGGGTGTGGACCGGGTAGCCGTGGATGGCCTGGAGCTGGGCAAGGATGGATTCCAGGCCGTTGGGGCTGTGCTCGGCGTCCACCAGGAGCCAGTCCAGGCCGGACCCGGCGCACAGCTCAGCGATCAGCGGGCTGCCGGAGCATACCCACATCCCGGCCAGCGGACGGCCTGCCTTGCCCGTTTGCTTGGCGAGGGCGTCGCGGAAGGTGTTCCCTAGTGGAAGCGGCATGTGACGCTCCCCAGGGGCCCGTAGTCGGCGTGGATGGTGTCCCCCTTGTAAACCCAGAGCGGGCGGGTGAAGGAGCCGGCCAGGATGATGTCGCCGGCTTTCAGCGAATCCCCGTGGGCGGCGATCTTGTTGGCCAGCCAGTGCACCCCGTTGGCCGGGTGGTCCAGGACGCCTGCAGCCACCCCGGTCTCCTCCACGGTCTGGTTCTTGTACAGGATGGCGGACACCCAGCGGAGGTCCACCGCGTCGGGTTTTACGGGCCGGCCGCCCACTACCATCGCGCCCATCGCCGCGTTGTCCGAGATGGTGTCCACGATGGTCCGGCCCTCCATCTCGATCCTGGAGTCCAGGATTTCGAGGGCCGGGACCACGTAGTCGGTGGCGTTCAGGACATCAAAAATGGTGCAGCCCGGGCCCTTGAGCCCTTCCTTGAGGACGAACGCGAGCTCCACTTCCACCCGCGGGTGGGTGTACTGGTCCCACACCACGGAGCACCCGGTTTCCAGCACCATGTCGTCGAAGATGGCACCGTAGTCCGGTTCGGTGATGCCGGTGGCGTCCTGCATCGCCTTGGACGTGAGGCCGATCTTCCGGCCCACCAAGGTCCTGCCCGCTTCCTCGTTCCGGCGCCGCCACAGCTGCTGTACCGCGTAGGAGTCCTCCACGGTCATGTCCGGGTAGCGGGCTGTCAGTCGGGGAACGGGTTTCCGGTTGCGGCCGGCCTCAAGCAGTTCGTCCGCTATGGCCTCGATCGTGGTGGCATCCAGCATGGTTTAGACCTGCGCCCCCAGCTTGAAGCCCGTCCGGTCGCCTTCCGGGGAGCCGTCCTTGCGCGTGTAGGAGAAGCCGTCCGCGCCCACGGTGACCGCCATTTCGCTTTTCTCTTCACGGACGACGACGGGCTGCGGGTTGCCGTCCAGGTCCAGGACCAGGGAGGCCTCGGTGTACCAGGAGGGGACCACGGGGTTGCCCCACCAGTCGCGGCGCTGGTTGTCGTGGACGTCCCAGGTGATGGTGGGGTTGTCCGGATCGCCCGTGTAGTAGTCCTGGGTGTAGATCTCCACGCGGTGGCCGTCCGGGTCCAGGATGTAGAGGTAGAACGCGTTGGATACGCCGTGCCGTCCGGGGCCGCGCTCAATCCGGTCGCTGATGCGCAGGGCGCCCATCTTGTCGCAGATCTGGATGATGTTGTGCTTCTCGTGCGTAGCGAACGCGACGTGGTGCATGCGCGGTCCGTTCCCGCCGGTGAGGGCCGTGTCGTGGACGGTCTGCTTGCGGTGCATCCACGCGGCGTACGTGACGCCGTCGGAATCCTGGATGTCCTCGGAGACCCGGAAGCCGAGGTCCTCGAGGTATTTGCGGCCGCGTGGGACGTCCGGGGTGACCTGGTTGAAGTGGTCCAGGCGGACCAGTTCACCGGCGGAGTAGAGGTCGTAGCGCTGGGTGAGGCGCTCCACGTGCTCCACCTCGTAGAAGAACTCGTAGGGGAAGCCCAGCGGGTCCTCCACGCGGACAGAGTCGCCGACGCCCTTGGTGAAGCCTTCCTTGCGGCGTTCGGTCCGGCAGCCGAGTTCCCTGTAATACGCTTCGGCGGCGTCCACCTCGGCGGGGGATTTCACCCGGTACGCGAAGGCTGCCACGGCGGCAACAGGCCCCTTGCGGAGCACCAGGTTGTGGTGGATGAACTCTTCGAGGGTGCGCAGGTAGATGTTGTTCTCATCCTCCTCAGTCACGTGCAGGCCGAGCATGTCCACGTAGAACGCGCGGGACTTGGCGAGGTCGGTGACCACGATTTCCATGTAGGCGCAGCGGACAATGTCCGGTGCCGGGACGGAGGGGGTGGGGACGAAGTTGGTCATGATGGTCTCTCTTCTTTGAAAGGTTCTTCCCCAACTGGGTCGCACTAAGTGTCGTTTTGGGTGCCCATAACGACACTTAGTGCGACCCAGTTGGGCTGCTCCGGCTTAGGCGCCGAATGTGGGGGTGTGGCCAAATTTAGGAGTATGCACAGGGCCGAGGGTGATGTGCACGGCCTGCTGGTCGGTGTAGAAGTCGATGGAGCGGTAGCCGCCCTCGTGGCCCAGGCCGGAGGCCTTGACGCCACCGAACGGGGTGCGCAGGTCCCGGACATTGTGGCTGTTCAGCCACACCATGCCGGCCTCGACGTTCTGGGAGAAGTTGTGCGCCCGGGTCAGGTTCTGCGTCCAGATGTAGGCGGCCAGGCCGTACTTCGTGTTGTTGGCCAGGGCGAGGGCTTCGTCGTCGTTCTCGAACGGGGTGATGGCCACGACAGGTCCGAAGATTTCCTCCTGGAAGATCCTGGCGTCGGGCGCGACGTCGGCGAACACCGTGGGTGCGATGTAGTTGCCTTCGGGCAGGCTTTCAGGCCGTCCGCCGCCGGCCAGCAGCCGGCCTTCGGACTTGCCGACCTCCACGTAGGAGGCCACCTTTTTGTAGTGCTCGGGGTGGACCAGGGCGCCCACCTCGGTCTTGGGATCGTGGGGGTCCCCGACCACGATGTTCTTGGCCCGGGCGGCGTACTTCTCGCAGAACTCGTCGTAGATGGCGCGTTCCACCAGGATCCGGGAGCCAGCGGTGCAGCGTTCGCCGTTGAGGGAGAAGACGCCGAACAGGGCCGAGTCGATGGCGGCGTCCAGGTCGGCATCGGCGAAGACAACGCAGGGGGACTTGCCGCCGAGCTCCATGGACAGGCCCTTCAAGTTCGCGGCGGCGTTCCGGAAGATCGTTTGGCCGGTGGTGGTCTCGCCGGTGAAGGAGATCAGTGGGACGTCCGGGTGCTTGACCAGGGCGTCGCCGGCTTCCTCGCCGAGGCCGTTGACAAGGTTGAACACGCCGTCGGGCAGGCCTGCGTCCTTGAAAATGATGGCCCACAAGGACGCAGACAAAGGCGTGAACTCGGCCGGCTTGAGGACCACGGTATTGCCGGTGGCCAGGGCCGGCGCGAGTTTCCAGGACTCGAGCATAAACGGGGTGTTCCATGGGGTGATCAGGCCTGCCACACCGATCGACTTGCGGTTCACGTAGTTGATCTGCGAGCCCGGGACCTTCATGGCGTCATCGAACTGGGCCACGATCAGGTCAGCGAAGAAGCGGAAATTCTCCGCCGCCCGGAGGGCCTGGCCCTTGGCCTGGGTGATGGGCAGGCCGGTATCAAAAGTCTCGAGTTCAGCGAGCCGGGACTCCTGCGCCTCAACGGCATCCGCGATCTTATTCAGCACCCGTGCGCGTTCGCGGGGCTTCATCCTGGGCCAGGGGCCGTTGGTGAAAGCCTCACGGGCGGCGGCAACGGCGAGGTCGACGTCCTCCTTCTGGCCTGCCGCTGCGGTGGCATAGTTCCGGTTGGACACCGGGTCCAGGACGTCGAAGGTCTTCCCGGACACCGAGTCAACGAACCGGCCGTTGATGTAGTGCTGGATGTGGGTGGGAAGGTCCTGCGGCACGTAGTGGGTGGCGGCCTGTTCTGCAGTGAACGTCATTGTTGTTTCCTTACTGCTCTGGCGGGTCTTTGCTTTGAGGTTCAGATGGTCTTTGCCTGGGCGAGGTAGGCGTCCAGGGTGGCGGAGCGGTGCCGGCGGGCGGCCTTCTCGATGGAATCGGCGTCTGCTCCTGATTCGATGAGCTGGAGCAGGCCCTCGTGCTCGTCCACCGAGTCGCGGGCGCGGCCGGGGACAAAGCGGAACGTTGAGGACCGCAGTGCTGCCAGCCGGTTCCAGCCCCGGTGGACGAGGTCCAGGATGTGCGGGTTGGGGCAGTGCTCGAAAAGGACGCTGTGGAAGTCCTGGTTGAGCTGGGTGAAGCGGACGGGGTCAAAGTGCTGGAGGCACTCTCGCATCTCCTCGTTCACGGCACGGGCGCGGGCAATCGCCACGGCATCGATCAGCGGAGCGGACAGTGCCGTGGCAGCCCCCTCCACAATGCTCAGGGTCTGCATGGTGTAGAGGTATTCGGTGGGGTCGATCCCGGCCACGGTGGCGCCCACGTTGCGTTCGAACGTCACCAGGCCCTCGGCCTCCAGCCGGCGGATGGCTTCGCGGACAGGCACCACACTGAACCCGAGGTCCTTGGCGATGCTGCCCAGGACCAGCCGGTACCCGGGCGTGTACGTGCCTTCCACTATCCGGGCCTTCACGGCTTCGTAGGCCTGCTGGGACTTGCTGCCCGCGGGGGCGGGAAGTTCGGTCAGGGCTGTTTCAGTCATCAGAGCTGCCAACCGGTGTCATATTGTCCGCCTTCCACTCCTCATACCGCGCCTGCCACTGCGCGTTCATGGGGTAGAGGCCGTCCACGCTGTTTCCCTGCTTCACCATCTCGAAGATGAAGGCCTCTTCCTGCTCCTGGGTGATGCAGTCCTCCACGAGTTCTTCGGCGATGGCCGGCGGGATCACCAGGATGCCGTCCGAGTCGGCCACGATGATGTCGCCGGGCTGCACCGTTGTACCGCCGCAGGCAATGGTGATGTCCGTGTCCCATGGAACGTGGCGGCGGCCCAGCACGGCCGGGTGCGGATTCGCGAAATAGGTGGGCATGTCCAGCCCGGCCACGGCGGCGTAGTCACGGACACCGCCGTCCGTGATGATCGCCGCGGCACCGCGAACCTGGGCGCGCAGGGCCAGGATGTCGCCAACAGTTCCGGTGCCCTTTTCCCCGCGGGCCTCCATCACCAGGATTTCGCCCTCGTTCACGGAGTCGATCGCCCGCTTCTGCGCGTTGAACCCGCCGCCGTGGGTCTTGAAGAGGTCCTCGCGGTTGGGGACATAGCGCAGGGTGCGGGCCAGGCCGACGACGCGGCGGTCAGGGCGGGTGGCCTGCAGGCCGTCGATGCTGACGTTGTTAAGGCCCCGCTTGCGCAGCTGCGAGGAGAGAGTGGCCGTGGCGACGCTTTCGAGTTTGGTTTTCAGGCCGGGGGCAAGGGCGCTGGCAGGGGAAGCCAGCCCGGCAGCCTCGCGCGAACCCCACGCCTCTTCACGCTGCACGTCATCAACCTTCGGTCCGGCACCATAGTCAGCGAACGGCGTCGTGCCTTCCTCCACCCGGGTGACCAAGCGGCCCGTGGTGAGGTCACCCGCAGAAACTTCAACCTCCAGCACGTCCCCGGGCCTGGCCACGGAGGCGCCGGCGGGGGTGCCAGTGAGGATGATGTCCCCCTCCTCGAGCGTGAGCAGCTGGGACAGGTCCGCCACGAGCCGGGCGAACGGGAACAGCAGGTCCTCGGTGGTGTCATCCTGGACCAGCTGGCCGTTGTGCCAGGTGCGGATGCGCAGCCGTGCGGGGTCGACGGCGTCTGCCGGGATCAGTGCCGGGCCCACCGGGGTGAAGCCGTCGCCGCCCTTGGACCGGAGGTTGGAGCCCTTGTCCGCGTAGCGAAGGTCGTACACACCGAGATCGTTGCTGGCCGTTATCGCGGCGACGTGGCTCCACGCGTCGTCGAGGCCAACCCGGCGGGCGGGCTTGCCGATGATGAGCGCGATCTCGCCTTCGTAGCCCAGGAGTTCGCACCCGGCGGGTCGCTCTACCGAGCTGCCGCTCACAGCGAGCGACGACGACGGCTTGAGGAAGTAGGAGGGCTGGGCCGGGGTGCGTCCCCGCTGGGCGGCGCGGCTGGGGTAGTTGATGTGCACCGCGATCACCTTGCGTGCCGCCGCGAGGGTGTCTCCGTTGACCTGCTCCAAAGCATCTCCTCATCGAGTACAAAATCGTATACGATCACTATCGCGCTGCCGCCGGGCCCCAGTCAACCCCTTTTCCCGAGCAAATTCACCTCCCTTGTAGTCCGCGTCACAGGTGGCGTACTGTGGTGGTCAATCGCAGGGGTTTCTTATATGGAAACCTAAATTCTATTATCGAACAGCTCAGCTGAAGCACCCACAACGAAGTGAGGAATCCCGTGCAGTTCCACCACCACGGTTACGTATCAGGAGACCCGCGGGTCAGGCCTGCGGCGGGCGTCGGAATCAACCGCCCTGCCGAACTCCCGGACGAAGTCGACGTTCTGATTGTGGGCACCGGACCTGCCGGCATGCTCGCAGCCGCCCAGCTGTCCCAGTTCCCCAATGTCACCACCCGGATCGTTGAGCGCCGGGAAGGCCGTCTTCCCATTGGCCAGGCGGACGGCATCCAGGCCCGGAGCGTGGAGACGTTCCAGGCCTTTGGTTTTGCCGAGCGGATCATCACCGAGGCATACAGGATCACTGAAATGGCCTTCTGGAAGCCGGACCCGGCGGACCGTTCGCGGATCGTCCGGGCCGCCCGCGCGGTGGATGACGAGATGGGAATCAGCGAGTTCCCGCACCTGATCGTGAACCAGGCCCGCGTCCTGGATTACTTCGCCGAATTCATGGCCAACTCGCCCACCCGCATGACGCCCGACTACGGCTACGAATTCCACGGCCTCGAAGTGGGCCAGGGGGAGTACCCGGTCACTGTGACCCTCGCCCACACCGCCGGCCCCAACGAGGGCCAGGAGCGCGTGGTCCGCGCCAAGTATGTGGTGGGCGCTGACGGCGCGCGGAGCAAGGTACGCCAGGCAATCGGCTGCACGCTCGCCGGCGACCAGGCCAACCACGCCTGGGGCGTCATGGATGTCCTGGCCGTCACCGACTTCCCGGACATCCGCACCAAGTGCGCCATCCAGGGTGAAGAAGGCAGCATCCTGCTGATCCCCCGGGAAGGCGGCTACCTCTTCCGGATGTACGTGGACCTTGGCCAGGTGGACCCGGCCACCCACCACGCGGTGCGGAACACCACCATCGAGCAGATCATCCACAAGGCGAATGAGATCCTCCACCCCTACACGCTGGACGTGCGGAACGTTGCATGGCACAGCGTCTATGAGGTGGGCCACCGCCTGACGGACAGGTTCGACGACGTCCTCCCGGACCAGCGCGGCACGCGGACTCCGCGGGTGTTCATCACGGGCGATGCCTGCCACACCCACAGTGCCAAGGCAGGCCAGGGCATGAACGTTTCCATGCAGGACGGTTTCAACCTGGCCTGGAAGCTGGGGCACGTGCTGGAAGGCCGCAGCCCGGAGAGCCTGCTGTCCACCTACTCCGAAGAGCGCCAGGTGGTGGCGAAGAACCTTATCGACTTCGATAAGGAATGGTCCACCATGATGGCCAAGAAGCCCGAAGAGTTCGAGCACCCCTCTGACCTCGAGGACTTCTACGTCCGCACCGCCGAATTCCCTGCCGGCTTCATGACCCAGTACACAGCGTCCATGGTGACCGGGAGCAACGCCCACCAGGACCTGGCCACGGGCTTTCCCGTGGGCAAACGCTTCAAGTCGGCACCCGTGGTGCGGGTGGGCGACACTAACCCGATGCACCTGGGCCACCACGCCACTGCTGACGGCCGCTGGCGGATCTACGTTTTCGCCGACGCGGCGCCGGCCGGCGGGCAATCAAGCGTGGCGGACTTCGCCGAGTGGCTCGCGAACTCGCCGCAGTCGCCGCTGGCCGCGACGCCGTCGGACGCTGATCCTGACGCGTGGTTCGACGTGAAGGTGGTCTACCAGCAGCCGCACACGGCTGTGGACATCAACGCGGTGCCGGCGGTTTTCAAGCCGCAGGTGGGCCCGTTCAAGCTGACCGACTACGAGAAGGTGTACGCCACCGATCCCAGCGCGGACATCTTCGAGCTGCGGGGGCTGGACCGCGGGGGCGTGGTGGTGGTGGTCCGCCCGGACCAGTACGTTGCCAACGTCCTGCCGCTCACGGCGATGGCGGAGCTGGCGGAGTTCTTCGCCGGCCTCCTGAAGCCGCGCCAGGGGGCGGGTCAGCCGCTGACGGTCTGAGCAGTCCTGTAGTCCGCGGCTGCGTAGACGCCCAGGATGCGCACCTCGGTGGTGAAGAAGTCCAGTTCCTCGAGGGCCAGCTTCAGCGGCAGGTCCTCGGGGTGGCCTTCGACGTCGGCCATGAACATGGTGGCGGCGAATTCATTGCCCACCATGTAGCTTTCCAGCCGGGTCATGTTCACGCCGTTCGTGGCGAAACCGCCCAGCGCCTTGTACAGGGCGGAGGGGACGTTGCGGACGCGGAACACAAAGCTGGTGACCGCCGGTCCGGGAAGCTCATCCCGCGCCGGTAGCTTCTTTTCCCGGGCCAGGACCACAAAGCGCGTGGTGTTGGAGGGATCGTCCTCAACCCGCTTGGCCAGGACTTCGAGGCCGTAGATCTGCGCGGCGAGCGGGGGAGCGAGGGACAGCTTGCGCGGATCGTTCCACTCGGCCACTTCCCGGGCGGACCCGGCGGTGTCTCCGGCGATGACGGGCTTGAGGCCGTGCTCGCGGATCAGCTTCCGGCACTGGCCCAGGGCGTGGATGTGGCTGTGCACCTCCGTGGCACCCTCGATAGTGCTGCCCGGGATGCCCAGCAGGTCGAAGTGGATGGGCAGGAAAAACTCCCCCACAATCTGCAGGTTGGACTGGGGCAGCAGGATGTGGATGTCCGCCACCCGGCCGGCAATCGAGTTCTCGATGGGGATCATGGCCAGCTCGGCCTCGCCGCTGGACACGAGCTCAAACGCGTCCTCGAAGCTCGCGCAGGGCACGCTTTCCATGTCCGGGAACATCTGCTTGCACGCGATATTGGAGTTGGCGCCGGGCTCACCCTGGTACGCAATCTTCGAGGCCATGATCCGTATGCTTTCACGCGTTACGCCCGGCTGCCCAACTGGGTAGCGCTAAGTGTCGTTTTGGGCGGTCAAAACGACACTTAGCGCTACCTAGTTGGGAGGGGACGGGACTAAACGGGAGTGACGCGCAGCCAGACGTACTGGCGGGGCAGGAGCGTGACGCCCTCGCCCAGCTGCAGCGCGGCTTCTGAGAGGAGGTCGACGGCGGCCGTTGAGAATCCGGAGAAGGTTTCAGCGGGCAGGGACTGGGGCTGGTCGCTGAAGTTGGCCAGCGCCAGGACGCGCGTTTCGCCCCCTGCTGCTGCGCTTGCGGGGCGCTGGTAGGCAAGGACGGACCGGTTGCGGGTATCGAAATCGATCAGCGTGGTGCCGGCGAGTTCCGGGGTGGCGGCCCGGACGTCGATCATCCGCTTCAGGCCGGCGTACACCGCCCCCGCTGGCGTCGAAGCATCGTGCCTGAGGGCGTACTGCCCAGCAGGATAGTGGGGCCGGTGCACCCAGCGGCTGTCGGCGTCGTGCCCTTCTTCTTCCGCATACCCGTAGTCGTTGAGCTGGCCCACCTCGTCACCCAGGTACAGGAGCGGAATGCCCCCGGTGCTGAAGGCAACCGAGTGGGCCAGGAGGATCCGCTCCACCGCCTCAGCCGGGTCCACCTCCATGCCGCACAAGGACGCCGTGGTACCTGAGATCCGGCAGTCACCGGTCTTGGGGTTGTCCTGGAAGGGGACGCCGCGGGCGAAGCTGCCCGGGAACCGGTTGACGTAGAAGGAGTTCAGGAAACGGCGGTGTTCAAAGCCGTTGACGCCGAGTTCCGCCGCGTCCTCGTCGGCGAACGTCCAGCCGATGTCATCGTGGCTGCGCACGTAGTTGACCCAGGAGGTGCCGGCCGGGATATTGTGCCGCCGTTCCAGCGCCTGGGCCAGCAGCGAGACGTCCCGGGTGGCCAGGGATTCCCAGATGAGCGCCATCTGCAGCGGGTTGTAGGAGAGCTGGCATTCGGCCGGATCGATGTAGAGCGCCACCTCGTCCGGGTGCACGATCGCCTCGGATTTGAACAGCAGCGACGGCGCGGCCAGCCGGCACACGGCGTTGAAGGCCTGGAGGAGGATATGCGCCTCGGGCAGGTTTTCGCAGGGGGTGCCCGGCTGCTTCCAGATGAACGCCACGGCATCCATGCGCAGGATGTCCACGCCCTGGTTTGCCAGGAACAGCATCTCACCGGCCATGGCCCGGAAAACGTCCGGGTTGGAGTAGTTCAGGTCCCATTGGTAGGTGTGGAAGGTGGCCCAGACCCAGCGGCCGTCCTCCATCTGGATGAAGGATCCCGGGTGGTTCTCCGGAAAGATCTCGCGCACGTTCTGCTCGAAGGCGTCGGGCATGGTCCGGTCCGGGAAGATCCAGTAGTAATCGCTGAACTCCGGGTCGCCTGCGGCGGCCCGTCTGGCCCACTCGTGTTCGTCACTGGTGTGGTTGAAGATGAAGTCCACCACCAGGCTGATGCCGTGGGCGCGGAACTCGGCGGCAAGCTCACGGAGCTGTTCCATGGTGCCCAGCTTGGGGTTGACCTGCCGGTAGCTGGAAACGGCGTAGCCGCCGTCGGAGTGCGGCTCGGGCGCCAGGAACAGCGGCATGAGGTGCAGGTAGGTGAGGCCCAGTTCCTTGAAGTACGGGATGTGGGTGCGCAGCCCTTCGAGGCTTTCGGCGTACCTGTCCACGTAGCAGACGCCGCCGAGCATGTTGTTGGACAGGAACCAGCCGCTGTTGGCCTCCCGTTCGGCGTCCAGTGCCTTCAGCTCGGCCGGACGTTCCTCCCACGAACGTGCACCCTGGACCACCAAGGCGGCAAGCTGGTCCTGCCAGTCCGGCCGGGATCCGTACAAGGTGCGGAAGAGCCGGCATAGGTCGGCGAAGTGTGCGTCGAGCCGCTGCTGAAAGCCGTGGTCTGTGGCGATGCCCGCCTGCGCGAGGGCGTCGACCACGTGCTGCCGCACTGTTTCGTCCACACTGACGAATTCCTGCATTGAAGAACCCCTTCCGACCTCCCACCGGCGGATCCGGCAGGCACTCTACGGCAGTATGCCACGGCAGGTGCCGCGGTGCGGCCGGCGGGGGTGGGGCTAGGAGCGGCCGACGGCGGGCGCCCCGGTTTTGCGCGACGCTACGGTTATTTCCGCCACGCGTTCCAAGCGGGGGTTCAGGTTGTCGCCGCCGTCCACCACGCCCCGCTGCCACCACAGCTTCAAACCTTCCGGCACCACTTCAAGGCATGCCAGATTGTTGTCGAACCAGGGGCCCTTGATGCCCGACCAGCGGAACGGCGGGTCCGGAACCTTGGCCGACCGTGCGGCCAGCGCTCCGACCGGCGCGGCCAGTCCGTAGGACATGACGGCACCGAAGGACCGCATCAGCCGGGGGAGCGGATTGCGGATGGGTGAGCAGACAGCCTGGAGGATGCGGCTGCCCGAGGACCGGTCCACTTCGGAGACGTAGGAAAAGTGCACGTCGCCGGACAGGAACGTGACAGTCTCCGGTGCCGGACCACGCGTCCCCGCTGCCACCTCCGCGGCCATAGCGGCCACCCGCCGGAAGCTGTTTTGGAAAGCGGCCCAGTGCTCCAGGTCCACAGCCTGGCGCAATTTCTCGCCTACCCGCGCCGGGAATTTCCCCCAGGCGCCTTCGGAGACTGCCTCATCCCAGGCTTCAAGGTGGTGCAGGCCCATCGGCAGGAGGAACGGCAAGGACGTGGCAACGAACAGATGGCGGAAACCGCCCTCCATCCGCCCGTCGAGCCAGGCCATCTCGGCGTCGTCCAGCAGCGCGCGGCGGTCCGGGTCCAGGTTCCGGGCGGCCCGGGAATCAACCACTATCAGGCGGGTGTCCCCAAAGTCCCGGCAGAAGCTCCACCGGTATGTCTCGGGATCCTTGTCCGTCCGTTCGGCCAGCCCGTCCAACTCGGCGCTGAGGTCCGGCTCATCGTCCCAGCGGTGGGAGGCAATCTTCTGCCAGATGGCGTCCGCCGCTCGCTCCCTGGGCGACAGGTTTCCCAGGTGCTGGTAGACCCAGTACGAGGCCAGGCCCGCCACAATGCGCCCATGCCACCAGGTGGTGGCCCGCATCGCCTCCTGCCAGGTCCGTGAGGCGTTCCAGTCGTCCCGGATGTCGTGGTCGTCAAAAATCATGGCGCTGGGCAGGGTGGACAGCAGCCACCTGTTCGCGGGGTCGGACCACGCCAGGTAGTAGAGGTGTGCGTACTCCTCGTAGTCCTTGAGCTCCTCGCCGGGAGGCGCCTTGATGTCACGCCGGGCCTTGATGAATTCCTGCATCTGGTCGCTGGTGGAATCCGCGTAGACCTGGTCTCCAAGGAATGCCACCAGGTCCGGCCACGGCTCCTTGCCGCCGGAACTCATTGCCAGTGCATACGCCCGCAGCGCGTCCACCCCGTGCCTCCGGTTTCCGGATTCGTCGTGCGGGACGCTGGTGCGGCAGGAGCCGTACGCCAGGCGGAGCGGCTTGCCGGGTTTGAGCGTGGCGATCACCGGAGCCGGGAAGCCGTCTCCGGGTTCCGGCCACGCATGCACTCCGTCGATTGCCACGGCATAGGGCGTCACGGATCCGGGATCCAGACCGTCCACTTCCACCAGGGCATAGTGGTGGCCGTGGACGGCGAAGGTCCGGGTTTGCCACTCCCCGGCGCCGGCGCGCACCGTCACCCGCGCGTTGTTCCGGGTTTCCAGCCAGATGCTCGCCGAGGTCTGGTCCACGTACCGCATCATGGGTCCGAGCACCAGTGCTGGGGTATTCATCCCTCAGTTGTACCTGCTGGAACCGGCCCCGGCTATGGGAAAAACCGCAGCTGCGGGCCGCGGTCCCCATGCCGGAGGCCGGGCGCGGCTAGCCTTCGCCGAACCAGTCGCGGGCCGGGTTGGTGACCTCCGGCGCCGAGCGCTGCAGTCCGGGCTGGGCCGCCCACTTCACGCCGTTGGCCAGGACCCGCTGGATCTGGGGGTGGTGGTACACCGGGTATTCCTGGTCGCCGGGGCTGAAGTAGAAGATGCGCCCCTTGCCCCGGGTGAACGTGACGCCGGAACGGAACACCTCGCCGCCCGCGAAGGAGCTGATGAAGATCAGGTCGTCCGGGTCCGGGATGTCGAACAGCTCGCCGTACATCTCCTGCTCGGGGATGACGATGGGGCTGTCCACGCCTTCGGCAATCGGGTGTGATGGCTTCACTGTCCACACGAGCTCGCGCTCGCCGTCGTTCCGCCAGGCGAGTGAGCAGCTGGTGCCCAGCAGCCTGGTGAACACCTTGGCGAAGTGCCCCGAGTGGAGCACTATCAGGCCCATGCCGCCGAGGACGTGCCGGTGGACGCGTTCGACGACGGCGTCACTCACCTCGTGGTGGGCCATGTGCCCCCACCAGAGCAGGACGTCCGTCTCGGCGAGCACCTCCTCGTCCAGGCCGTGCTCATCGTCGGTGGCCAGGACCGCCGTCGTGATCTCCGCCTCCGGGTAATAGGAGCGGAGCCCGGCGGCGATGGCACCGTGGATGCCGTCAGGGTAGATCTCCCCGATGTGAGACGGCTCGTTGATGGCTTCGTGGACACCCTCGTTCCACACCCGGATCCTCAGTTTGTCGTTCATTTAGAGCCGAACCTCCCTCTGTTCCAGCGCGGACTGGTAGCACGCGTCGATGATCTGTGCCCGGTAGAGGGCCAGGGATCCGTCATGCTCACCCCAGACTGCCTCGCCGCCCCGGACTGCCGTGACGAAGTCTTCCACTACTGCGTCGTGGGCGCGGCCCGGAAGTACCGGCGGGACGTAATCGGCGGATTCGCCGTCCTTGTCCGTGAACACCCGGAGCTGGCCGACGGGCGGGAAGGGCGCACCCTGCACCTTGAGCTCGGCGCCGCCGTCGGTTCCGTAAATAGTGAAGTCCAGGAGATCGTCCGTCTCACGGTAGGTGGCCCAGCTGGCTTCGATCACGAGGGTTCCACCGCCCTCAAGCCGGAGGAACGCCGAGGCGAAATCCTCCACTTCGAATGCATGGCTGGTGGCCTGCGCCGAGTAGCGGTTCCCGCCGCCCCTGCCCTGCGGGCCCAGCTCCGAATGGGTGGCGGCAGATACCGCCACCACTTTCGGTTCGCCCAGGAGGTGCAGGGCGTAGTCCAGGGCATGGACGCCGATATCGGCCAGCGGTCCGCCGCCGGCAAGCTCCGGGTTGGTGAACCAACTGCCCAGCGTCGGGATGCCGGAGCGGCGCAGCCAGGATGCCTTGGCGTAGTATGGCCGGCCCAGCCCGCCGTCGTCGATGACACCCTTGAGCGCCTGGATGTCGCCGCGGCGGCGGTGGTTGAAGGCGACGTCGAGGACGCGCCCCGCCTTGCGGGCTGCATCCACCATGGCCTGGCCTTCGACGGCGTTGCGCGCGATGGGCTTCTCGCTCAGCACATGGATGCCCCGCTCCAACGCGGCGACGGCGATGGGTGCATGCAGGAAGGTGGGCACTGCCACGCTGATCGCGTCCAGGCCGCCGTGGTCCAGCATCTCTTCCCAGTCCGCGAAGGCGTTGGGAATGGAATATTCGGCCTGCAGGGAGTCGCGGAGTTCCTGCTCCATTCCGGCCAGCGAAACGATTCGTACGCCGTCCAGGGCGTGGTAGGCCATCAGGTGCTGCTGGCCGGCCCAGCCGATGCCGACCACGCCCACCCTCAGTTCCTCTGATCGCGGTTCTTCGCGGGAAGCGGCATGCTGTCCTGGGGACTGCTCGTGGCTCACGGATTTTCCTTATCTTGTGTGGTGTTACTGGTACTTGGGTTGGGGTTTCTAGCCTTTTACGGCACCGGCAGTCATGCCGGACACGATACGCCTTTGGCAAAGGAGCACAAGGATGACCAGAGGGACGGTGATAATCACCGACGCCGCGCTGATGGTGCCCAGCGGCTGGTCGAACTCGCTGGTACCGCTGAAGAACGCGATTGCCACCGGAACGGGTCGGGACTCCGGTGAGGTGGTCAGCGTGACGGCCAGCAGGAATTCATTCCACACCGAGATGAACACGAGGATCGCGGTGGTTGCCAGGCCCGGGACAGCCAGCGGCAGGATGACCTTGCGGAAGGCCATGAAGGGCGTGGCCCCGTCAATGTACGCTGATTCCTCAAGCTCGCGCGGGATTTCCCTGAAGAAGGACGTCAAGGTGTAGATGGCCAGCGGCAGCGCGAAGGTCAGCTTCGGGATGATGAGGCCCAGCAGGGTGTCATAGAGCCCGATTTCCCGCCAGATGGAGAAGATCGGGGCCGCGATGGCGATGGCCGGGAACGTGGTGACCGAGAGGATCAGGGTCAGGATCAAGGCCTTGCGGCGCATCTTGAGCCTGGCCAGGGCGTAGGCGGCGAAGGACGCGAACACCAGCGCCACCGTAGTGGTGACGACGGCGATAATCACCGAGTTGCGCAGGGCCAGGAGGAACTCGGGGTTCTGGAACACCGCCAGGTAGTTTTCCAGGGTGGGCTGGCTCGGGAAGAGTTCCCCCTTGGACAGGCTGGGCCCGGTCTTCAGGGAGGTGTTGACCAGCCAGTAGAACGGTATGAGTGAAAAGCCCATCACGGCAACCACAAAGACCCACACGATGGGGTGCAGCTTCGCCTCGCCCCGGAGACGCCGCTTCGGTGCCTTGCGCTCGGTGGCCGGTGCCGCCGTCGCCCGCTGTGCTGTCAGGGTGCTCATTGTTCCTCCTTGGCGACTTCGCGGATGTTGCCCCCGGCGAAGCGGATGTAGACCACCGAAACGGCCATGACGGTGAGGAAAGTCAGGATGGACAGGGCCGATCCCTCGCCCACCAGGCGGTTTTCGCGCAGCTGGGTGTAGGCCAGCATCGACATGGACTCGGTGCCGTTGGCGCCGCGGGTCAGCACGAATGGAAGGTCGAAAACCCGCAGGGCATCCATGGTGCGGAAGATCGCCGCGAGCACAATCGCCGGACGCAGCAGCGGCAGGGTGATGTGGGTGAAGGTCTGCCACTTGCTGGCCCCGTCAAGTTCTGCTGCCTCGTAGGTCTCGGCGGAGATGACCTGGAGGCCGGCAAGGATGATCAGCGCAGCGAACGGCGTTGTCTTCCAGACGTCGGCCAGGATGATCACCGCCATGGCGTAGCCATGTTCGCCGAGCCACACCACATCCCCGCCAGGCAGACCCAGCATCGAAAGGACGTTCGTGACGAGTCCCAGGTTGGGCTGGAACATCGTTTCCCACGTGATGGCGCTGACCACCGTCACCACCGCGTAAGGCAGCAGCACAACGGTGCGCAGCAGTGCACGGCCCCTGAACGCCAGGTTCAGCAGCAAGGCCATGGCCGTCCCGAGGACCAGTTCGAGCGAGACCGAGAGTCCGGCGAAGAGGAAGGTCTGGCCGAACGCAGCCCACCATTGGGGGCCGCTGAGGGCGCTGATGTAGTTTTCCAGGCCCACAAACCGGGACAGGCCTGCGGTGCGGACGCTGTACTGGTTCAGCGACAGCCAGAGTGCGTAGCCAATGGGGACTGCCGCCACCAGGGCCATCAGGACCAGGGACGGGGCGGTCATCCGGAATGCGAGCCTCCGCTCCGCCCGGTCGCGGCCGTTCACGCCGCGCGTGGCCACCCCGTGACTGTTCCCGTTACCGGGGGAAAGGGACTTGGTGGCCATGGTCAGAAGCTCGCCTTTGCGGCCTTCAGCTCTTCGGCCATCGTCTTCACGGCGTCCTCGGTTGTGGCGGTGCCGGAGAGCACGGCGTACACGTTCTTGTAGATCGCCTGCGAGATCTGCGGGTAGACGGGGGAGATGGGCCGTGGCTTGGCACCCTTGACGGAGGCAAGCAGTTCGGTGGCAAACGGCATCTTCGCCAGGACATCCGCGTCCGAGTAGGCTGCCTCGTTGACGGGAGCCTGCGAGAAGTCCATGGCTACGTGCTTCTGCCAGTCCGGGGTGGTGGCGAAGTCGATGAAGGCAACGGCTGCGGCCTGGTTGGTCGAATGGGCCGAGATTGCCAGGTTCCAGCCGCCCAGGACGCCGGAGGCCTTGCCGCCTTCCCATGCCGGCAGCGGGGCGACGCCAAAGGTCCCGGCCAGCGGGGTGGCATTGAGGAGGCGGTAGACGTGCGGCCAGTTGCGCTGGTAACCAAAGTTGCCCGATTCGTAGGCCAGGCGCGCGGGGTCCTCGTTGTAGGTCAGCACCGCACGGTCCGCCGCGCCGTCCTTGAGGCCCTTCACCATGAAGTCGAGTACCTCACGGGTTTCGGGGGAGTCGATCTTGACCTCGCCCTGACTGTCCAGCACTTCTCCGCCGGCGCTGTAGAGCATTTCAAGGAAGTTCACGGTGAGGCCTTCGTACTGCTTGCCTTGGTAGACGAAGCTGTTGCCCGGCGCCCCGGCTGCCTCACTGTAGAGCTGCTGCCACGTTTCCGGCTTGGCTACTTTGTCCTTCTGGTAGTAAATGAGCCCCGCGTTCGTGAAGAACGGGGAGGCCCAGTACTTGTCCTCGTACTTGGTGGTCTCAACGGTGGACGGAATGAGCCTGTCCTTGTTGGCTTCGACGAGTTTGGTCTGGTCCAGGAGCCAGCCCTGCGAGGCGAACTCCGAGGTCCAGATGACGTCAGTGAGGAGGATATCGCATTCGGTGGACTTGCCCTCGAGCCGCTGCACGGCCTGCGTGCGGGCTTCGTCGGTGGTGGCCCCGATTTCGGTGTATTTGGCCGTGACCTTGCCGTTCGCCTTGGTGAAGGCCTCGGCCGTGCCTTTGTAGATGCCGGAGGCGTCTTTGCCGCCGCATACGTTGAGGTTGCCGGCTGCGTTGGCTGCCGACGACGGATCGGCAGCTGCCGCTTGGTCCGCGCCTTGGGGGGCCGCGCCACCGCCGCACCCGCTGAGCGCGAGGCCTACGGCTATTGCCGCAGCGGCGGCAACGGTGAGGCGCGGGGAAGTACGTCGAATCAAGTCCACAAGTGGCTCCTTTGCCGGGCTGGCGTCATTTTCGAGTTGCTTTGGAATCGATTCCAAGGTGTGCCGCGATGGCTGCTTCTGTTCTTTGGAATCGATTCCAAAGAAGTGTGACAGGCGCCACGCGAGGCTGTCAACCCTCCGTCAGCTGTTGGTGGAGTCCCTGACCACGAGCTCATGAGGGAGGAATGTCCTGCCCCTGCGGTGCGGGCCCGGTGTGGTCATCCTGGCGAGGAGGGCCTCAAAGGCCAGGCGGCCCATCTCGTAGGCCGGCTGCCTGATGGTGGTCAGTTCCGGGATGCACATTTCCGCCTGCACGGAATCGTCAAAACCTGCCACTGCGATGTCCTCCGGAACCCGCAGCCCGGCGTCGGTAATTGCGCGGACGCATCCTGCGGCTACCGTATCGCTGCCGCAGAAGACGGCGTCGGGAAGCGGCTCCGCCTTCAGGAGGTCCTTGGCTTGGACGCGCCCGGTGCGGAAGTCGAAGTCTCCCTCCACGAAGAGTATCTGGTCCGCGGGCAGGCCTGCCTCGGCGGCCGCCAGCCGGAAGCCCTCCTCGCGCAGCCGGCCGGAGCGTGCTGCCCTGTTGCCGATCATCGCCAGCCGGCGGCCGCCCGTCTTGATGAGGTGCCGGGTGATGTCGAAGGCGGCCTGGCGGTCATCGATGGCAACGCCGAAGGCGGCCTCGGCATTGGCGATCTCGCAGACCTGGACGACGCTTTGCTGCTCGGCCATGTCCCCGATGTCCTCATCGGGCATCGTTGGTGAAAACATCACCAGGCCGTCCACGGAGCCATTGCGCAGCATGTCCACCAGCTGCTGCTCCCGTTCGGGGTCCCCGGCGGTCGGGGCAATAAGGCTGACATAGCCGGAGAGTGCCGCGGCATCGCTGATCCCCCGGAACACTTCGCTGATGATGGGGGAATTGAGGTTTTTGGCCAGCGCCAGAATGCGCATGGTCCGGTCCCGCCGCAGGTCGCGGGCGGAGGCGAGCGGGCGGTAGTTGAGCTGGCGGATGGCCTCGGTGACCTTTTCCTTGCTGGACTCGCTGACGGCCGGACTTCCGTTCAGGACCCGGGAGACGGTGCCCACGGACACCCCTGCCGTCTTCGCGACGTCCTGCACTGTCGCTCGCGCCATCTCCGTCTTTCCTCCCGCGACCAGTGTTATGGGTCACCGCTGCCCCACCCGTGCCGCGCGTCGCAGCGGCGGGGGTGTCCCCAGCTTAGCCGCCCGCCCAAGGGTGCGTCCGCTGACGGGGGCCTTGTCCCACGGTTCGGCGGCCGGGGCGGCTGCCACCGGGCCGTTCCGTCCGGCCACCTATGATGGCTCTCATGACCGAACGCGCCCGGGACGAGGCTGCCGGAAAACTCGAGCGGGTAATCGCCGCCCAATTGCGGCACTACCGCACTTCCCAGGGCATGTCCTCTGCCGAGCTTGCTGCCCGCACCGGGATGTCCAAGGCGATGATCTCGAAGATTGAAACCGCCAGCACCTCTTGTTCCCTGACCACGCTGCAACGCCTCGCGGACGGGCTTAAGATCCCGGTGACTGCGCTGTTCCGCGGTGCGGACACGGACCGGGACGCCACCTTCACCAAGAGCGGGGAGGGCAGCCTCACAGTGCGCAGCGGCACCCAGCACGGGCACGAATACCGCGTCCTCGGCACCCTCAAGGACCGAACGGACGCGCTGGAGCCGACCCTGGTGACGCTGACGGACGCCTCGGACGTTTTCCCGCTCTTCCAGCACCCTGGGACGGAGTTCATCTACATGCTTGCCGGCAGGATGGTGTACGGGCACGGCCGGTACGAATACACCATGGAACCCGGCGACTCGCTCCTGCTTGACGGCGAGGGGCCGCACGGCCCCCTGGAACTCCAGGAGCTTCCCATCAAGTTCCTTGCCGTCGCTGCCAGGTAGGTCCCATTCCACGTCACGACAGGACATCGCCTGCGGCTGTGGTCCTCAGCTGTGAATGTTGGCGGTAAATGGCGGTCTTTCTGTGGCGCTAAGTCTCGCCCTGCTAGTCCGCAAGCGCTCTTGACCTCCTGTAGAACGCCGCTCGGGACATTCCGAGATCCCCCGCAACCTGCGCAGCGGGCTCGCCACCTTTGACCAGGCGAACAGCGCTCCTGATCTGACTATCAGTAACCAGGCGGGGCCTGCCGCCAAGGTCCCTGCCAGCTTCTCTTCGCAACATAGAGTCCATCGGTGTCGCTGTGTCGACGTCCCCCTCCGCCCAGGTTGAGGACGCGCAGGGCGGCGCCCCTACTGCGGAGTTCATCGGCAAACGCGAGCATGTTTTGGGTGGATCGCCTGAGCCGTTCCAGAGTCGTGATGACGAGGGTGTCACCCTCCATAAGGGCATCAAGCGCTCTTGATCAGGCTCTGGTCGCGGCGCGCGTGCTCCGGAGACGCCCTGGTCGATGTAGGGGTGATCGCGTCGAACGCCGGCGGCCAATAGATCCACCCGCTGCCGGTCCGTGGACTGCTGCCGTGTCGAAACTCGTGCACAGCCAATAAGCTTCGACATGACTGCCTCGGATGTGTCTCATAACTAATGATTTGTTCGCCGATTCGAGTAGAAGGTTTCGATACATAGTTATGAGAATCGCCGGACGCAGAGAAAGTCACATGATTTCACGGGAACTAGGATCCCGCGGGACAGGGCCAATGAGACGTCTCGTATCCCAAGGGTTTCGAGACACCGGAGGGTCGCAGATAAGGCAACCTCGCGGAGAGGTTTATCGGGCGGGGCATACGGGAATTAGTAAGGAGGACCGCGCTACGCCATGATTTTTTCAAACCAGCCGCGCGTCGACCGACCGGCTAACGGGACGCTGTGCGGGCAGGCCCTTTACGGGTGACGCCGGGCCCGGGGCTTTGGATAGCAAAGGGTCATCCGTGCCGAACTTTTCTCGCCTGAATCTGCTATTTTGCCTAGGGCCGCTAGCCTTGGCAGGTGGAAATTCGCGCGGTTCTTTTTGATCTTGACAACACACTGTTCGACCATCAGGCGTCCGCCACCGCCGGGGTGGCAGGATTCCTCAAGCATCTAGGAGCTGAGTTTTCCGAGGAATTGCGCTTTTCTTGGTTCGAAATCGAACAGGCCTGCTACGACCAGTTCCTCCGAAAGGAGATTTCTTTCGATGAGCAGCGGCGTGAGCGGCTGCGCCGCTTCCTCCCCTTTGCCCGGGTTACGGTCCCCGAATCGGAAGGAATGCTTGACGAGCTCTTCCTGGCCTACCTCAGTAGTTATGAGAATGGATGGACGGCGTTTCCAGACGCCGTTCCCGTTCTGCGCGGACTACGCAAGGATCGTATGCCAGTCAGCGTCCTCACTAACGGAAATGACGACCAGCAGAGGGCGAAAGTAAAGAAAATAGGTCTCGAACCACTCGTGGACAGGATTTTCACTTCGGAACTGATCGGCCACGCCAAACCCGCATCAGAGGCCTTCCTAGAATCGTGCAAGGAACTGAAGGTATCGCCAGCCCAGGTTCTATACGTCGGTGACAATTACACCGTCGACGTTGAAGGCGCCCGGAATGCCGGGTTACAAGCCGTACACCTCGCCCGGGGGAGCAACCCATCAGAGGGTTCAATTCAAAGCTTGGCGGAACTGCGTTCCATTCTTTCGAAGAATCCCAGCAGACGTTGTTAAGTGTCCGCGGCACGTTCCCTGGGAGGGCGTGAACTACTGGTTCATTGCCGCGATCCTGGTTACAGCCGGATTTGTTGGAAGACTGCTCTACGTACGGGAAGCCTCCGCCGCATAACCCTAGGGTAATGAGAGGCCTTGGTGCCACGGGATCCATGGTTCCGCTCATGATCAGTCCTCCCCGCCAGGCAACACCCGGCGTGTCAGGCCAACCACGGATCCACCGTTATTCCGGCAGTCCCGCCGGCCGAGACCAGGGTGGAGGGATGTCCGCGATAATCTGCTCGGTCAGAATCATGCCGCCGAAGTCAGCGCGTGCCTTTGCCAGTGTTTCCGGTTCGGGGTCGATAGTGGCATACCAGGGCTGCAGATCTTTGGCCTGCACGAGATGCTTTCCCCCGCCAAGGTCAATGATGTTCCAGTCGGAGAGGTCGTTGGCGTGTTTCAGGTGGGCGTCGGTGAGGAGCTGGATTCCGTGGGCATCGGGGATGTACTGGCCGTTCAGGTGCCTGTTGTAGCGGACGTGATGTTCCTCGACGTGAGGAAGAGCTGGCCTGGCACCGGCGAGGTCACTCCAGGAGATGGTGAGCGCTTTGCTATGTCGTATGAACGCCAGATCGGTGTCCACTGGGAACGCGGTCATGGCCCGGCTGACCTGGGCCAAGCGGTCCTGCCAGGACATCGTGTCGTCCATAACCCCGTAACAGGTCCGTCCCAGGGGGCTCATCGAAGCTGATGTGAAGCGGCGTGGTTTGGACCGCAGGTAGGTCACGCCGGCCATGGCGAATTTGATCGCGCCGGCAGCTATCGCGGGCCCCACGTCAGGGTTCTTGGATCGGATCTGGTGGATGTTGCGGTAAAGGTAGACGTCGGCTCCCTCGAAGCGGCCCCATGCCGTGGCAGCGTCGGCGATCTGTGCTGTCAGGGCCTCCGGGACGTGCCAGGTGCGGCGTTCTTCTTCGGCGTCCAATAGGGTCAGATCCTTGGTCTGGTAGGACACAAACGCGGTCAGCTGCTGTGGTACCTGTCCGCCGCTCAACCATTCCGGCAAAAACGCCTCCGGAGCCGCGGTGACTCGCCCGGATTTCCCGACGGACTCCAAATGTTGCGCGAAGGCAGCGAACCAGCAGCGCACTCCTTCCTCTCTCCCGGCCCTGCTCATCAGCGCCACCGGACCGGCAACCGAATCCGAGACTCCTTCCGTGAACACGTCATCCCAACCGGAGTCCAGAACGGCCTGGTTCGCCACCTGGACCGCAGCCTCAACTGCCTCAAAAACATCCTTCGAGCCACGGGGCCGGAACTGCAGCCACAGTTCTTCGTACTGGGCCTTCCGCCACGCCTTTGACAGCGAAGTCCAGACAACCTCAACTTCTGCTCCCGGCATCCGATCTCTCCCCCCAATCCGCAGTTTTTCCACGAGTCTCCCGCGAACCTACCTGATTCCATTGAGTGAGGACAGGCCGATTCTGATGCCCACTCATACCTCAGTGTCCGAACCACCAGAATGAGTCCACCTATTACCGGGTGAATACTGACGGCAGAAATACGCCGCTGCCGGTAGTCGAGTATCCCGTTGGCGTTCCTAATCTGGGGTGTCTCAAAACCTTTCTGCCTCGAATCCCTATAGATTCAAGACAGCCAGCGAGCAGTGGTGCGACAAAGAGCGATCACAAAACGCCGCCATTTATCAGCAAACTCCACAGGCCCCAGCCGCACCCCCGATAACTCCTCGAGTAACCCTTCAGCGGGTTGGTTTTCGGCAGGTTAATCATCCAGTGCGGCAAGCCGCGCTCTCCGTCATCCAGATTTAACATTTCCTGCGCCCTCTTGAAACACCACTTTGACTACTGTGGTTCAACAATGTTTCATATCAAGTAACAGCAAGCGAACAGGACAGTTCCGATGACAAGTGTCGCGACACCTGAAGTACCAACAGAGGCACCCCTGGCGGAGGGCGCCGCCCGTATTTCCCTTGCAGACATCGCCAAGGCACACGACGTCCGCTTCCTCCTGGCCACCTTTGTGGACATGACGGGGAAGCCCTGCGCCAAGCTGGTCCCGGTGGAAGCCGCCGATGAGCTCGAAAACGGAGCGATGGGTTTTGCCGGCTACGCTGCCGGCCTGATGGGCCAGAAGCCGCAGGACCCGGACCTGATCGCCATCCCGGATCCCGCGTCCTTCACCCCGGTTCCCTTCATCAAGGAGGGCCTGGCCATCATCCACTGCGACCCGCACGTGGACGGCAAGCCCTGGCCCTACGCCCCGCGCGTCATCCTCAAGAACACGCTCGCCCGCCTGGCAGGCCAGGGCATGCAGGCAAAAGTGGGCGCCGAGGTTGAATACTTCCTGGTGAAGAAGAACGACGACGGGACGCTGAGTACCGCCGATGACAAGGACGATTCGCCCCGCCCCTGCTACGACGCCCGCGGCGTGACCCGCATGTACGACCACCTGACCTCCATCTCCGGGGCGATGAACAGCCTGGGCTGGGGCAACTACGCCAACGACCACGAGGACGCCGCCGGCCAGTTCGAGCAGAACTTCAACTACGCCGACGCCCTCACCACCGCGGACCGTGTGGTGTCCCTCCGCTACATCCTGAACATCCTGGCCGGGCAGCGGGGCATGACCGCCACGTTCATGCCCAAGCCGTTTACGGACCGCACCGGCACCGGCCTGCACTTCCACCTTTCCCTGTGGCAAGGCGCCACCGCGCTGTTCCCCGCCGAGGGAACGGACGACGACGGCCGCGGCCTTGGGCTCTCCGGCCTCGCCTATTCGTTCATTGCCGGCATCCTGGACCACGCCCCCGCGCTGCAGGCCTTCCTCGCTCCCACCGTGAACTCGTACAAGCGGACCGGCGCCACCACCAGCTCCTCCGGCGCCACCTGGTCTCCGCGGAAGGCCTCCTTCGGCGGCAACGACCGCACCCACATGATCCGGGTGCCGGACAACAAGCGGATCGAACTGCGCTCCGGTGACGGTTCGGCCAACCCGTACCTTGCCATCGCCACTGCCATTGCCGCCGGGCTGGACGGCGTGGAGAAGTCGCTGGACCCGGGCATGCCGTCCGGGCCAGGGGAGTCCAGGCCGGCCGCGCATTCCCTCCCGGCCACCCTGCTCCATACGGTGGAAGCGCTGCGCAAAGACCCAGTGATCCTGGCCAGCCTCAGCGGCGACCCCGCCATCGGCAGCTACTACGCGGACGCCAAGGAAGAGGAATTCCTCACCTGGCACAACCAGGTCAGTGACTGGGAAATCCGCACGTACCTCACATCAATCTGATCCCCTACTACCCAAGCAAAGGACCACCATGTGCGGAATCGCCGCGCTGCAGCTGCGCAACCCCTCGCTGCGTCCCCGGATGGGCAGCCTGCTGTCCTCGATGCTCTGCCAGATCGTGGACCGCGGACCAGACTCGGCCGGCCTCGCCGTCTACAACACCCCCGGCCTCGTCCAGGAGGGCACCTCCACCCTGAGCCTCCTGGGCAAGGACCAGGGGATGACGACGGCGGCAATTACCGCCGGCGTCGCGTCTCTCCTCCCGTCTGAAGCACAGGCAGCCGTCAAAGTGGTGGGCGATACCACCCTGGTGAGCGCCGCCGTCGGGACCGACCTCCTGGTGAAGGCCGTCAGCGAAACCGTGCCCGGCTCCACCATTATCGGCCGCGGCGAGCACGTTGCCGTGATGAAGAGCGTGGGCCACCCGATGGAGGTCGCCGCCGAGCACGGGCTGGAGGCGATGGCCGGAAGCCAGGGCCTGTCCCACACCCGGATGGCCACCGAATCCGCGGTTACCGCGGGCGGCTCGCACCCGTTCTCCGTTGCGGACGATCTGTGCCTGGTGCACAACGGCTCGTTCTCCAACCACGCCACCGTCCGGCGGGAGCTCAAGCGCGAGGGCGTGGTATTCGACTCGGAAAACGACACCGAGGTGGGCGCCCGCTACGTCGCCTCCCGGCTGAAGCAGGGCGACACCCTTGAGGAAGCCCTGGTGAACCTGGGCAAGGTCCTGGACGGTTTCTACACCCTGGTGGTCACCACCGCGGACAGCATGGCCGTGGTCCGCGACCCCATCGCCTGCAAGCCCGCCATCATCGCGGAAACGGACGACTACGTGGCCATGGCCTCCGAATACCGGGCACTGGCATCCCTGCCCGGCATCAACAACGCGCGCATCTTTGAACCGGAACCCGGAAAGGTCTACACATGGTCACTCTGACAGCCCCCGAAACCCTTGCCCCTGCAGCTGCCAGCGCGGAACAGGCAACGGCCGTTGACCTGGCCGCCAGCACCGTCCGGGAACTCAACGAGGCTATCCACAACGCGGCAGACGGGAAGTCCTGGGTAGTGGCCAACCCGGGCGGGAAGCACAGCCTGGCCGTCGGCATCGATGCGGATATCACGGTGACCATCGACGGCCACGCCGGGTACTACGCAGCCGGGATGCACCAAAAGGGGAGCGTGGCCATCAACGGCAATGCCGGCGTCGGACTGGCGGAAAACATCATGTCCGGGAAGGTCCACGTCAAGGGTGACGCGTCCCAGTCCGCAGCGGCCACCGGCCATGGCGGCCTGGTTGTAATCGACGGGAACGCCGGTGCCCGCTGCGGGATTTCGATGAAGGGCGTGGACATTGTGGTGGGCGGCAACATAGGCCACATGTCCGCGTTCATGGCCCAGGCCGGCCGGCTGGTGGTCTGTGGTGACGCCGGCGACGCGCTGGGCGACTCCATCTACGAGGCCCGGATCTACGTCAAGGGCTCGGTGGCCTCGCTCGGCGCCGACTGCATCGAAAAGCCGGTGCGCGAAGAGCACCTGGCCGAACTCGCGGAACTGCTGGCCGCTGCCGGCCGCACGGACAACCCGGCCGAATTCAAGCGCTACGGCTCAGCCCGGAACCTCTACCACTTCCACGTCGACAACTCGACTGCCTACTAGGAGGCCTTCATGACCATCACCTCCCTTCCCGCTCCTGCCGATATCGCTGCGCTCGGCCTCCGCGAGTCCGCCACGTTCGACCGCGCCACCATTGCGGACATCCAGCGCGCCGCCGCCACCGGCGTCTACGACATCCGCGGCTGGGGCGCCAAGCGCAAGGTCCCGCACTTTGACGACCTGCTCTTCCTCGGCGCCTCCATGTCCCGCTACCCGCTGGAGGGCTACCGCGAAAAGTGCGATACCGACGTCGTCCTCGGGGACCGGCACGCCACCCGCCCGCTGCACCTTCAGACCCCCGTGACCATCGCCGGCATGAGCTTCGGCGCCCTGTCCGCCAACGCCAAGGAGGCGCTGGGCCGCGGCGCGTCCGAGGTGGGCACCTCCACCACAACGGGCGACGGCGGCATGACGCCGGAGGAGCGCGGCCAGTCCAAGCACCTCGTGTACCAGTACCTGCCCTCCCGCTACGGCATGAACCCGGACGACCTGCGCAAGGCCGACGCCATCGAGATCGTGCTGGGCCAGGGCGCCAAGCCCGGCGGCGGCGGCATGCTCCTGGGCCAGAAGATCACCGAGCGCGTGGCCGGAATGCGCACCCTGCCCGTGGGCATCGACCAGCGCTCCGCCAGCCGCCACCCGGACTGGACCGGCCCGGACGACCTGGAAATCAAGATTGGCGAGCTGCGCGAAATCACCGACTGGAAGACCCCCATCTACGTCAAGGTTGGCGCGTCCCGGCCGTACTACGACACCGCGCTCGCCGTGAAGTCGGGTGCGGACGTGGTGGTGGTGGACGGCATGCAGGGCGGCACCGCGGCGACGCAGCAGGTGTTCATCGAGAATGTGGGCATCCCCACGCTCGCCGCCATCCCGCAGGCGGTGCAGGCGCTGCAGGAACTCGGGGTGCACCGCAAGGTCCAGCTGATCGTTTCCGGCGGAATCCGCACCGGGGCGGACGTGGCCAAGGCCATGGCCCTGGGTGCCGACGCGGTGGCTATTGGCACGGCAGCCCTCATCGCGCTCGGCGACAACGATCCCCGCTACGCCGCCGAATACGCGGAACTGGGTTCCGCGGCCGGCTTCTACGACGACTTCCAGGACGGCCGCGACCCCGCCGGCATCACCACCCAGGACCCGGAGCTGTCCTCCCGCCTGGAGCCGGTGGCTGCGGGCAAGCGCCTGGCCAACTACCTGCGCGTCCTCACCATGGAGGCCCAGACCATTGCCCGGGCCTGCGGCAAGTCCCACCTGCACAACCTTGAGCCCGAGGACCTGGTGGCGCTGACCATCGAGGCCTCCGCCATGGCCCGCGTGCCGCTGGCGGGCACCAGTTGGATTCCCGGAGTGCAGGGGAGCTTCTGATGCCTGCGGCTTTATCCGACGCCTCAGATTATGTGGTGGTGGGCGCCGGACTGGCGGGGGCCGCAACGGCCTGGCAGCTGGCCTCCCGCGGCCACCAGATCACCCTGTTGGAGCGTGACGTTCCGGCCGCCCACGACGGCAGTTCCCACGGCTCCGCCCGGATCTTCCGCTACGCCTACCCGGATGCTTTTTATACCCGGGCCGTGCTGGAGTCGAAGGAGCTGTGGAACGGGCTGACCGCCGCATCCGGAAGCGAGCTGATCACGCCGTCCGGCGCCGCGGATTACGGCCCGGAGCGCAATCCGCGGCTCCTGGCCTCGGTGCTTGCTGCTGAGGGCATTGAGCACGAGCTGCTCTCCGCGGCCGACGCCCGCAAGCGCTGGCCGCAGATCGCCTTCGATACGGAGGTCCTCTGGCATCCCGGCGCCGGGGTGGTTGATGCGGAAGCCGCCGTCAACGCCATGGTGGGCCTCGCCGTCGGGCATGGCGCCAGGCTGCTGACCGGCTGGGAGCTGCACAGCGTGGAGCGGAACGGCAGCGGTTACCGGCTGCATTCCAGCACGGGGGAAACGGTGGACGCGGGCAATGTGGTGGTCAGCGCCGGCGGCTGGCTGCCGGGGTTGCTGGGGCGGTTGGCCCTGCCGGCGGGTTTCCTGGCCGGTCTTCCCGAGATCACGGTCCGCCAGGAGCAGGCGTTCCACTTCACATACAGGGATTACGACGGCGGTGCAGCCTCGGGTGCCGCTGCCTGGCCCACGTTCATCCACAAGGCCGCCGATATCCAGGCCTACGGCCTGCCGGGTGGACGCGACGCCGGCTTTGCCGGCCAGAAAGTCGCCGAATACAACGGCGGCAAGCTCATCCCTTCCGCGGCACACCAGACCGGTGAGGTGGACCCGGCCAACCGGGCGCGGGTGGTGGACTACGTCCGCCGCTACCTGCCCGGGCTGGACCCCGAACCGTATGCCGAGACCACCTGCCTGTTCACCAACACGCCGGACGAGGACTTCGTGATCGACCGGGCGGACAACCTTACGGTGCTCTCGCCGTGCTCGGGGCATGGTGCCAAGTTCGCGCCGCTCATCGGCCAGTGGGCCGCGGACCTGGCCACCGGTGCGGGGCCGGTTCCGGGCCGGTTCCGGGCCGCGACGTCAACACCTGCCACCATCCAGGACGGAAACCAGTGAGCATTCCACAAACAGTCCCCACGGCGGAGGCCTTGCCTTCCGGCCGGACGAGCGCCCCCACTGTCACCAGCCTGCTGCAGGACATCTCCACCATCGGCAGGGATGCATCCCGGGGCGGATATTCGCGGCCGGTGTTCTCCACGGCGGAAACGGACCTGCGCAGCTGGTTCATTGACCAGGCAGAACGGCGCGGCCTGGATGTCCACACCGACCACAACGGCATCATCTGGGCCTGGTGGGACACCGCCGCCGGCATTCGCCAGGACGCGGTCGTCACCGGCAGCCACCTGGATTCCGTCCCCGGCGGAGGCGAGTACGACGGTCCGCTGGGGGTCGCCTCGGCGCTGGTCGCCGTCGACCTCCTCAAAGCCCGCGGCCTCCGTCCCCGGAGGCCGCTGGCCATCGCCGTCTTTCCCGAAGAGGAAGGCTCCCGCTTCGGTGTGGCCTGCCTGGGGTCACGGCTCCTGACAGGCGGGCTGGATTCGGACAAGGCCCGCCGGCTGAAGGATCCGGACGGCAACACCTATGCGGACGTTGCAGCGGCGAACGGCCAGGATCCGCGGCTGGTCGGCGCCGACTACAAGGCCCTGCAACAGCTCGGCGTGTTCGTGGAACTGCATGTGGAGCAGGGGAGGGGCCTGGCTGACCTGAACCGGCCCGTGGCGATCGGCTCGTCCATCCTGGGCCACGGACGGTGGAAGCTCAGCATTTCCGGGCAAGGCAACCACGCCGGCACCACCCTCATGAAGGACCGCAAGGATCCCATGATCGCAGCGGCCAAGGTGATGGTGGCCATCCGGGACACTGCCCGCAAGTACCGCGATGCGCGGGCCACCGTGGGCCGGCTCCAGCCTGTCCCCGGGGGCACCAACGTCATTGCCTCCCGCGTGGACCTGTGGATCGACGTGCGGCATCCGGACGACTCCGTCACGGCAGCGCTGGTGGAGGCCATCGGGCTCACCGCCCAGGTCCTGGCCGCCGAGGAAGGCTGCGCTGCCAGCCTCACCACTGAGTCGCTCAGCCCCACCGTGCACTTCGACGCCGGACTGCGGGACCGGTTGCGCGCGTTGTTGCCGGACGCGCCGGTCCTGGACACCGGGGCAGGGCACGACGCCGGCGTGCTGGCTTCGCAGATCCCCACCGCCATGTTGTTCGTCAGGAATCCGACGGGCATCTCGCATTCCCCCGAGGAGCTGGTGGAGGACCGGGACGCGGAGGCGGGCGCGCTCGCCCTGGCCGACTCCCTGGCCGGGCTGGCAGGGGCGGCGCGGATCATCGCGTAACGCCGCCTTCGTCCCCTGAAGGCCTGGACGAAGGCCTGTTACGCAAACGCATCAAGGGGAGGGCCGCGATCCGGCCCTCCCCTTGATGGTCTTACGTGTCGCCCAAACTACGGGGCGGCCAGTTGGTCCAGCACGGTGAAGGGATTCTCGGCTCCCCCGTTCGGAGCCACCACGATCCTGCGGTCCAGGGTGTGGCTGCCGCCGGCGGGGATCTCAACCTGGAACTTGCTCATGATCCAGTTGCGGAAGCCGTATCCGGTGAACTTGCCGCTCTCCGCGGTGTAGACCAGGCCGTACGTCTGCTGGTCCGCACCTGTCCCGGTCTGGCCGATCCAGTTGCCGCTGGGCTCATAGCTGGCTGCCGTGCCCGTATTGATCACGGGGTGGCCGGCCACCCCGCTGCGCTGGCCGGTGCCGTCGTGGTCCATGGCGTCACCAACCCAGAGCGGGAGCGCTGCCTGGGTTGTGTTCCGGAATTCCGATCTCGCCGTGATCCACGGGTCCTCGGCGTTGGCCGAATAGGTGGTGGTCACCACCAGTCCCGGGTGCTCGGCGGAGGTGCCCGATGCCCGGACAACGGCGCGCTCGCCGGAGTTCTCCAGGATTTCCACGGAATCAGTGCGGACCTGGGTCTGCGCCCAGGCGTTCCCTCCCGTAGGTTCAGCTGTTGCAACGTACGGCAGGTTGATCCAGTCCAGCTGGTCCGGCTGGCCGGTGATGGCCATGTCCAGCGGCTTGCCGACGGTGGACTGGTCCAGTTGCGGATCATTGAACATCTTGGAAATGGCGAGGGCCAGTTTCCTGTTTTCGATCACGATGTCCTGGACGCCGGCTTCCACGAGGCTGCCGGTCAGGCGCTTGCCCGTGCTGGCATCCACGTTCACCGGGCGCAGTTCGAGGTCCACGGTGCGAGACTGCCCGGCCGGTACTTCGATCTGTTTGGTGGCTGTGGCCGAGCCGAGCTGGGCCGCCTGGACAGTGTAGGTGCCGGCGCCCTGTTCAAGGCCCAGCCGGTACGTTCCGTCAGTTGCGGTGGTGGTGGTGCCCGCCATGACGCCGTCACGCATCACTTGGACGCCGATGCCGGACGCTGCTTCACCGGTGCCCGCGTGGGTCACCCGCCCCGAAACAGAGGACCAGCGCTCCGCGGCAGTGCCGCCCGGCGTGAAGGCGTAGAGGTTGCCGTCCAACGCGCCCGCCACGACGGTGTTGCCGCTGACGGCCGGGCCTGCAGCCACCCAGGTGCCGATGTTGTGATGCCAGAGGGGCTGGCCGGTGCGGGAATCCAGGGCGTAGAAGTTCCCGTTGTTGGCTCCGACGAAGAGGGTGTCACCGCTCAGGGCCGGGGAGGTGTGCACGCCTCCCCGGTACTGCTCACCCGGAAGCAACCGGTCCCACAGCACTGCGCCGGTGGTGGCGTCCAGGGCGGTCACGGCGCCCGAGGGGAAGCCCATGTAGATGACATTTCCGGCAATGGTGGGCGCGGCGGGGGTAGCGTTGCCGTTGACCAGCGACGGGTGCTGGCTCCTGTAGGTCCACAGGGTCTGGCCGGTGGCGCCGTCCCGGGCAATGATGCCGTTGCCGGAGCCGATGTAGACGCGGCCGTTGCCTGCGGAGGGGATGCCGTCCTGCCAGCCGCCCAGGGTGGCAGCGCCCGTCCACAGCGGCTGGCCCGTGGCAAGGTCGTAGGCCATGACCCGGTCTGCCGTCTGGTTGCCCACGTAGACGCGGCCATCGGATACGGCGGGTGTTCCGTCGCTCATCGTGCTGCCACTCATGGGGGACGCCCAGACCCGCGAGCCGGTCTTCACGTCCAGGGCCAGCAGCAGCCCCTGCTTCGCCTCGCCGTGGCGCGTCTGGTAGGGGTAAAGGACCTTGCCGTCGGCCACAGTGACTCCGTAGTAGCCGTACGTGCGCTGGTTGTAGCCTTCGGGCGCGGGCTCCGGATCGTGCTGCCACTTCAGCTGCCCGGTGGCAGCGTCGACGGCGAAGAGGCTGCCACGGAGGGTGGGAACAAAGACCAGCCCGTCGGAGACGGCGATGCTTCCGTGCACCGAGGACGGCACCTTGTAGCTCCACAGCTGCTTCCCGGTGGCCTGGTCCACGGCGTGCACCGCGCTGTTGCCATCGCCGTTTTCATCACGTGTGCCGGCGTAGACCACGCCGTTGACGAGTGCGGGTGAACCCGTCAGGAAAGTGCCCTCCGTCCGGTAGGACCAGGCCAGGCGCTGTCCCGCATCAATGCGGTCCGCTGCGACGCCGGTGTGACCCTGGTCGCCGTGGTGCTGTGACCAGTCGGCGCCCTTCACCGGGGTGATGGCCTTTTCGGCGGTAAAGGTGAAGGTGGAGGTCTTGTTCCACGATGCTCCGGTGGCATCCGTGGCCTGCACCTCGACCGTGTGCTTGCCGGCCTTGCGGAGGTCACCCTGCAGGTCGGAGTGCCAGGTGAACTCTCCGGTGGATGCCAGCGGGCGCCAGTTTCCGCCGTCGATCCTGAACTGGACCTTGACGGGAGCGTCCGTTGTGTCATAGGCGTTGGCCTGGATGCCCGGAAAACCGTCCAGGGGGATGCTGCTGCCGTCAGCCGGGCTGGTGATGGTCAGGTCCTTCTCCGCGCCGTAATTGCGGACCGGGTTCTCGAAGGATTCGTCCGTCATGGAGACGTACCGGAAGCCGCGGGGTGAGTTGTCGATGGTGTAGGAGCTTGAGGTCGTCTGGACGTGCTTGGCGGTGCTGGCGAACGCACTGTCCGGCTCCACGTCGTTGGAGTGCTCGTGGCCCACCAGGATGAGCTGCGCCTTGTACTGCTCGAGCAGGGCGCCGTACTGGTCGTACATGTTCTGCGAGCCAAAGGGCACGTTCATCGGCTGGTGGGTCAGGACTACCAGCTCCTTGTCCCCGACGTTCTTTGCCAGGTCCTGCCTGGCCCACTCCAGCTGCTCGTCGAAGGGCGCGCTGCCGTTGTTCTCAAGCACCAGGAAGTGGCGGTTCCCGTAGTCGAAGGAGTACCACTCGGGGCCCACGTGGTTGCGGTAGTTGTTGATGCGGTTGGCGTAACCGGTGCCGGAAGTGTACTCGTGGTTGCCCACGGCCGGCCACACCGGAACCTTCGACAGGGAAGTGGCGGCCTTGTAGGTGTTGAATTCCGCGTCGGTGGCGTTGTTGGTGAGGTCGCCGCTTACCTGGATGAAGCCGAGTTCCTGGCCGGTGGCGTTGATTTCCTGGATTTGTTCCGGGAGCTGCGCATTCACATGCGGGTCGGCGATGTTGCCGAAGGTGAAGTTGCTGCGTTCAGACTTTGCATCCTTGGTCAGCGCGAAATCCGCGGTCTTCTTCTCGTCCGCTGCCAGCAGGCCCAGGTTGCGGTAGAAGCGGGGCGCCATGAATTCGTCCGTGCCCACGGAGTATCCCGCGGGCTGGGTGACGAAGACTATGTCTGTGTTCCGCCGCTCGGTGCGCGTTTCCAGGCTGTACTTGCCGTTCGCATCGGTTACCGCAACGGTCGCACCGTCGGACACCGAGACGCCGGGAAGGGCCGGCTCTCCCGGGTCGAAGGCGTCATTGCCGTTGCGGTCCTCGAAGACCGTGCCGGAGACCGCTGCGGATGGCGGGTTAAGCGCCTCGCCGACGGCGGTGCTCACCGGTGCGGCGATGACAAGGCCGCCGAGGGCGGCTGTGCTGGCATAGAGGGCCAGGCGTAGGTTGCGCTTCCCGGAACCCGCTTGGGGGTCGGGTGCCGGGCGTGTGAGTTTCATGCGAAAAGGAACCTTTCAATGAACCAGAAGAGACCAACAGCTGCGACCGTGATGGTCGCCCCACGCAACACCGGAACGGACCAGCCGCTCCGGCGCACGAGCAGGATCAGGGGAAAGGCGGCCAGGAGCAGCAGTGCCTGCCCCGCCTCAATTCCGACGTTGAAGCTGAGCAGGGACGTGACCAGGCTCCAACTGAAGTCATCGGTGACGCGGAGGGATCCGGCGAAGCCCAGTCCGTGCAGCAAACCGAAGACGAACACCACCGGCAGCCGCCGGCGCGTTGCGCCAAGCAGGTTTTCGATGGCCACAAAGGCAATAGACAGGGCGATCAGCGGTTCCACCACCACTGAGGGGATGTTGATCCAGCCGAGGAGCGCGCTGATGAGGGTCACGCTATGGGCCAGGGTAAACATGGAGGCCACCCCCAGCAGGCTCCGCAGGTTGGCCGCACCCAGAACCAGTGCGACGACGAACAGCACATGGTCCAAACCCGACAGGATATGTTCCACGCCCATGGCCCCGAAGCGGGCGGCTGCCGTTGCCACGGATCCGCCTCCCACGGTGAATTCCGCGTGGCCGCTGTCCAGGACCGTCTGGCCTTCCTGACCGCCCAGCGCGTACTCCACAACGTTCGAATGGTCGTCGGCCGCGGCGTCGGAGGCGCTGAAGACTCCGTATTTGATCTGGTACGAGCCCGGGACCGCCCCGCAGCCGTACGCGAGGTCCAGCTCGGCGTAGGGAACCCCGTCACGGCTCCTGATGGCAGTGCCTTCCAAAGCGGGCCTGCACGCTGCCCCGTCGAGGAAAATGGTGACGCGCTCCGAGAGGTACGCTTCGACGTTGCCCCGCGCGGCGGTCAGGAGGGCACCTCTCTGGGCGTCGTCGCTGGCCGACAAGGCTTCGGGCCCAAGGTCCACCGCCCGAGCGAGCATTTCGTATTCGAGGCTCAGGGCGTAGGAGACCTCTGCGCCGTTGGCCGTGATCTTCGAGTAGCCTGTGGAATCCCTGACATGGGCGTAGGCGGGAAGGCCCCCGGAGACCAGGAACACGGCGACCAATAACAGAAGCCCGGCGCCTCGGCGCAGCAGGGACATGGGTGGCACAGGGATGCTCAATTCAAGGTGCGGAGTAATGGGTAGTCCCAATCCACACCGTGCCACTAACAGGACTGTGAATGTGCAGTGAACGGCAGGGAGCCGGCGTGCGGACATCAGCTCAGGTTTGGCTCAAGGGGCCCTGCGTTGGTGCTGCCCGTCCCGCAGTTCCTGCCCTGCTCCTGCGATCAGCGGGACGGCTGAAACTCGGATGCGGATGACTGAAACGATGATTTAACACACCCGAAACCCACCCCTTCATGGCCGCCATACAGTTGGAACCAGACGGCAATAGCTGCCCTCCGATGAACGTGGTACTGACTCCGCGTCCCTCCTCCGGAGTGGCCTCAACGGGCGATTTCCGTTCTCTCTTCGCATCACGAAAGGGGTTTCCCATGGATTCGGGAAATGTCGCTTGGATACTGGCCAGCTCGGCGCTGGTCTGCATGATGATCCCCGCCCTGGCCCTGTTCTACGGGGGCATGGTGGGGTCGCGCCGCATTCTCAACATGATGATGATGTGCTTCGGCGGCGCCAGCCTGGTGGCCGTCCTTTGGGCACTGTTCGGGTACTCGATGGCGTTCGGGAACTCGGTAGGCGGACTGGGGCTGATCGGTGACGTCACCGAGTTCCCCGGCATGGGGCAGCTGCTGGCCGTGGATGAGGAGGCGTCCATCCCGGTCATCCTGTTCGCTGCCTTCCAGCTGTTCTTCGCCTGCGTCACCACGGCACTCGTGGCGGGCGCTGCAGCGGGCCGCATGAAATTCGGCGCCTGGATGCTGTTCGCCGGCATCTGGGCCACCATCGTCTACTTCCCCATCGCGCACTGGGTCTTCGCCTTCTCTTCGGCGGACGGCAGCGTGACCGGCGGCTGGATCGCCAGCGGGATCAAGGCCATCGACTTCGCCGGCGGCACCGCCGTGCACATGAACGCCGGTGCGGCCGCCCTCGCCCTGGCACTGGTGCTCGGCAAGAGCTCCGGGTGGCCGAAAGTGGAACACGCCAAGCCGCACAGCCGCCCGCTGGTGCTGGTGGGCGCAGGCCTCCTCTGGGTCGGTTGGTTCGGCTTCAACGCCGGCTCGGCGCTGTCCGCCGGCCAGTCGGCGTCGGTGGTCTTCCTGAACACCGCCGTCGCTGCCTCGGCAGGCCTCCTCGCCTGGGCCCTCGTTGAGCGGCTTCGCCACGGAGCTGCCACCAGCATGGGCGCCGCGTCCGGCCTGATCTCGGCGCTGGTGGCCATCACTCCCGCCTGTGGTTCTGTCAGCCCGCTCGGCGCTGTGGCCATCGGCGCGATTGCCGGGGCCGTGTGCTCGCTGGCCATCGAACTCAAGTTCCGCCTCGGCTTCGATGACTCGCTGGATGTGGTTGGTGTCCACCTGGTGGGCGGCATCCTCGGCACCCTGCTGATCGGCCTCTTCGCCACCGATGCTGCCCCGAACGGAGTCAGCGGGCTCTTCTACGGCGGCGGCGTGGAACTGCTGGGCGTCCAGGCGCTCGCAACAGTCACCGTGCTGGCCTACTCGTTCGGCATCACCTGGATCCTGGCGAAGATCCTCGACCGGACCATCGGGCTGCGCATTAAGCCGGAAGACGAGATGCGCGGGATCGACCTCGCCGCCCACTCCGAACTCGCCTACCTCACGGATGAAGATCCGGTGGAGCTGGGTTCCCCGCAGCGCAGCTAGCGGACCGACAAAATCCCGGATGCAGGCCATCCGGATGACGAGTCAGGCAGAGGGCCAACCTCCGGACCGGTGCCAGCAGCAGCTGGCTTATAGTTCCGGGGGCTGGCCCTTTGTCGTGCCTGATGTTCGGTGCAGGGACTCACCCATGTGCCCTGTCCTGTCCGCCATGGCGTGCCCGGAAGGCGTAGACCAGCAGGGCGATGCCCGCCAGGATCATGACGGCAACCACAACATAGTCCGCGGCGAGGAGCAGCGCCGTGGACTGCAGCGCGAAAATCATCCCGAGCACTGCAAGGACGGCGGCGGGAATCAAGGGCCACTTCATCCGGTCGGCCTGACCGGCCGATTGGACCGGAAGAACGGACAGCACGCCAAAGGTGGCGGCAAGGCCCAGGAACAGGACGGCGGCGGTGGGCATGCCCTGCACTTGCGGCGGGAGGGCCACGATGAGTGCCAGCGTGAACATCACCCCGCACGGGATCACGGCCCACCAGTTGGCTGGCTGGCGAAGGTAAACCGCGGCAAATCCGGCGGCCATGAACAGGAACAGGAAGCTCGCTCCCGCGGCACCCCCTGTGAGTTGGGTGACGGCAACCACCGCCGCCAGGCCCAGGAACACCGATCCGGGGATCGCCGCCCACCAGTACTCCCGGCCGCGGATGAAGAGGGACACGAACACAGCCCCTATCGCGGTGAAGATCATAATGGGCACATAGGCCGCGCTCTCGACCACGTCGAGCAGGTCCAGCAGCAGCAGCACGCCGACCGCAATCAGGATGACGCCGGTAATGATGCTTGTGTTTGCCGATTTCACTGTTTGCCTCCAGGAATTCGGCAGGCGCCCCAGCCGCTCTGCCCGTTTCAGGTTAAGGCGCAGCCCGAACCGTACGTAGGGCACAAAGCCCCGCCTTCACCGCTACTCCTGGAAAAGCCCCGCAAGGTCTTCCGCCGTGATGGCTCCGCCAGCCAGGGCGTCGCCCTCCATGACATCGGAAAACAGCTGCGACTTGCGGGCCTTCAGCGCCATGACCTTTTCCTCGATGGTGTCCTTGGCCACCAGCCGGTAGACCATCACATTCCGGGCCTGCCCGATCCGGTGGGTCCGGTCCACGGCCTGCGCCTCCGACGCCGGGTTCCACCAGGGATCCAGCAGGAACACGTAGTCCGCCTCGGTGAGGTTGAGACCAAACCCGCCGGCCTTCAGCGAAATCAGGAACACCGGCGCGCTGCCGTTCTTGAACTCGTTGACCACGTCCGCACGGTTGCGGGTGCCGCCGTCGAGGTAGCAGTACTCAATCTTTTCCTCGTCCAGCCGCTCCCGCACCTTGCCCAGGAAGCCGGTGAACTGGCTGAAAATGAGCGCGCGGTGGCCCTCCGCCACCAGGTCCTCCAGCTGCTCGAACAGCACGTCAAGCTTGCTGGAGCGCACGCCGGAGAGCGACGGGTCAATCAGCGAGGCGTCCAGGCTGAGCTGCCGCAGCAGCGTGAGCGACTGGAAGATGGTGAACCGGTTCTTGTTCACGTCCTCGATCAGGCCCAGGATCTTCTGCCGCTCGCGCTGCAGGTGGGTCTGGTACACCTTCTGGTGGCGCGGGTTCAGCACCACCTCCAGGATCTGCTCCTGCTTGGGCGGCAGGTCCTTGATCACCTGGTCCTTGGTGCGGCGCATCATCAGCGGACGGACCCGCCGGCGCAGCTTGTCCAGCTGGGCCCTGTCGCCGTTCTTCTCCACCGGCTTCTGGTAGTACTCGGCGAAGCGCTTGGGGCTGGAGAACAGCCCGGGCGCAACGATCGAGGTCAGGGCCCAGAACTCCATGAGGTTGTTTTCCAGGGGCGTGCCCGTGATGGCCAGCTTGAACGCCGCCGGCAGTTTCCGGGCGCACTGGTACGCCTTGGACTGGTGGTTCTTCACGAACTGCGCCTCATCCAGCACCAGGCCGGACCACGTGCGGGAGGCGTACGTTTCGTAGTCGATCCGGAACAGGGCGTAGGACGTGATCACGATGTCCACCCCGGCCAGGACCACCGCGGGATCCTGCCCGCTCTTCCCGAACGTCTCGCTGACGGCATGGACCTTCAGGCCGGGCGCAAAGCGCGCCGCCTCCGCGGCCCAGTTGCCCACCACACTGGTGGGCGCAACCACCAAAAAGGGAGCACCGGCGTCGGACGCGGAATCCTGCCCAGCAGCGGCCAGCGACAGCTCCTTCGCGGCGCACATCAGGGCCAGCGCCTGAACGGTCTTGCCCAGGCCCATGTCATCCGCGAGGATGCCGCCCAGGCTGTGCCGGTACAGGAAGGTGAGCCAGTTGAAGCCCTCCAGCTGGTACGGGCGCAGGTCCGCGTTAAGCGTGTCCGGCAGGGGGAGGCCGTCCATGCCACCCTCCAGCAGGCCGCCCACCGCGGACCGCCACGCGGCCGCCTGCTCGTCCACCACCCCCAGCTGGGCCAGCTCATCCCAGAGGCCGGCCTGGAAGCGGCTGATCTGCAGCGGCGCATCCTTGTTGTCCTGCAGCGAGCGGGCTTCCTCGATGAGCGCGCGCAGCTGGTGCAGCTCGGGCAGGTCCAGGGAGAAGTAGGCGCCGCTGGGCAGCAGCATCTTGGTCTGCCCGGCGGCCAGGGCGGAGAACACGGCGGCGAAGGAGACGGGCTGGCCCTCCAGCGAGATCTGGATGCCGAGATCGAACCAGTCGCGCTGCTCGGTGGCCTTGGTGGAGATGGAGACCACGGGTGCTTCCTCGGCCTCGCGGTACTCCGCGATCTCGCCCACGGTGTCCACCTCTACGTCGGGGGCCTCACGCAGGCGCGGCAGGACCTCCTCGGTGAAGGCCAGGGTGTCCAGGCCCTTCAGCTCGGCGGATGCCGCGAGCCGGGGAGTGCCCCAGCCGTCGGTGGCGGACTCGCCGAGCGCCGGCACCGTGTCCCACGGCTGGCCGACGCCTTCCAGGATGCGGGCTTCGGCGGCGTCGTCGCGGTAGCCGTGGTCGCCGGGGTGGCGCCAGAGGGGCTGGGCAGTGACCATGGTCCCGGTTTTGTAGTGCCACTCCCAGTGCAGCCGCACCCGGTGGTCCGCGCCGTAGTTTGCCAACAGGGACAGGGTGGGGACGGCAAGCGCCGGCAGCTCAACGGACTCGTCCCGGGCAGTCACCCGGGCCGTCTGCTTGAGCTTGGGGTAGAAACCTGTCAGGAAGCGCGATTCGTCCTTGGCCGGAATATGCAGGGTGCTGCCCGCCGTCACGAACGCCAGCAGCTCCTCGCTCAAGCCGCTTTCAAGCGGTGCAAGGGTGATGGTCCCGTCCGGGTCCGGGACACCCGGCAGCGACGCTTCCCCGGAGGTGAAGAAGATCCCGTGCGCCGGACGGCCGATGGTACCCACCGACGCAGGATCAACCTCCGCCCCCTCAACGGTGATAGTGGGAGCCAGCTCCAGCCCGCCGTCGGACGCCTGCTCCGTGGCAGGGGCTCCCGCAGCGGGTTCAGTCGCGGGGGTTCCGTAACGGCCCAGGTTAAGGCCGACGGCGGCAGGGACTTCGGCGAGCCGAACCGGCTCGCTGCCGCGGGAGTGAACCAGGGCGAGGCCGATCTTGCGGGCGTCCGCCAGCAGGCTCCACAGGTTCTTGCCGGCATAGGAGTTCAGGCCGAGCCAGAAGCCGGAGGAGTTGTACGTCCGGCCGGCAGCGGCGGAATGGCCGGCCAGGAACTCCTGCATCCACTCCACGTGCGCCGGGTTGCACTCGCGCCGGAAGTTCAGGTAATTCAGCGTGGTCCAGGAGACGTCGCCGCGGATCCACTTGCCCTTGGCACCCATGATGACCGGGCGGGCCTTGAGCTGGCGGACGCTGCGGAGCGGATCCCGCCGGCCCGTGTAGGAGAAATGCGGGGCGGGTTCTTCGACCTCGAATTGGAGCGCCAGCGGAACACCGGCGCCGGAGGGGGCGGTTCCCGGCTGCGAGATCAGCGGGCTGAGGGCCTGCTCCCAGTCGGAGAGGCCCGGTCCGGAGGGGTTGCGGGACACCTGAGCGGACGTTGACGGCGTCAGTAGCTGCACGCGGATGGCGGGGCTGTCCTCGGCGGCGAAGAGCAGGGCGGCCACGTGCTTGCAGTCCTTCCGGACCGGGCAGCTGCACACGCCCACGGTGCAGCTCCAGCCGCCGCCCTTGCGGACCAGCTTGGCGGTGGTGGAGTAGGGCACGTCGGCCCCGCCGCGGACCTTGCCCAGCATGAGCCCGGTGGCGGCGTCGAACGAGATGCCCGAGACACGGCTGCCCATGGCGTACGCCAGCCCGGCCGCCAGGGAACGGTCGTTGATGGCGGGGGTTTGTATTGCCAGTGCCGTACTTTCGTCCGGTTGGGATGGAATGGTGCGCGCTACTTTCAGCAGGCTGCGGCGGGGCCGCGGCCGGTGGGTGGTTATCTGATCCATCTTAGTTCGCCGGCAGGGCGGGGCGTGCCGCGACTCCAGCGGCTCCCGCGTGCCCGGCCTCTCCTCTCCGGCCCCTCCCGTCCGGGGCGGAAACTTCGCCGCCCCACAAACTTCGCCCGACGTTCATTTCTTCCTCAGCAAAGGGCCGGCCCGCCCGACGTAGCGTGAAAACGTACCCAGCACCACCCGTAAACAGCAGTGAGGATTGCCATGATCACCAGCCAGCAGCCCGTCGTCCTGACCAGCAGCAGCATCGATTCAAGCGACGAGGACGTCGTGGAGGCCAATGTCAGCATCGTGGATGCCATGCACACTGCCCTGCTCCGGACCGAGGAGATGTCCCCCGTGGCCGTCCGCAGCTACTACGTGGACTTTTACCTCACCCAGGCACTGGAGGGTGGTTTCGCCCAGTACGTGTTCACCGCCGTCGACAGGTCCGAAACGGACACGCTGATCCGCGAAGGCATGGCCGGCATGGGCGCCGCCGCCCACTTGGACCTTTTCAACAGGGCAGTTGAGGCGTTCGACGACCTCTCGGAAGAGGACGAGGAGCACTACCTCGACGGCGGGCTGGATGACACCGAGGACACGCCCGACGGCGTCCTCCGGATGGAGGAGCTCGACGGCGAGTTCGAGGAACTGCTGGAGAGCGAGAACATCACTGCCCTGAACGCGGCATGGCTGCGCGGCCAGAGCGAACTGCTGGTGCTCGACGACGAAGAGGTCGGCGCATACATCGAGCGTCTGGTGTCAATGATCCCCGACCTGCCCGAGCGCAAGGCCCAGGCCGAAGCGGAAGCGCTGGAGGAAGCCCCCGACTTTGAGATCATCATCCGCGAGCTCTGCAGCATCGCGGGGTATGAGCTCCTCAAGATCACCATGGGCGACCCCAACTACATGCACGACGGCGAGCGCGTCCTGGCGTGGCACTTCTCCACCGACCACGGCGATTTCCTCATGGTCGAGGAAGAGGACGAGGCCTTCATGATTAACCCGGAGACCCAGGAGATCGTGGCCGCGGTGGAGTTCGAGGAAGCCGACACCGAGATGGCCAACGCCTAAGGGCATTGCAGGCCCGGGCCGCCATCTGCCAGGGTGCCCGGGCCCGTCAGCTGTTCTGTTCCAACGCCGTGACCAGGATGTCCAGCAGTTCGTCGTCCACTTGGTCCGCGGAAGTCAGGCGCACCTTCCGGGTGAAGGGGTCGTCCGCGCGGGCCCTTGCCGCCTGGATCCTGCCTTCGGCCGGGGCGTCGAGCCGTAGGGTCACGTCCACTGCGGTATTGGTGGTGCGGGTGACCTGGGCAAACTTGCGCCGCGGGCTGTGCAGTGAGACGTAGCCCTTCCGCATCTGGACCTGCACGCCTTCGGTGGCGGACGCCCAGCCCAGGATGGCATCCGCGATGGGCCGCAACTGGGGGTGGTGGGCGTACTGGCCGTCGATCAGCTCATCGGCATCCCGCAGCATGAAGTCCGGGTAGCCGAACATCTCCCATGACACTGCATACCGGGCGTACCCAGTGACCCCGAAGCTGTCCCGCATCCAGGTGCGGAGCCCGCCGTCGTCCTTGATTCCGGCGGCGCGGGCCTGCTCTACCCAGTGCGCAGTGTCCTTGCCGGTCTTCCGCAGAAGCAGCGCCCTGTTGTTGTCCACCATCAGCCGCCAGGTGCCGGCCTTCTTTGTCGCTTCCGGATCCGTGGGCATGGATCGATCGTAGCGCGGCCCGGTTCCAGCCGCCCGGCCGCCGGCGCAGCCCACGGCAGCAGGGCCAAAAAAGAATTTCCGGCCACCCGTAACCTTTCCGCCGTCCCCTGCGATGTAGGAGGTGATGGGTCCGCCAGCAGGGCCCGGATTGAACGTGTTGTCTAGGTTTTTGGAGTCTCTTATGTCGTTGTTCACCGTTCTTGCCACCAGCAAAGTAGCCGCCGGAGTCCTGGCAGCAGGCACCATTGCCGTCGGCGGAACCGGCGCCGCCGCCGTTTCCGGTGTCCTCCCCGCCGAGGCACAGCAGACCGCCCACAACCTTTTCGGCGCACCGGCGCCGAAGGCCGCAGCAGAAGCTGCCGCGGACGCACAGGCAACCGCCGAGGCCGCCGCTGACGCCGCCGCCGGCACCGAGGCCTCCGCTGCTGCCACCGCCGATGCTGAAGCCGCAGGCGACGCCACCGTCACGGACCGCAACGTGTCAGGCCAGGCCTCCGCCTCCGCCGGCGCCAACACCGCCGTTGATGCCGCCGGCGCCGCAGCCCTGGGCCTGTGCACCGCCTTCACCAACGGCGGCCTGGACGCTTCCGCCGAGGGCTTCTCCTCGCTGGTGATCGCCGCTGAAGGCGAGGCGAACATCGGAAGCTTCTGCGCCGACGTCGTTGCCGAGGCTGACACCGCCGCCGAGGCCGGCGCCGCCGCCACGGGGTCTGCAGCTGTTGATGCTGAACTTCCCGAGGCGCCTGCTGTTCCGGCAGTTCCCGCGGTTCCCGGCGTCGACGGCGAGCCGGCCGTTCCCGCCATCCCCGCTGTCCCCGCCGAGGGCGGCAACGTAGTGGACGCCCCTTCCGTTTCAGTCCGCTAGGGGCCAGTCGCTAGTCTGTACTGCGGGAACGGCTTTGCACCGTTCCCGCAGTACAGCAGTCCGGGACTGCACGAACGCCAGCCGCACGCGCGGCGGTCTGCCCTGGACCAGATGCCGAATGACGGCAGGCAACACCATGGAGACTGGCAGTCCGAACCGGAAACCGGGACAGGCGTGAGCCGCGCCCCGGGATGGAGGAGCCGCTGGTGCTAAGCACTTTGGCCCAAGAAGAGACCGACATATTTGAGGGCACGGCCGGAACAGATCCGGCTGTGCTGTTCGGTGCTGCCTACCGGTCCTTCGCCGGCCCCGTCCAGGGGTACCTCCGGGCCCGCGGGGTGGACGATCCTGAAGCGGTAACGCAGGACGTGTTCCTTGCCTTCTATCCGAAAATCGGCGCTCTCACCGGCGGGCTCCAGGGCGCCAAGTCACTGCTTTTTTCCATTGCGCATGCGCGGATGGTTGATTATTACCGGCGGCTGGAGCGCCGGCCCCAGCTGAGCCCCTACGATCCCGAACAGGACGCACGGACCACGCCGTCCGCAGAACACACCGTGGAGCTCCAGGGCGGTGCCGCCGCAATGCTGGACGGACTCAGCGAGGAACACCAGGAAGTACTGGCCCTCCGTGTCGTGGCAGACCTGTCCGTGGAACAGGTGGCAGGCATCATGGGCAAAAGCACGGGAGCCGTCAAGCAGCTCCAGCGCAGGGCACTGCACAACCTCAAGGCACAGACGCTTCAAAGAAACCAGGCGAAATCATGAGTGACACCGCAGCATCCCGCAGCGACGCGTTCGTCAGCCAGCTGCTCCTCGAAGCAGGCATGGACGACGACGGCCAGCTCCGCCCCGCGCTGCTGGAGCTTCGTGCGCTCGCGGACGCTGCGCCGGAGCCCTCCGCCGCGGTCGCTGCCCTGATGGCGCCTGCCGGGGCTGCGGCCCCCCAGGCCGCAACCTTTGATGAAATTCCCCGTACGGATGAACTGGCTGCACGCCGCCGGGCCAAGCGGCGCCTCGCGCTCACCACGCTCTCCGTGGCAGTCTCGCTGAGTGCGGGCGGCGCTGTTGCGGCGGCTTCGGACCAGGGGATCCGCGAGTCCTTCGCCCAGCTGGGCCACAGCATCACCTCGTTTGTCACCGGCTCCGCGGGAGGACCTGCCGGCAACCAGGCCGAGGAACCCGCCGCACCCCGTCCGGCGAATCCCGCCGGCCCGGCAACCGCCCCGGCTGCACCAGCCCCCGGACCGGAGTCCGTTCCGGCCGGGGAACACCCGGCCGCTGTGCCGTCCGGCGGGCCCGCAGTCCCGGAGACGGCCCCCGGCAAGGCAGCACAGGACAAGCCCGCGGACGTCCCGGGGTCCGGCACGCTGCCCTCCGCCGTTCCGGAGGACCTCGCGGACGGACTCAGCCGTCCGCCGGTCCCCGTCCCTGGGCCGTCGGACATCCCGCTGCCCCGTACGCTGCCCCCTGTGCCGCTACCCTAAGCGCTGTTCTTAGGCCTGCCCTTAATAGGCCGCTGTGCCGCCTGCCTTGACCATGGCGCCCGACGGGGCGGCCAGGTACCAGACGTTATTGACCCCCTGGCCCAGGATGTCGCCGGGCTTGGTGTCCTTGGCGTAGTAGTACAGCGGCAGTCCCTCCAGCGTCACCTGCTTCTTCCCGTCCGGCGTCGCGATGGTGCCGAGCGTCCCCGTGACGCCATCCGCGGACGGCCGTTCGGCGGTTGTGGTGACCGGTGGCCAGGCCGCCAGGCACGCGTCCGTGCAGGCGCTGGTTCCCGAGTCCTTTACATCCTTCGTGAAGAAGTAGACGCTCATGCCCTTCGCATCCACAACGATGGCCCCTGCGGTTGAAGACGCCGTCTTGAGGTCGACGGCGGTGCTCGCGGTTGCAGGGGCCGCAGGTGAACCGGACGTGGCCGCCGGAGCGGTGGTTGCCGGTGCGGTTCCGGTGCTGCCGCCGCAGGCAGCAAGTGCCGCGGACAGGGCCAGGACGGCGAGGCCTGCGCCCAAGTTGTGTTTCATGGGGTTGCTCCTTGGCTGGGCCCGGCGTCGGATCACCGGACGCTAACCCGTACGACGCACCGGGACCAGGAATGGTTCACCCCCGCCTACCTGCGTGATGAACCTTCTGCCGGGCCGCGGCGTCTTTACGGGCGTATAAAAGAACTGTGGAAGAACCCCGGCAGGAGGGACGCCGTGCCGCTTGATGAGGACGTGGTGAAGTCCATCTACCGCGACCACGGCCCCGCCCTGCGCCGCTTTGTGCTGGGGGTTTCCCGGGATCCGCAGCTCGCCGAGGATGTGGTCCAGGAAACCGTGCTGCGCGTCTGGCAGCAAACGCCCGAGATCACCGGAAGCCTGCGCAGCTACCTGTACCGGACCGCCCGGAACATTATGATCGACAACTACCGCAGGGCGCAGCGCCGCCCCGCCGAAATGCTGGAGGGCGACGTTACCGAGCCGGCCGCCGTTATGGAAAGAGTGGACGAGCTCCTCAACCGGGTGCTGGTCGAGGAAGCCCTGGTCCGGCTCAGCAAGGAACACCGGGACGTCCTGGTGGCCCTGCATTACCGGCGCTTCACTGTCAACGAGGCCGCAGTCCAGCTCAACATCCCCAGCGGAACGGTCAAGTCGCGCGCCTACTATGCCGTGCGGGCGCTGCGCACCATCCTGGACGAGATGGGGGTGGAACGGTGAACAGCGCCGAACCGCACAGGCTGCTGGGCGCCTACCTCCTGGGCGGCCTGGACGGGCCGGACGTGGAGGCGTTCGAGGCCCACCTGGAGGAGTGCGGGACATGCCGGAAGGAACTTGCAGGCCTGGAGAAGATCCCCATGCTGCTGGACGCCCTCCCCGTGCCGGATGCCGTGGCGCTTACGGCTGCGCCGGGGAGGGCGCCGGATCCGCTGCCGTCCCCCGATCCGGTGCCGCTGCTCCGCAAACTGGCGCACCGCCGTCGGACATTACGACGGCGGTGGACGACGCTGGCAGCCGCCGCGGCTGCCGCCTGCCTTGCCCTGGGCCTGGCCGGCGGTCCGCTCCTGGTCCGGCCGCCGCAGCCGGACGCCACGTATTCCGTGCAGTCCGGCGCCGGCCTCCAGTTCAGCGTCGACCTCGCCCGGAAGACCTGGGGAACGGAGCTCGCCGTGAACGGCAGCAGCCTCCCGGTCGACGGGACGTTGTCCCTGTGGGTCCGGGACCGCGACGGCGGTGAGGACCGGGCGTGCGCATGGACGGCCACGCCCAGCGGCAGGGTCAAGGTCACCGGGGCCACGCCGCTTCAGCTGGGGAGCATCGCAAGCGTTGAACTGCGCGACGCCACCGAACACGCCGTGGCGGTCATCACCGTCCCCTGAGGCCTGGCCCTGGCTGCGGCCTGCCTGGGGCCTTAGTGGTTCATCTTGCCCAGCTTGGCCCGCACCATCATGAACACCCCGTAGCAGATCAGGCCTGCCCCCACGGCGGCCAGGAGGTAGACGCCGAGTGGCTGGTCGCGCAGGGCCCGGAGGCCGCCGTCGAGCCCGGTGGAGTCCTCCGGATGGGCCTGCAGGGTTGCGACGGCGATCAGCAGGCCGGTCAGCAGCAGTACCGTTCCCTTGGCCACGTATCCCGTGACTCCGAGGACCGTAACGGCGGTCCTCGGAGTCGGGGAAGCCGGCATGACCAGGTGCTTTTCGAAGGATTTTTTCAGGCCGCGGATGCCGTAGACGACTCCCGTGACCGCGATGGCGGCGCCCAGCAGCACCAGCAAAGCCACACCGCCGGGTGCTTTCAGCAGGGTGAAGGTGAGATCAGAGGCGGCCTTTTGGTTGTCTGCGCCGGAACCTGTTCCCCTGGCGAAGGACATAAGCGTCAGCGCGAGCCCCGTGAAAACGAGGGCCTGGGCGCCGGCCTTCGCCTTCTTTCCGGCTTTTTCCTTGGTGGGCAGGCGGTTGTAGTCAAAGATGGCATCGCTGAGCTGCCAGAGTGCCAGCCCCGCGCAGGCCGCGAAGCTCGCCCACAGGAGGAACGGCCCCGCGGGCTGGGTGGCGAGCTCGGCAACCGCACCGCTGAAATCAGCGTTCCCCGTGCCTCCAAACGCCAACCGGATGGCGATCGCGCCGACCAGCAGGTGCAGGATGCCGCTCGCCGCGAACCCGGCCCTCGCCAGCAGTTCCAGGGTCCGCGAGTTGGTGACGTTCTCAGCCGCGTCGACGGCCTGCTTCATTTCCTTTTTGATGGCTGTTCCTTTGTGCATGTGCTGAGCTGGCGTGCGCCCCCCGCACACAGGGCAATCGTGCCACGCCAAGACAGTCCGGAACAGTGGCCGCCCCACGGCACCCGGAGTGGGTGCGCGGGCAGCCCGTCAACGGACGGCAGGCGATGGGGAGGAATCCCCATCGCCCGGCAACCGGGGCTGTGCAAGCATGTGACCAGCGACTGAACACGCACCAGTTCCTGCCGGGGGAAACACCATGACTTTTTACGGCGCTGACGTCAGCCAGCTGCGGGCATTGGCCAGGGCGGCCGATCAGGCGGCGTCCATGCTGGGCACCCGGGCAACGTCACTCCACAGCCAGATCCAGTCGGCACCGTGGAAGGGCGACGACGCGGAGCGCTTCCGGCAGGAGTGGAGCGGAAGCCACCACCCCGGCCTGGAGAAGGTCGCCTCCAGCCTGCGGGAGAACGCCAGGCTCCTGCTGCTGCACGCGGAGGAACAGGAAAAGTCCTCCTCGGCTTCCCCAACCGGAGGCGGAAGCAGCTTCTGGGGCAGCGTAACGTCGCTGGCCGGCCGGGCCGGGGGATGGCTGGCGGACCAGGCCGCTGCCGCCGCAGCCGCTGCTGAACATCGCCGGGAGCTGCAGGCGGACCTGGAGCAGTTGCTTGACGCCGGCCCGGTGGAGCAAGCCGCCTGGTGGGGCAGCCTGTCCGCGGCCGACCGGAGATACCTGATCGTGGGCGGGGACGGGGACGGGCCGTTCGCCGTGGACCTGATGCGCATGGACGGCGGAATCCCCTCGTCCGTGCAGGCGCTGGCGCGGGAACACCTCCAGGAGCTGGCCAAGGCGGACATCCCTGTCTACTCCGAGACGGGAACGGCGTCGATTGAGGCCCGGGTGGCCTGGGTCCACGGCGGCGCCGAAGTGGGGACGGAAGTGGTGGAGAACGTTGACGGCTCCGCCACCATGAAGGTCTACGGGAACATGGGGCTCGGTGTCAACGACACCGCGGGAGCCGCCGGGGTCACCCTCACTGGCCAGGTGTCCCGGGAATACACGTTCGGGAGCGTGGAAGAGGCCATGGCTGCCCGGGAGCAGATGTACCGGGACCTTCCGCCGGACAGCGTAGGCGAGATCAGGGATGTTGCTGGCAACCCGCCCGGCTACATCCTGGACACCATCAACGAAGCCGCCGGAGACAACGGCTCCACCGGCCAGGCGGACAAGGCCAAGGGCACGCTCTCCCTGGAGGCCGGGGCGGAAACCGGCGCCGCCACCGGCTCCGCGAAGCTGGACCTGGGGTACGAACGGAACCTCACGGACGGGACCGCGACGGCGGCGGGCGAGGTTTCTGCCCAGGGCAAGCTGAACCTGGACGGCCGGGTGTTCGAGGCTTCGGGCAAGGGCGGGCTGCAGGTTTCCCTGGACAAGGACAACAACATCGACTCGGTGTCTGTATCCCTGGACGGAACGGTGGCGCGGGGGATCGAGGCAGGTACGGACGTCAAGGCGGCCAAGATCGAATCCTCGGTCAGCGTGGGGACACAGGGCACCGTGAAAATCGACGTGGACTACTCCCCGGAGAACAGGCCAGTCATTGACAGCTACCTCCGCAACGTCGCCCTGGGGAATGAGTACGACGCCGCCCGCGACGCCGCCAGGCTGTATGAGGCCGGGTCCGCAACCATCCGGGTCAATAACGTGGTCACTGCCTCCACCGGGGCGGGCCTCGACGTGAAGCTCGGCGAGGTGGAGGTCAAGACCGAGAACAAGGCAACCACCAACGTGTCCACGTACTATAAGGTGCCCAACGACACCAGGCTCGAGAGGCTGTGACCATGTCCGTGCACATCGAATCCCCGCTGGGGTTCACGGCAGACTTTCCGGAGCACACCCAGGTCCTGGCCGATTCCACGGCCGGCCCCAACACTGGGCAGTACGGTCTGTTGGGCGGCGTCCTGGTCACCGTTGTCAAGGACGATACCTCCGTGCACGGCGCCCCGCAGGCCACCGGCTGGGCCCACCTGATGTCGGAGTTCTACCTGGAGGAGCGGGGCGGGACCCTCTTGGCCGAGGGCGGACTGGACCTTCCAGGGAAGGCAGCATACGCCGTGGTGGTGGGCTACAACGACGCCGGAGGGTCGCCAAAGGTCGCGGCCACGGTGGGCGTGTGGCAAAACGCGCAGTTCATCGGCGTGGTGGTCATCTGGCCGTCCACCGACCCGTCCCTGGAGCCGCGGCTGGGCATGCTGAAGGAGATTGTGGCCGGCATCAGCCCGGCCTGACAGCCTTGTCCCTAGCGCCGGCGGTAACAGAGATCGAAGATCAGCCGGCCGGCCTCGTGGGCCTTGGCCTCGAAGCTGGTCCGGATCCTGCCTTCGAAACGGGGCGCCCAGCCTCCGGTCTCGTCGATTCCCTCGTTGGGTCCGGTGTGCTCGGTGCTCACCGGTGCACGGCCCTCCCTGACCGGCGCTCCGCCCACCACGGACTCGACGCCGGACTGCCACACCTGGGTCAGGGGGCTTTCCGGCCCGCGCCGCTCGCCGGTGTGCAGGTTGTCAAAATCCTTGGAACCCGCCAGGACATCCCGGACGTGGACGGCGTAGTTGGACCAGTCGGTGGCGATCCGCCACAGCCCGCCCGGCTTCAGCGCGCGGGCTGCGAGGTCCGCGAACTCTGGCTGGATGAGGCGGCGCTTGTGGTGCCGGGACTTGTGCCACGGATCGGGAAAAAAGACCCACAGTTCGCTGACGGAGCCTGCCGGGAGCATCGTGGCCAGGACCTCGGGCGCGTTGGCCTCCACCACCCGGACATTCCTGAGGCCGCGGCTGTTGATCTTGATGATGGTGTTGGCCAGGCCCGGGGTGTAGACCTCAACGGCCAGGAAGTCGGTGTCCGGGTTCTGCTCGGCGGCGTGGCACACGGCATCGCCCAGGCCAGAGCCGATCTCCACAATGAGGGGAGCCTTGCGGCCGAACTCGGCTTCGGCGTCGAACGTGTAGTCGGGATGGACCGAGGTGTTCGCAACGTGGCGCGGGACGTCCACCGCCCACCGTTCGGCGTGCTCTTCCCAGGCCGCCTGCCGGCGGCCCTGCAGGCGCGTGCCGCGGCGGACGAAGCTGACCGGCCGGCCGCCGTACGTGCCAAAGGAAGCCTGCGTCCCCGGCGTGACGGGCCTCGGGACATGCGGCTGCTGGGGGTTTTCTGGGGATTCGCTCATCCCTTCCAGAATAGCGGCGCCGGAGGGGAACAACTTATGGAGACCGCTCGAGGAACAGCCAGACGCCCACGTACACGGCAACGAGGGCAGTGGATAGGCACATCGACGCTACGGAGAACGTCCGGCCGGGGGTCCTCTGCTCCGACCGCTTCACAGCGTGGAATGCCAGGGCCAAGGAAGCTGACATGAGAACGGAAGGCAGACTCAGGATGAGGATGTCGACTGCCCATGGCGGCAAGGGAGACCAACGAAAGGAGAAGGCCAGCACTGCGACGAGCATATGCACGAGGGCAGTAACAAAGAGGGAGGCAGGGGCAGCAATTGCAAGGACCAGGCTGGCGGCAGCCAGCCAGATCACCGGGCGATCCCGACAAGAGGGTGTGTGGAGTGACGGCCCCGACGGTACTCCCTCCTCTGCGGATGACTTCGGATCAGGGCGTGGAGGGCCGGGACCGGGTTCAGGTGCTGCCACGATGTTCCTCCTCTGATTGCCGTGCAGCTGCTGGTTCCAACGTAGGCGTGGGGCGGAACTGCCAGAAGGCACCGCGGTCCCTATGTGGATAACCCAGGGAGGCAACCCAGCCTGCAAGAATGGGCGGATGAGGGAAGCGACCGACGCCGAGGCAAGGAACCGCCGGGCTGGTGGCCCTGCGGCAAACGAGCAACCAGGGTTCCTGGTGGACGCCGAGGTTGACGAGACCCCGGCACCGGAACCCACCCGGGTTGGGAGCCGCCGGCAGCTCGTGTACCTGGGGCTGTGCCTGGTCCTGGTGGGACTCAACCTGCGGACGGTCTTTTCCAGCTTCTCCGCGGTCCTTCCCGAGGTAACTGCCCAGGCTGCCCTCCCCGGCTGGGCTGTGGTGGTGCTGACCACTGTCCCCGTCACGCTCCTGGGCGTGTTCGCACCCCTGGCCCCGGTCCTGGCGAGGCGGTTCGGTGCCGAGCGGGTGCTCCTGGGCGCCATGGCGCTCCTCACGGCAGGACTGTTGCTGCGCCCCGCCGGACTGGGCCTGGCAGCAACAGGACAGGGCGCCGGCCACCTGCCCGCGCTCCTGGCCGGGACGGCTGCCTGCGGGGCAGCCATCGCGCTGTGCAACGTGCTGCTGCCCGGGCTGGTCAAGCGGGACTTCCCGCACCGGCTGGGCCTGATGGGCGGGCTCTACACCACCGCCATCTGCGCCTCCGCGGCGTTGGGCGCCGGCTTCACCTACCCGGTCTACACGGCTACGGGGGAGTGGACCCTGGCGCTGTGGTCCTGGGCGGTGCCTGCCGCCGTCGTGCTTGTGCTGTTCCTCCCCGTGGCACTCCGCCAGCCGCGCATCCGGCACCAGGCCGTCCGGGAGGGCGTGAACGTGTGGCGCTCCCCGGTGGCCTGGCAGGTGACCATCTTCATGGTGCTGCAGGCCATGATGTCCTTCAGCGTCTTCGCGTGGCTGGCGCCGATCCTGCGCGAGCGGGGCGTGGACGGGGGAGCGGCGGGACTGATCGTCTCGGGGTCCATCGTGCTGCAGATGCTCGGCTCGCTGTTCGCGCCCGCACTGGCCGCCAGGTTGAAGGACCAGCGCGCCATCAACACCATCGTTGCTTTGATGACCGGCGCCGGCTTCGCGCTGAGCATCTTCGGTCCCCTGGAGCTTGTCTGGGTGTGGGCCGGCCTGCTGGGACTGGGCCAGGGAAGCCTCACCGCCGTGGCGCTGACCATGATCATGCTCCGGACCCGCGACGGGCACACTGCCGCGCACCTGTCGGGAATGATGCAGGGCGTGGGCTACGGGCTGGGCTCCACCGGCACGCTGCTGGTGGGCCAGCTGCACCAGGCCACCGGATCCTTCACCGCCGCCGGGGTCCTGTTCCTGGCGGTGGGGTTGCTGGCGGGGATCTTCGGGTACCGCGCCGGCCGCGACCGGTTCGTCAGTTAGGGGCGGGCTGCCGTGCGGGATTCCGTTGTTCCGGCCACCCGCCCCGCGGCGGGCATCCTCCGGGGGCCGTACCTCTGGGTGACCGTGGGGACGTGTGCCCTGGTGTTCCTGGCCGCGTTCGAATCCCTTGCCGTCACCACCATCATGGCCCTGGTCAGCCGCGAACTCGACGGCGCCGGACTCTACGCGCTCGCGTTTGCCGGTCCGCTGGCAACAGGCGTGATCGGCATGGTTGCCGCCGGAAACTGGTCCGACAGGCGCGGGCCCACAGCCCCGCTCTACGCATCAGTGGCGTTGTTCGTGCTGGGCCTGCTGATTGCCGGGACCGCGGCGTCCATGCCCGTGCTGGTTGCGGGCCGGCTGGTGCAGGGGCTGGGCGGGGGAGCCCTGACAGTCGCGTTGTATGTGCTGGTGGCGCGCATCTATCCCGGCAGCCTGCACCCCAAGATCTTTGCCGCGTTCTCCGCCGCGTGGGTGGTGCCGTCCCTGGTAGGGCCGTTTGCGGCAGGAATCGTGGCGCAGGTCTTCAGCTGGCACTGGGTGTTCCTGGGCGTGGTAGGCCTGGTCATCCCCGCGCTGGTGATGATTGCGCCCGTGCTGAAGGGACTCGAGCCGCCTCACGGACCGGCCGGGGAGCCGGGGGATGCGCTGCCGCCCTGGGCGCCGGGCAGACTTGCCTGGGCAACCCTGGCGGCGCTCGCTGTCCTGGCGCTCAACCTGTCACGAGAGCTCCGGATCCCCGGCCTTCCCGCCGCGCCGGCGCTCCTGGCCGTTGCCGCCGTCGTCCTTGCCCTGCTGGCCGTCCGCCCGCTGGTTCCGCGGGGCACCCTCACCGCCCGCCGCGGCCTGCCCAGCGTGATACTGGTGCGCGGGCTCGCCGCGGCAGCGTTCTTCGGAGCCGAGGTTTACCTGCCCTACCTGCTGATCGAGCTGTACGACTTTTCGCCCACATTTGCCGGCCTTACGCTTACCGGCGGGGCGCTGGCCTGGGCCGCAGCGTCGGCAGTGCAGGGGCGCCTGGGCACCAGGCTGTCCCATCGCCGTGCTGTGGGCATCGGCGCCCTGATGGTCCTGGGGGCGGTGATCCTCGCATTGGTGACCACCGCGCTGCACTGGCCGCCCGCCGTCGTCATTGCCGGCTGGATCCTCGCCGGCGGCGGCATGGGACTGCTGTATCCGCGGCTGAGTGTCATGACCCTGGCGCTGTCCAGCAAGGAAAACGAGGGCTTCAACAGCTCCGCCATGTCCATCGCGGACTCCCTGGGCGGCGCACTGGCCCTCGCAACGACGGGCATCGTCTTCGCAGCGTTTACGACGACGACGGAATCCTTCGCCGGGGTCTTCGGCCTCGCCGCCGTGCTCGCCGTCGCCGCTGCCGCCGTCGCGCCCCGGGTCACCGCCGCCAAAACCCCCTGAGTTGGACAAAAACTCCGTGGCCTGGGCGGGCGGCAGTCAGGGCAAGCGTGTGGCCCGCAGGACGACGTCGGCGATGGTTGCGTGCTGGCCGTCAGGCCCGGTTACCGGCCTCTCCCGGCTGGTCTGGACCTCCAGCTGCCATTCGGGACCGTCAAGCCCCAGTTCCTGGACGAGCTCATCACAGGTGTAGAACATCCCCTGGTGGTCGTGCCCGCCGCCCCACGGCGGCAGCCTGTCCGGGTGGTGGCCCACCACCAGCAGCGTGCCGCCGCGCTTGACTGCGGCCGCCGCGGTGCGGAGCGGGCCCTGCCAGGCGAGCTCCTGCGAGTGCAGGAACTGCGACGTCACGAGGTCGAAGGAGTCGCCGGGCTGCCATTGGCTGAGGTCTGCCTGTTGCCAGGTGATCCTGCTGGCAATTGTTCCCTCTGCGGCATGGACGCTTTCGCGGGCCAGCGCGGCCTTCTCGTGGGAGTGTGCCCGGTCGAGGGCCACCGCGGAGACGTCGACGGCGGTGACGGTCCACCCCTGCTGGGCAAGCCAGATGGCGTCAGCGCCTTCCCCGCAGCCGAGGTCCAGCGCCTTCCCGGGGCGAAGGCCACCGGCTTCCCGGACCAGCTGCGGGTTGGGTTTGCCGCTCCACATCCGGGGTTTGCTGCGGTAGCGGTCGTCCCAGATGGCCGCGGCGTCGGCCCCGCTGTGGACTGCCAAACCCTCGCCGAGCGTGGCGTCGGAATGGCCAGAACCGGCGTCGTGCATCGTCTGGTGCGTTTCAGGATGCTGCTGGCGTGATCCAGGATGCTGCGCGTCATTCCCGGGGGCGGCGTGTTCACTCATGCCTCAAGCGTGCCCCGGCCCCGCCCCCAAGGCAACGACCAACCAAGTAGCGCTAAGTGTCGTTTTGAGGGTTCAAAACGACACTTGGCGCTACCTACTTGGGAGGGGGCGGAAAAGTGGGGTGGGCCAGGGATGCTAGACTGGTGGAACTTGATGTGCAGTGATGCCCAGGATTTCCTGTGTGAAGGTACCCCTTCATCCAGGGGACAGGGCTTTTTTCATGTGAGAGGCACATCCTGCGTCGATGAACGCATTCCATTTGGTCCCGGCCGCCGCTTTGCATAAGCGGCAGCAGGCTGGTTGACCACCTGAATTTTCTTCGGCGAACCCTTGAGCCAACCGGCATCGGGGGCCGATATCCACACGGATACCGCCTGAAAGACCTTTGACTTTGACTACATTTGCTGCCCTCGGCACGCCCAAAGCCCTCGCCGACACCCTCACCGCCCAGGGAATCGAAACCCCGTTCCCCATCCAGGTGAAGACCCTCCCTGACACCCTTGCAGGACGCGACGTCCTGGGCCGCGGCCGCACCGGCTCCGGCAAGACCATCGCCTTCGCCATCCCGCTGGTGGCCCGCCTCGCCGAGCGCGAAGCCCCGTACTTCCGCAAGCCCGGCCGCCCCATGGGCCTGGTCCTGGCACCCACCCGCGAACTGGCTACCCAGATCAACGCCACCATCGAGCCGCTGGCCAAGGCTGCCGGCCTGAACACCACCGTGATCTACGGCGGCATCTCCCAGGCGCGCCAGGAGAAGGCCCTGCGCGCCGGCGTCGACATTGTCATCGCCTGCCCGGGCCGCCTGGAGGACCTGATCCGCCAGCGGATCCTCACCCTCGAGGCCGTGGAAATCACAGTGCTGGACGAGGCGGACCACATGGCCGACCTCGGCTTCCTGCCCGTGGTGAAGAAGCTCATGGACATGACCCCCAGCCAGGGCCAGCGCCTGCTCTTCTCCGCCACCCTGGACAACGGCGTGGACAAGATCGTCCAGCGCTACCTGTCCAACCCGCTGACCCACTCCGTGGATGACCCGCAGGCCGCGGTGACCACCATGGAGCACCACGTCCTGGTGGTCAACGACCAGACCGTCAAGAAGCAGCTGATCGTGGAGCTAGCCTCCGGCGCCGGCCGCCGTGTCCTCTTTATGCGGACCAAGCACCACGCCCGCAAGCTGGCCAAGACCCTGACGGACGCCGGGATCCCCGCCGTGGACCTGCACGGCAACCTCTCGCAGAACGCCCGTGACCGCAACCTCGCCGAGTTCTCCAACGGTGACGTCCGCGTCTTGGTGGCCACCGACGTCGCCGCCCGTGGTGTCCACGTTGACGATGTCGAACTGGTCATCCACGTGGACCCGCCCACCGAGCACAAGGCGTACCTGCACCGTTCAGGCCGTACCGCGCGTGCCGGTTCCGACGGCACCGTGGTCACGCTGACCCTGCCGGAGCAGCAGACCGACGTGAAGAAGCTGATGAAGGCCGCCGGCGTCGAGGTGAACTTTGAGCGCGTCACCGCCTCTTCGCCCATCGTTGCTGAACTCGTGGGCGAGATGGCCGAGAAGATCGACCCGCGCACCCGCGCTGCACTGCTGGCTAAGAAGGCTGCACAGCAGGGCGGCGGCACCTCCACCGGCGCCAACGCGGAGCGCAAGCGCGCCCGCCGCCAGGCTCCACCCACGGCCGGCGGCCGTGGCGGCCGTGGTGGACGCGGCAAGGTTGGGGCCGAGCCCGTTCGCACCGACGTACCCCGCGCCGAGCGCCGGGCAGTTGCCTTCGAGGGCCGCACCGAAGCCCGCGCAGCGTTTGACCGCGTGGCCGAGCAGAACGAGGACCGCGCCGTTGCCGCAGCGGCTGCCCGCCGCAACAACCGCGGCCGCGGCACCGCTTCCACGCACCGCAACGACGTCCCCGCGGCAGGTGGCCGTGCATCGGCCGGCCGCGGTTCGGACGGCCGCGCAGAGTCACGCGTAACCCGCAGCGAAGCGCCCCGCGGCGGCACCGGCCGGCCGGCAAGCTCAGGACGTCCGGCAGCCTCGGGCGGCCAGCGCAGCGGTCGCCCCGCAACCGGGCAGCGCGCCGCAGCAGGTGCCGGTGCAGGTACCCGCAGCGGCGGTTCACGTGCAGGTGCAGGCGCAGCCGGCGGCAACAAGGCAGTCTGGTCCTCCAACACCGGTGGCACCTCAGGCGGCTCCTACAGCGCAGGCAACGGCGGCGGCTCCGGCCGTCCCGCCCGCAGCGGTCCCCGCCGCGCGTCGGCTCCGGCGTCGAACGAACGCCGCAGCCGCTAACAAGGCCCCTTAACGTCCATCGATTGCTCCGCACCTGCCGTTTAGAAGGTCCATAACGGCAGGTGCGGAGCAATCGATGTGGTCGTCACCAGCCGCGGGCGCGCCACTCCTCGAGGTGCGGCCGCTCGGCGCCCAGGGTTGTCGGCTTGCCGTGGCCGGGATGGACGACGGCGGAGTCCGGGTAAGTGCCGAACAGCCGCTGGGTCACGTCGTCCAAAAGCTGGTTGAAACGCCCGGGATCCTTCTGTGTGTTGCCAACGCCGCCGGGGAACAGCGAATCGCCGGAGAAAATGTGCGCAGGCCCTTCGGGGTCCTCGTACACAAAGGCGATCGAGCCCGGCGTGTGTCCCCTCAGGTGGACCGCCGCCAGCTCAAAGCCGTCCACGGCAACCGTATCCCCGTGCCCAAGGGGCCGGTCCACCGGAACCGGCAGCGCCTCGGCGTCGTCCGTTCCTGCTGCGGTGGTCGCCTCGGTAGCCTCCACCAGTTCCTTCAGCGCCCGGACGTGGTCCCAGTGCTGGTGGGTGGTGGCGATCAGTGCAAGCCGAGGCGTTGCGGAGGTGTCTCCGGCCGCATCCTGCAGCAGTTGCTGGATGGCCGGAAAATCGTCCGCGGCGTCGATCAGCACCTGTTCTCCGCTGGCCTTCGCCGTCAGCAGGTAAACGTTGTTGTCCATCTCGCTCACGGAGATCCGGCGGATGGTCAGGGCGGGCAGGTCATACAGAAGTGAGTCCATGGCTCTGAGTCTATTCACGGCCCTCGGACACCCAGGTGGGATCCGCTGAGCGGGAGCCGACGACGGCGTCCGAGGCTTCACCTAGCGCGTCCAGTTGGGCAGGGGTGAGGTCCAACGCCAGGGCGCCCAGGTTTTCGTCGATCCGGTGCCGCTTGCGCGTGCCGGGGATCGGGACGACCGGCAGGCCCAGCCGCCTGCCTTGGGCGAACAGCCAGGCCAGGGCAACCTGGGCAGGTGTTGCGTCCAGTTCGCCAGCCACGGACCGGACGGTGTCCACGACCGCCTGGTTGGCGTCCGCCGCGTCCAGGGCGAAACGGGGGATCCGGCGTCGAAAATCCTTTTCGCCAAGGCTCGAGGCGTCCACAGTGCCGGTGAGGAACCCGCGGCCCAGCGGCGAGTACGGGACAAAACCCACTCCCAGGGCGGCCGCGGCAGGAACAACGTTGCGTTCCACGTCGCGGCTCCAGATGGACCATTCGCTCTGGACCGCCGCAATCGGGTGGACGGCAGAGGCTTCCTGAAGCTCCTGGGCCGTCACTTCGGACAGCCCCAGGTGCCTGACCTTGCCCTGCTGCACAAGCTCTGCCATGGCCTCCACGGTTTCCACAATCGGAACGCGGAGGTCACGGCGGTGCATGTAGTAGAGGTCAATCCGGTCGGTTCCCAGCCGCTGCAGGCTGCGGTCCACCGCCTGCCGGATGTAGGCGGCGTCGCCCCTGATGTCCGTGTAGCCGTCCGTCGGAGTTCCCACCAGCCCGAACTTGGTGGCCAGCTGCACCTCGTCCCGCCGCTCCTTGAGCAGCCGGGCGATCAGTTCCTCGTTGCTGCCCCCGCCGTAGATGTCCGCGGTGTCAATAAAGCTGACACCGGAATCGACGGCGTGATGCAGCGTCCGGAGCGCGTCCTCCTGGTCCACCTCCCCATACACCGGGGTGAGCGCCATTCCGCCGAAGCCGAGGGGGCTGACCTTGAGGCCGTCGCCGAGGTCCACAGTTGCTGGCATGGGTTCTCCTGTTCGTTCTCTGTTGCAGGGTTCAAGATTGCGGTCGTGGGCTACTTCCAGGGGATGAGCCGGTCCGCGGCCGGGCGGGTGGCCTGGATCAGCACCGCATTCGCTTCGTCCGGTCCGTTGGCCCAGGCCTCCGCCGCAGTCCTATCCATGCCGAACGAGACGTGTCTTTCCACGAGCCGGGCCAACCGCAGCACCGGGGGCGTGTCCACGAACCACACTTCGTCCAGCTGCGCCCGGACATCCTTCCACGGCTGATGCTCCATCAGGAGGTAGTTGCCCTCGGTGATGATGAGGGGCACCTCGGCAGGGACAGCGATCGATGCCGCCACCGGCTCGTCCAGGGTCCGCCGGAACTCCGGGGCGTACACTACTGGCTCGTCCCGGCGCACCAGCCTGCGGAGCAATGAAAGGTACCCGCCGGCGTCGAAGGTCTCCATGGCTCCCTTGCGCTGCCGGAGGGGCGGGCCGTCGATGATCGCGTTGCCCAGGTGGAAGCCGTCCATGGGCACCACCACTGCCTGCCCCGGACCAAACTGCTGCCGGATCCATTCCGCGAACGTTGATTTCCCGGAGCCGGGCGTCCCGGCAATGCCCAGTATGACGCGCGTCCCGGGAACCAGTCGGCGCCGGAGGGCATCCATCGCTTCGGCTATCTCGGGTGAGTCCATGGCAAAAGCCTAGACCGGGCCCCGGACATGCGCTCAGTCTCCCCACCTTTGGTTCGGCACAGGCAGCGTACGACGGCGTTTTGCCGGGACACGCCGTCGTCCGTCCTTACAGGCGGGGAGACTCAGCGGTGGGAGATTCAGTTGGGCCGGCCGGAGGCCAGGGGCACCCGGCCGGCTTTGCCGGGCGCTAGCCGGCCTGGAACACTGCTACGGTGCGGGCCGGGACGGTGAAGGTCCCGGTTGCCGGGTCATGGGCGGCAGTCCTGACCACCGGGTCGCTGCCCGAGGCCTGGACCGGGTGCAGGCCGTAAGCGGTGCCTGTGGTGCCGGCGACTGCCTGGCTGACGGCCTCGTCGGCGGCGTTGAACACCACCACCAGCCCGGTGAGGTCCTCGTCCACGTCCGGGCCCACGGAGTCGTCGATCCGCATGACCACCACGCCGGGCGCCTGGTCCGGGCCCGCCGTGGGGAACGAGACCTTCTGCTGCACCAGGGCGGCCTCACCCAGGCGGAACAGCGGCGTGCTCTTGCGGATCTGCAGCAGTTCTGCCGCCCGGCTGCGCGCCTCGGCGATCGCGGCGGGAGCAGGCTTCAGTGCGGGGTCCGCCAGCAGCGGGCGCAGGTAGCCGTACTTGTCCCCGTTGTCGGGCTTGGGCGGCAGTCCGCGGCCGAAGCCGTTGGTGGCATCCGTGTGGTCAAGGATGTTGAACCAGTCGCCCGAGTCGTAGCTGTTGCGGTCCAGGGACTTGCTGCGGAGGGATTCCCCGCCGGCATGCCAGAACGAGATGCCCTGGCTGAAGGCCGTGGTGCTGAGCGCGAGGGTCTGCATCCGCGTCCGTTCCGCCATAGGGGTGTCCTGCGGCAGCTTCAGGGCAAGGGCGTCAAACAGCGTCTCGTTGTCGTGCGCTTCCACGTAGGTGACGGCCTCCTGCGGGTCACTGGTGTATCCGGCCGGGGCGCCGTTGTACGGCACGTCAGAGCCCCTGACGGTTGCACCGGTGCGGTCAACGAAGGAGTAGTCCTTCAAATTGCCGGTCAGGCCCACCTTGATCAGGTCCTGGGCCAGGAGCAGGGATGCTTTCTGCTGCTCCGGGGTGCCGTTGGCGGGGGAGCTGTTGGGGTCGGTGAACAGGCCCGAAGCGAAGCCCTGGACCCGCGGGTCGGGGTCGAAGGGGCCGCCGCCGCGTACGGCGTCGCGCAGCCGGTCATTGAACGTGCCGACGCCGGTTCCTGCCATGTTCTCCTGCGTTGCCTGGACGAACCTTGCGTTGTTGGCCACTTCGCCGAAGTTCCAGCCCTCGCCGTAGAGGGTGATGTTTTTGCCGTCTACGCCATCCTTGGCCATGGTCAGCTCGTCCAGGGCTGCCCGCACGTCCAGCATGTTCTGCTTGGAGTGGTGGCCCATGAGGTCGAAGCGGAACCCGTCCAGCTTGTAGGTCTTGGCAAGCGTCACCAGGGAATCGATCATGAGCTTGCCCATCATCGTGTTCTCGGTGGCCGTGTTGGCGCAGCAGGTGGAGGTCTCCAGCGAGCCGGCGGTGGCGTTCAGGCGGTGGTAGTAGCCGGGAACAATCCGGTCAAGGTTGTTGGACCCGGACTGGCCGGCGCTGGAGGTGTGGTTGTAGACCACGTCCTGGATGACGCGTGCCCCCGCGGCGTTGAGTCCGGCCACCATTTCCCGGAACTCGGTGATCCGTGCCGCGCCGTCAGGGTTGGTAGCGTAAGAGCCTTCTGGAGTGGTGTAGTGCAGGGGATCGTAGCCCCAGTTGAACCCGTCCTTGGAGGCAGTTTCTGCGACGCAGGCCTGCTGCTCCTCCGAATCTGCCGGCAGAGCGGCGAGGTCGCAGGCGGGTTCGAGCTGTTCGCTGCGCCGTTCCTCGATGGTGCCGATGTCGTTCACCGGCAGCAGGTGGACGGCGTTGAGGCCCGCTGAAGTCAGTTCGCGGAGGCGGCGCATGCCGTTGCTGTCCTGCTGTGCGAAGGCTTTGTACGTTCCCCGGTGTTCTTCCGGGACGGAGGCATCGGTGATGGAGAAGTCGCGGACGTGCAGCTCGTACAGGGAAAGGTCCTCCGGCTTGTTGAGCGCGGGCTTCTGCAGCTTCTTCCACCCCTCGGGGGCCAGGGACTTGTCCTCCACGTCAACAAACAGGCTGCGTTCGGAGTTGGCGGAGAGCCCCACGCTGTAGGGGTCCGTGACCAGGTTCCGTTCCACCTTGCCGGTTTCCGGCACGAAGACCTCCACCTCGTACAGGTAGTAGGCGCCGCTCCATTCCTTCTCCCCCGTCAGGGACCAGACGCCATCCGCGCCCGGTTCCATGGCACGGCTGGCCACAGGATCGCCGCCCGAACCGGCAGCGTAAGTGTGGACAGTGACACTGCGGGCAGTCGGCGCCCAGAGGGAAAGCCGGGGGCGGTTGCCCTTCCACGTCAGCCCGAGCTCCTGGCCGGCCGCGCCCTGGTACAGGGTGTCCATGACGCCGGGGACCTGGACGCCGGTGGCTGCGGTGACCTTGCCGTCGGCCCCAACGGCGGCCACCAGCAGCTGGCCCCTGAGCAGTTCCTTTGCGCGAACGGAATCACCTTCCGCCAGCCGCAACGGGGTGAAACCGGCGAGGTGTGGGTACTTCGCTGCCAGCCCTGCATCCAAAGCGCCGGGCGTTTTCTCAAGCGCTGTGTAGCTGCCGCCGGTGACCTGGCCGTCCGCCAGCGCCAGGCCGCCGTCGGGCGCGTTGTAGAGCCGGTACGTAGTTCCCTCCGCGGCCGGCGCCTGCCAGGCGATGGTGTCCGCCGAGAGCCAGTGCGCGCCGGCCTCTGTTCCAAGCGCATCAGGGACATCGTCGCTCAGCGTGTGGCTGGCGTGGTCATAGGTGAAGGTCACGGGACCGCCGGGCGCGTTGAGCACCAGGTCCCCGCCGCCGGCTGCTCCGCCGGCACCGTAGTTCTCATCCCAGGAATTGTTGAGGGCGACCTTCATGCCGTAGGTGCCGGCCGGTATGTCGAAGGTGGCGCGGTACAGCGTTGCCGAGCCCTCGACGGGCTGCAGCCTGCTGGCCGTGCAGTCGGGCTGCCAGTCCCCGGGGCAGCCAATTTCGGATTGCAGGGAGCCAACGAGCGCCACGGCCTGGGGCGCGGCCGTGTGGTCCGCGGACGCCGGGAGGGCAAAGCCGCCCAGCGCCAGGGGCGTGGCACAGGCCGCGGCCAGGGCCGCTGCAAGCTTCCTTCTGAGGGCAGGGGGCAGCCCGGAGGATGTGGGGTGATGAGTCATGGAAGACCTTCCTTGGAGACGCCCCGGCCGTCAGCGGTGAGGAGCGGGGTACCCCTGAGCCTAGGATTCGTTTCACGCAGCGTCAACCGTTTGCTGAAAATTTCACGTCCTGTTTTCATTAAGCTACCGGTCTGCTGTCCGTACACTTGAAGGCACCAAGACTTCCGGACTCCTGTTCCGGTGAAGGAGCTGCATGAGCATGACCGGGAGCCGGACCCCACCCGCCGCAGCCGAACGGCCAAAACTGGAAGACCTCGCACGGAAGGTCGGCGTCAGCATCGCCACCGTGTCCCGGGTGGTCAACGGGCGGAAGGGCGTTTCACGGGAAGTCCGCCAGGCGGTCCTTGCGGCAATGGACGACCTCGGTTATGAACGCCCCGACCGTGCCCGCAGCGACGTGAGGGGCCAGGTTGGCATCATCGTCCCGGACCTGGCCAACCCGATCTTTCCCGCCATTGCCCAGGCCGTGGTCTCCCTGCTTTCCCAGGAGGACTTCATTCCCGTCATTTGTGCCCTGCCCGGGGGAGGGCGTTCGGAGGACGAGTACATCGAGATGCTCGTGGCGCAGGGAGCCGCCGGCATCATTTTCATCTGCACCGCGCATGCGGACGGCCAGGCCAGCCTGGAGCGCTACCACCGGCTACGCGGCCGCGGCATTCCGTATGTGCTGGTCAACGGCCCCCGGCCGGAACTCGGCGCGGCGTCGGTCGCCAACGACGATGCAGCGGCCATCAGCACCGCTGTCCAGCACCTTGCCAGTCTGGGACACCGCAAAGTGGGGTTGGCCATTGGGCCCCACCGCTTCATTCCCAGCCGGCAGAAACTTGCCGGCTTCCGCTCGGCACTCGCGGAATTCCTGGGTGTGGACAACCCCGAGGCCCACACGGCCACGAGTATGTTCACGGTGGAAGGCGGCCAAAGCGCGGCCAACGAGCTCCTCGACTCCGGCCATACTGCGATTGTGTGTGCTTCCGACGTCATGGCCCTTGGGGCCATCCGCGCAGCCCGCGCCAGGGGGCTGCGGGTGCCCGAAGACGTGTCCATCATAGGCTTTGACGATTCGGCGTTGATGGCACTTACCGATCCGCCGCTGACGACGCTGCGGCAGCCAACTGCGGCGATTGCCCACGCTGCCGTCCATGCGCTTGCTGCCGACATGGCAGGTGAGCAGTCCACGCACTCGCCGGTGGTTCTGGCGTCCGACCTGGTGCTGCGCGGCTCTACTGGTCCTGCGGCAAAGCCTTCAGGCCGCCAACGCAGCCAACAATCCCCGCGATAAAAGCCACTTTGAGCACGCTGAAGGCTTCCGCTCCGGTGGCCATCGCCCAGCCGACGGTCAGCGCAGCGCCGACTCCCACCCACACGGCGTAGGCAGTGCCCAGCGGGATGTGCCGGATGGCCCAGCCCAGTCCCAGCATGCTCAGTGTTGCCGTAACAGCGAAAACCAAGGTGGGGAGCGGTTGGCTGAAGCCGTCGGACAGGCCCAGTGCCGTTGCCCACACCGCTTCGAGGACCGCCGAGGCCAGCAGAACCAGCCAGGGAACCCTGTGCTGCCGCATCACGCCACCACCTTCAAGCCCACCACGCACACGGCGATGCCGGACAGCAGGAGGAGGCGTGCCGCCGTCGGACGTTCCACCTGGGTGGCAATGGCATATGCCGAGGTCAGCACCACCCCCACGCCTACCCACACCGCGTAGGCCGTGCCGGTGGGAATGGACTGCATGGCGAGGGCCAGGCCGCCGGTGCTTGCCGCGGCGGACACCAGGAAGAGGGCGGCGGGGCCGATGCGGCGGCGTCCGGAAGCCTGGAAGGCACGGTGCAAGGCTGCGGCCCACACGGCTTCAAGGGCGCCGGAAAGAATAAGTATCAGCCACGACATAAAGGATCCTTTGGCCAGTCTTGTCGAGTGCCGGGTACTGAACCGTCGTCCGGAGGCCCGGGTGCTGAGCCTTGGCTTCCAGCGTAGCAACGCGCGACGACGGCGGGCCACCGGTGGTGCCCAACCTCACCATCCCTGGCCCCCCAACTGGGTAGCGCTAAGTGTCGTTATGGGGCGCCAAAACGACACTTAGCGCTACTTAGTTGGGCAGGGGAGGGGCTAGAGGGCGCCACCCGCAGCTTCGGGCGCAGAGGAGTCCCGGCCGCCGTCGCCGATTGTTTCCCGGGCGATGAAGTTCTCGATGTCGAACAGGTTGTCCGCGCGCTCGGCAATGTTCAGCAGTGTGGTCATGGACGCCACTTCCTCCACCTGCTCCTTCAGGAACCACAGCATGAACTGCTCGCCCAGGGCGTCGTTCTCGCCGCGGGCGGCCCGGAACAGGTCCTCGATGTTGCGGGTCACGTCCTTTTCCTGCTGCAGGGCAAGGGCCAGCGGTTCCGTGACGGAGTCGAAATCGTTGCGGACGGCCGGAACACCGGGAATGGTGAAGGGAATGTCCCGGTCCAGCATGTACTGGACCATCATCATGGCGTGGTTCCGCTCTTCCACGGACTGGCGGTAGAAGTACCTGGCCAGTTGGGGGAGGTCCTGGTTCGCGAACCAAGTGGCCACGGCAATGTACTGCTGTGAGGCAGCGAACTCATTGCCGATCTGGGTGGACAGGAGGGCATTGAAGTTTGAAGTGGTCATAGCCCGAGTCTAGGGACGGCCGCGGGGAGTGGCCAGTGTGGGAAGGCTCTGCTTCTCAGCCGGCCCGCTGGGCCAGCAGCTGTTCCACACGCTCCGGAGCGTAAAGGCTCTCCTCCACCAGCCGGCAGAGTCCAATGGCGGTGGCGGTCCGACTGTCCGCCGGCACAATCTCCAGGTCCACCAGCGAGGGCTCGAAGGCGTCGTCCAGAATCTGCCGGCGGCAGGCGAGCAGGAAGTCCGGGAGCACGCCAACCAGCCCGCCCACGGCGATGCGGCCGGGGTTCAGCGTGCCCACCGTCGCCGCGAGCGTCCGCCCGAGCAGCTGGCCGGCCTCTGCGACGGCGGCGCGGACGGCGGGATCGCTGCCACAGGCATCCACCAGCTGCCGCAGCGAACCGTAGCTGGAGAGCTTGGGATCGGCCAGCAACGCCCGTCCCGAGGCCACCGCGGCAAGGCAGCCGTCCCTGCCGCAGCGGCAGCGCCGGCCGGCCGCCTCCGGAATGCGGACGTGTCCGATGTCCCCCGCGGCCCCGTGGGCGCCCCGCACCAGGGCGCCGCCCACGATGATGCCGGAGCCGACGCCGGTGCTGACTTTGACGGCCACGAGGGATTCGAGGGGCTCGCGTACCTCGCCCACAGCCATGGAGCGGGCGTCATTTTCCAGCAGGACCGGGCAGTCCAGCCTTGACTCCATCACTTCCTGCAGGTTTTGCAGGTTCCAGTGGGCCAGGACAGTCCGCTCCAGTCCCAGGCGGTGGAGCGGGTCCACGGGGGCGGGCAGGCCCACTCCCGCTCCCACCGGCTGCCGCCCGTCGAGCAGCCGGAGTGACTCCCCGATGACCTGGCCGGCCACCGCCTCCTGGGGTTGCCTGATGTCGATGGGCAGCCGTGCGGAGGCCACGATGTCACGGCCCAGGGACAGGAGATGGATCCCGGCGTGGGTGTGGCCGATCTCGATGCCGAGGACCAGCTTGTTGCGGTCATCGAAGCGAAGGGCGCGCGGCGGCCTGCCGCGCTGTGCATGTAGTGGCGAGGATTCGTAGACCAGGCCTGCGGCGAAAAGCGCATCGAGCCGCTCATAGAGGGTGGACCGCGCCATACCCGTGATGTCCAGCAGTTCCGCCCGGCTGTATCCGCCCGCGTTCGAGCGCAGCAGTTGGAGGACATGGCCGGCACTGGTGGCAAGCCCCACCGGAGGTTGGCCCGAGCCCCCGACGAGCGTCCTCTGCTGGGTCATGCTGCTTGCTCCCTCGGAAGTACGGACGGGCGGTCCAGCGCGCCGGACGTTGACGTGGTCTGGATCACACAATTATGATCGATCATCAGACAAAAATACTATCTGCCCTTGAAGCAGGAGGCTCTCATGTCCGATCTCGCTCACTTCGACGTCAGCCGGCGGACCTTGTTGAAGGGAGGCCTGCTGGCGCTGGCTACCGGCCCACTCCTCGCGGCCTGCGGTGTGAATACCAGCGGAAGCGGAGGGGAAGGCTCCGTCAACTTCCTGTCTACCCAGTTCTCCCCGGTGGAGGAACGCCAGAAGTACGAAGCCACGCTGAAGAAGTTTGCAGGGGACATCAAGGTGGCCTACAACCCCGTTGACACCGGCGTCTTCAACACCACCCTGAAGTCCCAGCTCGCCGCAGGGAAAGTGGAGATCGGCATCGCCGCCGGCCTCCACAGCGACCTCATCCCGTTCGCCTCGCAGTTCGAGGACCTCAGCTCCCTCACCAAGGACCTGTCATCCGCCGGCTTCTCCGACGACCTGCTGAAGCTGGCGAAGCTCGGCACGGATGTTCCCCGGTACATCCCCTGGATCCAGGCCACCTACGTGGTTGCGGTCAACAAGAAGGCGCTTGAGTGGCTGCCCTCCGGCGCGGACGTCAACAACCTCACCTACGAGAATTACCTCGCATGGGCGCAGGCCGCCAAGGCGGCCAACGGCGGCCGCCCGGTCTTCGGCATCCCAGCCGGGCCAAAGGGCCTCCACCACCGCTTCTACCAGGGCTTCCTCCTGCCAAGCTTCACCGGCGGGCAGATCACCACGTTCCGCAACGCGGATGCGGTCACCGCCTGGACGTACATGCGGGACCTGTGGGCCAACATGAACCCGGCCTCCGCGAATTACGACTTCATGCAGGAACCCCTGGGCAACGGCGAGGTCCTGGTGGCCTGGGACCACGTGGCCCGCCTCATCAACGCCGTCAAGGACAAGCCGGACGACTGGATGATGGTGCCGGCACCGTCCGGACCGAAGGGCAAGGGCTACCTGCTGGTGGTGGGCGGTATGGCCGTGCCGCAGGGTTCACCGGAGAAGGACAAGGCGTTTGAGCTGATCAAGGCACTGTCCAAGCCTGAGGCGCAGATAGAGACGCTGAAGTCCAACGCTTTCTTCCCGGTGGTGAAGGCAGACATTGGCAGTGACCTGCCCGGCGGCATCGCCCTTGAAGCCAAGGCGGTCAAGGCGCAGCAGGAAGCCCAGGACGCGATCCTGGCCCTCCCGCCGGTGGGACTGGGAGACAAGGATCCCCAGGTCTCGCAGCTGTTCAAGAACTGCTTCCAGGAGATCTGCCTGAACAACGCGGACGTCAAGGCGACGCTGGACCGGCAAGGGGCTGAGCTTGCCAGCATCATGGAGACGCTGAACGTTCCCTGCTGGGCCCCCGATCCTGACGCCGATCAATGCAGGGTTGCCTGATGGCCGCCCCCGACGCCCCGGCAGCAGCCAAGCCTCGGCCCCGGCCCGCAGCGCCGCGGGGCCGGCCGCCGCGCAGGAGCGGCACGTCGGCGGCGATGCTGCTGATCGCCCCGTCCATCGTTTTCATGACGCTGCTCTTCGGCTGGCCGATGGTCAGCGGCATCCTCCAGGCGTTCGGCGGCCCCGAAGGGCTTACGACGGCGAACTTCACGCGGATGGCGCAGGATCCCTACTTCTGGTCCTCCGTGGGCAACACGCTGCTCCTCATCGTGGTGATGATTCCGATCCAGTTCGTGCTGGCGCTTGCCATGGCCCTGCTGATCCGGGCCAAACCGAGGGGCTCGTCGGTGTACTTCTACATCTGGGCCATACCGCTGGCCGTCAGCGACCTTGCCGCCGGCCTGGTGTGGCTGACCGTCTTCACGGACCGGGGATACCTCAACTCCATCCTGGCGTCCGCGGGCCTTGAGCCCGTCTCCTGGCTCGCCTACGACAATTACGCCTCGATGTTCATGGCCGTGCTGATCGCGGAGGTATGGCGCGCCACGTCCCTCGTGTTCGTGATCGTGGTGGCCGGCCTGCAGTCCATCCCCAAGGACTATGAGGAGGCCGCCGGCGTGTTCGGCGCCGGCTTCTGGGACCGGCTCTGGCACGTGACCCTCCCGCTGCTGCGCCCCAGCCTCCAGACGGCCCTGATCCTGAGGACCATCCTCGCGTTCCAGACCTTCGCCGTCGCGCTGGCCCTCACCGGCCAGAACTTCCCGCTGGTGGTCGGTGAGACATACCGGTGGTACACCGGCCTGCAGGACGCCAACGTGGCCTCTGCCCTGGCCCTGGTGGTCATGGCGGTGTCCATGGTGACCGCCGTCGGCTACCTCAAGCTCCTGAGAGACCAATCGGAGGCAGCCCGATGAGCCACGCCACCACCAACAAGGAAACGGCTCCCGAATCGCGGCCGCAGCCGGAGGTGGACCGCAGGCCGCTGGCACGGCGGCGCCGGAGCCGGATACTGCTCCAAGTGGGCTGCATCCTCATCACGCTCTTCATGGCACTTCCCATCTACCTGATCGCACTGTCCGCCACCTCCAGCAGGGCGGCCCTGCAGAAGTTCCCCCTGAGCTTTATTCCGGACAACTTCTCCCTGGAGACGATGCAGACGTTCCTGCAGTCCACGGGCATCCTGGCCGGCCTCATCAACTCCGTCCAGGTGGGCGTCTTCACCCTCGTGTTGTCCCTGCTCATCGGCGTCCCCGCCGGGTACGCGGTAGCACGGTTCGCCTTCCCCGGGCGGGACCCCTACCAGCTGTTCCTGCTCTTCACCCGTGCGCTGCCCATCGTGGTGCTTTCCGTGCCGCTGGCCCAGCTGTTCCTCCAGACCGGGCTGTACGACAGCGTCCTGGCCGTCGTCCTGCTCCACACCGCACTGGCGCTGCCGACCACCATCCTGATCACGTCCTCGGTGTTCCTGGGAGTACCCCGGGACGTCGAGGAAGCTGCCCGCATCTTCGGCTGCAGCCCCGTGCAGGCCTTCCTCAAGGTGGTCATGCCCATGGCCATCCCCGGCATCGCCGCGGCGTCCATCTTCACGTTCGTCATGTCCTGGAATGAAGTCCTGGGTGCGTCGATCCTGACCCTGAACCAGCGCACCCTGCCCGCCCAGGTCCTCAGTTCCCTCGCCGAGTCACCGCTGGCCTACCGGTTCGCCGGCGGCTTCCTGCTGGTGGTCCCGGCACTGATCTTCATCTTCTTCATGCGCCGCTACCTCACAAACATGTGGGGCTCCACGATCCGCTAGTTCTCCCCAGAGAGGCTGTTCCATGGCTGACATCTCCATCAAGGGTCTGCACAAGACCTACCCCGGAAGCACCGAGCTGGCCACGAACAACGTGTCCCTCGAGGTTGCAGAGGGTGAGTTCATGGTGCTCCTGGGGCCCTCGGGCTGCGGGAAGACCACCCTCCTGCGCATGGTAGCGGGGTTGGACTTCCCGGATGAGGGGAGCATCTCCATCGGCGGGCGGGACGTAACCTACCTGCCACCGCAGGACAGGAACCTCTCCATGGTGTTCCAGTCCTACGCCGTGTTCCCGCACCGCAAGGTCCGCACCAACATCGGGTTTGGCCTGGTGATGAAGAAGGTTCCCCGGGATGAACTCGAGAAGAAGGTCGCCTGGGCGGCCGACCTCCTCCAGCTCACCCCCTACCTGGACCGCTACCCAGCCCAGCTCTCGGGCGGGCAGCGGCAGCGCGTCGCCGTCGCCAGGGCGATCGTCATGGACGCAGACGTGCTGCTCATGGACGAGCCACTGTCCAACCTGGACGCCCTCCTGCGACTCGACTTCCGCGCGGAACTGAAAAAGATCGTCCAGCAGCTGGGATCCACCACGCTCTACGTGACCCACGACCAGGTGGAGGCGATGAGCCTGTCGGACCGGGTGGCCGTGATGAAGAAAGGGCAGATTGCCCAGCTGGGGCATCCCATCACCGTCTACGAGGAGCCTGCGGACCGATTCGTCGGGGGATTCATCGGCTCGCCGCCAATGAACTTCCTCGAGGGCCGCGTGACGCAGCAGGGCGCCCTGGAAGTCGCCGGCCAAAGCACCGAGGCGCCTGAATTCCTGGCCCGTTCCGCAGTCCGGTCCGGAGGTCTCCCGGTAATGGTCGGTATCCGTGCGGAAAACATCTATCTTGAGCAGCGCGGAGCGCCGGGGACCCTTGATGCCACCGTGGAAGTGGTGGAACCGCTTGGCCATGCAACCCTGCTGACCGTGGACCTGGGCGGCCAGACCATCAAGGTGCAGGTTGCCTCCACCGTACGGGTTTCCCCGGGAGAAAAGGTTGGCCTGAGGTTCGACCAGGCTGCCATCCGGTTCTTCGACACGGAGACGCAGCTGGGGCTCACGGCATGAGCGCGGCGCCGGACAGGGACACTTATCCGATCCAGGACCCCGAGGAGCTCGGGCGCCGTGCCAGGGACGTCCTGGCAGCAAACGACCTCGGCACCATGGTGACTGCCGCACCCAACCTGTATCCGCACATGTGGAGCTGGGACGCCGCCTTCGTCGCCACCGGACTTTCGACCGTGAGCGTCGAACGGGCCCTCCGGGAGCTCGACTACCTGCTGGCCGCCCAGTGGAAGAGCGGGATGATCCCGCACATCGTCTTCTCCGACGTCCCCGGCTACTTCCCCGACGTTGAGCGCTGGGGGACGCGCGGGGCCGCGCCGGAGGGCGTGCAGTCCAGCGGCATCTGCCAGCCGCCGGTGCATGCCACCATGCTGCGCCGCATCGTGGAACGGGCGACGGCGGCGGGAGGCGAGGATGCCAGGCTCGCCGATGAATTCACCCGGCGGACGCTGCCGGGATGGATCGACTGGCACGCCTGGCTGCGCAGCGCCCGCGGCGGGGACGGCTCGGGCCTGCTGACCATCTACCACGGCTGGGAGTCCGGAATGGACAACTCCCCGCGCTTCGACGGACCGTACTCCAGGGTCAAGCCGGGCGAGATGGAGCCGTTCGTCCGCACGGACACCCAGAAGGTCAAGGACCACAGCCAGCGCCCCAGCGACGAGGAATACAGCCGCTACCTGTGGCTGGTGCAACAGATGGCGGACGTGGGGTTCGACGACGCGCAGTTGCCGCGGGTGATGGCCTTCCAGGTCAAGGACGTCTTTATGTCCGCCATTTATGCCGCGGCCAACGAGGACCTGGCCGTGCTGGCGGAACAGTTCGGACTGCCGGGGGAGGCCCCGCAGCTGCGGCAGTGGGCCCGGGAATTCCGCGAGGGCGTTGACGCGACGGTGGATGAAGGGACCGGACTTGCCCGCGACCGGGACGTGCTGACCGGGGAATGGATCGGACCGCCCACCATGGCGGGCTTCGCGCCGCTGATTTCCACAACGGACCAGGCCCTCCTGGACCGGCAACTGGAGGTCTTCGAAGGGCCGGACTGGACCGGCGACCCCCGCCTGGCCTTCCCGCTGCCGGCCTCCACGTCCACCACGTATGAGGGGCTGAAGCCGCGCCAGTACTGGCGCGGACCGGTATGGCCGGTGATGAACTGGTACCTGGCCCACTGCCTGCGGAGGCGCGGCGACGAGAAGCGCTACCGCCAGCTGCGCGAGGCCTCCCTCGCCCAGCTCATGGAAGGCCATTTCGGCGAGTACTACGAACCCTTCACCGGCGAACCGCTGGGCAGCATGGACCAGTCGTGGACGGCCGCCGTCGCGCTTGAATGGCTTGCCGATCCCCGGAACGGTTGACCGGTGGACGCCGTGCCGGTGCGCCGGAACCCGGTGCGGCTCCTCATCGCCGGTGCCGGTGCCAGGGGTGCAGCCTATGCCCGGCTCGCCGTTGCCACCGGCCAGGCCATCGTGGTGGGCATGGCCGAGCCGCGCCCCGTGCTGCGCAGCCGCCTGGCAGCCGAACTGAAAGTGCCTGCGGAGGGTGTCTTCGCGGACTGGCAGTCAATGCTCGGGAACCGCCTGCCCGCCGATGGCATCATCATCGCCACACCTGACCGCCAGCATGGGGCTCCCTTCGCGGCAGCCGCAGCCCACGGCTATCCGATCCTCCTGGAGAAGCCGGTTGCGGTGGATGCCTCCGGCTGCGCCGAGCTGGAACGCGTGGGGCGCGAAACCGGCGCCAGCGCAACTGTCTGCCACGTGTTGCGCTACACCCCCCTGACCGCGCTCCTCAGGCAGCTCCTGGAGGGCGGGGCGGTAGGCCGGATTATTTCCGTCCAGCACCTGGAGCCCGTGGGCTTCTGGCATTTCGCGCATTCGTACGTGCGCGGAAACTGGCGCCGGGAGGAGGACTCGAGCCCATTCCTCCTTGCCAAATGCACGCACGACGTCGACTGGCTTTCCTACATCATCGGCAGCAGGCCGCTGAAGGTGTCGTCCTTCGGATCTCTGGCCCACTTTCGCCCTGAAGGGGCGCCGGAGGGCGCTGCCCGGCGCTGCGTCGGCTGTCCCGCGGAGCCCCGCTGCCCCTACTCCGCGCTGAAAATCTATGGTGCGGGGCGCCCCACGAACGGGGCCAAGGCTGACCCCGCCCGGGCGTATTTTGCGGACGTGGTGGATCCCGGCGGCACGCCCGAGACGCTGCTGCACGCCCTGGCAACCGGCCCCTACGGCCGCTGCGTCTATTTTTCGGACAACGACGCTGTGGACCACCAGGTGGTGAACATTGAATACGAAGACGGCACAACAGCGTCCTTCACAGCCACGGCCTTTACCGCCGCCGGCCCGCGGCGCACCCGGATCTTCGGCAGCCACGGGGAGATCTCGGTCGAAGCGGACGCCATCTCGGTCTTCGATTTCCTGACCGGGGCAACCACTGTCCACCCCGTCCCTGCTGCCCCACCGCAGGTCCAGGGGGAAAAGCACGAGGGCGGCGACCGCGGCCTGGTGCAGGCGTGGGTGGCGGCGCTTGCCACCGGTGACTGGTCGGCGGTGGTGTCCGGGCTGGAAGAGTCCCTCGTCAGCCACGCTGCCGTTTTCGCCGCCGAGGAGGCCCGCAGGAGCAGCGCCGTGGTTCAGGTTGGCTCGTTCAGCCTGAGGCAGTGACCGGGTCGATGGACACAACGGCCAGGAAGCCGCGGCCCAGGATCTCCGGGGACGCCGTATCGGAGCCCACCACGGCGTCGTAGCGGCCCAGGACCTCAGCTTCGCTGGTTCCCTCGGAGGCCGTGGCCTGCCCCTGCAGCAGGATCCCCAACTGGCCGGCGAACAGCGGATGGGCGCGTTTCCTGGAGATCTCGATGATGGACGTGAAGCCCTTGAAGCTGCCGGCCCGGGTGATGACGTTGAGGTTCGTGACATCCCCCGTGGGAAGGGCGCACGAGGTGGCGGCCCCGCCGGGAAACCGGAACGCGCGGTACTTCTCCAGGGGATGCTCGGAGCCGTCCACCGTCAGGAGCAGGAGTTCGCCTTCCACCACCGTCAGCACCCGCTCCATGCCGGGGAACGGCGAGAAGTCCCCGGCTTTGGTGACCTCGGCGATGCTTACCCGCCAGTCCCATCCGCCATCCTGGAGGGACGCGGCGTCGGGATGGCCGGCAATCTGGGTTGTGACGCCGCCGCCGTTACGCCAGGGCTGGGGCTTGCGGTCAGCGAAGCGGATGATCTCCATCCGTCCAGCCTAGTTGGCCTGCCCTTCCTGCCCCTATCGGCAGCTGCCCGCCTTCCCTGCTACTCTCCTGCGGGGGACAACATCAAAACAGCCTGAAGGAGCCGGGAATGTTCGTCAAAGTGTGTGGCCTCAGCACGCCAGAATCCGTCCGGGTTGCCGTTGAGGCGGGGGCGGACGCGGTGGGGTTCGTCCTGACGGCCAGCCCCCGCGTGGTCTCGCCGTCCCAGGCCTCCGCGCTGCTGGCCGAAGTGCCGGACCGGGTTTCGCCCATCGGCGTGTTCCGTGACGAGCCGGCCGCCGACGCCGTGGCCATCGCCCGTGCCGCCGGGCTGGAGTGGATCCAGCTGCACGGCCGGCGCTCGCGCGCTGACGTGGCCACAGTGCACGACGCCGGCATGAAGCTGGTCAGGGCCGTCACCATGGGTGCCACGGCGGAGGAGCTGGAGGACTGGGGAGAGGACCTGCTCCTGATCGACGCCGCCGTCCCCGGTTCAGGCGAGGCCTGGGACTATGCATCCGTGGCCGAACTTCCTGTGCTTCGGGGACGCAAATGGCTGCTGGCAGGCGGGCTCGACGCCGCCAATGTTGCGCAGGCCTCAACGGCGGCACACGCGTGGGGCGTCGATGTTTCCTCCGGTGTCGAGGTGTCCCGCGGCGTCAAGGACCTGGCAAAGGTCAGCGCTTTCGTGCAGGCAGCCAAGGGTGTGGCTGCCCCGGCCTAGCAGTGGATTCAGGGGCCCGTCAGGGCGGGCCCCCATCCCGCTGCCGCAGTCCCCGGGGCACAATGGAGGGATGAAGGCACTGCTCAACATCATCTGGCTGGTTTTCGGCGGTTTCTGGCTCGCGCTGGGTTATTTTTTCGCGGGGGTCATCTGCTGCCTGCTGGTCGTTACCATTCCCTGGGGCATCGCGTCGTTCCGGATTGCCGCCTACACGCTCTGGCCATTTGGCCGGACGGTGGTGGACAAGCCCGGCGGCGCCGGGGTGTTCTCCCTGCTGGGCAACGTCATCTGGCTGCTGGTGGCAGGCATCTGGATCGCCATCGGACACGTGGTCACAGCCTTCGCCATGGCAATGACCATCATCGGGATCCCGCTGGCCATCGCCAACCTGAAGCTCATCCCGGTGTCCCTGATGCCGCTGGGCAAGCAGATCGTGCCCACCAGCCAGCCGTTCGTTTCCGCCTACCGCTAAGCGCCGGCGCGGAACAGGGACAACGTCAGCGGGGGCTGAACGTCCCGTCCACCAGGATGGCCACCGCGTCGCTGTCGTCCAGCTCCGCGGCAATATCGACGTCGGCCGCGTAGCCTCCGCCGGTCAGCTCCCGGCCGCTGGAACAGCCGTGCAGGATCTCCCGGAGCCGCGGCTCTGCGGCCTCGAAGACGGCCATGGCCGCCACCGCCTCCGGTGAGTATCCGTGCCTGCCGTCTTCGGCCTCATAGCCGCCCTTGCCTGCTGCCACAAGGCCCGCGATGAACGCCCCTGCCCCTATCTGGTCCTCCACGGCCGGGCGGAGGGTGCCGTCCGGCCAGCGTTCGCCGGCCGCAACCACTGCGATCACTGAATCCTCAGGCATGTTGGCAGTCACCCAGTCCGCAGTGGCCGCGGCATTCCGGAGGCACACAGTGGCCACCAGTGGAACGGCGCGCGCAAGTCCGTGGCAGAGCGCGGAACCGTTGGGGGAGGGCAGGACCACCCTATCCAGGGCATCGGCGGCCCGCAGGCTCGCGGGGGAGAGGCTGAGCCCGCCGCCGTCGCGGGGCCCGGCCAGGACAGCCCGGTGGCGGGCGGCGAAGTCCTCCGCGCCGGTGTCCTTCCAGGGAAAAGGGAAAACCGTGGCGCCCCGGTCCAGGGCGACGCTCACGCAGGTGCTGAAGGACAGGACGTCAACCACCACGGCGAGGTCCGCGCCGGACGTTACTGTGCCGGCGCCGTCGGGCCCCCATTCCACCCGGACCTCATAGGGCAGCTGCCGGTGCGCGGCGCTTGCGGTGAACGTGTGGCGGGGATTGGAGGTGGGTGCGTTCACGCCAGCTCGCCCTTCAAGTTGCGGTGCGCGGCAGCCAGCCACAGCTCCCGTGCCCTGCCGCTGTGGAACAGCGGCTCCAGTTCCAGCAGTTGGCGTACGACGGCGGCGCGCCCGGCCGCGAAGTCGGCGTCGCCGATGTGCGCGTAATCCTTCCGGACGGCGGCAACGTACCTGGCATATTCCTCGGGGTCCCCGCCGAGGACGGACAGGTCGGCGTCGCAGAGGAGGGCGCCGTCGTCGTCCCCCTGTTCGGGGCGGTGATCGGCGGTCAGCCGGACAAGCCGTGCCACCTCGGCCGCCTCTGCCTCCGGAAGGCCGGCGTCATGCAGCCGCTCCTCGGCGAGGCGGGCGGACTCCTCCTCGTCCTGGCCGGCTATGCCGCGGTAGACGGCGTCGTGGAACCAGGCCGCCAACAGGACCGTCCGCGGTGGGTCGGTGGGATCGGTGAGGAGGTCGAGGGCTTCGAGCACTCCCAGCAGGTGCGTGCAGCCGTGATAGTGGCGGTGGTCCTCGCTCCACCGGTCCAGGAGGTCAAGGAACAGGGAGTCATGGCCCGGCATGATCGAGTTCCAGCGGTTCAGCAGGGGCATCTTGAGCGATTTGTTCCGTTGCCGGGCCGGGATGCGCAGGCCGCTGGCGATCAGCTTTCGGACCAGGATCCTGGCTTCCACAGGAACGGCGCCGGCTGTCACGAGGTCATCAAAGCGGCGCTCCGGAACGTCGTAGTGGTCCCCGTCAAAGGCCCGCTGGGGGATACCGGCCGCAGCCGCAAACGCATGCAGTTCCGCCAGCGAGTCGTCGGAAATGAGGTGCGAGAAGTGTGTTCCGTGCGCAGGCCAGAGGGGCGGGTCGATGTATATCAAGTGATCCTTTCCGAGCCCCGGAACCTTTCGGACGCCTGCTGAAAAGATCCTAGCGCCGCTCGGGTCCGTCGTTCCATCATTCGGAATTCCAGACCTTGTGCCAGCAACACGCGGCCGGGAGAACCTCAACGTCCCGGAGATATTCCCCAACGGAGCTTGCCCTCTGCAACTGTGGGTATGAAGGCCAGCGCAGGTTGGCCAGTCCGCAGGCTTAACAGAGTGTCAGCCAAGAGAGCTTCAAGCGATGGCCAAATCGCCGGGCGCCAATCGGCCTCGTCCTTGAAATATTCACTTATGCAGCCGTGCCGCCGTCCTTTTCTGAGGTCGACGAACAGGAAGTCGCCGGAACCGTCGTCTGCGACCGGGAGGAAGGATGAGATGAACATAGAAACCCTGGTGCCGGCTTCTTCAGCTGCAGCACGTGCCGGGTCGTACGGTTGATGGGGCGTGGGCGCAAGAGTACCGCCGTAAGCTTCGTGGACGGCGCGCAGATTCAAGTAAAGAGGCGACCTCTTCTCCCGTTCGTCCACGGCATTTGCTTCCTCTCCAACCCGCGCCCAGATGTCGAGCAACATTTGTTGTGTCTTCCCCGCTTCTTTCAGTGGGAGCGGCCGATAGTTCGGGAAGACATAGCCTGCGGTTGACGGCTCGGCGCCGTCGAAGAGCCGATAGAGAGTCGACAGGTCTTTGTGCCACCCGTTGGGTGCTGCCTCTTCAAATGAGCGAATGAGTGCTTCGGGCGCGGGGGCTCGTATGGTCCTGGCTGTTTCTGGTGCGTTAACACTCAGCCACTCAACAATTTCAGTCCACACTTTCTGAATCCCCATGCCGAGAATCTACCCACCTTTCCTCCTCTGGGCACCGAAAAGCTTCAGCACTTCGTTCCATGAACACGGGCCGAAGGAAGGCACAGCCGCACGACTGCGTGTCCCGGCTGTGCCTTGCAGCCCAGTTGCTTCCCGGTTGCGGGTCCGCTCAGCCCGCTGCTGCGCGGAATTCCGGGTGTCCGTGCTGGGGAAACCGGAAGTAACTGGGCTGGAACGCACGCGGCAAGCTGAAGCTTAGGGTGCGAACGCGTTTCCGGATAAGCGGTTTTGCGGTGCCCTGTTATCCGCAGATGCGGACTATTATGGCCGGATGGGTCTTATTCGCGTCTCCGAAGCTGCCCGGTTCCTGGGTGTCAGTGACGATACCGTGCGGCGCTGGACGGAGAACGGGAGCCTGACGCCGCGTAAGGACAACGCCGGCCGGCTCGCGGTTGATGGCCTGGAACTGGCGCGGCACGCACAGAAACTGGCGCAGCTCCCGGACGATCCGCACCGCACGGGCAGTTCGGCCCGCAACCGGTTCGTCGGACTTGTCACCGGCATCAAGGCGGACAGCGTCATGGCCCAGGTGGAACTGCAGTGCGGACCCTTCCGCGTGGTGTCCCTGATGAGCAGCGAGGCCGTCAATGAACTGGGGCTGGAACTCGGCTCCGTGGCCACGGCCGTGGTCAAGGCCACCACGGTCATCATCGAAACCCCGCAGGGAAAGGGCGCCGCGTGACGCGGGCGCGGCGGGCCGTGGCCTTGCTTACGGCAGTCCTGTTCGCGGCACCGCTCGCCGCCTGTGCCGGCGGCGCGGGCAACAGTACCGCCGGCGGCAACGCCACTCAGGGAACGGGCAAGGGAGCGGACCAGGAAACGCTGACGGTTTTCGCCGCGGCGTCCCTAAAAACCAGCTTCACCGAGCTTGCTGAACGGTTCGGAAAGGAGAACCCCGGAACCAGCGTGACCCTCAGCTTTGCCGGTTCAGCGGACCTGGCCACCCAGATCAGCCAGGGTGCGCCTGCGGACGTGTTCGCCTCGGCGGATGACAGGAACATGGCCAAGCTGCAGGATGGGGGCCTGGTGGACGGCGACCCGCGCGACTTCGCCACCAACACCCTGGCCATCGCAGTTCCGGCAGGCAACCCGGCAGGGATCGGATCCTTCGCGGACCTTGCCAGGAGCGGTACGAAACTTGTGATGTGCGCCCGCCAGGTGCCCTGCGGAGCCGCCGCGGCCGCCGTCGAACAGCAAACGGGAACGGACCTCAGTCCGGTCAGCGAGGAAAACTCCGTGGCCGATGTCCTGGGCAAAGTGACCTCCGGCGAAGCCGACGCCGGACTCGTGTATGTCACCGATGTCCGGGCAGCCGGAGGCAAGGTGGAAAACATTCCCTTCCCGGAGGCCGCCGGAGCGGTGAACACATACCCGATCGCAACGTTGGCCGGCAGCCGGAACAAGGCCGCCGCCGCAAAGTTCCTGGAACTGGTGACCGGCCCCGGTGGCCGGGAAATCCTTGCTGCCGCCGGGTTTGGGCCGGGCCGCTAATGGCAGCAGATGAGGCGCAGCGCGTGACCGGCAGGCGTCCGGGCGGGCGGCAGGCCGGCCAACGGCACAAGGGAACCGGGCACCAGAGGTACACAGGCATTCCCCGGTGGCTGTACGCGCTGGCAGTGCTGGCCGCCACAGTGGTGGTCCTGCCGCTTGTGGCCATGGTGGCGCGGGTCAACTGGGCCAACTTCCTGCCGCTGGTCACGTCCGAGTCCGCCCTTGCGGCGCTGGGCCTGAGCCTGCGGACCTCGGCGGCGAGTACTGCCCTGTGCATCGTGCTGGGCGTTCCGCTTGCCGTGGTCCTTGCCCGCGGCACACTTCCGCTGCTGGGGCTCCTGCGCTCGCTGGTGCTGCTCCCGCTGGTCCTGCCGCCCGTGGTGGGCGGCATCGCCCTCCTGTACACATTCGGACGGCAGGGCCTCCTCGGCGGGGCGATTCACGTGCTGGGTCTGCAGATCGCGTTTTCCACCACGGCCGTGGTCCTGGCCCAGACGTTTGTGGCACTGCCGTTCCTGGTGGTCAGCCTCGAGGGTGCGCTGCGCACCGGCGGACACAGGTACGAGGCCGTGGCAGCGACGCTCGGCGCATCGCCGGGAACCGTCTTCCGCCGCGTCACGCTGCCGCTCGTCCTGCCGGGCCTGGCATCCGGGGCGGTCCTCGCCTTTGCCAGGAGCCTGGGCGAATTCGGCGCCACCCTCACGTTCGCGGGCAGCCTGCAGGGGGTCACCCGGACGCTGCCGCTGGAAATCTACCTGCAGCGAGAGACCGACCCGGACGCCGCCGTCGCGCTTTCCCTGGTGCTGGTGGCCGTGGCAGTCGCCGTGGTGGCACTCGCCTACCGGCGCCCCGCGGGCAGGACACGCGGCCTCAAGGCTTCCGGACAGCGGCCGACGGCGGCTGCCGCACCGGGCGGGGACGTGCCGTGACGTTCTCGTTCCAGGCAGCCGTGGCGGAGCGCGGTTTCGACGTCGCCTTCTCCCTGGGGCCTGCCGAAACCGTGGCAGTGATGGGGCCCAACGGGGCGGGCAAGTCGACGCTGTTCTCGATTATTGCGGGGCTGCTGCGGCCGGACAGCGGACGGGCCGAGCTGGACGGCCGGGCCCTGTTTCAGGTGGGGGACGGCCGGAACCAGTGGGTCCCGCCCCACCTCCGCGGCACGGCATTGCTCGCACAGGAACCGCTGCTCTTCCCGCACCTCACCGCGGTGGACAACGTGGCCTTCGGTCCACGCAGCGCGGGTAACCCCAAGGGCCTGGCCAAGGCCAAGGCGCTGCAGTGGCTGGCCGAAGTGGAGGCTGCAGGCCTTGCAGCCCGCCGCCCCGCGGAGCTTTCCGGCGGGCAGGCGCAGCGCGTTGCCGTGGCCCGGGCGCTCGCCGCGGATCCAGGGCTCCTCCTCCTCGATGAACCGATGGCCGCGCTGGATATCCACTCGGCCCCGCTGCTCCGGCGGCTGCTCAAGCACGTCCTCGCGGACCGGCCGGCCATTATCATTACCCATGACGTCCTGGACGCGCTGATGCTGGCGGACAGGGTGGTCATCCTTGAAAACGGGCGCATCGCCGAGGAGGGCCCCACGCGGCAGGTGCTGCAGCGGCCGCGCAGCGCCTTCGGAGCCGGGCTCGCCGGGCTCAACTTCATTCCCGGAACGTATGCCGGGGATGGCGTCCTGGCAGGCCGGGGACAGCACATTGCCGGCCACAGCGAGGACCCCATCCCGCCGTGCCAGGCCGCCGTGGCCGTGTTCCCGCCGTCGTCCGTATCCGTGTTCCTCACCGACGCCCACGGAAGTCCGCGCAATTCCTTCGAGGTGGCCATCACGGACCTCGAACCGCACGGCGACTTCATCCGGGTCAGGGCAGGAAGCCTCGCGGCGGACATCACTCCGGCGGCGTCGGCGGACCTCGGCCTGGTCCCCGGCCTGCCGGTGCACTTCGTGGTGAAGGCGACGGCGGTTTCGGTTTACCCGTTGTAGGAGGAAAGCCGCGCGGAGCGCCTACATGCCGGGCAGGTCCAGGGTTTCGTAGACCTGGATGCTGGCTCCGGGCATCATCAGGTGGGGATGGCCGTCCAGCAGCGCCTGGGCTCCGGCAAGATCGTCAGCCTGGAGGATGCTGTAGCCTGCCGCCCCCGTCTTGGCTTCAGTGGCCCCCGTCGCAGTGATTTCCGTTCCGGCGCCCAAGGGGCTTCCCATGTCCACGATGCCGTCCCCGGCACGCGCGGCCCATTCCATCCAGGCCTTCATCCCCTCCTGCGCGGCTTCGGGCGAACTTTCCGCCATCTGGGCCTGGGCTGACTGCTGTGCGAAGTAAAGAACAACAAACTTTTTCATGGATTGTCCCCTCTGTACTGCGCCGGCGGCACGCTGCTCCCGGCCACAGGCCGATAGTAGAGCGCATGGCTGCGAATGGGAACAGGAGTGGTGGAGGCAGATAGGGCCGGTTGCCTCTTCCATTGCGCCCCGAGGGCTGTTTCGCTGTAGGCAAACAGTTCCGGTAAAGCGTCCCCAAATCAAAGTTGAGCGTAGTACACTCAACTTAGGAAATCTGCCCCCCGAAAGGAGCTCTCTTTGGACGTCAAATTCACCACCAAGAGCCAGGAGGCTCTCTCGGCTGCGGCCATGAACGCCTCCACGGCGGGAAACCCCCAGGTGGAGCCCGCGCACCTGCTCAAGGCGCTGATGGACCAGCGCGAAGGGGTGGCCGTGGCCCTGCTGCGCGCCACCGGCGCCGATCCGGACTCCGTCAGCGTGCAGGCGAGCAGCGCCATCAAGGCGCTGCCGGCCACCTCCGGCGGCTCCAGCCAGCAGGCCCAGCTTTCGCGCCCCGCCCTGCAGGCAATCCAGAACGCCAAGAATGAAGCCGACCGGCTGGGGGACACCTTCGTGTCCACCGAGGTCCTCCTGCTGGGCCTGTCCGCCGGAAATGACGCCGCAGCACGCCTGCTGCGCGACGCCGGTGCCTCCCATGAGGCGCTCCTCGCCGCGCTGCCGGGTGTCCGCGGAGACCGCAAGGTGGACAGCCAGGATCCGGAGAACACCTTCCAGGCACTGGAGAAGTACGGCACCGACCTTACTGCCATGGCCCGTGCCGGCAAGCTGGATCCCGTGATCGGCCGGGACTCCGAAATCCGGCGCGTGGTCCAGGTCCTGTCCCGCCGCACCAAGAACAACCCGGTGCTCATCGGCGAGCCGGGCGTGGGCAAGACTGCCGTGGTGGAAGGGCTGGCGCAGCGGATGGTGGCGGGCGACGTCCCCGAAAGCCTGCGCGGCAAGACGCTCATCTCCCTGGACCTCGGTTCCATGGTTGCCGGCGCGAAGTACCGCGGCGAGTTCGAGGAGCGGCTGAAGGCGGTCCTCGAGGAAATCAAGGGCTCCGAGGGCCAGATCGTCACCTTCATTGACGAAATCCACACGGTGGTCGGGGCGGGCGCCACCGGTGACTCCTCCATGGACGCCGGAAACATGCTCAAGCCCATGCTGGCCCGCGGCGAGCTGCGGCTGATCGGTGCCACCACCCTGGATGAATACCGCGAAAACATCGAGAAGGACGCGGCCCTCGAACGCCGCTTCCAGCAGGTGTACGTCGGCGAGCCCAGCGTGGAGGACACCATCGGCATCCTCCGCGGCCTCAAGGAACGCTACGAGGCGCACCACAAGGTGTCCATCGCAGACTCTGCCCTCGTGGCGGCCGCAACCCTCTCCAACCGCTACATCTCAGGCCGCCAGCTGCCGGACAAGGCCATCGACCTGGTGGACGAGGCCGCTTCACGGCTCCGGATGGAGATCGACTCCGCCCCGGAGGAGATCGACCAGCTGCGGCGCCAGGTGGACCGGCTCACCATGGAGGAGCTGGCCCTGACCGGGGAATCGGACCCGGCCTCAGTGGAGCGGCTGGCGGCTCTCCGGGCGGACAAGGCTGACAAGGAAGAGGAGCTCTCTGCCCTGAACGCCCGGTGGGAGGCCGAGAAAGCGGGGCTCAACCGGGTGGGTGACCTGAAGGCGAAACTGGATGAGCTGCGCAGCGCTGCGGACAAGGCCCAGCGCGAGGGCGACCTCGAGGCCGCATCACGGATCCTCTACGGGGAAATCCCCGCGCTGGAACGCGAGCTGAACGCCGCCGCCGAAGCGGAAGCCGCCGTGACGGACAAGTCCTCGCAGATGGTGGCCGAGGAAGTCACGGCAGAGGATATCGCCGAGGTCATTTCCGCCTGGACCGGCATCCCCGCCGGCCGCATGCTGCAGGGCGAGAGCCAGAAGCTGCTGCACATGGAGCAGGAGCTCGGGAAGCGGCTGATCGGCCAGTCGAAGGCTGTTACTGCAGTCTCCGATGCCGTCCGGCGCGCGCGTGCCGGGATCAGCGACCCCAACCGCCCCACCGGTTCGTTCCTGTTCCTGGGCCCCACCGGCGTCGGCAAGACGGAGCTGGCCAAGGCGCTCGCGGACTTCCTGTTCGACGACGAACGCGCCATGGTGCGGATCGACATGTCCGAGTACGGCGAGAAGCACTCCGTGGCCCGGCTCGTGGGCGCGCCTCCGGGCTACGTGGGCTACGAGGAGGGCGGCCAGCTGACGGAAGCCGTCCGCCGTCGTCCGTACTCCGTGGTGCTGCTGGACGAGGTGGAGAAGGCCCACCCCGAGGTGTTCGACATCCTCCTGCAGGTGCTCGACGACGGCCGCCTTACCGATGGCCAGGGCCGCACGGTGGATTTCCGCAACGTGATCCTGGTGCTGACCTCCAACCTGGGCAGCCAGTTCCTGGTGGACCAGTCGCTGGACGCCGAAGCCAAGCGGAACGCCGTTATGGCCACCGTCAACGCCTCCTTCAAGCCCGAGTTCCTGAACCGGCTGGATGAGGTTGTGCTGTTCGACGCCCTGAGCGTCGAGGAGCTGGCGCACATCGTCGAGCTGCACGTGGCGGAGCTGGGGCGCCGGCTGTACGAGCGGCGGCTAACCCTGGAAGTCACCGAGGGCGCCAAGGCATGGCTGGCGCTCTCCGGTTACGATCCCGCCTACGGCGCCCGGCCGCTGCGCCGCCTCGTGCAGCGCGAAATCGGCGACCGCCTGGCGAAAGCCATCCTGGCCGGCGAGATCAGCGACGGCGACACCGTGCTGGTGGACACGGCGGCGGACCTGGGGGAGCTCTCCGAGGGCAGCGTGGATGTCCTAACGGGGGCACCCGGCTCCGGGCTCTCGGTCCGGCGGAAGGACTGACTGCAGGGTTGCTGCCCTGGCGGCCTGGCCGCTAGGGCAGCACGCTTGCGTTGATCACATTGCCGCCCGGGGCGGTCACATAGCAGTCAACCCTGCGGTCGCCGGACTCCCAGCTGGTGGTGCTGGGAAAGCTGCGCTCGTAGTTCAGGTCGTAGTCGTTGGCGGCCGGGCCCAGCCTGGCCGCCTGGCACGCTTCCAGTGCCTTGGCCTTCAGCGCCTCGGCGCCCGGGTAGGACCCTCCCTCCGGGTAGCGGAACAATGCCACGAGCTGGGCGGAATGTCCGGTATCGCAGGGCACCACGGTGGAGGACAGGGACTCGGGGTCGAAGTCCTTGAAGCAGTCGCCCAGAGCGTAATCGGCGGGCGGGACCCCTTCACGGGGGAGCGGCAACGGTGTTGCAGGCGGCGTGACAGCGGTTTCCAGCACGCCGGGAACCGGGCCCCGTGAAGTGCCCGTATCCGGGTTGGAGTCCAGCCACAGGGCAAGCCACACCAGCGAGCCGATTACGGCCAGCAGCACGGCCACAAAAAACGCTATCCACAGGGTCCGCCGCTTCACCGGGCCGGGCCCCGGCGCATGGCCGTCCTGCGGTTCTATGTGCGGGTGGAGGACCGGCTGGGCTGCGGGGGCAGGCACGCGCGGCAGCCCGGCCGTGGGAGGCGAGGAGGGCCTGGGCGGGACGTCCTGGTTGTTCACGGGGATGGATCCTCCTGCGTTCTCTCCGCGGCGGGCAGCCGGTCTGCGGCCTGTATCAGCAGTTGTCCAAGTGACTCTACCGAAGAAAAAAGCCGGAAACCCGCGGGTTGGGGCCGCGGATGGTAACCCAAACCACGTCCGGGGGGCGTGCGTGGCAAGCGGGGGCAGTCGAAAGCATGTAATCTAGGTGTACGACAAATTGACCAAACATTCCGGGGCCTCACCGATAGCCAAGGTGACCACCTCCGGTCCAAGTACAAAAGGGGGTCACGCCATGGGGCGCGGCCGTCAAAAGGCAAAAGCTACCAAGCAGGCTCGGGATATCAAGTACTACTCCCCGAACACTGACTATTCGGCACTTCAGCGTGAGCTGACGGGTCCTAGCAGTCGTGCCACGAGCCATTACGCGAATGAGCCGGTTGAGCCGGACTATTCGGCTTATGTGGATAAGTACGCGGATGATTTGGAAGAAGACGACGACGAGGTAGATACCCGTCGGATCGGCTAGTTGTCGCAAGGTGCTGTTGCCGTTACCGGGCAGCCCTGTGACGCCGCAGCACTAACGGATCCATAGCGGATCTTGGTCCCCGGACCGGTGCGGCGCTTCTTTTTCGGCACCTGGATCCTCACGGGCCCCAGGTGCTGACTTCAGTTATTGGGCCCGCTGCCCGCACCTCACCGGTGCAGGCGGCGGGCTTTCTGCTGCCCTCCGCCGGCCAGTCCCACGGCCAGGACGGACGCCAGGACCAGGGCGGATGCGGGCGCCAGGACCACCCACGGCGCGCGCTCAACATAGCCCATCCCTTCGGCCAGGACGAGTCCCCACTCCGGCGAGGGCTGCTGCGGGCCCAGCCCCAGGAACCCGAGGGCCGCGAGGGCGAGTGCGGTTCCCGGCAGCCGGAGCATCGCATGGCGCAGCAGCGGGGCGGCCACCGCCGGAAGGACATAGCGAAGCATGATGCGCGACCTGCCCACCCCGAGCACCGGCAGGATCCGCACATAGGGCTGGGCCCTTGCTTCTTGGGCCAGAGCCGCCGTATGCGCGGCCAGGGGTGCCCAGCTCACGGCGGCCACGGCGAGGGCCGCGCCGTGGGCCGAGGGGCCGGTGAGCGCCGCAACAACCAGGCCGGCCAGGATGGGCGGTGCCGCGTTGGTTACCTCCAGCGGCCCCGTGGCGGCAAGCGGGAAGAGTCCGACGGCGATTCCCACGGCGAGGCAGGCCAGCACCACTACCAGCGCTGTCCCCAGTGTCCCCACGGCCCCGTGCCCCACCCGCGCCAGGAGGTCCCGGCCGCTGGCGTCGGCACCGAACGGAAGCGCCCAGGTGGGCGGGGCCAGCCGGGCGTGCGCGGAGGTGAAGGGGTCGCGGAGCAGCCCTGCCCCGACGACCAGGAGCAGGGCCAGTCCGGCGGCCGCCGGTACGGCCAACTGCCGGCGGTTCCCCGGCCGCAGCGGCTCAGGAAGCGGAACCGTTCCGAAGCGGACCGCAGGCCCGATCAGCAGGTGCCGCACCGCCGTCGTCAGCGTCCCAACCAGCAGGGCGAACCCCATCAGGGCCAGCATGCCCGCCTGCAGCGTAGGGATGTCCTGCGCGCTGGCGGCGCCCAGCAGCGCCCGGCCGAGCCCGGGGATGGCGTACGTCTTTTCCACTGCCACTGCGCCGCCGGTCAGCCCCACCAGGACCAGGCCGGTCTGCGGCAGTACGGCGGGAAGCGCACGGCGGAGCACCGCAGCAGTCAGCCGTGCAGGTCCAGCCCCTGCCATCCGCCACGTGGCCACCCACTTCTCCGCGAACGCTGCCCGGATGGCGTCGGAGGCCAGCAGCCCCATCAGCCCGCCTGCCGGAAGCCCAAGCGAAAGGGCCGGCAGGACGGCATGCTCCGGACCCTGCCAGCCGAAGGGCGGAAACCACCGCAGCCAGATGGCGCCCACCACCAGCAACACGGCGGCCAGGAGGAATTCCGGCAGGGACGTCAGCGCAGCGGACAGGGCGCCCGACGCCGGCCTGCGCCGCCCCTGCAGCCCGTCCCACACCGCCGGCACGCATGCCAGGAGCGCAACGAACGCCGCCGAACCTACCGCGAACCCCATCAGGGTCACCGAGACGCCCAGCGCGGCCGCAATCCCGGGTCCCACGGCTGTGTTGCTGATCCAGGACGTGCCGAGGTCCCCGGCGAAGATCCCCTGGGCCCAGGACAGGAGCATGGCCGCCGGCCCCTGCTCCAGGCCGAGCTCTGCGCGGATGGCGGCGAGTGCCTCCGGTGTGGGTTCCCGGTCCGAGTACCTGGCCCGCAGGACGGTGTATTCGGCGCCGCGGCCCGAAAGCCACGGCATCATTCCGATCAGCATTACCAGGGCCAGCAGAGCGAGGACCCGCGACGCGGTGGTTTTCGCTGAAGCCGATACGCCGGACATCAGCGTGCGCCGCCCGTAATCCCAGTCCTGCTGGTCATCAGTGCACGCTCGCGCGGATCCCGCTCCACCCCGCGAACCCGGGCAGATTCGCCCTGGATGACGCGTTCGTGGAGCAGCGGAATGGCGGCGTCCCGGGCCAGGATGAGGCTTTCTGCGGCGGCAATGGCGGCGCGGCGTTCCGGGCCGGCAGGAATGGCCGCGGCTTTGGCCAGGGCTGCGTCCACCCGGGGATCGCAGAACTGGGAGATGTTGAAGGACCCGGCGCACGAGAAATCGCTGTACAGGTAAGCCACCGGGTCACCGGAATCCAGGACGGTGGCGCGCGAGAGGATGAAGGCATCAAACTTCCCCGCCAGCGCGTCCGCCTCGATGTGCTGGTACTCCCGGACGTCCTGTTCCACGGTAAAGCCGGCGGCTTCCAGCTGCTGTTCCAGCTGGACCGCCACCTCCGGCAACTCAGCGCGGTCCGTGAAGGTGCCGAGCCGGATGGTTGTTCCCTTCACCGCCGCGGCCGCCGCCCGGGTGGCCAGGGCTGCCGCGTACTCCCCGCTTTCCCGCTGCTCCGCCGCCCACGGGAGTGCCGGGCCCAGCAACCCGGCGGCTTTGTCTGCCCGGCCTTCATAGACCCGGTCCACGATGGTGCCGGCGTCGATTGCGGCACGGGCTGCGGCACGGACGGCCGGGTCCGCGAAGGCGCCCTCTGCCGTGTTCAGGTACAGGGTGTTGGTCCGCGGCATGGGCACTTCGTGGACCAGTTCGGGGTCGATCTGGGCCACCTGGCCCACCGGAATGGCTTCCACAACATCCGCGTCCCCGGTCCGGAGGGCTGCTGCCCGCGCAGTGCCGTCCGGAACGAACTGGACGTCCACGCCCCCGGCTTCCGCCGGCCCGCCCCAGTACGCATCGAAGCGGTCCAGCCGGGCCGAGCTGGTGCCCTCCACCGAAACCAGGCGGTAGGGCCCGGTACCCGCATTCACGGGACTGACCACGCCGCCTTCCTTGTACGCCGAGGCTGCGAGGATGGCCAGTTGGGGGCTGGAGAGGCGCTGGGGCAGGAGCGGATCGGGCGTGGCCGTGGTGATGATGACTGATCCCACGCCTTCCGCCCGGGCGGTGAGTTCCACGCCGTCCAGGATCCGGGGCTTCGGGCTGGCCTGCGCCGCGGCAGTCAGGGATGCAGCGACTTCCACCGGGGTCATGGCTGTTCCATCGTGGAACTCCACGTTGTCCCGGATTGCGAAACGCCAGGAGGTCTGGTCCAACTGCTGCCACCCGGTTGCCAGGGCCGGCTGCGCCTCGCCGAGCTCGTCCAGTTCCACCAGGGTTTCTGCTGTCTTCCACCGGGAAAGCTTGAAGGCGTCATCGCTGAGGGGCGACAGTCCCGAGCGCGGCGGCTGGAGCATTGCCAGTTTGATGCGGTCCCCGCCGTCGCCGCTGTCCGCAGCTTGCCCGCCGGCGAAACACCCGGTGAGGCTGATCGTAAGGAGGAGGGCTGAGAGCGTCATGACGCCGGTTTCCAGTCGCATTTTGGGCACGTTGATTACCTGTTTCGATGTGTGATGTGGGTTGGCCAAGGCTCTGGCCCGGTTTTAAGTGCTAGGGAGCAGGGCGCGCGGGTGGCAGGAGCTTGGAAAGTCCGACGGCGGGAATCACCGTGAGTGCCGCCATCACCACCCAGGGCCAGGCGGCGGCGGGGCCGGGCTGGGTGGCCCCTGAGTAGAGCGGTCCCAGGACGACGTTGCCCAGCAGCACCGCGCACCCGCCCATGCTCGCCAGGAGTCCGTAGTAGATGCCGGACCGGCGGCCCAAGGCAAAGTCGAGGACCAGCGGCATGGCCACCGGACCGACGCACATGTGCCCCAGGCAGAGCCCCGCCACCAGCAGCAGTGCCGGCAGGAGCTGGAGTGTGCCGGTGGCAGGGAACTGGACGAGCAGGGCCATTCCGGCGAAGGCGAGGCCCTTGAGGGTGAAGCCGGCGGTGAGCGCGTGTCCCGGGCCTATCCGGCCGGTCAGCCGGGAGATGGGCAGCTGCAGCGCAATGGTCAGGACCGAGGCTGCGGCGAAGAGCCCGGCCAGCGCGCCGGCCCCCGCCCCGCTCCTGGTTAGTTCGATGGGGAGGCCGAAATAGAGCTGGTTGTACGCCAGGAGGTTGACGCTGTACAGGGCCGCGAAGGCCACAAACCGCCTCTCCCGCAGCATCGCCGCAATCCCTTCACCGCGAGGTGCGGCGGGCCGGATACCCGCAGGTGGGCCGCGCACGGTGTCCGGCGCCTCGGCGGGCACGCTGCGCCACAGCACCACGGTGATCACCGCAAACACCGCTGCCCCCGCCACGGCTGCCCAGCTGAAGGAAACGTCCAGCAGGAGGGCGCCCAGCAGGGGCCCGGCCACCGCACCGATCTCTCCGCAGATGGCGAGGAGCGCAAAAAGTCCCGCGGCCTTCCCGCGGGTGTTCCGCCGTCGTTCTTCCGCCTTGCCCACCAAGGACTCCAGCGCCGGCGAGAACAGCGCACCACCCATGCCTGTGAGGACCGCGCCCAGGAGGAACAGCGGAAAGCTGCCGGCCAGGGCCAGGGTGAGGTAGCCGGAAATGCGCACGAGGCAGCCCACCAGCATGGCCCGCCGCGGCCCCCACCTGTCCGTGATCATCCCGCCCGCCAGGAACAGCCCCTGCTGGCTGAAGACCCTGGCTCCCAGGACAACACCCACGGCCGTGGCGGTCATGCCGAAGTCCTGGGTCATGACCAGGGCCAGGAACGGCACCACGGCATAGAAGCCGATGTTGAAAACAAGCTGGCTTGCCAGGAGCAGGCGGGGTGCCGGGCGCGGCGTTGTTGCTGTCCGTTCTGCACCGCTGAGGGCCGTCACAGAGCGGCCGCCGGGACGGCGTAGGGGAGTTGGGTGCCGGCTGAAGCCTCCACGAGCGCGACGGCGGCCGGGCTGGCGGGACTCGACAGCACCTGGTCGGTGGGCGCGTGCTCCACGATCCGGCCGCGTGAAAGGACGGCCGTGGTGCCGCACATCCTCGCGGCCGTGGCGAGGCAGTGGGTCACCAGGAGTAGGCCCAGTCCCTCGTCCCGCACCAGGCGGTCCAGCAGCAAGAGGACATTGTCCCGCAGGGGGAGGTCCAGGCCGCTGACGGGCTCGTCTGCCAGCAGGTAGGCCGGCTGCAGCACCAGCGCGCGGGCGGTGGCCACCCGTTGGTTCTGGCCGCCGGATAGCTCGCCGGGGCGGCGTTCCATCAGGGCAGCGGACATCTCGACGCGTTCCAGCGCCCGGACCGCCAGCTGGCCATGGTTTCCCGGTGCCCGGAGCTGCCGCAGCGGCTCCTTCAACAGTTGCGCAACAGTCATGCGGGGGTCGAGGCTACCGGCCGGGTTCTGCGGGATGTACTGAACTGCCTTGCGGTACCAGCGCAGCGACTTTACGGGCCCGGGCCTTACCGCCCGGGCGCCGAGTGTGACCGTGCCGGCGTCGGGCTTTGCCAGTGCCAGCAGGATCCGCACCAGGGTGGACTTGCCGGAGCCGGAGCTCCCCACCAAGGCAGTGCTGGTGCCCGGGGAAATCTGCAGGCTGACGTTGTGCAGTGTTCCTGCGGGCCGGCCCTTGCGGAAACCGGGCCTGGTGTAGCCGAAGGAGATGCCGTCGGCGGTGAGCGGTTCCATCACGCGGCAGCGGCCGTCCGTGCAGCGGCCAGGGGCTGTGCCGCGCGGGCGGCTGCCTGGACCAGGCGGCGCGTGTAGGGGTGCTGCGGGCTCTCGAACAACTCGGCCATGGGTGCCTGCTCCACGATCCGTCCCGCTTCCATCACAATGGCCCGGGTGCACAGCGCGGCGGCTGCAGTGAGGTCGTGGGTAATGAAGACTAGGCTGCGGCCCCCGGTGCCCCATGCACGGAGGGTCGCGAGTACGTTCAGCTGGCTGACGGCGTCAAGGGCGGTGGTGGGTTCGTCGGCCACCAGGACGGAACTGCCGCAGGCCAGGGCCAGGGCGATGCAGACGCGCTGCAGCTGTCCGCCGGACAACTGGCCTGTATAACGCGGAAGAACTTGGTCGGGGTCCTCGATGCCTGCCCGTGCCAGCAGCCGGGCCGCTTCAGCCGTTGCTTCTGCGCGGTTGGACCCCTTGGCGAGCAACGGGATGGCAAGCTGCTTGCCGACGGGAACAAGCGGGTTGAGGGCTGTTGCCGGGTCTTGGCTGATGAAGGCTGCCTTGCCCGGCACTGGTCCCGCCGGATAGGAGATCGTCCCACTGGCAGTGATGCCCTCGGGAAGCGAGCCAGCCAGCGCCGACGCCGTGAGGGACTTGCCCGACCCCGAGGCTCCCAGCAGGGCAACGCACTCACCAGCCCCTATTGAAAAGGTCAGGGGATGCACCAGTTGCCCGGTGCCGCTGGAGAGGGCAAGGTCTGTCACGGACAGGGCGGACGGAGGCATGGAAACGTCGATTCTTGGGCGGATCACTAAGGGTCGAGACACATGCTATCAAGAATCATTATCATTTGTTGCGATGCGTAAACGAAAATCCCCGGCCAGGGCGGCCAGGGATTTTCGGTGAGGGTGGTCGCGGACGACGGCCCTCGCAATGTGCGTATTACTTGTTATTTACAAGCTTCACGGCGCCCGCGTCCGTCTTGCAGACAACTTCCTTCTTGCCTGTAGCGTCAACCTGTTGGGCGAGAACCAGGACATCTGCGTCAACAAGTGCGCAGACCGTGGCCGCCACGGATGCCGCAACGTTTAGGTCGACGGCATCCCGAACGGTGACGTCGCCGACCGTCACGTTGACCAAACCGTCATTAATAGTGGTGTTGTCCTTCGCCTGGGAGGGTCCGGCGACTGAACCGAGCAGGAATAGGGTTCCGGCGGCTACTGCGGCTGCTTTTTTGAATACTGACATTTTTCGCTCCCTTGATTTGAGCTTGATCCCGGCCTCAGGGAGCCCGTGGTACGACTCGTGGGCTGAATCAGGCCGCGCTGTATTGCGCAGGGAACAAGCGTCTCTGTGGTTGCATTCGTGGTTCCGCGAATGTGCGGTGAAAGACAGTCCATCCGATCCGCGTGAAGAAATCTCGGCTCGGGTTTGGGCCCAAATACTAAGCCCCGGAAGAAGCGTCCCCCAGCATCTCCTGGCCACCTTCCATGCTTCGACCCTAAAGCTAAGTATGCTTAGCAGTCAAGGGAAACGAGTGTTCTGGATCACATTCTTTATTGCATGGCATCCTTGGACATTAGGTCCTTTGGAAGCAATCGAGTGCTCCGTACCTGTCGTTCTGATGGGTCAAAACGGCGGGTACGGAGCACTCGATAGGGTTTTGGTGTAGGCGTTGACCGGCCGGACGGCCCGTCGTCCAGAGCCTGACGCCGTGTACGTCATCGGGGCGGGACTGGTGCCCGCATGTAGTCCGGGCTGGATTGGAGGATGGATCCAGGGGTTGGCTGTTGGGCACAAAAGAGCCCCAGCCGGTGGCTGGGGCTCTTTGCGTGGATCCGGATTGGGGACGGTGCGCTGGGCGCGTTGTGGATTGTCCCTCAATCCAGTCCGCTGAACTGCTAGTTATTCACGATGCGAACCGGGCCGGTGGCGGTATCGCAGACGGTCTGCTCGGTGCCGGTGGCGTCTACTGCTTCACCAAGCACTGCGATCGATCCGATGTCAGCGACGTCGCAAAGGGTCGCTGCGACGCTGGCGGCCACGTTGACGTCAACAGCATCCTTGACGGTGACGTCGCCGACCGTGACGTTGACGAGGCCATCATTCAGGGTGTTGTTGTTTGCTGCCTGCGAAGGTCCGGCAACGGCGCCCAGCAGGAACAGGCTTCCAGCGGCTGCGGCGGTGGCTTTCTTAAGAACTGACATGGTTTTTGCTCCCTTGGATATTGGCCTGGCGCCCTATCGGGCAGTCCGGAATGAGTACTCCGACTGGCTGCTACCGTGCTGGTGCGCGGCGCAAGTACCTGGCGTGTCTGTGGTTGCTTCTTCTGGCTTCCGCCGGATCGGCGGGGAAGGCGGACCAACTGTGCGGGCGCCCAAGCGCCGGTTGTTCGGGCTGGGCATCAGGCCTTCGGAAGGCCCCGCGTTGATCATCTGTATTGCGCTTCCAATTAACAGCCTAAAGCTAAGCATGCTTAGTAGTCAAGGGAACTGAGTGTTCTACCTCGGATTTCCGGTTCTGGCGGCATTCCAGGGGCACCGGTTAAAAGCAATCGAGTGCCCCGTACCTGCCGTTCTGATGGGTCAAAACGGCAGGTACGGAGCACTCGCTAAGGGTTTAAGCGTATGCGTTCACCAGGCGGACAGCGCCGCCGTCAACGCCCTTGGCGCCCTGCACGTAATCGGGGCCGGACTTGAGGATGGAATCCGAATCCTCGGTGACGGTGCCCATGATCCAGGACGGCAGGCCGCGGTCGTTCAAGCGTGAAACTGCGGCGTCGGCGGCATCGGCGGAGACGATGGCCACCATGCCCACGCCCAGGTTCAGGGTGCGCTCAAGGTCTGCCAGCGGCACGTTGCCCAGTTCGGACACCAGCTTGAAGATGGCCGGCAGTTCCCAGGTGTTCCGGTCCACGGTAGCCACCAGGCCCTGGGGGAGGACGCGTGCCAGGTTGGCGGCGAGGCCCCCGCCGGTGACGTGGCTGAAGCCGTGCACGGCGGACGTCCCGGTGACGGGGAAGGCGCGGGCAAGGTCCAGGCAGTCCGCGGCGTACACCCGGGTGGGCTCGAGGAGCTCCTCGCCCAGCGTGCGGCCCAGTTCTGAGACCTGGCGGTCCAGTGCCCAACCGGCGTGGTTGATCACGCGGCGGACCAGGGAGTAGCCGTTGGAGTGCAGGCCGGAGGAGGCCATGCCGATTACAACGTCGCCTGCGCGGACCCGGTCCGGTCCCAGGAGCTGGTCGGCTTCAACCACGCCGGTGGCTGCCCCGGCGACGTCGTACTCGTGCTCGCCCAGGAGGCCGGGGTGCTCGGCGGTCTCGCCGCCCACCAGTGCTGTCCCGGCCACGGAACAGGCTGCAGCGATGCCGCGGACGATATCGGCGATGCGCTCAGGCACTACTTTTCCGCAGGCGATGTAGTCGGTCATGTACAGCGGCTCCGCGCCGACCACAACGATGTCATCAACCACCATGCCCACCAGGTCGAACCCGATGGTGTCGTGGATGTCCATGGCCTGTGCGATGGCAACCTTGGTGCCCACGCCGTCGGTGGACGTGGCCAGCAGCGGCCTCTTGTAGGTCAGGAGCCTGGAGACGTCATAGAGGCCGGCGAACCCGCCCACCCCGCCAATCACCGAGGAGTTGTGGGTGGCCTTGACGGCACCCTTCATCAGCTCGACGGCGCGGTCCCCGGCTTCAACGTCGACGCCGGCAGAGGCGTAGGTGATGCCGGCTGCGTTACCGGGGGTGTTGCCAGGGGCAGGAGCAGCGGAAGTCATACGGACTCTTTCTTGTCAGCGTCGGGGGTGGTGACTGCCTGATGAATCTCCGGCACGAGATCGGCGTCGGTCAGCAGGTTTTCAAACTCGGAGTCCGGTCCGGGATCGCACCCGGTGGCTCCGGACTTCTCCGCCGGATCCTCCTCGGAATCGACGGAAAGGGCCGCTGTTGCGCCCGGAAGGGCCGACGGCGAGGGCTTCAGTCCGCCGAGGTCCTTGCGTTCCAGCAGGTTCTTGCCCAGCTTGTCCGAGCCCGGAAGTTCGATGGGGTACTTGCCTGTGAAGCAGGCGGTGCAGAGCCGTTCCCGCGGCTGCCGGGTGGCGCCGATCATCCCGTCCTCGGAGATGTAGGCCAGGGAGTCCGCGCCGATGGCCTGCGAGATTTCGTCGATGGTGGCGCCGTTGGCGATCAGCTCGGCCCGGGAGGCGAAGTCGATGCCGTAGAAGCAGGGCCACTGTACGGGCGGGGAGGAGATCTTGACGTGGACGGCGGCTGCCCCGGCCTCCCGGAGCATGCGGACAATGGCGCGCTGGGTGTTGCCGCGGACGATGGAGTCATCCACCACCACAACGCGCTTGCCGCGGATCACGGATTCGAGGGCGTTGAGCTTCAGCCGGATACCCAGCTGGCGGAGGGTCTGGGACGGCTGGATGAAGGTGCGGCCCACGTAGGAGTTCTTGACGAAGCCATGGGCAAAGGGAATGCCGGATTCCTCGGCGTAGCCCACGGCTGCCGGCGTGCCGGACTCCGGGACAGGGATGACGATGTCCGCCACCTGCGTGTTCTCGCGGGCAAGCTGGCGGCCCATCTCCACGCGGGACTCATACACGGAACGGCCGGCGATGGCGGCGTCCGGACGCGCAAGGTAGACGTATTCGAAAACGCAACCGGCCGGCGTCGGCTCCGCAAAACGCTGCGACCGTACGCCCTGCTCGTCAATGGCGATGAATTCGCCCGGCTCGATTTCGCGGATGAAGCTGGCGCCCACGGTGGCGAGGCCGGACTGCTCGGAAGCGACCACCCAGCCGCGCTCCAGCCGGCCAAGGACCAGCGGGCGGATGCCGTAGGTGTCCCTGGCGGCATACAGCGTGCCTTCATCCATGAAGACGAAGCAGAAGCCGCCCTTGATCTTGGGCAGGAGCTCGATGGCGGTCTCTTCGAGGCTCTTGCCCGGTTCACCCTCCAGCAGCGCGGTGACCAGGGCGGTGTCCGAGGTGTTGCCCTGCTTCATTTCGCCGGTGAGCTGGTCGCCGTGGCGCTCCTGGATCATGGCGTTGAGCTCGGCCGTGTTGGTCAGGTTGCCGTTGTGTGCCAAGGCGACGGTGCCGGTGCTCGTGGCCCCGAGGGTGGGCTGCGCGTTGGCCCAGTGGCTCGCGCCGGTGGTGGAGTAGCGGCAGTGTCCTACCGCCAGGTGCCCGGTCAGGGTGTTCAGCGTGGTCTCGTCGAAGACCTGGGAGACGAGTCCCATGTCCTTGTAGACGTTGATCCGCTTGCCGTCGCTGGTGGCAATACCAGCCGACTCCTGACCGCGGTGCTGCAGTGCATACAGCCCGTAATAGGTAAGTTTTGCTACTTCTTCACCTGGTGCCCAGACTCCGAAGACGCCACAAGCGTCCTGCGGGCCTTTTTCGCCAGGGAGAAGATCATGGGAAAGTTTTCCATCGCCGCGTGCCACTGGTCGATTATCTCACGACATGGGGTAGGACTTTTCCGGCAGCCCGTTTGTGACCCGGGCCCGTTGCACCGGGCCTACGGCTGGGGATCTGTGTCCGGCTCGGAGTCCGGCACGGCTTCCACCACGGCCCGCTCCTGCCGCCTGACGCTGCGGCGGTCCAGGACCAGTGCCAGCACCGCGCCGAGGATGGCGCCACCGCCGGCGAACAGGACCATAAAGAACCCGAAGACGGCGCCGGCGTCGAAGCTGGGGTTCGCCGGAACAGCGTAGGCCGCCACCGCTGCGGCCCCGATGCCCACCAGTGCGCCGAGGATGAGGAACGGCACATACTTGGGCGCACGGCGGACCGTAACTTCGCGCCGCTCGGCGGGGGGTTGTTCAGAAGGCATGCTTCAAGCCTACATTTTTCGCGGCCCTCAGCTGCCGCGGTAGGTGGAGTAGGCGAACGGGCTCAGGAGGAGGGGGATGTGGTAGTGCTCCGGCCCGGTCACCTCGAACACCAGGTCAACCTCGGGGAAGAACGTGGCTGTCTGCAGGCCCGCGTAGTAGTCGCCGGTGGCGAAGTTGAGTTTGTAGTGCCCGGCCTCCAGCCGTTCCGGTCCTAGGTCTTTGGCGCGGCCGTCGGTGTCGGTGGTGGAATCTGCAACGTGGCGCCAGGTGCCGCCATCATTCCGGTAAAGGACGACGGCGACTCCCGCCGCCGGGCGTCCGGCGCCGGTGTCGAGGATGTGCGTAGTGATGTGCGAGACGCTCATTCGGTGATCAGTCCTTCAAGCCGGAGTACGGCGATTTCGCGCAGCTGCTGGGCCACGATGGTGTCTTCTTCGGCCGGGGAGTTCGCCAGCCGTTCGTTCAGGGCCTGCAGGATTTCCGGAGCGGTGCGGCCGGCGGCCCGGATGAGGAAAACCCGCCCGAACTTCTCCTCATAATCCCTGTTGCCGCGGGCCAGGGCTTCGGCGATGGCGGTGTCCGCAGGATCTACCCCGGCCTGCTCGGAACGGGACATGGACGCTTCGGTGCTGGCCGCCGTCGGACGTTCCCCGATGCGCGGATGGTGCGCCATGGCGGCCTCAACCTCAGTAGGGGTGAAGGGGCTGGCTGCCTGCGACGCGTAAGCGAGCAGGGCGTCCTTGCTGGTGAACGGGCGGCTGGCCGTGATGGCATCCACCCATCGTGTGACGTCGATGCAGGGCCTCAAGGTTTCCGCGGCCCGCCCGGGGTCCGCGCTGTTGAATTCGGCAAGCTTCATGCTGGCTGGTTCCTAGGTGCGATCTGCTGGCATCCATGGCGACGGCTATGCGGAGGCCGGCCTTTCCGGCGCCGGCAACAGCAGGACTGCTACGCGGATTCCGCATCATGGAACTGTTATTTCAGCATACGTAATATTGAAAAGCAGTCAGGCTGTGGTGTCAAGAGACTACAACAGATGCCGCGTTACCCGATCTTGCGGAAATCCTTAGGCCGGCTTGCCTGGACGTTGAGGTGCGCGCGGGACACTCGAAGACAGGCAGCAGCTTCCACGGACGAGGGTCAAAGACGACCCGCCGGGAAGCTGAACGGCTCGGAGAAGGTGCAGCCCATGCGACAAATCAACATCAAAGACCAGGCGGTCACTGCCCTGGCCTGCGCGGCCCTGGATGCGGCCCTTGTCAAGGGCCGGGCGTTACTGCGCGTCTACTTTCACAGGCGGAAGGTGCGCGCTGCCGCCAGTGCGCTGGCCGAGGCCTTGGCGGAATCGCGGGAGGTCTGGAGCTGGCCGGGGGACAGGCTTCCGTTAGGCGCCGAAATGTCCCAGCAGGTGGAGAAGCTGACCCGCCGCCTCAAGCTGGAAACCGAAGCGCACCACAGGTTGGAAGCGCTTTTCAGGACTGCGGACTGGAGCCGTTCCGTAGCGGCGCTTTAAGTGCCACACTTATGAGCAATCGAGTGGCTGGGGGTTTTACCAAGTCAGGAGATTGCGATGAGTTGGTTTACAGGGTGGGCGTACCTTATTGCTGGCCTCATGACTGCCGACGCGCTGCTCCTGGCGCTGTGGGCAATTGATGAGGGCTGGCCGGGTAGCTGGTGGAAGAAGCCCTGACGCCTTTCAGCCCTGGGCCCCCTAAGGTCTGGGCGTCTTCAGCGCGGCTGCAACTCAAGTCGCATCAGCACCCGCGGGAAGCCATTCAGGACTGACTCCGTGTCCGCGGCCTTGCTGAAACCCGCGTCCTCGAACAGTTTCCGGGTGCCCACATAGGCCATGGTGAGGTCCACTTTCCTGCCGCCGTTATCCACCGGATAGCCCTCTACGGCCGGTGCGCCATAGCTCCGGGCCAGGTCCACGGCGCCAGCCAGCAAATGGTGCGAAATGCCCCTGCCGCGGTATCCCGGCCGCACCCTGATACACCAGACGGACCACACGTCCAGGCTGTCCACGTGCGGGATCTTCCGGTTGCCGGCGAAACTCGTGTCCGCACGCGGGTGGACCGCTGCCCACCCAACTGGCTCATCGCCGTCGTACGCTAAAACCCCTGGCGGAGGATCCTCCGCCACCAACTGCCTGACCAGGTCCCCGCGCTCGGTCCCGCGCAGGGCCTGGTTCAGCCTGGACGGGACGCGGTAGCTCAGGCACCAGCACACGTTCGCGTCCGGCCGCTTTGGCCCCAGCACGGTTTTGACGTCCTCGAACGTTGTTGCGGGACGGACGTGGATCGCCATGCGGCCATCCTGTCACCGGGCAGGGAGTCCGGCAACGGCGCGCAAGCAGCGCTAGACTGGGCAGCCAGGCAACTGCAGGAAGGCATGGCGGTCAATGAACGATAAGCTGCACCTCACTCCGGAAGACCAGTTCCCGGATGATTTGGAAAAGGTGTCTGACCAGGAACTCCAGGTCCTGGACAGCCGGGTTCAACGCCAGCTTGACCACGAAGTGGTGGTCGACGGGGAAGTGAACCGTGAAACGGAGTTCCGCCACTACGAACTGGATGTTGAATTCAACGACCGCGACCAACGCTGACCCCCTCTTGCTGGTCCTGGCCGTGTCCATGAGTGTCAGTTGTCACTACACTGGGACGCATGACCGAGCAGGAACCGGTCCGGCCGCGCGCCGCTTCGGCTTCCGACGGCGGGAAAAGACCCAGCGAGGACATGGCGGACACGTCCGCGCCCGTGGAGGTAGGGGAGGCTCCGCACCTCACTGATCCGGACGCCGTCGACACTTCGCTGCGCACTCCGGCCCAGCGCTCCCGCACCTTCACCGGGATCCTGGTGAACACCGCCCTCGCCAATGTCACCACCAGCTACCTCTGGTTCGCGCTGACGTTCTGGGTGTACCTGGAAACGCGCAACGTCATAGCTACCGGAGTGGTGGGCGGCGCCTATATGCTGCTGATCGCCCTTTCCAGCATCAGCTTCGGCACTTTTGTGGACCGCTACCGCAAACTGGCCGTGATGCGCTTTGCCGCTGCCTTCACCCTGGTGATGTTCGTGCTGTCCGGGGTCATGTTCCTGCTGACGCCCTCGTCGGCGCTGCTGGACCTGGCGCGGCCGTGGTTCTGGATTTTCGTCCTGGTCGTCCTGATCGGCGCCGTGGTGGAGAACATGCGGAACATCGCCCTTTCCACCACTGTCACCATCCTCATCGAGCCGGACCGGCGCGCTAACGCCAACGGGCTGGTGGGCATGGTGCAGGGACTGATGTTCATTGTCACTTCAGTGCTTTCCGGGCTCTCGGTGGGACTGCTGGGCATGGGCTGGACCATCGGAGCCGCCCTGGTGCTCACCGCACTCGCGTTCGCGCACCTGCTCACCCTGCGCATGCCCGAGGAGGTGCGCGCGGCTGCAACCGACGCCCACGGCGGGTTCGACCTGCGCGGCTCCCTCGCCGCAGTGCTGGCCATTTCGGGGCTTTTCGCACTGATCCTCTTCTCCACGTTCAACAACTTCATCGGTGGCGTGTACATGGCGTTGATGGACCCGTACGGCCTGGAAATGTTCCCGGTAGAGCTGTGGGGCATCTTCTCTGCTGTCGGCTTCACCGGGATATTGGTGGGCGGTGCCCTGATCGGAAAGTTCGGGCTGGGGTCCAACCCGCTGCGCACCCTGCTCCTCGCCGTGGTCCTGATGGGGGTCCTCGGGGCGGTGTTCACGCTGCGGGAGTGGGCATGGCTCTACATCGCCGGAATCTGGGCGTACCTGGTCCTGGTGCCTTTTGTGGAGGCGGCGGAGCAGACCGTCATCCAGCAGGTGGTGCCGTTGCAGCGGCAGGGCCGGGTGTTCGGATTCGCCATGGCGTTCGAGTCCGCGGCCTCGCCGGTCACGGCATTCCTCATCGCACCGATCGCCCAGTTCTGGATCATCCCCTACGCACGCTCCGCCGACGGCGCCGCCCAGTTGGCTCCGCTCCTGGGCGAAGGCACCTCCCGCGGGATCGCCCTGGTGTTCCTGGTTGCCGGCACCATCATGGTTGTGGCCGCGCTACTGGCCTTCCTGACCCCGGTCTACCGGCGGATCTCAGTCTCCTACGCCCGGGCGGCCGCAGACGAGCAGGCGGCGGCAGACGAGCGGGCGGCGAAGGGGGCAGAGCCTTAAACCCTGAACGCTCCCGCAGTGCGCAGGTGCGCAGTGCGGGAGCGTTGGTCGAAATGCCGCGTTAAGTGCGAGAGCGTCCGGGGAAATGCCGCGTTAAGTGAGAGAGCGTCAGATGCCCAGGGCTTCCTTCAGGGCTGCGACGTGGCCGTCGGCCTTCACCTGGTACTGGGCCAGGGTGACCTTGCCTTCGGGGTCCACCACCACGGTGGAGCGGACGATGCCCTCGACGATTTCGCCCTTGACGAGCTTCTCGCCCCAGGCGCCGTAGGCCAAGGCAACGGCGTGGTCGGGGTCGGAGAGCAGCGGGAAGGTCAGGGAGAAGTCGCCCGTGAAGCCGGCCAGGGCCTCGGGGGCGTCGGGGGAGATGCCGATGACCTCGTAGCCCTTGCCCTGCAGGGAGGCCAGGCTGTCGCGGAAGTCGCAGGCCTCGGTGGTGCAGCCCGGGGTGGCGGCCTTGGGGTAGAAGTACACAATGACGTTCTTGCCACGGTAGTCGGCCAAGGCAGTCCCGCGGCCCTGGGCGTCCTGGAGGGTGAAATCAGGGGCCTGGGTTCCGGGCTGAAGCTTGGTGGTCAGGGTCTGGCTCATGGCATTCCTTTGGAAGTCTTTGTCAGGTAATGGCAAAACATCAAGTGAAGCGGGTTTCCGCTTAGTCATACAACTCCGGCGTCATATGCAGTATTCCGCCGGGCCGCGAACCGTGGCGCAGGGACCGGGCACAAACTGGTATCCGCCGCCCCGGACGGTGGCAACGGCATGGCGCGCATTCCCGAGTTTCCGGCGGATCCGGCCCACATACACATCGATGGCCCGGGCTGACGCACCGGGAAATTGCAGCGACTCCAGGAACGCCTGCAATTCCTCCCGGTCCACGGGCCGCGACAGGTGGGTCACCAAGTACCTGAGCACCTTGAATTCGACGCCTGTCAGCGGCACCGGGCGCCCGTCCAGCAGGACGGTATCCGCCGCCAGGTCCACGGCCACCCTGCTGACAGGGCCGGCCGACGGCGGGAGGCGCGTACCGTCGTCGTCCTGCTTACCGCCTGGGTTCTCCGACGCTGACTGGCTGGGTGTCGCGGGTGTGGGTGCTCCGGCGGCAGGCACGTGGACTTCCGCCTCCGGAGCGGTCTGGAGGGCCCGGGCAAGCACCAGTTGGGCGGCGCGGGCGATGAGTTCGGGACTGGTGCCTTCCCTGGGGACCACCCACACGGCAAGGCCGCGGGCAGCTGCCCGGGGAGGCTGGGCAGCAGGGCGCTCGGCCGGAACAGGATGCCGGGACAACCCCCTCGGATGGTGGGCTTCCACTGCCATGGCGCGTCCTAGGCTCCGCCGCGGCGGATCAGCTTGCCCATGGGGGTCTTGCCGTCCACCAAGGCGCCGCGCAGGAACGTCTTGCGGACCACGCCGGAGAGGGCCTTGCCATCGTAGGGGGTGATGGGATTCTTGTGCTTGAGCTTGGAGACGTCCACCACGAAGGCTTCGTCCGGAGCGAAAACGGCGAAATCGGCTTCGAACCCCACCGCCAGCTGGCCTTTGCCGGAGAGCTGCGCCAGGGCGGCGGGTTTTTCGCCCATCCAGGACACCACCTGCTCGAGCGGGATGCCGCGGTCCCGGGCCTCCGTCCAGATCAGGGACAGGCCCAGCTGGAGCGATGAGACGCCGCCCCAGGCCACGGCGAAGTCGCCGTTTTCCAGGTCCTTGAGGTCCAGTGTGGAGGGGGAGTGGTCCGAGACGATGCAGTCGATGGTGCCATCCAGCAGCCCCTGCCAGAGCAGTTCCCGGTTGGAGGCCTCGCGGATGGGCGGGCAGCACTTGTAGGCCGTTGCGCCGTCCGGGATCTCCTCCGCCGTCAGCGTCAGGTAGTGCGGGCACGTCTCAACGGTGAGCTTGACACCGTCGCGCCTTGCGGAGGCAATCATGGGCAGCGCGTCTGACGACGACAGGTGCAGGATGTGGGCGCGCGCACCGGTGCGGCGGGCCCGTTCGATGACCTCGGCGATGGCCTTGTTCTCGGCACCGCGGGGGCGGGAGGCCAGGAACGTGGAGTAATGGGCGCCGCCGGGGTGCGGTGCGCGGTCGATGGTGTGCGGGTCCTCGGCGTGGACGATCATGAGGGAGTCGAAGGACTTGAGTTCCTTCATGTCCTCCTCCATCTGGTCCGCGTCCAGGTGCGGGAACTCGTCCACGCCGGAGTGCAGGAGGAAGCACTTGAAGCCGAAGACACCCTCGTCATGCAGGGGGCGCAGGTCGGCCTTGTTGCCGGGGACGGCACCGCCCCAGAATCCGACGTCGATGAACGCTTGGTCCTCGGCCACCTCGCGCTTGAGCTTCAGGTTTTCCACCGTAGTGGTGGGCGGGACGGAGTTCAGCGGCATATCGATGATGGTGGTCACGCCGCCCGCCGCCGCGGCGCGGGTGGCCGAGGCGAAGCCCTCCCACTCGGTGCGGCCGGGTTCGTTGACGTGGACGTGGGTGTCCACCAGGCCGGGGATCAGGGTTTCGTCGTCGGCCAGTTCCAGGACCTCGGTGCCGGCCAGGTTGGTGCCGAGCGGTTCGATCGCGACGATTTTGCCGTTGCGGACGCCAACCTCGCGCGGCGCGATGCCGGCGGTGGTAAGGATGCGCCGGCCCCGGATGACGAGGTCAAGACGTTCTTCAGACACGGAGGTCCTCCTTGGTGCTTGCGGTGGCAGGCGTGTTGGCTGCCAGCCGTCCGCCGATCCGGGTGCCCAACTGCTCCAGAAGCTGCGCTGCCCCTGCTATGCACCTGTCTACATTGCTTTCGAGTTCCGTCAAAGCGTAAACGTCCTCGAATCCGGCGGCATTCGCCTCGCCCTGCGTAAGGGTGGACCGTCCGCACACGGCGATCACCGCGACCCCTTGAGCTGCGGCTGCCCGCGCCACACCCAGGGGTGTTTTGCCGAGCAGGCTCTGCTCATCCAAGCTGCCTTCGCCGGTGATCACCAGGTGGGCGCCGGCAAGTTTCTGCTCCACTTCCGTGAATTCCAGGACGACGTCGATTCCCGGCCGCCGCGTCGCGGCCAGCACGGCGATGGCTGCGTAGCCAACGCCGCCGGCTGCCCCGGCACCGGGAGCCTCGGCGGCCTTCACCGCGCGGAATCCGATCTCCCTGGCCAGGACTTCGACAAACCTGGCCAGGGCGGCGTCGAGCAGCTCGACGTCCTGTTGTGCGGCGCCCTTCTGCGGGCCGAAGATCGCCGCGGCGCCCCGGGCACCTAGCAGGGGATTGTCGACGTCGGACGCCAGCACAAAGCGCGTGTCCTTCAGCCGGGGTTCGAATCCGCTGAGGTCGATCCGGTCCAGGTGGGCCAGTGCCGCCCCGCCGGCCGGAAGTTCGCGGCCCGCACTGTCCAGGAACCTGGCGCCGAGGCCCTGCAGGACGCCGGCGCCGCCGTCGGTGTTGGCGCTGCCGCCCACCCCGAGGATGATGCGGTTGCAGCCGGCGTCCAGGGCGGCGCGGATGAGCTGGCCCGTGCCCATGCTGGTGGCGGTGCGTGCCGCCGTCGGGCCTGGCCGTCCGTTCACCAGGGCACCGGCGGGGAGCAGGGCCAGGCCCGAGGCAGCCGCCATTTCAATGACCGCTTCATTGCCGCGGACGGCAAACTCCGCCATGACCGCGTCGCCGGTGGGTCCTGCCACCACCGCGCCGCGGCGTGTGAAACCGGAGCCGACGGCGGCGTCGAGGGTGCCCTCGCCGCCGTCGGCCACCGGAATCCGGACCACATCCAGGTTGTGGATGTGTGCCGTTTCGGCCCCGCGTTGCAGGCCCTTCTCCAAGTGCGCACACACTTCCGGTGCGGACAGGGATCCTTTGAACTTGTCCGGGGCAATGACGATCCGCATGGTCAGGCCTGCAGCGCCAGGATGGAGGTGGGCGCATCGGCAGCGGTCTCTGCCAGTTCCTCGAACTCGTTGATGGCGTTGATTTCCAGTCCCATGGAGATGTTGGTGACCTTTTCGAGGATCACTTCCACCACCACGGGAACCTGGAATTCGCCCATGAGGGCCTTGGCCTTGTCGAAGGCGGCGGCGAGATCGTTGGGGTCCTCCACGCGTACGGCCTTGCAGCCCAGGCCCTCGGCCACCTTCAGGTGGTCCACCCCGTAGCCGCGGGTCTCCTCGGACAGGTGCGTGCTGTTGATGTTCTCGAACGCCAGGGACACGTTCTGCTCCATGCTGAAGCCACGCTGGGACTGGCGGATCAGGCCCAGGTAGGAGTTGTTCACCACCACGTGGATGTACGGCAGGTTGAACTGCGCGCCCACGGCCAGTTCCTCGATCATGAACTGGAAGTCGTAGTCGCCGGAGAGGGCCACCACGGTTTCGTCGGGCTTGCCGCGGACGACGCCGAGGGCTGCCGGGGCGGTCCAGCCCAGCGGGCCTGCCTGGCCGGCGTTGATCCACTTGCGCGGGCCGAATACGTGCAGCATCTGCGCGCCGGCAATCTGGGACAGGCCGATCGTGGACACGTAGATGGTGTCGCGGCCGAAGGACCTGTTCATTTCCTCGTACACGCGCTGCGGCTTGATGGGGATGTTCTCGAAGTGGGTCTTGCGGTGCAGGGATGCCTTCCGCTCGGCACATTCGGCAACCCAGGCGCCGTAGTCCGGCAGGGAGCCTGCCGCCTTGCGCTCCTTGGCGAGCTCAACCAGCCCTGCCAGCGCCGCACCGGCGTCGGACGCGATGCCCAGGTCCGGGGAGAATACCCGGCCGATCTGCGTGGGCTCGATGTCGATGTGTACGAACGTGCGGCCGGCCGTGTAGGTTTCCAGGCCGCCGGTGTGGCGGTTGGCCCAGCGGTTGCCGATGCCGATCACGAAGTCGCTCTGCAGGTAGTTCTCGTTGCCGTAGCGGTGGCTCGTCTGCAGGCCCACCATGCCGGCCATCAACCGGTGGTCGTCCGGGATGGTGCCCCAGCCCATCAGCGTGGGGATGACCGGGATGTTCAGGATCTCGGCCAGCTCAACCAGCTGTTCAGAGGCGCCGGCATTGATGATGCCGCCGCCGGCCACGATCAGCGGATGCTTGGCCGCGGTGAGCATGTCCAATGCCTTCTCCAGCTGCTTGCGGGAGGCCTTCGGTTTTTCGATGGGCAGGGGTTCGTAGGTGTCGATGTCGAACTCGATCTCGGCCAGCTGCACGTCGATGGGCAGGTCCAGCAGCACGGGGCCGGGGCGGCCGGAGCGCATCAGCTGGAAGGCCTTCTGGAACGCGCCGGGAACCTGGCCGGGCTCCAGGATGGTCATGGCCATCTTGGTCACGGGCTTGGCGATGGACTCGATGTCCACGGCCTGGAAGTCTTCCTTGTGCAGCTTGGCCACCGGCGCCTGGCCGGTGATGCAGAGCATGGGGATGGAGTCTGCCCAGGCGGCGTAAAGCCCGGTGATCATGTCCGTTCCGGCCGGGCCGGAGGTGCCGATGCAGATGCCGATGTTGCCGTCCTTGGCGCGGCTGAAACCGTCCGCCATGTGGCTGGCGCCCTCAACGTGGCGGGCCAGGGTGTGGCGGATGCCGCCGTGGGCGCGCATTGCGGAATAGAAGGGGTTGATGGCGGCGCCTGGCAGGCCGAACGCCTCGATGGCGCCTTCCTTTTCCAGGATGGCCACCGCTGCATCAACGGTACGCATCTTGCTCATGGGGTGCTCCTTGTTGTGCCCCTCTTGGGGCGAAGTCTGAGTGTTTTTGGGTGTGGTGAGGGGACCGCCGTCGTTTTATGTACGACGGCGGGCACCCTGCTGGTGTTTCTTAGGCGCCTTTGGCGCCGGTGCCTATTTCCTGCCGCTGAGCTGGAGGACCTGCTTGAAGAGTCCGGAGTGGTCCAGTGCGCCGTCGCCCTGGTTGACGGTGGCGGCTACGAGCTGTGCGGCGACCGCGCCGAGCGGGATGGCGACGTTGGCCTCACGGGCGGCTGAGGTGACGATGCCCAGGTCCTTGTGGTGCAGGGCCAGGCGGAAGCCGGGATCGAAGTTGCGGTCCAGCATCTTCTGGCCCTTCTGGTCCAGGACCTTGGAGCCGGCCAGGCCACCGCCGAGCACCTTGAGGGCGGCGTCCGTGTCCACGCCGTAGGCCTCGAGGAAGACTACTGCTTCTGACAGGACTTCTATGTTGACCGCGACGATCAGCTGGTTCGCAGCCTTGACGGTCTGGCCGGAGCCGGAGGGGCCCACGTGGACGATGGTTTTGCCGACGGCGTTCAGGACGTCCTGCGCGGCGTCGAAGTCTGCCTTGTCGCCGCCAACCATGATGGAGAGGACGGCGTCGATGGCGCCCTGTTCGCCGCCGGAGACCGGGGCATCGAGCGGGCGGATGCCGGCTTCCTTGGCCTCGGCCGCGAGGCGGACCGCCACGTCCGGGCGGATGCTGGAGGCGTCGATCCACAGGGTGCCCTGCTTCGCGTTGGCGAACACGCCGTCCTTGCCGCTGACTACGCCCTCAACGTCGGGGGAGTCCGGCACCATGGTGATGACGACGTCGGCATCCTTGACGGCGTCAGCGATGCTCGCGGCGCCCTTGCCGCCTTCCGAGACGAGCTTGTCGATCTTGTCCCGGCTGCGGTTGAAGCCGGTGACGGCGTGGCCGGCCTTGACCAGGTTGATGGCCATGGGCAGGCCCATGATTCCGAGTCCGATAACTGCAACGTTGCTCATGGTGGTTCTCTTTCCTGAAGTCTGCGTGGTGTATGCCGGACCCAACTGGGTAGCGCTAAGTGTCGTTCTGAGCGTTCAAAACGACACTTGCTGCTACCTAGTTGGGTCTAGTTGGAGGCGTGTTCGCGGGTGGCCCAGCTGAACGCGGTTTCCTGGGGTTCCTTGTACTCGAGGCCGATGTAGCCCGTGTAGCCGAGTTCGCGGCTGCGGGCGATCCATTCGCCCAGGGGGAGCGTGCCCGTTCCGGGGGCGCCGCGGCCAGGGTTGTCGGCGATCTGGATGTGGCCGAAGTCCTTGGCGTGGTTCTCAATAACGGCTTCGACGTCGTCGCCGTTGACGGACAGGTGGTAGAAGTCCGCGAGGAGCCTGATGTTCCCGACGCCGGCCTCCGCCTTCACGCGGGCGATGACCCTGAGTGCGTCCTCCGCCGTGAGGAGCGGATACCTGGGTGCCCCGCTGACAGGTTCGAGGAGGACTGTGCCGCCGATCCGGGCGACGCCTTCTGCTGCGGCCGCGAGGTTCCTGACCGCCAACTCGTCCTGCTCTTCGGGGGTGAAGCCGTCCTGCCGGTTGCCGTAGAGGGCGTTGAAGGCCTTGCAGCCAAGGCGCTCACCGATGCCGGTCACAACATCGATGTTGTCCTTGAACTCGGACTCGCGTCCCATCCAGGACACCAGTCCACGGTCGCCTCCCGGCATGTTGCCGGCATTGAAGTTCAGGCCCGTGAGCTGGACGCCGGCGTCCTTGATGGCGTTCTCGAATCGGGTCACCTCGGAGTCCTCGGGCACGGAGGCCTCGAACGGCCACCAGAACTCGACAGCGTCAAAGCCGGCTGCCTTGGCTGCTGCAGGGCGTTCGAGCAGCGGCAGTTCCGTGAGGAGGATGGAGCAGTTCACTGTGTACGTCATCGTAGGTCCTTCCAAGGAGGGCTTTGATCTATCTTCCCTTGCGGCGGAGCTGCTTGTGTTTCCGCTTTGTGGAAATTAGATTCTGCTTTATGAAAAGCTTAGGGAAGGGTGGGGCGAGTAGTCAAGGCGAACCGGGTTGCGGGCCCCCAACAAATTTCCCATTGACTTCAGGCGCCGCAGGGATACGGTTAGAGATACATCGGCAGGGTCCGGTGGATGGGCGTGCGCCGGGGCAGAGGCGCATGCGGCTATGTGGTCTCGATAAACTTCGCCGCTCGGCGGCATCCAAAACCATCGCCTGGTCCGCGCCGGGCGTTCCCACCATCACTCACAGGCTGTGACCTCATGACGGCAAATTTCATCAGGGCGCTGGCGGTCAAGTCCCTGGATTCACCGGACTCGAAGCGTTGCCCGGATAAGGCGGAATTCGACCTTGTCACCGTTGACGACTACTCCGTGGCGCGGCTGATCCTCGCGCCGGGCTGGCGGTGGTCCGACTCTGCCAGGCCAGCTGAGTTGACCGCCTACTGCGAGCACCACCACCTTGGCTACTGCATCTCAGGACAGCTGGAGGTGGAAACGGCCGACGGCGGACGGTCAACGATCCACGCCCACGACACCTATGCGCTGCCTCCCGGGCACGACGAATGGGTGGTGGGCGATGAGCCGTTCGTCGCCGTCGAATTCCTTGGCGCGGCCTCGTTCGGCCGGCCCCGCAGCTTCGGGATGCACGCCCGCATCTAAGGCAGCACCGGACAAAAAAGTCCCCTGCCGCACTTGCGTGCGGCAGGGGACTGGTGGTGTGCCGGGAAGGCGGCCGGATTCCTAGTGGGTCAGGTCCTTGCCCTTTGTCTCCGGAATTGTGAAGACGAATGCGGCGCTGATGGCCAGGAGGACCACGGCGTACACGTTGAACACCTGGGGCACTCCCATGGTGGTGCCCAGCCACTGCTGCAAGTACGGGGCCGTTCCGCCGAAGGCCGCCACGCAGATGGAGTACGGCACGCCCACGCCCACCGTGCGGATGGAGGTGGGGAAAAGCTCGGCGTAAACGGCCGGAACAATCGCGGCGCTTGCGGCGATGAAGATCAGCATGACGGACATGCTTACCGCGAGCTGCCACGCGGAGTCCTTCAGCAGCCACGTCATGGGGAAATGCAGTATCCCTCCACCGATTGCGCCGCACCACAGGACCTTTTTGCGTCCGATGCGGTCGGACAGCTTGCCCCAGAAGGGGAGTGCAGCGATGAACACGATGTTGGCGATCACGCCTGCCCACAGCGCCTCGCCGCGGTCGATCTTCAGGGCTGTGGTGGCGTAGCTCGGTGCCACGACGCCCCAGATGTAGTAGATCACCGTGAGGCCCACCGTGAGCCCGACTACCTGCAGCGCCTGCTTGCGGTGGCGGACAATCTGCGGCCAGATGGGCGCACGCTTTTCGGCGGTGGACTCGCCTTCGAAAGCCTCGGTCTCGTGCAGCCGTGACCGCATGATCAGTGCGTAGAGGCCCATTGCCGCGCCCAGGAGGAACGGAATCCGCCAGCCCCAGGCGTTCATGGCCTCGGTGGTCAGCGTCATGTTCAGGACTGCGCCCAGCAGGGTGCCGAACAGGATGCCCACTGTGCCGGACGTGTAGATCAGCGTTGCCCAGAACCCGCGGTGCTCCTTGGGTGCCATTTCGGAGAGGTAGGTTTGCGACGACGGCAGCTCACCGCCGTGCGCCAGGCCCTGCACCAGGCGGGCCACCAGCAGCATGAGCGAGGCCCAGGCGCCGATGCTTGCGAACGTGGGCGCGATGCCGATCATCAGGCTGCCCAAGGAGGCGAGCCCGACGGCGAGCGTCATGGACGTCTTCCGGCCCACCCTGTCGCCGATCCAGCCGAAGAGGAAGCCGCCGAAGGGCCGTGCCACGAAGCCGACGGCGAAGATCGCCAACGTGGACAGCACCGCCGACGCCGGGTCGGCCTTGCTGAAGAGCTGGCTGGCGATGAAGGGCGTGAATGTGGCGTAGATGGCCCAGTCGTACCATTCCACGGCGTTGCCGATGCCGGTTCCGACGATGGTCTTAGCAGTGGACACGCGTCCAGTCTGCTGCTTGGTTACTGCCATGGACATGGTTACTTCCTCAGGATCGTGGTGAAGAGGATGGCGGGGATGGGTTGGGATGGCGACGGCGGCTAGGACGCCGCTGCAAGCGCCGCCAGGCGCGAGGTGGCGAGTTCCGTGTAAAGCGCTGCCCCGTCAGCCAGCACGCCGTCGTCGAACGTTGCGTAAGGCGAGTGGTTGAAGGGTGAGGTGGCCGGATCGCCGCCAGGGGCGACGGCGCTGAGCCCGACGAAGGTGCCCGGCACTTCGGCCAGTACCCGGGAGAAGTCCTCGGAGCCGCTCAGGGGAGTGGCCCAGCGGGAAAGGCGGCGCTCGCCGAAGAGCCCTGAAATGACCTTTTCCGCGGTATGAGTTTCGTCCTCGTTGGTGATGGTGAGGGGGTATTCCTCCTGGTAGTCAACGTGGACTTCCACCCCGTGCGCGGCCGCGATGCCCTGGAGCAGGCGCGGCACGGCCTCCCTCATCCTCAGGCGGGATGCTTCGGAGAACGTCCGGACCGTCGCCTCGATGCGCGCCGTTTCGGGAATGACGTTCCGCTTGGTGCCCGCGTGGAGCACGCCCACCGAGAGCACCACGGGATCGAACATGTTGAACTGCCGGGTCACCATGACCTGCAGGGCGGTGACCATCTCGGCCGCCACGGTCACGGGGTCCTTTGCCGCGTGGGGGGCGGAGCCGTGGCCGCCGGCGCCGAGTACCGTGACTTCAAGCCCGTCCGAGGCGCTGAGCATCACGCCGGGCTTCGTGCAAAAGGTGCCATGCGGCTCGAGGGAGGAAAACACGTGCATCCCGTAGGCCGCCTGGACTCGGGGACCGGCGGCGTCCAGGACGCCTTCGCGGATCATGTAGCTTGCTCCGTCGCAGCCTTCTTCGCCGGGCTGGAACATCAGGACGACGTCGCCCTGGAGCTGGTGCTGCTTCTCGGCGAGGAGCGTGGCGGCCCCGGCGAGCATCGAGGTGTGCAGGTCGTGGCCGCAGGCGTGCATGGCGCCGTCCGCCCGCGATGAGTAGTCCACCCCTGTCTTTTCCTGCACCGGGAGGCCGTCCATGTCCGCGCGGAGGAGGACCGCGGGCCGATCGGTTGTGGTGTTTCCGGAATCGGTGCCGCCACGGCCGCGAAGCACCGCGGTGACGGAGGTGGTTTCCTTGCCCAGGGTGATTTCGAAGGGAAGCCCGTCCAGGGCCTGGAGGACCTTCTCCTGGGTCCGTGGAAGATGGAGCCCGATTTCCGGATGCCTGTGCAGGTCATGGCGGAGGCGGACGAGCTCCCCCTGCAGTTCCTGGGCATCTTCTGTAACGGGCACTGGCTACTCCTTGGATTGGTGTTCCGGGTCTGTCGACTATTCTGGAGTGGCGCAGTTCACATGCAGCGAAAGCGCTGGAAATATTCTGGAAGCGCGCTGGTTAGGCAGGATTCGTGCAGGCGAAAGGGAGGGCACCAGTGGAACTCAGCGAAGAGGACCTGGCGCTCATCCAGGTCCTGCAGTCGTCTCCGAGGCTGGGCTGGGCAGATGCGTCAAAGGTGCTGGGCGTCCATGCCACCACGCTGGCCGGCCGGTGGGAGCGGCTGGCATCAACCGGGGCCGCGTGGGTCACGGCGCACCTGGTGGGGGATCCCCAGCAGATGCTCCTCGCGTTCGTTGCCGTGGACTGCGAGATGCACCTGCGCGACCATGTCACGGCGCAACTGGCCGCCGTCCCGGAGATCGTCACCGTGGAGGAGGCGGCCAGCAACCGGGACCTGATGTTGACTGTCATCACGAAATCACTGGACGAGTTCAGCAGCCGGGTGGTTTCCAGGCTGAAGACCGTCGAGGGGCTCACCAAATACCAGACGGCGCTGTGCACACGCCTGCACACGAGCGCGGATGAGTGGCGCCTGAACGTCCTGGACCGATCCCAGCTGGCAGCGCTGAGGACCCTTGGCGCCTCGGCCGGTACGGCGGCGCGGCGGCCCGGCCCACAGGGGGAACTGCCGGCCAGCCACCTGGACTTGCTGCCGTACCTGGCACGGGACGGACGCGCCACCGCGGCGGACATCGCGCGGGGGCTGGGACGCCATCCGGCGACGGTGCAGCGGCAGCTGAATCGGGTGCTGGCCAGCGGCATCCTGCTGTTCCGGTGCGAAATCGCGCAGGCCTACTCCTCCTACCCGGTGACCTGCCAGTGGTTCGCGAATGTTCCGGCGGGCCGGCATGAGGCTGCCGCCGCCGAAATCCGCACCATCAGCAATGTCCGGCTCAGCGCTTCCACCACCGGCCCCACCAATTTCGTGATCATCATGTGGCTGCAGTCCCTGGCGGATGTTATGAACGCCGAGCTGGCGCTGCAGCAGAAGGTCCCGGACATCGAACTGGTGGAGAGCGTTGTGATGCTGCGAACGGTGAAGCGGGTGGGCTGGATGCTTAGGGAGGACACGACGTCGAGCGGTGCTGTGGTGGTGCAGGCCGAAGGGCTGCCGGCTGCGGACTGAAACGGGGACGTCCCGGTCCGCCCGCTTGGGGAGGGGGCGGACCGAGGGCTTGGGGGGACCGGCTACTGGGACAGCTCGGCAACCTCGTGCGCCTCGAGGCGGCCCCGGCCCGGCGGGACCGGCGAAGCCGCCACCTTGCCCCGGGCGCTCTTGCTGAAGGGCTTCCGGGACTTGGACGGATCAACGGAGATTGCCTCGGGGGATTCGCCGGCAGGGTTGGCCGGGCGCCGCAGGTGCCAGTCCGTCACGGCCTGGTAGGCCGCAGCTACGGCAAGAAGCCGGTCTTCGGCGAAGGGCTGGCCGCCCAGGATGGTGCCGATGGGAACGCCCGCGGAGTCGAAGCCGATGGGCAGGGCGAGTTCCGGCAGGCCGATGGCGTCAAACGGGTTGGGGCTGGTCTGCAGCACAACGTCGCACTGCTCGAAGAGGTCGTTCAATACGCGTTCGAGCAGGAGGACCTTGGCACGCTGGCCCAGCACGTACTCGTTGGCCCCGAGCATGGAACCCTGGAGCCAGCCGGTGACGGAGACCCCGAAGCTGCGCAGGTCCTTGCGCAGCACCGGCAGGAAGGGCTCGCTGCGTTCGGGCAGCCGGACATTGTTGAAGGCCGTGCTGGTGAGGGTGTCCCAGTCCTCCGGCAGCCGCACGTCAACCACCTGGATGCCCTCAATCCCGGCGAGCTTGTCCAGGAAGGCCTTCCGTGCGGCCGCGGTTTCCGAGGACCCGGCGGTGAAGTCCGGGATGACGCCCACGCGGGTACCCCAGCGCATGGTCACCTTGTTGCCGCGCCTCACCGGGGTGGCGGCCTGGACCAGGTCCGGAACCGGCGGAAGCCCCAGTGTCCGCGGGTCGTTGGGGTCCTCGCCCGCCATGGCGGTCAGCATGATGGCGGCGTCCTTTGCGTCCCTGGCAAGGGGCCCAGGGTGGTCGCGGGTGTAGCTCAGGGGGATGATGCCGTACAACGAAACCCGGCCCATGGTCGGCTTGAGCCCGGTGAGGTTCTGGGCGTTGGAAGGCGCGGTGATGGAGCCGCCTGTTTGCGTTCCGACACTGGAGGCTGCCATCCGTGCGGCCACTGCCGTGGCTGAACCGGACGAGGAACCGCCGGGATTCGTCTGCGGGTTCCCGGGTGTCCACGCATTGACCGTGGTGACGCGGCCGTCCGGCGTGGTGGCCCGGGTGGTGGCGAGCGGCCCCATCTGGGTCTTGCCAAGGACGATGCCGCCGGCCCCTGCCAGCCTCGAGACCGCCGTCGCGTCAAAAGGCGGAACGAAGTCCTTGAAGATGTAGGAGTTGGCCGTTGTGGGATAGGCACGGGTGTAGTAGTTGTCCTTGATGGCGAGGGGAATGCCATGCAGGGGACCCTTGTACGCCGCGCCGGCCAAGGCTCGGGCGCTGGCCAGGGCGTCGTCCGCGGCGACGAGGTTGAACGCCTGGTAGCTCGCATCAAAGGCGCCGATCCGGTCCAGATAGGCCTCCACCAGCAGTTCTGCGCTGAGCCGGCCCTGCCGGATGAGGCTTGCCGCTTCCGAGATGGTCAGCTCGGTGATATCGGCCAGGGCCTCGGGCCGGACGTCGCCGTAGGCATCCGGGTTGATGCCGGCGGGCACCGCGGACGACGGCGCTGCGTGGGCAACTGCGGGAAGCGCCGCCGCGCCGAGTGAGGTGGCCGCGGCCAACACGGCGAACCTGTTGACGAACGACCGGCGGTCGATGGTGCGGTCCAGGGGCTGGTTCTCCAGCTTTCCCACCGGGTTCATGCCGTCCTCCGTGCAGTGTCGATCGAGGGGTACAGGGCGGGAGGGGCGGCCTGCTGTGACAAGAGCGCGGGGTCCGCATTGCCTGCCGGGCCAGCGAAAGGCAGTTGGTAGGCGCTGAGTTCGGCGACCGTGGTGCGCATGAAGCTGCGCAGGCTGGCCAGCACTGATGCCTGTCCGGGGCTTCCCGTCTCCGGATCGCTGGTGGTTCCGGGCGGGAGTTGGTTCAGGTCGATGCCGAGCGAGGCGAGGCGGGCCCTGATCATCGTGTCCAGTTCGGCGTCGGTGGGGGGAGTGAGGGGCATGATGCTCCTTTTCTACGGGGCTGGCATGCAGCCCGTGCAGCTGAGACAAGGGGATACTGTCACCCGCCTGTGGCGCTGTCATGTCACATAAGTTGCCGGCTCATTTCGCACCGCCGGCCTCCGTCGGCTTAATGATTCCGCATTACGGATTTATCTTTCCGGAAACATGGGCTCCCTAGCGTTGCTCGTGACCCTGCGGCATCCCTTGTTGTCGTCCGTCCCCAAACGAACAGGCCTGGCATGAACATCACCGCCAACCGAGCTCCCTCCCCGCAACCACACACCGGGGCACCCAGGAAGCCGCTCTACAAGTCCCTTTTCATCCAGATCCTGGCAGCAGTCGTTGCGGGGGTTCTGATCGGCCATTTCTGGCCCGGCATCGGCGCAGCCCTCCGCCCCTTGGGTGACGGCTTCATCCAACTGATCAAGATGATCATCGCGCCGCTGATCTTCCTGGTGATCGTCACGGGCATCGCCGCTGTCAGCGACGTCAAGGCCGTTGGCCGCGTCGGAGTGAAGGCACTGGCCTACTTCACGGGTGCCACGCTCTTCGCCTTGGTCTTCGGCCTCGTGGTGGGGAATCTTTTCCAACCGGGCGCGGGACTGAACATCGATCCGGCGTCGCTCTCCCAGGACGCCCTCAACGCGAAAACCGCCACCGCCCCGCCCAAGGATGCCGGCGCGTTCCTCCTTGGGATCATCCCTACCAGCGTGGTGGGCGCCTTTGCCAGCAACAACCTGCTGCAGGTCCTGTGCTTCGCAGTGTTCTTCGGCGCGGCGATCGTCGTCGTCGGGCGTGAACGCTGCCTCCCCGTGCTCACCCTGATGGAAACCGTGCTGGAACTGTTCTTCAAGATCATGGGCTGGGTGATGCGCGTGGCTCCGGTGGGTGCCTTCGGCGCAATGGCATTCATCATTGGCCAGTACGGTCTTGGTTCGCTGGGCACCTACGCCCTGCTGATCGCTGCCTGCTACGGTGCAGCGCTGGTGTTCATCGGCCTGCTGTTCGTGGTGGCATGGGTCTACCCGCGCGTGCCGCTGTGGCAGTTCGTGAAGTACACGCGCGAAGAGTTCGTCCTGGCCCTGGGCACCGCCTCCACGGAATCCGTGCTGCCGCGCATCATGACCAAGCTGACCAATGCCGGCTGTTCCCGTGCCACCACCGGCCTGGTGATCCCCACCGGCTACTCCTTCAACCTGGACGGTGCCGCGCTGTACCTGTCCATCTCGCTCCTGTTCCTGGCGCAGGCCTTCGGGTACAACCTGGACCTGGGCCAGCAACTTGCCGCCCTTGGGGTCCTCATGCTCACCTCGAAAGGCATGGCCGGCGTACCCGGTTCGGCGTTCCTGGCGCTCTCCGCCACCGCCGGTGCGCTGGGGATCTTCCCGGTGGCCGGCGTGGCCCTCCTCCTTGGCGCGGACCGCTTGATGGACTCCATGCGCGTGGTGGTGAACCTGCTGGGGAACTGCGTGGCCACTTTTGTGGTGGCTAAGTGGGAGGGCCAGTTCGACCACGCTGCCATGCTCCGCGCCTTTGCCGGTGACACGACGACGGCGGAGGGGACGGAGCCGGGCAGCACCCCCGTGCCGGACGGCCAAGTTACGGCGGCTGGGATCGAACCGTCACCTTCGGCGGAAACTTCACCCGTGGCAGCTTCCCCTGCAGCGGCGCGGTAGCCTGCGGTCTCCATCGTCACCGTCGCCTCTGCCGTTCCCGTCCTGCACACTGTCCCTATGACCTTTGCGAATGTGGGGACTCTTGAGACCAAACCCGGCCAGCGCGACGCCGTCGTCGGCATCCTGGTCCGGCCCATGGCCGGGCTGAAGGAGGCAGGCTGCCTGCTCTACGAAGTGGGCATCAACGATGCCGCGCCGGACACGGTATTCGTGTGTGAACTGTGGGAATCACCGGAGGCCCACCGGGCTTCGCTGGGACTGGACAGCGTACAGGCTGCGATAACTGAGGCCATGCCCCTGCTTTCCGGCGAAATGGGCGGCCACCCGTTCACGGTGCTGGGTTCGCCCTTGCGCTGAGACCCTGTGCCCCGCCTGCTCCAGCAAGTAAGCTTCCCGGCAACGACTCGACACGGAGCAATGGGGTAAGGAAGACGCATGAAGCCGCTGCCTGCACTGGAACTTGTTACCCGCCTGGAGGATGCCGAATGGCTGGATCCCGTGGCCAAGAAGGTCCGAAAAGTGGTGAAGCGGGTTATCGGCCCGAAGTGGGCGCGCGACGTCCTCCATGGGGTTCCGATTGGGCACCCGGTGCATCCGCTGGCGGTCCAGGTGCCGCTCGGGGCGTGGATATCGGCCGCCGTACTGGATGCATTCCCCGGTAATGACCGGGCTGCCGCGGTCCTGATCGGGGTGGGGGCGGGCACGGCCGTGCCTTCGGCCGTCGCGGGGTTTACTGACTGGTCGCAGCTGCACAGCCAGCAGCAGCGGGTTGGGCTGGTCCACGCTGCTGCCAACATCACGGCAACGAGCCTCTATGTTGCCTCCCTGGTGGCACGTGCACAGGGAGGCAGGGGAAGCGGCAAGGTGCTGGCGTACCTTGGCCTTGCCGTAGTGGGTGCCGGCGGTTTCCTGGGCGGCCACCTCACTTACCGGCAGGCGTCCGGAGTAAACCACAGTGAGGACCTCCCGCACCGTTTCCCGAGTGGATGGCAGCCCTTGGGGCCGCTGGCGGAACTGCCCGAGGGAAAGCTCCACAAGATTGTTGTTGCCGAGATTCCGCTGCTTGTTTACCGGGAGGCGGACGATGTCCGCGTGCTGTCCGACGTGTGCAGCCACCTCTCCGGGCCGCTTCACGAAGGCAAGCTGAAGGGCGGCAGGCTTCAGGGCGGGGCCGCTGCCGGCGGTGACGCTTGCGTCGTCTGCCCATGGCATGGAAGCACCTTCTCGCTGCGAACAGGAGAAGTGCTTGCCGGTCCCGCAACGGCAAGGCAGCCGCTGTTCGAAACGCGCGTGAGCGGCGGCCTCGTTGAGGTGTGCCTGCCGGGGGCCGACTGAGCATTGCGTCGGTTGCCTCAGCCGGTCAGCAGGTTTTGGAGTGCGTGTTCGAGGGGGCTTTTTTGGGGTGGCCGGCGTGCGGGTGGCAGGGGCCTGGGTGTTGCGGTGGAGAGTGTCCCGGGTGGCCATTGTGGTGGTTCCCAGTGGTGGTGTTCGGCTGTGTAGTGGCGTCCGGTGGGTGAGGTCCAGCTGGGTGGTTCGTTGGTGGTTGCCGGGCTTGGTGTCCAGCCGCTGTTGTGTTTGAGGCGGTGGTGTTTGGGGCAGAGTTGTCCGAGGTTGTTGATGGCGGTGGTGCCGCCGTTGTGCCAGGCGGTGAGGTGGTCGGCGTCGTTGTCGGGGGTGTGGTTGTTGCAGCCGGGGAAGGTGCATCTGCCGTCGCGGAGGCGGAGTGCGTGTTTCATGGCTTTGGTGAGCCGGTAGCTGGTCCGTCCGATGTCCAGTGGTGCTCCGTCGCGGGGGTCGACGAGGACTCGGTGGAAGGAGCTGGCGCCGTCGGTGAGGAGTTTGCGGGCGATGGTGGCGGGAATCGGACCAAAGCCGTCCAGCATGGCGGGCTCGTCGGTGAGGCCCAGAAGTGAGAATACCGGGACGGTGACAAGGACGTCTGCCTTGGGTGTTGGGACGCTGCTGATGCCCGCTGCGTCGCCCTTGAGAGGGTCCCCGCTGTCCCCGCCGTCCGCGGTGTCCCCGGTGTGCCCGCCGTCCGCGGTGTCCCCGGTGTGCCCGCCGTCCCAGGTGTGTGCGTGGCGGGTGTTGGGTGTGCTGAGGAGGAGGTGTGCGGCGATGTCGGGCCGGAGTTGGGTGAGGGTGCGGTGTTCGTTGGGGTTTTGGGCGCCGCGGGCGAGGGCGGTGGTGCGGTTCCAGATGGCGTTTGCGGTGTGGCCGGGCAGGTAGAGGGAGAGCCAGGCCATGCCGTCGCGGTCCGGGGCGTATTCCATGCGCCGGTCGGCGGCGCTTTTGGTGTGGCGTTTTTCGAGGGTTTCGGGGTGGTGGCGTTCCCGCCAGGTGCGGACTCTGGCGCGGAACCGTGCCGGGACGAGGTCACCGGGTGCGGCGCCGCGGGCCGGGCGGGGCGTGCCCGGGTTCAGGAAGTGGGCTACGAGGGCGGCGGCGCCGGCGGGGCCGAGGCCGTGGGTTTCGTCGGCGATGATTGTGGCGTGCTGCCAGGAGATGGTCCCGGCGGCCAGGGCGTCCAGGGCCAGCGGGAGGGCGCAGAGCTGCCGGGACAAGGTGGCGAGCGCCCCGGCGGCGGGGGAGCTGATGGTCAGGACCCCGGCGATTTCCTCGACCGCTGACATTTCGGCGTAGGCCCGTTCGTGCACGGGCGCTCCGGGTGGGGTCATGGCGTGCTGGAGTTCGATGGCTTCGGCAGTGTCCCGGGCTTTGAGCGCGGCGAGCTGGGCTTCCATCCGCTTGGTCTGTGCCAGCCGTTCCAGGCGGATCTCGTAGGCGCGCTGCAGGGCATCAACCCCGGCACCGGCCGCGGCTGCCGTGTCCAGGGAAGCGTCCTCAAGGAACAGCGCGTCAAGGGCACCGACGGAGGCGTGAATGCCCTCCATCACCGCTGCAGTCCCCGCTGCGATCCCGGGGTCAGTCCCCGCGCCGTTTCCCATAGAAACATCCTCTAACTGGGGTCTGACATTTTGAGGTGCGACGCTAAGCGGACCGCTGAAGCGCGGTCACCCACTCGCCCCGCCGCAGGACTCCAGCCAGGGTCAGCTCAGGGTCAACCACGACGACGTCGGCCGGCATGCCTTCGCGGAGGTCGCCTGCCTGCGCAGATAATCCCAGGACGGACGCAGGAACCGCCGTGGCCGCCGTCGTGGCTTCCTGAAGGGTGACGCCGGCGGCCACCGTGGACCGCACGACGTCGAGCAAGGTCGCCGTACCGCCGGCGATCGCATTGTTGCTGTCCACCCGGGCCACGCCGCCGTCAACCGTCACCGCAAGCGTGCCCAGCCGGTACTGGCCGTCTTCCAAGCCAGTCGCCGCCATGGAGTCCGTGACCAGCGCGATGTTTTCCGCCCCCACCAGGTCGAACACCATTTTGACCGTCTCGGGGGCCAGATGGACGCCGTCGGCAATCAGTTCCACCACGGCGTTTCCGGCGTGGGCCGCACTCAGGCTGGCGGACACCGGCCCGGGGGAGCGGTGGTGCAGGCTGGGCATGGCATTAAAAAGGTGCGTCACGGTCGGCCGGATCCGGCCGGTGGGATTGGTGGCCCCCGCAAGCCCCCCAGCTGCCCGCTCCAGGAACGCACAAGCGGCGGCGGTGTCTGCCCCCGTATGCCCCAGGGATGGGATGATTCCCCGCAACGCCAGCAGATCGACCAGTCCGGACGCGCCCGGCAGTTCGGCTGCCAGCGTCACGGAAGCCAGGGAAGGTCCAGCCGCCTCCAACAATTGGGCCATCAGCCCGGCGTCGGGTTCCAGCAGCAGCTCCGGATCATGGGCGCCGCACTGCCCGGGGGAGAGGAAAGGTCCTTCCAGGTGCGACCCGGCAAGCAGTCCTTCTTCTGCCAGGACCCGCAGCACTTCCAGGTTCCGGACAAGATCCGCGGGAGCCGCCGTGACCAGGCTCGCCAGCAACGTGGTGGTTCCGCGGCTGTGCAGGTAGCGGGCGGCAGCCCGGGCCCCTTCCACCGATCCCTCGGAAAAGTCCGAGCCATGGGCACCGTGGCAGTGCAGGTCCACCAAGCCCGGCAGGATGATGCGCTTGGGCACCTCGCCAATGGGCGCAAGTTCGCCGTGAAATTCCGACGCCGGCCCGGCGTAGGTGACCAGTCCGCCGTCGACCGCTACCAGGCCGTCCGTAATGTCCATTGTTGCGGAGACCACCCGGCCGCGGAGGATCAATTCCTTGCCCATGGCCCGGCCTCCAGTAGGGCTGCCGCCATTCCGGCAGCCAGTGACGGGTCCGCGGCACGTGCCCTGGTCCCTGCGGAAAGGTCCAGCCCCCGCGCCGACGTGTGGATGGCGTGGACCCCGCTGTGAACCAGCGCGGCCATCAATTCCAGCCGCACCCCGCCGCCCGCCATGATCTGTACCGACGGCGCATGACTGCGTCCCAGCTCCACCAAGCGTGCCAGCATGGGAAGTCCAGCGGCGCAGTCGGGGCTTCCGCCGCTGGTGAGGACGCGGTTCACGCCGGCGCGTTCCAAGCTGGCCAATGCGTGCGCAGGGCCCGTGCCCGCGGCGAGGGCAGCATCAAACGCCCGGTGGAACGTCACTTCCACAGCAGGATCACGACGGCGAGCTGCCCCACAAAGGTGCCGAAGCGCCGGAACGTCCGGGCCGCCGTCGTCCGCCAAAACTCCCACGACGACTCCCGCGGCACCAGCGTCCACCACCGCCTCTACGTCACGTTCGAGCACCTCAAGCTCCTCATCCGTGTAAATGAAGCTGCCGGGGCGCGGGCGGACCAGCACGTGGACAGGGACGCCCGCCCGGCACGCCTGCTCCACCATACCGATACTCGGTGTGATGCCGTCCGTTTCCGCGAGTGCGGCGCAGAGCTCAACCCGCGCGGCGCCAACAGCCGCTGCGAGCCGCACTCCCTCTGCATTTTCCACCGCGAGCTCAAGCTGCGGCATCCTCGCCCCGCCCAGGAAGCCTGCCACCGTCAGAGCCCCTGCCAGGCGGGCTTCCGCCCAAATGTGTCCTGGTAGTACTCCCGGTGCGCGAGCCTGGACGCCGCGGCCTCGTCCACCATGACGGTCACGTGCGGGTGCAGTTGGAGCGCGGACGCAGGGCACAGTGCCGCCACCGGACCTTCCACGGCAGCCGCGATGGCCTCCGCCTTGGCCTCACCCATGGCCAGCAGGAGCAGGTGCCGCGCCTCCCGGATGGTTCCAAGGCCCTGGGTCAGCACGTGGTCCGGAACGGCCACGGGATCCGCGAAGAAGCGGGCGTTGTCCCGGCGGGTCTGCTGCGTGAGCGTCTTGATCCTGGTCCGGGAAGCCAGCGAGGACATGGGCTCATTGAAGCCTACGTGGCCGTCCGTTCCGATTCCCAGAATCTGGATGTCGACCCCGCCCGATGCTGCAATGGCAGCCTCATATCGTGCAGCCTCGGCTTCGAGGTCCGCCGCCACCCCATCGAGTCCATGCACTGCACCCGCTGTGAAATCCACACTGTCCACGAATTCCTCCCGGATCACCGAGTGGTAGGACTGGGGATGCGTGCTGGGCAGTCCAACATACTCATCGAGGAGAAAGGCCTGGGTGCCGGCAAAGCTCAGCCCGCCGTTCCGGTGCCGCCCGATGAGTTCCCGGTACACGCCGAGGGGCGTTGAACCGGTGGCCAGGCCAAGGACCGTCGGGCTGCTGCGGACCTGCTGCTCGATGGAGTCTGCGGCCGCGCGGGCCACGTCGGTGGAGGTCGGGAGGATAACGATTTCCATACGAATGCTTTCGATTGCCGGTGCGGAGTTTGCTGGTGCGGGGATCGGCCGCGATTTACTTGGCGGCGTCAGTGTCCACGGTGATCTCGTCGTCCTCGCGGCCCGGGGTGCGCAGGTTCCAGCGCTTGATGACGAAGGAAAAGAGGAAGTAGTAGATCGCCGCGTAGCCCAGGCCGATGGGAATGAGGAGCCACCCGTTTTGCGCCTTGCCGAAGTTGAGGACGAAGTCGATCAGGCCTGCCGAGAAGGTGAAGCCGTGGTGGATGTCGAGCGCGTTCACCAAGGCCATGGACGTTCCGGTCAGGGCCGCATGCACGATGTACAGGGGGAAAGCGACGAACATGAAGGAGTACTCAAGCGGTTCGGTGATGCCGGTGAAGAATGCGGTCAGGGCTGTGGAGAGCATGATGCCGCCAACCACCTTCTTCTGGCTGGGTTTTGCATGGCGCCAGATGGCAAGGGCTGCTGCCGGCAGGCCGAACATCATGATAGGGAAGAAACCGGTCATGAAGATGCCTGCGCTGGGGTCGCCGGCGAAGAAGCGGTTCAGGTCGCCGCGGACCAGCTGGCCGGAGGCGTCGGTGTAGTCGCCAATGAGGAACCACACGGCGGAGTTGAGGATGTGGTGCAGGCCGGCCGGGATGAGCATGCGGTTGGCGAAACCATAGACGCCGCCACCGGCCACGGCGTTGCCGGCTACAGCTTCACCCACTGCCGAGAGCCCGGCGTTGAAGAGCGGGTAGAACAGGGCAAGGACGACGCCGGCTGCCAGGCTGGTGACGGACGTCAGGATGGGCACCAGGCGGCGGCCGCTGAAGAAGCCCAGGAAGTCCGGCAGCTTGGTGCGGTAGAACCGCTGCCAAAGCATGGCGGACAGCAGGCCCACCACAATGCCGGCCAGGACGCCGTAGTTGATCATGGCGGGCTTGCCGGCGGGGTCAACCTGGTCGGCCAGGACCAGGGGGGACATGGCCTTGAAGACGCCGTCAATCACCATGTATCCCACCACTGCTGCCAATGCGGTGGAACCGTCGGCCTTCTTGGCCCAGCCGATGGCGATGCCGACGGCGAAGATGAGCGGCAGCCAGGTGAAGACGGCGTTGCCCGCGGCGGAGATGACGGCTGCGCCGCCTTCGAAACCGGGGATCGCGCCCAACAGGTCTGCCTGCCCGATGCGAAGCAGGATGCCGGCGGCGGGGAGGACGGCGATGGGCAGCATCAGGCAGCGGCCCAGCCGCTGGAGGGTTGCGAAGGCCCTGTTCGGCTTCTTCTCTGGAGCCAGGGCGGTGGTCTCGGACGTTGACATGGTTACACCTCTGCGGGGATCGGGTGGGGCTTGTGAAGAAACGGTTCCAGCCGGTACTGTCTGGTTATGACCAGTTCAGTGTGATTCATCCCACGAGCGCATGTCAAGGTAGAACTTCTACAGGGCAGGCGCTGACAGTTCCGATGAACGGGAACATAATTGGTCGCACTTGGGCCGCCGGTCCTGGTGCTGAAGCAGTGCTCCCCGGGGCACCGTCAGAAAGGGCAGCCATGTCCAAAGCAGAAAAGATCATTGAGGGCCTTGGCGGAGCGGCCAACATCGTGGAGGTCGAGGCCTGCATAACCCGCCTGCGCACCGAGGTGAAGGACGGGTCTCTGGTCAACGAAGCCACTTTGAAGGCGGCCGGAGCCCACGGCGTCCTCGCAGCAGGCACCGCAGTCCAGGTCATTGTTGGCCCGGAAGCGGACAACCTGGCGGAAGACATCGAGGACCTGCTCTGATGCCGGAAACGCTTGTTGTCCACGCGCCCATCAGCGGCAGCGTTGTTCCTTTGTCGGACGTCCCCGATCCCGTCTTCGCAGGCCAGATGGTGGGTTCCGGCGCGGCCGTTGAGCCGCCGGCGGGGGAGGTGTTCGACGTCGTGTCCCCGGTCGCCGGAAAAGTCGTCAAGCTCCTGCCGCACGCCTTCGTGGTGGTGGAGTCAGCGGGGAGGGGAGTGCTCACCCATGTGGGCATCGATACCGTGAAGCTCAAGGGCGAAGGCTTCAAGCTGCTGATCGCCCAGGGCGACACCGTGGGCGCCGGTGAGCCCGTAATGCATGTGGACCCCGCCGCCGCCTTGGCCGCCGGTTACTCGATGGTGAGTCCCGTCGTCGTGCTTGATACCAAGCCGGACGCGGCAACGCTCATGGCAACCGGTGCCGTAACGGCCGGCGCCGGCCTGTTTTCGCTGGACTAAAACGCGGGCAGGGCGGTCCTAGAGCCGGACTTCCATGGTGAGCGAGTAGCGGTCCGAGCGGTACCAGGAGCGCGAGTGCTCGATGGCCAGGGGCCCTGAATAGGACACCCTGTCGAAGGCCAGCACCGGCGCACCTGTTCCCGTTCCGAGGAGCGCCCCGACGTCCGCCGGGGCGCCCTCGGAACGCACGCTCTGCCGTGCCCTGTCGATTTGGTGGCCGAACTGCGCTGCCAGCGCCTTGTATACGGAGCCGGTCAGGTCGATATCAAGCAGCCCCGCCGCATGCGCCGGGTTGTACCAGGCATCGTCAACGCTTACGGGACGGCCGTCTGCCAGCCGGAGGCGCTTGAGGTGGATCGCTTCTGACCCTGGGTCCAGGCTTAGCGCCTCCGCAGTGTCATCCGGGGCTGCGGAGGCCTCGGCCACGAGCACCACGGTGCTGGGAACATGTCCCATGGCTTCCATCTCCTGCGTGAAGGAGGCCAGGTGGAGGGTGGACTGCACGGGGGAGTCCGCCACGAAAGTGCCCTTTGCGGGAACCCGGACCAGGTGCCCTTCATTGACCAGTCGGCCGATGGCGGCGCGGACGGTAATCCGGCTGACGCCGTAGGAGTCCATAAGGGCCCGCTCGCTTGGCAGTCGGGCGCCGGGCTCCAGCTCGTCCTTGGCAAGCTTCAGGATGATCAGGCGCAATTGTTCATGCTTGGGGACCTGCGAGTTGTTGATGGTTGGTCCCGCCGACGGGGCGCTGCTCCCTGCTGCTGTGGCTGGCACGTCTGCCCCTCCGATCGGTGGAGCGGTCCGGTAAGGACCACTTCTTCGGATTATTCCATACAGCACCATTCGTGTCGGGCCCTTGGACTGGGCATCCGCCAGAAAAGTTACCGCGCCGATATTTCGCTCAGCGCTCCAAACCCCTTAGGCTAGAAACACTAAGCATGCTTCCTATTTTCAAAGGGGTTGTACCTGATGCGAAAAGTTCCTGCGCTTGGATTGATGACAGCAGCGATGATTGCGCTGGCCGGCTGTACGGGCGGCGGCGGTGGTGCTGCCAGCCCCTCCCCTTCGGCGACTTCGGCGTCTGCCTCCGCCACGGCTGAGGCGAAGGTCTACAGCGAGGATGAGCTCCGCGAGCTGATCTCCGGCATGAAGGACGACGACGGCAACGAGCTGAAGCTGTACTCCAAGGAACAGGTGGACCAGGGCGGAAACATCGCCAACCTGCTCCTGAGCACCGCAACCGTGGATCCTGCGGACTGCAAGGACATCGCCACGGCCGGGCTGCTGGATACCGTGGAGAGCGGAAGCGTCGCCGTCGCGCTTTCCGAGGGCGACCAGCCCCGCACCGTGTCCGCACAGTCGGGCAGCGAAGGGCCCGACGCCGTCGAGGTCCTGGACGGGATCAGCGGCAAGATGGACCAGTGCGCAAAGTTCTCCGTTTCGGCGCTGGGACAGAAGTACGAGGTCAACAGCGAGGAACTGAAGGCCGAGACTGCGGCCGAGAAGACCTTCGCCACGCTGAGCACCCGCAGCGGCGAGAACCAGGAGAAGCTGATGCAGGTTTCTGCTGCCCAGGGCCGGCTGCTGGTGGTGGCCACCAAGAGCGGCGCGAACCTCGGCGACCCGGACCAGAAGGAGCTTGAGGACCTCATCAACGAGGTGCTGAAGAAGGCCGACGGCGGCAGCGGGACTTCCAGCCCGACGTCCACCAGCACGTCCCGCTCAACGAGCACATCCTCACCGGACCGTTCGGCCTCACCTACGCCGACGGAGACCGAGTCCGCGACGTCCTCGGCTACACCTACTGCAACACGCTAGCGCTTAACGCCTCCTGGGGAGGGCAGGCGGACTGTGGGTCCGTCCGCCCTCCCCGGATGTGCCGCTCAGTCGTTCTGGAGCGCCGCCTGTGCCTCCGCGGTCTTCAGCTGGCGGACGACGACGGCCAGCCGCCGCGCGGGCTCGGGGCTGGGCGCCGAAGCGTCAACCTTCAGGAAGCTGCTGTATTCCGGCAGCTGGCGGTAGGCGCGGTCGAAGGCGACCAGGTCATCCAGCGTCTCCGCGTCCGTCCCGCGCGAGACGATGCGGTGGTGCGCCAGCCGCGGGTCCACCTCGAGGTGCACGACGGCGGCAGGGGCGGGCAGCGCGTCCAGCAGCCACGGGAGGAGGCGGCCGCGTCGCAGGCCTTTCGTTCCGCGGAGGGCCAGCTGGCAGTACAGGTGCCGGTCCATTACCACCAGGCCGTCAAAGCGGCTGGCCCGCAGATGGTTTACCAGCACGTTCCACACCCGGAATGTGGTCTCGATCGCGTCCGCCACGCGGTCGGGCAGGCGGATCCCCAGCTTTGCACCCAGGACTGACATGCTGCGCCTGCCCGCATGGTTGTTCAGCAGCAGCACCCGGCAGCCGTCGGCCTCAACGGCTGACACCAGGGCTCGGGCGGCCGTGGACTTTCCCGAACCGTCAATTCCGGTCAGGACAATGATCATCTGGCCTCCTCTCGCCATCGGGTTAACGCAGGGTACGCCCCGGAAGTCCCGGCTGACCCGCGATTCACAGATTTTTGAGTGCCAATTCACAGGTTCCGGCCGCCGGAAGGCCCCAGCCCGTAGGCTGGAGAACGGAACGGTACGGGTACACCCCGCCGGACACCGCAGTTCCCAAGCGAAAGGCAGAACCATGACTGCTAGCAATGACGAGCCGAAGAACACCGCAGACCTTCGCGGCCCGGGGGATCCGGACGAAGCCCTGGAATCCAACGAAGCCAAGCAAGCCCCGCAAAGCGGACAACACCCGGAACTGCCCGGGGCCGGGAACATCCGCGAGGAGCAGCAGGCGCATGCCGCAGGAACCGTGCCTGCATCCTACTCCGGCAGCGGCGAACCGCCCCGGGAGCACAAGCCTGAGGAAGCCCTGCAGGAGCCGGGAACCTGGGACGACGAGGTCTAAACCCACCAATGATTACCCGCGCCGACGTGGAACGCGCAGCTCGGACGACCGCCGGCCTCACCCGTGTCACGCCTGTCCTGGAAGGCGATCCGGAAGTCTTCCCCGGCCCGGTGTGGTTCAAATGCGAGTTCATGCAGCACACTGGAACGTTCAAGGCCCGTGGTGCCCTCAACAGGGTCCTCGCTGCCAAAGAACGCGGGGAGCTGAATCCGGATGTCGGCGTGGTGGTGGCCTCTGGCGGCAACGCCGGACTGGCCAACGCCTACGCAGCCGCGCAGCTGGGCGTCCCGGCCACCGTGTTTGTCCCCGCAGCCGCGCCTGCAGTGAAGGTACACAAGCTGAAAGCCATCGGCGCTGCTGTGGTGCGGGGCGGAGCAGAGTACGCGGAGGCGTACCAGGCGGCCATCAAGCATGCCCAGGAAACCGGGGCTGTGTATTGCCACGCCTATGACCAGCCCGAAATTGCCGCCGGCGCCGGAACAGCAGGGCTCGAACTGCTGGACCAGGTGGGCGGGCTGGACACCGTCCTGGTTGCCGTGGGCGGCGGCGGGCTGATGGCGGGAATCGCCGCGGCAGTGGAGGGCCGGGCCAAAGTGGTAGCGGTGGAGCCGGAGACGGCACCGACGCTGCAGGCAGCGCTGGCCGCCGGAGCACCGGTTGATGTCCAGGTATCGGGGGTAGCAGCGGACTCCCTCGGCGCCCGCCGCATCGGCGACATCGGCTTCTCCGTGGCGGTCCGCGCCGGCGTCGAAAGCGTCCTGGTGTCCGACGCCGACATCATCGACGCCCGCCAGAAGCTGTGGGATGACTACCGCATCATCGTGGAACACGGCGCCGCTGCCGCCTATGCCGCGCTGACGTGCGGCGCCTATGTCCCGGGCGTGGGCGAACGCGTGGCGGTCATCCTGTGCGGCGCCAATACGGATCCGGCCACCCTCACGTGACCAGATCCGCCCGGCAGGACCGCCGCCGGGGGCCGGGATCAGCCGGCTATCAGCTGCAGAACTGGCTGTACGTGGCGCCGGCTTTCTCGTAACCGGTCTGGAGCTCGCCAAGCTTGGCCTCGTCCGGCGTTTCCTTGGCCTGCTCATCCGTGTACGCGAGGATCGAGGCGAGGGCACCCTTGAGGTCGTCCGAGGCGACGGCATGGATGGGACGGATCTGGTTGGCCAGGCGGTTCATGCCCGTCTTGCCGGCGTTGTTGGCCGGGTTCGACACAACGGACTGGATCCGCTCGCAGGTTTCCGCGGTGGTGAGCTGGTTCGAGGCGGTGCAGGCCGTCGCGGAGACAACGAGTCCGGCGGCGATCAGGGCTGTGGCGAGTTTCTTCATCGGTCCCTCAGTAGTTGATTGAGGCTTCGATTGTAAGCAGAACAGGGGCCCCGATGTCTTGGCGGGCTCCCTGCGGGTGCCTAGACTGGCAACACCATCGTGCGGAGCTGCCGCAGATCGGCCCCGCGCATCAGCCCAAAACCAAGGAAGCATCATGCGCCGAACCGTACAACGCCGTGCCGCCGTCGGACTTCTTGCACTGATAGCCCTGATCGTTCCCAGCGCCCTGCCTGCAACTGCCGCACCGCCTTCCGGGGACGGCGTCATACTCCTGGAGGGCGCCACAGCCACCGAAGGCATCGCAGCCGGCCAGGGCACCACCTTCTACGCCGGCGACCGCCTCAACGGGGACATCTACCGCGGCGACATCCGCGATGACACCGCGGGACTGTTTATCGACGCGCCGGACGGCAGGGTGGCCATCGGCATGAAGGTGGACGTCACGCACAGCCTCCTGTTCGTTGCCGGCGGCGGAACCGGTGACGCCTACGTCTACAGCACGGAGACAGGAGAAACGGTCTCTGTGGTCGAGTTGACCGCCAAAGCGAACGCCTTCATCAACGACGTCACCTTGACCAAGGACGGCGCGTGGTTCACCAATTCCTTCGCCGCCGAGCTGTACTTCCTGCCGGTGGACAAGGACGGCCGGCTGGGCGAAGTGGAAACAGTGGCCTTGACGGGACCTGCAGCAGATACATGGACGGGTTTCGGCCCCAACGGCATAGCTGCAGTCAACGGGGGCAAGACCCTGATCCTGGCGCACTCGGCGTTCGGGGCGTTGTTCACCGTGGATCCTGGCGGTGTGGCATCCGATGGTGAAGATACTGACGGCGAGGACCCTGAGACGGCGGCTACAGCCCGGATCGAGGGCATTGACGTGCCCAACGTGGACGGCATCCTGGTTCAGGGCCGCCAGTTGTGGGCCGTCCAGAACCAGAAGAACCAGATCAGCAGGATCAAGCTCTCCAACGATCTCTCGTCCGGGGTTGTCAAAGACGTCATCACCAGCCCCGACTTCAACGTCCCCACCACGATTGCCAAGTTCGGCAGCACCCTCGCGGCGGTGAACGCCAAGTTCGGCCAGCCCGCCACCGAGTTCGAGGTGGTCCTCGTCCCGGCGCGGGGCTAGCCGGGCCGGGGACCGGCAGCCCGACAGCCTGCCCGGCGTTCCGTCAGACGGTCCGCGTTGCCTTGCCCAGGTTTTCCTTCAGCTCGGCGGCGTTCTGCCGGACCACGTACGCCGGGCGGTCCCGCTCCACGCGCCAACTGTCCTCCAGCAGGCCGATGTTCACGGTGTCGAAGCCGAACTCGTCATAAAGGCGGGTGACCAGTTCGGCGGCCTCCGGGTAGTCGCTGGCCGTTGCCAGGGCACGCCGGTCCTCGGCAGCGGCAGGCTTGCCGTCCGTGGTGATCTGGGACGCCATGATGTGGTTGAAGCCCTTGGCCACCTTCGAATCCCGCAGGTGTTCCTGGAACAGCCCGGACGTGGTGGCCTCGCCCTTGTCCAGGGCGGGGATGCGGCCGTCCCGTTCCCAGTAGTAGTTGTTGGCGTCGATCACGATCTTCCCGGCAAGCGGCGCAACCGGGACGTCCTTGTAGTGTTTCAACGGAACGGCGACGACGGCGAAATCGCCGGCCGCCGCTGCCTCCGCAGGCGTTGCGGCGCGGGCGTTCGGGCCAAGTTCCGCCACCAGGTCGGCCAGCGTTTCAGGGCCGCGGGAGTTGCTGATGACTACGTCATAGCCCAGCTCCACAGCCTTCCGGGCAACTTGGCTTCCAATATGTCCTGCACCGATGATTCCAATTGTTGTCATGTCCCCGGCAACAGCGGCCTCCGCATAGATATTTCAGGGCTGCTCCGGGAATAAATCCGCGCTCCGGCGCTCACTTTCCCAGGTAGCGTCCGGGGCGGTGGTTCAGGGCGAGGATGAAGTTCAGCAGGACTGCTCCGGCAGCGGAGAGCAGCACCATCAGGGGAGCCACCAGGGCCAGCGCCGCCAGGACGATCGCCACGTCCAGCACCATCTGGACGTACCCTGCGCGCCATTTCAGTTTCTCCTGCAGCAGCAGGGCAAGGATGTTGAAACCGCCCAGGCTGGACTGGTGCCGGAACAGGATCAGCAGGCCGACGCCGGCGAGCAGGTTCCCGCCCAGAACCCCGTACACCGGGTCGGTGTGCAGGGCGCCGAGTGCCCACGGGTGCAGGCCGGACATGGCCGAGACCAGGCCAATGGCGGCGCCTGTCCGGAGTGCAAAGTTCCAGCCTTTCTTCCAGACCGCCAGGGCAAGGAACGGCGCATTGACCGCCATGAAGATGACGCCGAATGGGACCGGAAGCGAGTAGCTGAGCAGCAGCGCAAGGCCCGCCGTTCCGCCCGTGACTGCCTCGCTGGATTTGAGCAGGAACAGCCCCAGGGAGGCGGCGAAGGCGCCGGTAAGGATCCCCAGGACATCTTCGACGGTGGAATGCCGGACGGCCGACGGCGGCGCGGGGCTTGGTGCCGCCGGCCTGGCTTCCGGCGTGGTTGGGGCGGTGGTGGTTGCGGGTGCCGCGGGCGTGCTCACTGGGCGGTGAACCGCGCACGGTCCGCGAGCACTGCGAGCACCCGGTTGTTCGTTTCCCTGTCCGCCAAGGTGACCCGCACGCCGTCGCCCGCGTACCCGCGTGCCAGGATGTCGGCGTCGGAAAGCGCTGCGAGGATCTGCTCCCGCAGCCCGTCCGATGCCCGCAGCCAGTAGAAATTGGCCTGGCTGTCCGGGACGTTCCAGCCGGACTGGCGCAGGGCAGACACGACCCGGGTGCGCTCCCCGGCAACCGTATCGGTCCGCTCCCGGATCTCGCCCTGCGCGGCCAGTGACGCCACTGCGGCGGCCTGCGCCATGCGGTTGACGCCGAAGGGAATGGCGGTGCGACGCAGCCCCTCAGCCAAGGCCGGGCGGGCGATGGCGTAACCGATCCGCAGCCCGGCCAGCCCGTAGGCCTTCGAGAAGGTCCGCAGGATGCAGAGGTTCGGATACCGGCCGTAGAGCTCCAGGGAATCCACACCCGGGCCCCTTTGGAATTCGACGTACGCCTCGTCCAGCACCACCAGGACCTGCGGCGGCACGGCTGCGAGGAATTCCTCCAGCGCCTCCGCGGTGATGGATACGCCGGTGGGGTTGTTGGGGGAGCAGAGGATTACCAGCCGGGTCCGCCCGGTGACGGCAGCCGCCATCGCGGGAAGATCGTGGTGCTCGTCATCGCGGAGTGGGACGGGGACAGGCACGGCGCCGGCCACCGTCACCAGGATGGGGTAGGCCTCGAAGGAACGCCACGCGAAAACCACCTCGTCGCCGTGGCCGCAGACCGCGGAAATGATCTGTTGCAGCACGCCCGAGCTTCCCGGCCCTGCAGCGACTTCGTCCGGGGATACCGAGAGGTGGCGGGCGATCGCCTCCCGGGCATCCACAGCTCCCATGCTGGGGTACCGGTGGATCCTGCCGGCCTCCGCCGAGATCACATCGACCACCGAGGGCAGGGGAGCGAAGTGGCTCTCGTTCGAGGCGAGGGCGGCAGTCAGGGCCGTTTCCGCGCTCCTCCCGGCAATGTAGGCGGGGAGGCTTGCGATGGCGGCACGCACCTCGGGTGCCGGTGCCTGGGGAAGGATGATGGTCATGAAGGCATCGTGGGGCAGGGCGGAGCATCTGCGCAACACACACGGTTTATACAGGACAGATCCGGGCTCTGGATGCCCGCAGGGTGGCAAAATGCTCACTATGCACCTCATCGATGCGCTGGACGCCGAAATCCTCATGGCCATGGACGCGGACCCGCAGGCGACGGTCCTGTCCCTGTCGCGGACGCTGGGCGTGGCCCGCAACACCGTGCACGCCCGGCTCCGGCGCCTGGTCAACGACGGCAGCCTGGGCCCGTTCAGCCAGCGCGTCCGCACCGGCGCCCTCGGGCTGCCGCTGATCGCCTTCATCTCCATCTCCATCAGCCAGTCCGCCAGCGACGAGGCCATGGCCGCGCTGCGCACCATCCCGGAAATCATCGAGATGCACGCGACAACCGGCGATGCCGACCTGCTCGCCAAGGTGGCCGCGAAGGACCCGGCGGACCTGCACAGGGTCACCAACAGGATGTTGGCGATTGCCGGCGTCGTACGCACCAGCACGGCCATGTCCCTGGTGGAAGTCATGCCGGCGAGGACCCTGCCGCTGCTGCAGGCGGCGGCGGGACGGGCGTAGGAGAGGGCCCGGCCCGCTGGATCCACGGCCTGGTCAGTACTTAACGGCAAAAGCGCCGCCCGCCCCGGAAGGAGGTGGGCGGCGCTTTTGCTGCCAGGCGGTCCCGCACCGCGGCCGGAAAACGTGCGACGACGGGACGGACCCTAGGCGGTTCGCTTACCGTCAGTGCTGGCCAAGGTTGCCGCCAACAGGCGGCAGGCCGCCGTCGGGCCGGCGGTCATCCTCGCGCCGTTCGCCGGCGCTCAGGTTCTCACCTTCCACCGTCTCGTCCGACTCCCCGGTGGTGTCCACCAGTCCGTTGGTCTGGTCGAAGGCGTGGCCGATCCTGTCATCGCCCAAATCGGCGACCGAACCGGTGGAGCCGGCTGCCGCCGTCGTGCCTGTAGTTGTGCCTGGAGCCGTGCCGGCGTAGGTGCCGCTGGTCACGGACTCATCAGTGGTGGTGTCCGTCGGAATCGGAGTCACGGTCACGGGCTCCCCGGATTCCACTGGAGTGACCGTTACGTCCGCGCCCTCCGCCGTGTCCTTCTTGGAGCCGGCCATTGCGGCTGCCGCGCCTGCTGCCGCTGCTACTCCAACACCGGCGGCCACCTTGCCGGACACGCCGGCCTTGCCGGAATCGCCCCGCGAGCCCGCGGCGTCTTCCACGCCCGGGGTGCCTACAGGCGCGCCCGAGCTGACGCTGCCGCGCCAAGCTCCGCTGGCGTAACCCTCGTCCTCGATGAATTCCTTGAACCGCTTGAGGTCTGCCTCAGCCTGGCGGTCCACCACGTTGAGCTTGTCGCCGACCTTCTCGATGATTCCTTCGGGCTCGTATTCGAGCGTCAGCTGCAGGGAGGTCTGGCCGCCGCCGACGTCTTCGAACTCCACCGCACCGGCGTTCGTGGCACCCTCCGTAGCTGCCCAGGCGATCTTGCGGTCCGGGACCTGCTCCAGGATCTTGGCTTCCCACTGGCGGCGGACGCCGCCGATCTCGGCTACCCATTCGAGCCGGTCGTCACTGAGCTGGGTCACGCTCTTGACGCCGCCCATGAAGTGCGGGAACTCCTCGAACTGGGTCCACTGGTTGTAAGCGGTGCTTACCGGTACGTTCACCAGAATGCGTTTTTCCACCTTCGTGCTCATAACGTCTCCTTCGCTGTGTTACCGGAAGCTGACGAGTCGGTAAAAATCATCAGCATGCTTACCAACATACCTTTTGGGCGGTCCGGTTTCCAGAGCACCTCCCCAAACTGGGTAGCGCCAAGTGTCGTTTTGAGGCTCCAAAACGACACTTGGCGCTACCTAGTTGGGAAAGGGGAGGGTCAGTGCTGGCCCAGGCTGCCGTCGACCGGCGGGAGGTTGCCTCCCCTGCGGCGCGCCCGGCGTTCAGCGGAACTGTAGCTTTCGCCCTCGGCCGTCTCGTCCGACTCGCCCTCCAAATCCACCAGGCCGCCGGTCTGGTCGAACGGGTGGGCGAAGCGGTTGTAGGGCTGCGGCTCGGCCGGGGCAGCGGCTTCGGCCGGGGCGGGAGATTCGGCTGGGGCGCCGGTCCCGGCCTCGGCGGTGCGGCGGCTCTGGTGTTCGATGAATTCCTTGAACTTTTTCAGGTCGTGTTCCGCCTGGCGGCCCACCACATGGAGCAGGTTGCCCACCCTTTCCACCACCCCTGCCGGCTGGTATTCCAGGGTCAGGGCAAGCTCCGTCCGGTTATTGCCGGCGTCCCTGAAATCGACCGCGCCGGAGTTGGTGACGCCTTCGATCGCGGCCCAAGCCACTCGCCGGCCGGGAAGTTGCTCAAGGATTTTTGCTTCCCAATGCCGCCGTACGCCGCCAATGTGGGCCACCCATTTGAGCCGGTCATTTCCGAGCCGGGTCACGCTCTCCACGCCTCCCATAAAGCGTGGAAACTCCTCGAACTGGGTCCACTGGTTATAGGCGGTGCTGACCGGTACATCGACCACAATCCGTTTCTCCACTTTCGTGCTCATCATGTCTCCTTTGACTGAACCGAAACCGATGAGAAAACTGGTCATCAGGTAGTTCTAAGTCTGCTCCGCCTGCGCGCTCCTCACCACCCCTCCAGACCCCCCCAACTAGGTAGCGCTAAGTGTCGTTTTGGAGCTTCAAAACGACACTTGGCGCTACCTAGTTGGGATGGCCGGGCTGGGCGGCGGCTTCGTCGGTGTCCGGTCCCTCGGCCGGATCCTGAGCGTGGACCCGGATCTCCGTGGCGTCCGCGTCCGGATCGCCCTCGGCGGGGGCCTCCGAGTGGATCCGCTCATCCTGCAATGGGTTCTCGCTCATGGCTGCTCCTGACCGCGCCGGGGACTTCGCTACAGATCATTCAGCGCTTCCCCGCGCAGGGTGTCAAGGAGTTGCGGTCCGGCTCTGGCAGGGCCCGGACTTCTGTGTTGGACTGATGGGGCAGTGGGCATCAACCGCCGCCCGGCCGCGGGCGGCATCTTTTCCAAACAGAACATGGACGGCCGGCGCTGACCGGCCATTGGAAGGAACACTCATGGCACCGTTCAAGATCGGATACTTCGTGGGGAGCCTCGCAACCGGCTCCATCAACCGGGTCCTCTCCCAGGCACTGATCAAACTGGCTCCGGAGGACTTGGAGTTCACAGAGATTCCCATCAAGGACCTACCCCTGTACAGCTACGACTACGACGCCGACTTTCCGCCCGCCGGCCGCGCCCTCAAGGAGGCCATCGAAGCCTCCGACGGAATCCTTTTTGTGTCTCCCGAATACAACCGTTCCATTCCCGGCGCCCTCAAGAACGCCATCGACTGGGGCTCCCGGCCCTGGGGGAGCAACTCGTTCGCCCGCAAGCCCACCGGCATTATTGGGGCGTCCGTGGGCAGCATCGGCACCGCGGTGATGCAGTCCTCGTTCCGCAGCGTCCTCAGCTTCCTGGATGCCCCGCAGTTGAACGCCCCGGAAGCCTACATCCACTACAACGCTGCCGTGTTCGGTGAGGGCGGCGAAGTCAAGGACGAGGGCACCTCCAAGTTCCTGCGCCACTACATGGAGGAGTACAGCGCGTTCGTTGCACGCGTCCTGGCCGCGAACGCCCCCGGCCACATCGGCGACCTTGAGCTGGATGAGGAGAAGCTCACCAGGTAGGCGGGCCGCGGTCCCGCGCTGCCGGGCGCCAAATGCCTGCCCGCGCCAATACCCGCGCTAATGACTGTCAATGATTACGGATGCCCGCTGTCCCAGTACGGCGGGCATCCGAGTCTTTAATCGAGCGGCAGCGTCACCGTGACGCTGGTCCCGTGCCCCGGGCTGGAGCTGATGTCCACCGAGCCGCCGGCTTCCTGCACGGCCACAGCCATGAGCCGCAGCCCGTAGCCGTGGTGCCGCCCGCAGGTGGCGAGCTCGCTGTCAAAGCCCGTGCCGTCGTCGGACACCACCAGGCGGATGCCGTGGTCCACGGCGGCCAGCTGGACGGTGAGGCGGGAGGCTCTGGAGTATTTGTAGGCGTTGCTCAGGGCCTCGCGGGCCGACTGGTAAAGGAGGGACGCGCAGTCCGCCGGAATCTCGATGCCCCAGTGCGGAGTATCCCAGCGGACCGCGGTCCCGTGCTGGCGGAGGGGCCGGGTCAGCCGGTCGATGCAGCCGGCAAGCCCCAAGGTGTGGAAGTCCACCGGATGCTGATCCGTGAGCACGCCTCCCACTGCGATGACGTCTTCGTCAACTGCTGTCTGGTCCCTCATGGCTTCCTGCTCCCCGCAAGCTGTTTGATGCTATGGCTCCAGCGTGGACCTGAAACGTCAACAGCCAGCAAGGTTTACCTCAAGATCACATCAATTCTTGGCGCGGCCGGCGGGTCCACTACTCTGGCTGTCTTAGCGCTTACCGGCTTCCGGACCCGGAGCCGGCTTTCCTAGGGTCGGATGGCTCCCGCCGGGGGAGCGGGAAGTGGTGCACATGCCGCTGTGGTTGCAGGCTTTGTTGTGGGGCACAGCCGCGGGCGGGGCGCTGGTCCTGGGGGCGGCTCTGTCCTGGCGCTGGAACCTGCCGGCCAAGCTGGTCTCCTCCATCATGTCCTTCGGGGCAGGCGTGCTCATCTCGGCACTGGCCTTCGAACTGGTGGATGAAGCGGACCAGGGCGGCGGGCTGTGGCCCACCGTGGCCGGCTTCCTGGCGGGCGCCGTGGTGTATGTCGGGGCCAACATGATGCTGTCCCGGGCCGGGGCAAAGCACCGGAAGCGTTCCGGGAACCAGCAGCCGTCCGAGGCGGAAAATCCCGGCAGCGGCACCGCCATTGCCGTGGGTGCCCTCCTGGACGGCGTCCCGGAATCCGTGGTCCTGGGCGTGGGAATGCTGGCAGGCGGAGCCGTCAGCCCGGCCATGATGGCCGCCGTGTTCATCTCCAACGTCCCCGAGGGCCTCTCCGGAAGCGCCGGCATGAAGAAGGCCGGCCGGAGTGCCCGCTACGTCTTCGGCCTGTGGGGCGGGATCGCCGTGCTGTGCGGGGTTGCCTCGCTCATTGGCTACGCCGCGCTGGAAAACGCTCCCGGATCAGTGGTGGCGTTCATTACCGCGGTGGCCGCGGGCGGCATCCTGGCCATGCTGGCGGACACCATGATCCCCGAGGCCTTCGAGGAGCACCACAACCTCACCGGCCTGACGGCTTCCCTGGGGTTCCTCGCCGCCTTCACCGTGCACCACCTCGGCAAATAGGACGACGGCGGGACGCGGCTGCCGTGGCGCGCCGGCAGTCGCCGTGGCCGCGAGGCGCGGCGCCCACTGGTTCGGGGCGGGAGCCCAGGCCCCCGTAAACTCGATGTCAATATGGCGCGCCCACCGCGGGGCGCGCCGGGCCCGTTCCCCACCGTCGCTGAACGAAAGGCATCCCATGACGTTCCACCGCCATGACACCTGGCTCAACCTCTCCGGCGCCGCCGTGGAAGTGCGAAAAGCATCGTGACCGCCATCGACCTCCGCCCGGTCTACTTCCTCTCGGACAGTACCGGCATCACGGCTGAAACGCTCGGCAATACCCTGCTCACGCAGTTCCCCGTGAACAATTTCGACCGCATCACCATCCCATTCATCACCACGCCGGGGCAGGCACGTTCCGTCGTCGAGACTGTTGACGGCGTCGCTGCCACCGGCCTGCAGCCGATTGTCTTTTCCACCGCGGTCAACAGTGAAATACGGCAGATCCTTGGCACATGCCAGGGAATCGTCGTGGACCTCATCGGGACCCATATTGGCGTCCTGGAGAAGGGCCTCGGCACAGCGGCCAGCGGGGAACCGGGCAGGGCGCACGGGCTGGGGAACGCTGCCCGGTACCAGTCCAGGATGGCCGCGGTGGAATACGCCATGGAACACGATGACGGCCAGAGCCTGCGCGCACTGGAGAAGGCGCAGGTCATCCTGGTGGCCCCGTCCCGGTGCGGCAAGACCCCCACCACCATGTACCTGGCACTGCAGCACGGGATCTTCGCCGCCAACTTTCCCCTGGTGGACGAGGACTTTGAACGGGAGGGACTGCCGAAGCCGCTCAGGCCCTTTGTGTCGAAGTGTTTCGGGCTGACCACCAATCCGCTGAGGCTCAGCCAGGTACGCACCGAACGGCGGCGCGGCTCCCCCTACGCTTCCCTGCGCCAATGCGGCTTCGAGCTGCGCAGCGCAGAGCGTTTATACGAGTCCTACGGGATTCCGTTCCTGAACTCGGCCAGTGTGTCCATCGAGGAAATGGCGGCGACCATCCTTCAGAAGATGAACCTCAAGCATTAGGGAAAAGTTTCACAATCCGGGTGTGGCGTACGTCATGTGGCACGACCTTTGGAGACCTGACAGTGTTGACAGGAACTGTGCGCACCTACCTGCTTCCGCCATGCGCGGGGGCGGATCCCGCGCGACCCTCTGCAAAGGAGCAGCAAACTATGACAACAGACATCCTGTGGTTCTCGGAACTCGGGCTCAAGGACCTGGACCGGGTGGGCGGCAAGAACGCTTCCCTCGGCGAAATGGTGCAGAACCTGACCTCTGCCGGCGTCCAGGTACCGGACGGTTTCGCCACCACCGCTGATGCCTACCGCCGCTTCCTGGCCGATTCAGGCCTGGACCAGAAGATCGCCGACAGGCTGGTGGGCCTGGATACCGACGATGTGACGGCCCTGGCCGCAGCCGGCCAGGAGATCCGGTCCCTGGTGCGCGAAACGCCTTTCCTTCCGGATTTCGAAGAACAGGTCCGGCACTCCTACCAGCAGCTGGTGGAGAAGCACGGCGGCTCTGCGGACCTCTCGTGGGCGGTGCGGTCCAGTGCCACCGCTGAAGACCTGCCCGACGCGTCCTTCGCCGGGCAGCAGGAAACCTTCCTGAACGTCCGCGGCATCGAGAACATCCTGCAGGCCATCAAGGACGTCTTTGCGTCCCTGTACAACGACCGGGCCATTGCCTACCGCGTGCACCACAAATTCGAGCACGCCGATGTGGCACTTTCGGCGGGCATCCAGCGGATGGTGCGTTCCGACGTCGGGTCCTCCGGCGTTATGTTCACCATGGACACCGAATCCGGCTTCCAGGACGCAGTGTTCGTCACGTCCTCCTACGGCCTGGGCGAAGCCGTCGTCCAGGGTGCCGTGAACCCCGATGAGTTCTACGTCTACAAGCCCGCCCTGGCAGCGGGCCGACCCGCCATCCTCAAGCGCGGCCTGGGGGAGAAAGCCCTCCAGATGACGTACACAAACAGCCAGGAAGTGGGCCGCACCATTGACTTCGTCCCCGTTGACGCTGCGCTGCGGAACCGCTTCAGCCTCACGGACGACGACGTCGAGCAGCTCGCCCGGCACGCCGTCGCCATCGAGAAGCATTACGGCCGCCCCATGGACATTGAGTGGGGCAAGGACGGCGTCGACGGCGGCCTGTACATCCTGCAGGCACGTCCGGAGACCGTGCAGTCCCGCCGTGCGCCCGGAAGCCAGACCCGGTTCCGCCTCAACGAAACCGGTCCGGTGCTCGCCGAAGGCCGCGCGATCGGCCAGCGCATCGGCGCCGGCAGTGTCCGCATCCTCACCGCCATCGACCAGATGGCCGCGTTCCAGACGGGCGACGTCCTGGTCGCGGACATGACCGATCCGGACTGGGAACCGATCATGAAGCGTGCCTCCGCCATCGTCACGAACCGCGGCGGACGGACCTGCCACGCCGCCATCATCGCCCGCGAGCTCGGGATCCCCGCGGTTGTGGGAACCGGGCACGCCACGGATGCGCTGGCAGACGGCGTCGAGGTCACCGTTTCCTGTGCCGACGGCGAGACCGGGGTCATCTACCAAGGGTTGCTGGACTTCAGCGTCGAGGAAACGGGAATCACCCAGCTGCCCGAGGCGCCGGTGAAGGTGATGATGAACGTGGGAACCCCGGAGCAGGCGTTTACCTTTGCCCAGCTGCCCAACCACGGCGTGGGCCTTGCCCGCCTCGAGTTCATCATCAACCGCCAGATCGGCATCCACCCCAAAGCCTTGCTGAACCTCAATGACCAGGCGCCGGACGTGGCTGATGTGATCCGGGAACGGATTGCCGCCTACGACAGCCCCCGCGAGTACTACATCAAGCGCCTGGCCGAGGGAGTGGCAACCATCGCTGCGGCCTTCGCGCCGGAGCCGGTCATCGTGCGCATGTCCGACTTCAAGTCCAACGAGTACGCCAACCTGATCGGTGGACCCGCCTACGAGCCGCATGAAGAAAACCCGATGCTCGGTTTCCGCGGCGCCTCACGCTACCTGGAACCGTCTTTCCGGGACTGCTTCGACCTCGAATGCGAGGCGCTGTCCTTCGTCCGCAACGAGATGGGCCTGACCAACGTCAAGCTCATGATCCCCTTCGTGCGGACCCTGGATGAAGCCCGCGGCGTCATCGACCTCCTCGCCGAGAACGGGTTGCGGCGCGGTGAAAACGGCCTCGAGGTCATCATGATGTGCGAACTGCCGTCCAACGCGCTGCTCGCGGACGAGTTCCTGGACTACTTCGACGGTTTCTCCATCGGCTCCAATGACATGACCCAGCTGGCCCTGGGCCTGGACCGGGATTCGGCAGTTGTGGCAGAGGGCTTCGATGAACGCGATCCCGCCGTCAAGAAGCTGTTGGCAATGGCAATCACGGCCTGCCGGGCGCGCGGCAAGTACGTCGGCATCTGCGGTCAGGGCCCCAGCGACCACCCCGACCTTGCCGAGTGGCTGGTTGAGCAGGGGATCGAGTCCGTCTCCCTTAACCCGGACACCGTAGTGGACACCTGGATCCGGCTGGCGGCCGGCAGGCAGCTGGCCGCCCAGCGTTGATACCAGGGGAACCTGGCCTGGCAGGCCGGCGGAAGGGCTGAGGGACCTTCGGCACTTCCGCTCCCGCGGGGCTGAGTCAAAGCTGTTCGCAGGGCCCGTGTTTGCGCGGGTCCTGCGAACAGCGGCCATGGAGGGAACGATTGAAACCGATCATCGGAGAGATTGTGATCGCGGCCCCGATGGAGGCCGTCTTCGATTTTGTGGCCGACGAAACCAACGAGCCCCTCTACAACCCGAACATGGTGCAGGTGGAGAAGCTCACCCCCGGGCCCGTCGGCCTCGGAACCAGGTATGCCGCCGTCATGAAAGGGCGGCGCGGCACCCGCGTGACCATTGAATGCACGGGGTTCAACCCACCGCGTTCGCTGAAGTCGCACAGCCGGACCGCCGGCATGGACATCACCGGCGAGCTGACTTTCGCCCCGCAGGGAAACAACTGCAGGCTCCGCTGGGTCTGGAGGCTGGAGCCGCACGGCCCGCTGCGGCTCCTCGGGCCCCTGGTGTGGACTCTCGGCAACCGCCAGGAGCGCGCCAACTGGATGGCGCTGAAGAAGTACCTGGAGCTGCACCCGCCTGCTGCGGCGGCTTAGGATCGGTGCCATGGACATGCAACAGCCGGGATCGAACACCGAAGTCCTTACCGAAAAGGAGTGCTGGAAGTACCTGCGCTCCTCATACATCGGCAGGCTGGCGGTCATCAACGGGAACGTCCCCGAAATCTTCCCGGTGAACATCGTGCCCGCCGAGCAGGCGCTCTATTTCCGGACCGCGCCGGGAACCAAGCTGCGTTCCTTGCTTTCAGGGGCCGCTGTGGCGCTGGAGACAGACGGCCTGAACGCCTACAGCACCGAGGTGTGGAGCGTGGTGGTCAAAGGCATTCCCGAACCCGTGGAAGACGGCGCGTTGCCCCTGGAACTTGCGGATCCGGACCGTGAACCATGGGAACCAGGGCTTAAGGAGCACCTGGTCCGGATCAGCCCTACTGAGGTCACCGGACGCAGGTTCGCGGTGCACGCGCGGACGCGGTGGTGGCCGCCGCTCGATTTCTCGTCGGACTGGACGTAGCGGCACTTGGCCCGGGGACAGGGCGACGGCGGGATGCGGCACCTTTCCCCTGCCGCCGTCGGCCATAAAATGTTCGCCCCTCACCGGCGCCTTTCCTGCGCGGGGCTGTTAGCGTGAAGGACCGGCCAAAGAAGGAGGAGCGATGACTATCAGTTCACCGGATTCACTGCCCGGCGACGAGCCGCAGGAGGGCGCGTCCACGGGCCAGGGACAGGGCGACGGCGATGTTCCCGGCGGCGGTGATGGCGTGGGCATCGGAGCAGAGGCCGAGCCCAACACCTTCGAGCCCGAGGAAGACCCGGACGAGCCGTACGGGCCGGAGAGCGACTAGCGGGACCGCCCCGGCCTGTTATTTTTCCGCGGCGCCCCCGCGAATCCCGGGGCCACTTGATTCCCGGGGAATCAGGGTGGGCATGGACGTTCTGACCAGTGGTTCCTTGCCTGGCTCCACGATAAGGTCGATGGCCGTCCGTGCTATCTGATCCAGGGGCACGTGCACGGAGGTCAGGGGAGTGGGCAGCCTCGCCGCGAGGGGTGTGTCGTTGTATCCGACCAGCGCCAAATCGGCGCCGACCCGAAGGTCTTGGCGGTGGGCTGCCGCCATGATTCCCATGGCAATGTTGTCGTTAGCGGCGAAAACGGCGGTGGGGCGAACAACGGCGCCAAGGAGCGCTTCGCCCGCGCTGAAGCCGTTTTCAATGCCGTAGCCCCCAGCAATGATCCACTCGTCGCGTGCGGTAAGCCGGGCTTCGTCAAGGGCCCTGCGCGCTCCAGCAAGGCGGGCAATCCCTGTCGACGTAAATGACGGTCCTGTGACGACGGCGATGTCGCGGTGTCCAAGATCTATGAGATGGCGGACCGCGAGGTAACCCCCTACCTCATCGTCTCCCAGTGCGGAGGGGCTAACGCCGTCCGTGCGGAGCACCAGGGCGTGCGCTACCCGCCGCTCACGCAGGCGGCGCGGAAGCTCGTCATCCAGGCGCGCCGTCGCCAGTATCAGCCCGTCCACGTTCCGGTCGAGCAGCGTCTCCGCGGCCCGGCGTTCGTCGTTCGGGTCATCCCCGCTGGTGGCCACCATGGCGAAATATCCACGCGAGGAAGCGGCACGTTCCAGTTCCTCAAACATAAGGGCCATCACCGTGTCGCTCAGGCGGGGAACAAGCACGCCCAGGGTCCTGGTCTCCCCCCGGCGAAGGCTCGAGGCGAAGGAGTTCCTCCGGTAGCCGAGCTCTTCCGCGACTTTCCGCACGTGTGCGGCAGCGGCGGAACGGGAAGCCGTTCGTTCATCGAGCGCGCGGCTCGCGGTGGAAATGCTGACGCCGCTGGCCGCAGCGACGTCCCTGAGCGTCACGATCGTGCCGGGGGCCGTGGGCTCCATGTCGGGTCTCCTCTTGAGCGGGGCGGTGTACAGACACTCTATTCCCCCTTTCTGCAAACGTTCTCTTGACAGTGACGTAGAGCACAGCGCACAATGAAAACGTTCCCGCAAACGTTCTCACGGCGGGACTGCCGACCATCAATGAAGACTAGAGGTAGTGAAATGACCATCGATCTCCGCGGGCTGGTTCCCGCCCCTGTCACCCCTTTCAACCGCGACGGCAGCGTTGACGTCGAAGCCATCCACCGCCTGGGGGGCTGGCTGGCAAGCGTGGAGGGCGTCAAGGGCCTTGTCGTCTTGGGCCACGCCGGCGAGGGCACCTTCCTGACGCAGGACGAGCAGGCCCTGGTGATCCGCGAATTCAAGAATGCGGTGAACGGCGGGATTCCGATCATCGCCGGCATCACGGGCGAAGGAAACACCGTCGCGGCCCTGGAAGCCAAGCGCGCCGTGGAAGCCGGAGCCGAGGCTGGCCTGGTCTACCCGTCCCACGGCTGGCTCCGCTTTGGATACCAGAAGGGCGCTCCGCAGACCCGGTACAAGGAAATTTATGAAACCTCCGGGCTGCCGCTCATCCTGTTCCAGTACCCGGATGCAACCAAGGCCACCTACGACCTGGAGACCCAGCTCGACATCGCCGGCCAGGAAGGCGTATTCGCCACCAAGAACGGCGTCCGCAACATGAAGCGCTGGGACACCGAGATCCCGGTACTCCGGGCGGCTTTCCCGGACCTGCAGATCCTGACGTGCCATGACGAGTACCTCCTGCACACCATGTTTGACGTGGACGGCGCCCTGGTGGGCTACGGCGGACTCGCTCCGGAGCCGCTGGTGGAACTGATCGCAGCAGGCAAGGCCAGGGATTACGCGGCTGCCCGCGCGATCCATGACCGGCTCCTGCCCGTGACCAAGAATGTGTACCACCGCGGATCCCACATGGAGGGCACAGTGGCCTTGAAGGAGGGCCTGGTTGCCCGCGGCATCCTGGAACACGCAACGGTCCGCCCGCCACTGCTGCCCCTGGCAGAAGGTGCCGGCCAGGAAATCGCCCTGGCACTGAAGTCGGCCAACCTCGGCAGCGTCACCGCTACTGTCTGATTCCCTCGGACGCTTCGGGTGGCGGGCGCAATGCCCGCCACCCGGTCACCGCTTTTTGAACTCTCCACCCGGTCAATGACGACCCACAGCAAACAGCTGTAGAAGGAGGACTCGCAGATGCGCGAGCACAATAAGACCATCACCCGTCCCGGACCAAGGGAACAGCAGATGGCCGCCCCACATGTAAGCCCCGCTCCTGAAGGAACAGGAAAACGCCGAACCTTCCTTGGCTACCTTGCGCTGATGGGACCAGCGTTCGTGGTGGGGGCCTGGCAATTCGGTCCGGGCAACCTGACCACCGCAGTCCAGGCCGGCAGCCGCTTCGACTACAGCCTCGTCTGGGTGATCGCGGTCTCCACCATCCTGATGATCTTCTTCACGGACATGAGCGTGCGCCTGGGGATCGTGACACCGACGTCACTGATCACCTCCATCAAGGATCATCTTGGAAAACCGGTCGGGATACTTGCGGGTTTTGGCGTCTTCGGCATCACACTGATGTTCTCGGTAGGGAACGCCGTGGGTTCCGGACTCGGCCTGTCCCTGGTGTTCGGCGGCTCCCCTGTGGTCTGGACGGTGGTATGCACCGCCGCCGTCGCATTCGTCCTCGCTTTCCGTAACGTCTATGGCATCATCGAAAAAGCTCTCCTGGTGATTGTTGCGCTGATGGCTGTCGCTTTCGTGGCGAGCGCCGTCGTCGCACAGCCGGACTGGTACCGCTCCCTTGAGGGGATGGCACCCACGCTGCCTGCCGGCAGCGAAATCCTCGTCGTTGCCCTGGTAGGCACCAACTTCTCCATCAACGCCGCGTTCTACACGTCCTACGGCATCAAAGAACACAGGCGGACCCGCGCCGACTACCGGGACATCACACTTGCGGACACCATCCCTGGAATCGTTGCCCCGGGCATCATGACGGCCCTGGTCATCCTGGTGGCAGCTGCTGTCCTGGGCAAGACCGGCGGGGAAGCCGGCTCCATCACCGCCCTTGCCTCCATCTTCGAACCCCTCGCAGGCCCCGTCGGCTCCATGCTTTTCGCCCTCGGACTCTCCGGGGCCGCCTTCTCGTCCATGATCGCCAACGCCACGGCCGGCGGCACCATGCTCTCCGACGCGATGGGAAGGGGAGCCCATGCCGGATCACCGGCGGCACGCATCGTCACCGGAATGATCCTCGCCTTCGGGCTGATCATCACGCTCTCGTTCCAGTCCTCCCCCGTGGGGCTCATCGTCATCGCCCAGTCCCTGACAGTCCTCATCGCACCGCTGCTGGGGGTCCTGCTGTTCATCATGAGCAACAAGGCGGCAGTTATGGGGGAGCTGCGGAACCGCTGGTGGCACAACCTGTTTGGAGCCATCGGCCTGGTCACCATCGTGGCCTCATCCATCCGCCTCATCACGCTCCTCCTGGGCTCGTGAGGTCCAGGCCATAGAAACATCAGTAGTGCCCCGGCCGATCTCCGGCCGGGGCACTTGCTGGTTCCTCAAGGTTCGATCAAGATTCCCGGCGACCCCCGCAAAATGGACTTTCGGTGAGGTTGCCAGCGGGTACATTTCTGTCTGTTTCCACGTTATTTCCCCAACACGGAAGCCAGGGAGCCCCCGCGCTGGAGCTTGACTCGCGCGGGGGCTTCGCCATCTGCCCGCCTGCCTGCATTCGCCCGGGACTGTCCTGCCGGGGCTGTCCTGCCAGGGCTGGGAGGTCACATGATGCCGGTGGGCACCAGCATGGCCCAGGCCAGCAGCGGGGCGGCCAGCACTACCGCGCCGGCGTAGGCCATCAGCTGGCGGTACACGCGCTGCCGGTCATCCGCCCGGGCGTTGGCTACGATCAGTGCCCCGTCCGTGGAGAAGGGGGAGACGTCCACCACTGTGGCGGCGATGGCCAGGGCCGCCACCGTGCCGGAGGCGCTCAGGGAACTGGTGGCCAGCAGCGGGCCGGCCATGGGGATGAACGCAGTCAACAGAGCCGTTGACGAGGCAAAGGCCGAGCCGACGCCGATGACGTAGCAAAGGACGAGCGCTATGACCAGCGGCGCGCCCAACGCCAGCGCATGCTCGGCGAGGGTATCTATTACTCCCACATGCTGGAGCAGGGAGACATAGGTGATCATGCCCGCCACCAGCAGGACGGTGGACCACGAGATGCCGCCAATGAACGTCTGGTGTTCCTTGATGTTGACCAATGCCAGGAGGAGGCCGGCGGAGAGGGCGACGAAACCTATCGGCATGTGGAAGCCCAGCGTGCACACCAGAATCACCGCGATGAGGGCCAGGGTGAGGATCTGCTGGCCGTGGGGGCGCCCGGGGAGTGACGCGTCAACATCCGCGTGCTGGCCGCCCTTGCTGTCGCGGAGCTTGCCCAGGAGGGCGAAGAGCACGATGGTCAGGACTGACAGGATGAGGTTGAGGGCAAAGCTCGCGGCGAAGAGCGAGCCCTGGGAGATGGGAAAGCCGTTTTCCATCGCAATGTCGTGGACCAGGACACCGGCCACGGACAGCGGAGAGAAGCCTCCCGCGTGGGCCCCGTTGATGATGAAGGCGCCCATCAGGACGGGGTGGATCCGGGATTCATAGGCAAAACCGATGGCGGCCGGGGCCAGCAGGGCGACGGCGGCCGGGGAGAAGGTCCCCAGTGCGGTCAGCGCGGCGGCCATGAGGAAGAACACCCAGGGAAGAAGCATTGTCCTTCCCCTGACGAGGCGCACGCACGCCTGGACAATAATGCCGATCGTGCCGTTCCGCTGGGCCATGCTGAAGAAGTAGGTGACCCCAATGATGGTCAGCACAATGCTGGCGGGGAACTCCGCGAGGATCTCTTTGTCGGTCATTCCAAGCATGAAGTAGCCGACGCCGAAGGACGCCACCAGCCCCATCACCCCGATGTTCAGCGGCCATTTCGTGGCGACGACGAACATCACCACCAGAATGGCGAGGGGAATGATCTGAACAGCTGTCATGGCAGGCTCCGGTTCCGTGGCGGCCGCCGGGTTGAAGATGGCATTGCCCAGCAGGAGGGCGCCCAAGCCCAGGAGTGTGGTTACGGCCGCCACCAGCAGGATACGGCGGCGGCGGGCGGATGCCCGGGATGGCCGGTCCTGGGTGTCGGCGTTCGCCGGGTCTGCAAGTGGCTGCGCGGTCTTGGTCATGGTGGCTGTCCTTGGTGGTGCGTGTCGGGAAGGTGGCTGCATACAGGGAGGCAGGGCCCGGAAATGGCCCTGCCTCCTGTGCGTGCCGCGCTGTCCCCGCGCCCGTCTTTCGGGTTTCCTGTTGCGGTGGAGTGCGTGAACGGCGGCACGCGCGCCGGACGGGGTCCGGCGGGTCGCGCGGTTCTTACAGCTTGTCGGCCCGTACGGCGAGCACGGGACAGGTGGCATCCAGGAGGATCCGCTGCACGGTGCTTCCCAGGATGAGCTTGCCCACCATGGACCGGTGCCGCAGGCCGATGACCACCATTTCGACGTCCCGGTCCTGCGCAATCTGGATCACTGCATCTCCCGGATCGGACAGAACCGAGGACTCGACAGTCAGCGCCAGCCCGGCGTCGGAGAGCTTGCCTTCCAGTTCCGCGATCTCGTGGTCGTTGAGGTCATGGTGCCCCCGGCCGATATTGACAATCAGGAGGTCCGACTTTCGCAGGTGCGCTTCCTTGATGCCTTCCGTGAGTGCTTCCCGGCCTTCGGGAGCGGGCGCATAGGCCACAAGTACCGTCATGTTGTCTTTCTCCAATGGTTTCTAAGCGGGTAGGGGATGCTAGACGAATGTGTTGAGCCAGCCTTGCGGCAGGTCGATCGGCAGCAGCGAGGGGAGTGCCAGGAGCACGATGTACAGCACGCCTGTATAGATGATGGCGACCTTGAGGCGTGCCCTCGCCACCACCAGCAGGAACGCGGGGATGAAGACCGTCACGGCCACGAGGTATCCGAACACCGCTGTGAGCGCCAGGAAACCGGTCATCCATGCGAAGGTTTTCATCGCGAACCCGGCGTCGAGCGTCCAGCCGGCCCGCTCGGTCCTGGTCCGCACCCGTGCCCGGATCTCGATGAACAGCAAGATCCCGGAGAAGACAAGCCCGCCGATGCTCACCAGTTGGGGGACGAGCCTTGCCTCCGGTGAGAAGGATGCCGACGAGATGAGGGCTGCGGCAAACGCGACGGCGAAGATGCCGGATGCTGCCAGGGACCAGGTGGAGTTCTTGAGGGGTGCTTCGTCGTCCTCCGGCTGTTCGTCCCGGTGTCCGTCGTCGAAGTTGCTGTTGCGGCGGGCGCGGATGAATTTGATGAAGGCCCAGATCATTGGCAGGACCAGGATTGCAAGGAAGACCAGGACGCCGGGCCGGGCCATCCAGTCGAAGCCTTCGTACAGGCTGTCCGTGAGGAAGTAGTAGCGCTCCAGCGGGATTGCCAGCACGAAGCCGATCAGGAACGGGGCCCGGGGGAAGCCGGTGGACTTCAGCAGCCAGCCGAACACGCCGAGGATGATCATCACCCAGAGGTCGCCCAGCTGGCCGCCCTCCTGGAAGGAACCGAGGAGCATCACGGCAACGAGGCCCGCGGCCAGGACGGCGAAGGGCACCTTGGTGAGCTTTGCCAGCTGCTTGACGCTGAGGAAGCAGAACAGCGCGCCGAGGATCGATGCGATGGCGAAGGACCAGACGATCAGGTACATCAGGTCCAGGTGCTCGGTGATGATCGAAGGGCCCGGCTGGATGCCATAGGTCAGGAGCATGCCGAGGAGCATCGCGGAGGGGACACCGCCCGGGATGCCGAAGAGCAGGGTGGGGATCAGGTCGCCGGCCTCCACGGAGTTGTTGGCGCTTTCGGGGCCAACGATGCCGCGGGGATCTCCCTTGCCGAACTGGCGCTTGTCCTTGGCGGTGGCAACGGCCTGCCCGTAGGCCAGCCAGGTTCCCGCTGTTGCACCGACGCCGGGGAGCACACCGGCCCAGATGCCGATGAGCGCTCCGCGGATGACGTGGGTCCAGTGCGTCAGCCACTCCCTGATGCCCTGGCCCCAGCCGCCGCCGAGGGTAATGGTTTGCTTTTGTCCGCGGCGCTGGCTTGCACGTGATGCGATTTCAGCCAGGCCGAAGATTCCGAGGGCGACGGCCACGAGGGACAAGCCATCGCCGAGGAACAGGCTGCCGAAGGTGAAGCGTTCCTCAGCCGTGGTGGGTGATGTTCCCACCATGCCAAGGACCAGGCCCAGGAGGCCGGCGGAGACGCCCTTGATGATGTTTCCCCGCGACAGGACTGCGGCCAGGGCCACACCCAGGACGGTCAGCATAAACAGTTCCGGGCTGGCGAAGGAGAGCACCAGGGGCCGGGCAAGCGGTATGGCCAGGGTCAGGCCGATGGCGCCGATGATGCCACCGGCCATGGACGAGAGGAATGCCAGTGTCAGCGCACGGGCGGCCTGGCCTTTCTTCGCCATGGAGTAGCCGTCCAGCATGGTGACGCTCGCCGAGGCGGATCCGGGTGCGCCCAGCAGGACGGCGGAAACAGTGTCGGAGGTATGGACGACGGCGAGGGCGCCGATCAGGAGGGCCAGCGCCTGGGGCGGTTCCATGCCGAACGTGATGGGCAGGAGGATGGCCACGGCTCCCGTGCCGCCAAGTCCCGGGATAAGGCCCATGATCAGGCCGGCTACAGTGCCGATCAAGAGCATGATGAGGAGGGAGGGGTCAGCGAGGGATGCCAGCGCTGCCATTGCGGAGTCAAGCATGATGGTCCTTATTCAACGTGGATGTTGTATTTGTCCGCGAGCAGCCCTGTGACATAGGACCGGACGGAACTGCTGACGGTGTAGGCAGCACGGACGCGGTCTGCCACGCCGGTGTCCGCGATGAGGGGGTAGCCGCCCAGCACTTTGGCTGCCTTGTCCTGGAAGCCTTTGTCCGTCCCGAGTTCCTCGCTGGAATGGCGGAGCAGCTCATAGGCCTTTTCGGGAGTCTCCTGCGGAACCCACAGGCCCTTTTGGTAGGTGTAGGTCAGCCCAAGCAGGGTCTTGTAGGCCTCGAACTTCTCGCCCGAGGGTTTCTTTCCGTGGAGCGTCTCGTAGGCCTCCGCGACAGTGGGTACGTCGGGGAAGTTGGGGTCGCGGACAACCTCGCCGGCTTCGTCCAGCTGGCCAAAGGACATCAGCACAACGGCCTTGCCCTCCTTGGCGATGCCGGCAACAGCCGAGCCGTAGGCGGAGGTGGTCTGGTAGTCCAGGTCGATTTCCCCGCGCTGAAGCGCCAGGTTGACCGGCCCCCGGCCTTCAAAGCCGAACGTGCTCGTCACGTCCGCTTCGAGCAGGTCGAATGCCACGAGGGTGGTTATATCCAGGCCGGTGGCGCTGATGCCGCCGAATTCCAAGGGCGTGTCCCGGTTTATCAGGTCCTGCAGGCCTGACACGCCTGCTTCGGCGCGGGCATAGATGACTCCGCCTGTGCCGTTGACGACGACGGGCTTGAGGTCTTCGAACGAATACTTCACAGCCGAGCGCCCCAGCACCCAGGGGACAACGGTCGACGCCGTGCCCACCAGGATTTCCGTGCCGTCCGTCTTGGCCGACCGGGCAAACCTGTTGGTGCCCAGGATGCCTTCACCGCCTGCTTCGTTCACGGGCGCGAAACCGGGGCGGCCGGGGACGTAGTTCGTCAGTTCGGTGCCGATGAACCGTGCCCAGGTATCGGTGCCGCCGCCGGAGGCGAGGGGGATCAGGAATTCCAGGGTTTCCCCGCTGAAATCGCCGTCTTCCGTGCTGGAGGGCGGGTTCAGCAGGCTTCCGCCGAGCACTGTGGTGGCAGTGCCCAGCAAGGCGAAGGCGCCGACGGCTGACAGGATGGTCCGCCGGGAGTGCTTGGGCGGCTCGGGCTGGTCGGCTTCTTCGTAGACCCCGGCAAGTGACTCTTGCGGGGTGCTTCCGGGTGGTTCCAAGGATGACTTGTTGCTCGTCATTGAGAAGATCCTTTGATCGGGTGCCTGTCTCGCCGCAGCGCCTTCCAGGTGCGCGAGGGGCAGATTGTTGGGGAGGTGCGGTTACCAGGTTTCCGGCAGCAGCAGTTCTGCGTCGGCCAGGCGGCGGGCACTTCTGAGGGTGCCCACAACGGGGATGCCGTCGCGGATCTCTGCCCAGGTCTGAACCAGGCCTGCAGGTGTGCGCATGGCAAGCCCTGCGGAAGCATCGGTGGATATCAGGTCCCGCACCACGGTGCCTTCCTGTTGTGCGGCCATGGTCAGGGCGACGCTTCCCGTGATCGCCAGGGCAGGGTGGAGCTTGCCCATCGACAGCATCCGGACTACCAGGTCGGCCCCGTCATTCAACGGCGCCCGGGCCACGAGTGCGAGCTTCGGGATGGCACGCTCGGCCTCGGCCCGCGTGGCAGCCAGGCCCATTCGGACGGCTGCGTCCCGCCGCACGTCGTCCAGGTGCACCAGGAGTTCCGCCCGCCCATCGATCTCCGCGGCGGTTTCATGCCCGGTGAGTCCGACGGAAGCAGCCTCCAGGATGACCAGCGGTGCACCGGCATCAATCAGCGTGGCCGGGACTTCCCGTCCGTCAAAGGTCACCTTCTCCACCGGCTCGCCGGTGGGAAACAGCTTCCCGGTTGTCCGTCCTGCAGGATCGAAGAAACCCATGCCTACGGACAGGCCCGGGAAGGGGACACCGGGAATCATGAGGGTTCCGGTTTCCTGGAGCTTTCCGTCCGGGGTGGAGACCTTCTGCAAAATGAGCTGGTCGGTGTTCGTGTTCAGGGTCCGGACTGACGTGGTGTCCTGGCCGGCGTCAACCCAGCCGCGATCAATTGCGTAGGGTGCCACCACCGCTGAGCAGTTGCCGCAGTTGCTGCCCCAGTCAACCTTGTGCTCCTCGATGGCCACCTGGGCGAAGGTGTAGTCGACGTCGGCTTCGGCGCTGGTGGAACGGGACAGGATGACGGCCTTGCTGGTGGTGGAGGTTCCCCCGCCCACACCGTCAATCTGGCGGTTGTCAGGGCTGCCGAACAACCGGAGCAATACTTCGTCCACGGTCTTTCCGGGGACTTGGAGGTTGTCCCATTCGAACACCCAGCACTTGCTGGTTCCGCCCCGCATCCACGCTGCTGGGATTCTAAACATGATTGCTTTCACACCTTCCTGGGGCCCTTCTTTGGGCGGTTCAGCCTTTCGGCTAGCACCAAGTGTGATGTGTCACTTCATTGAATTACAAACGCAATTTTCTGCACCATGCTGCAGTTTTACTTCAATCACTACCCGGACTGAGGGACGTTTCCTGTGTCTTCACAACCCGTGTGCCTGCCGCGTGCTGTCAAACGGTCCCGCGCTAAGGCCTTGGATGAAGGTCCGGGTTAGAATTCTTCAAGGGATGTAAGAAACACTTCAAAGGGGAACGCGCCAATGCTGAACGTTCGAAGGCTGGAACTGCTGCTGGACGTGGTGGAACTGGGATCCATCACGGCGGCAGCAGAGAAGCACGTGTACTCGCCGTCCGGTGTGTCCCAGCAGCTGCGACGGCTGGAATCGGAGATCGGCCAGCCGCTTCTCCAGCGGCAGACCCGCGGAATGGTGCCAACGGATGCCGGCCACGTCCTGGCGGCGCACACACGCCGCATCCTGCGGCAGATGGCTGCCGCGGAAGCTGACCTCGCCGAAATCGCCGGACTGAACAGGGGCAGCCTCACCATGGGAACCTTCCCCACACTGGGAGGCTCGTTCCTGCCATTGGTGATCAGCAAGTTCAAGCGCCAGTACCCCGCCATCGAGCTCCACGTGCGCAGCAGCCGTTTTGAAGATTTGGTTGAAATGCTGGAGAACGGGCAGGTGGGCATGTCCCTGCTCTGGGACTACGAATGGAGCAGGATCAACACGGAGGACTTTGCCCTCACCACGGTGTTCGAGGACGCAACCGCCCTCGTTGTGGGAAAGGACCACCGGCTGGCCCGGCGCAAGCAGGTGGACATGGCCGACCTTGCCGATGAGGAATGGATTGTCCGCGAGGAAGCGCACCCGGTGGTGGAGGTGCTCCAACGCAGCGCCCGTGCAGCCGGTTTCACGCCCCGGATCGCCTTCCACGCCAACGACTACCAGGAAGCCCAGGCCATGGTCAGCGTGGGGCTGGGCATCGCTTTGGCCCCTCGAACCGCCGTCGTCAATAAACACCCGGGTGTCAGCATCGTCTCCCTTGGCGCCACCGCACCCTCCCGGCGGGTCCTGCTCGCGCACCGGCACGACAGGGTGCGGGCCGCCGCCGAGATAGCCTTCCAGACCACACTCCTGGAGGTGGCCAAGGAATCAACGGCCGACTTCCGGTGACGGCCCCTACTTACCGGCCTGCCGGCGCACCATCTCGTTGATCCACGTGGGCGCGTACGGTGAGGTGCAGCCCGGGGACGTGGGGTAGTCCCTGAGCACCTGCAGGCGCTCGCCGATCTCCAGTGCCCGGCCACGCTGCCCGGCATGCTCAATACCGATCTGCGCCAGGCAGGTGTTCATGGCCCACTGCAGCCGGTCCGGGGCGTCCTTCATCTCCGCCTCGATCACGTCCAGCAACCCCTCAAGGTCCAGGCCGTCAGGCGCCCTCACCACGCGCTCGCTCGTCAAAGCCCAGCCGGCACTTGCCACCACCGGATCCGGATCGGCCAGCCAGGCCACCCGCAGCTCCTCGGCGTGCGGGTTCTTCTTCACCACGTAGTTCACCAGCCAGTCCTGCAACTTGGGCGCCCGCGCCTCCCGCAGCATGGCATCCAGTTCGCCCCGCCCGAACGCCTTTGGCCGGCAGACCAGGAGCGCCAGCAGCCTCGCCGCGGTATCGCCGGTGGCCCAGAGGTCACGGGCAAGTTCCTCTTGGGTCTTGAGCCGCTTGGCGATGGCACGCAGTTTGCTGAGGTTCACGCCGTGGTCATCGCCGTGCCTCTGGTTCACCTCACGCGCCCTCGGGTCCTGGAGCCCTGCCAGTTCGGCCATCAGCTCCGCCACGCCCGCCCCGGTCAACGTCGTCTCAGCCACCGCGGCCTCCTGTCCATCGTGTGCGGAACCCAGCCTACGGCGGGAAGCGCTCCGGCGCAGGCACGCGGCAGGCAGCCAGAGCCTAGGCCTGCCTCCAGGTAACCGCAACCCGTCCAAAGACCCTACTGGCCCGCCCGCACCGCACCCTACGGTGGCAGCATGGCTGAGGAGCGTTTTGTCGCGGGGGTGGACGGAGCAGCGTCGGATGCAATGCTGAAGCTGGGCAGGTTCTTCACGAAGTGGGACCAGACCGACGACGGCAGGGCAGTCTTCAGGGAGGGCGGCCGCAAGGGGGACATCTTCTACCGCGACAGGTGGAGCCACGACAAGGTGGTCCGCTCCACCCACGGCGTGAACTGCACCGGCTCCTGCTCCTGGAAGGTGTACGTCAAGGACGGCATCATCACCTGGGAGTCGCAGCAGACCGACTACCCTTCCGTAGGCCCCGACAGTCCTGAATACGAACCAAGAGGCTGCCCCCGCGGGGCGGCCTTTTCCTGGTACACCTACTCGCCCACCCGCGTCCGCTTCCCCTACGCCCGCGGCGTCCTGGTGGAGATGTACCGCGAGGCGAAGGCCCGGCTGGGTGACCCGGTGCTGGCATTCGCCGAGATTGCTGCCGACCCGGAAAAGCGCCGCCGCTACCAGCAGGCCCGTGGCAAGGGCGGCCTGGTGCGGGTTTCCTGGCAGGAGGCCATCGAAATCGCCGCCGCCGCCCACGTCAACACCATCAAGACCTACGGCCCCGACCGCTGCGCCGGCTTCTCGCCCATCCCGGCGATGTCCATGGTTTCCCACGCCGTGGGTACGCGTTTCATCCAGCTCATCGGCGGGGTGATGACCTCCTTCTACGATTGGTACGCGGACCTCCCCGTGGCCAGCCCCCAGGTGTTCGGCGACCAGACCGATGTTCCCGAATCCGGAGACTGGTGGGACGCCCGCTACCTCATGATGTGGGGCTCCAACGTCCCCGTCACCCGCACTCCGGACGCGCACTGGATGGCAGAGGTGCGGTACCGGGGCACCAAGGTGGTCACCGTCAGCCCGGACTACGCGGACAACACCAAGTTCGCCGACGAATGGCTGCCGGCGCAGGCCGGCACCGACGCCGCGCTGGCCATGGCCATGGGCCACGTGATGCTCAAGGAATTCCTCGTGGACCGCCAGGTGCCGTTCTTCACGGACTACGTGAAGCAGTACACGGACCTGCCGTTCCTGGTCAGGCTGGAAAGGCGCGACGACGGCGCGTTGACGCCGTCGAAATTCCTTACGGCGCGTGACATCCCGGCGGAGTCCGGGGCTGAGGACGCTGCGTTCCGCACTGTCCTGTTCGACAAGAAGGCCGGCCGTCCGGCCGTCCCGAACGGCTCCATGGGGTTCCGCTACTCCGGCAGCGGCGAGGGCAAGTGGAACCTTGACCTGGAGGGGATCGAACCCGCGCTGTCCCTGCGCGAGGTCTCGGGGGAGAGCGCCGAGATCCTGCTGCCGTGCTTCGAGCAGGCGGACGGCGCCGGCAGCGTGCTCCGGCGCGGCGTGCCCGTGATCCAGGTGGAGGGCCAGTTGGCCACCACCGTGTTCGACCTCATGCTCGCCCAGTACGGGGTGGGCCGCGAGGGGCTCCCGGGTGACTGGGCCGCCGGCTACGACGACGCCGCGACCCCCTACACGCCGGCCTGGCAGGAGGAGATCACCTCCGTTCCGGCGCAGGCCTGCATCCGGGTGGCCCGCGAATTCGCCCGGAACGCGGAGCAGTCCAAGGGCCGGTCCATGATCATCATGGGCGCGGGCATCTGCCAGTGGTTCCATGGCGACACCACCTACCGCGCCATCCTGGCACTCGTGATGCTGACCGGCTGCATGGGCCGGAACGGCGGCGGGTGGGCGCACTATGTGGGGCAGGAAAAGACCCGTCCGGTCACCGGCTGGGTGTCCCTGGCCAATGCCCTGGACTGGTCCCGGCCGCCGCGCACCATGATCGGCACCGGGTACTGGTACATGCACACGGACCAGTGGCGGCAGGACGGCTACTCGGCGGACGCCCTGAAGTCCCCCCTGTCCACCGGCGCCCTGGACGGTTTGCACACCGCCGACGCCATCGCCCAGTCCGCGCGGCTGGGCTGGATGCCGTTCTACCCGCAGTTCGACCGCAACCCGCTGGACCTCGCGGACGAGGCGGAGGCCGCCGTCGCCGCCGGAACCGCCAAGGACACACCCACGTACATAGCGGACGCCCTGAAGAACCGCACCCTGAACCCGGCCATCGAGGACGTGGACGCCCCGGAGAACTGGCCGCGCACCCTGGTGCTATGGCGCTCCAACCTGTTCGGCTCATCCGCGAAGGGCAACGAGTACTTCCTGCGGAACCTGCTGGGCACCCACAACAACGTCCTGGGCCAGGACCACGCCGAGGGACTCAAACCAACGGACGTGAAGTGGCACGCGAAGGCGCCGGAAGGGAAGCTCGACCTCCTGGTCTCCGCCGACTTCCGGATGACCTCCACCACCCTGCTGTCCGACGTCGTCTTCCCTGCCGCCACCTGGTACGAGAAGCACGACCTCTCCTCCACGGACATGCACCCGTTCGTCCACGCGTTCACCCCGGCCATCGACCCGCCCTGGGAAACCAAGACAGACTTCGACACCTTCCACCTGCTGGCCCGCGAGTTCTCCCGGCTCGCCAAGACCCATCTGGGCGTCCGCCGCGACCTGGTCAGTGTGCCGCTGCAGCATGACACCCCCGGCCAGCTGGCCCAGCCCGGCGGGATCGTCCGGGACTGGCGGGAGCCGGACATTCCCGCTGTCCCCGGGCAGAACATGCCCGTCTTCTCCGTGGTGGAGCGGGACTATACGGCCATCGCGGACAAGCTCGCCGCCGTCGGGCCCCTCGCGGACAAGCTCGGCTTCACCGTCAAGAACGTCACCTACAAACTGGAAGGGCCGCTCAACCGGCTCAGCCACTCCAACGGCGTGATGCTCGGCGGTGCCGCGGACGGCCGCCCCGCCATGGACACCGACGCGAAGATGGCGGAGGCCATCCTGGCCTTCTCCGGCACCACCAACGGCATGCTGTCCGTCCAGGGCTTCAAGGACCTGGAGGTCCGCACGGGCAGGAAACTGGCGGACCTGTCCGAGGGCTCCGAGGAAAAGTTCATCACCTTCGCCCAGACCCAGGCGGCCCCCGTCCCGGTGATCACGTCGCCGGAATGGTCCGGCTCAGAGACCGGCGGCCGCCGCTACGCCCCGTTCACCATCAACATTGAGCGGCTCAAGCCCTTCCACACGCTGACCGGCCGGATGCACTTCTTCCTGGACCACGACTGGATCACGGACATCGGCGAAGCACTCCCCATCTACCGGCCGCCGCTGGACATGCACCGCCTCTTCGGCGAACCCAAACTCGGGCAAAACGGGCAGCTCGAGGTGGTGGTCCGCTACCTCACGCCGCACTCCAAGTGGTCCATCCACTCCGAGTACCAGGACAACCTGCTGATGCTCTCCCTCTCCCGGGGCGGGCCCACGGTGTGGATGAGCCCGGCGGACGCGGACTCCATCCAGGTCAGGGACAACGACTGGGTGGAATGCCTGAACATCAACGGCGTCCTGGTGGCCCGGGCCATTGTCAGCCACCGGATGCCGGCCGGGGCGGTGTACGTCCACCACGCGCAGGAGCGCACCATTGACGTGCCGAAGTCGGAGGCCACCGGAAGGCGCGGCGGCATCCACAATTCGGTCACCCGGCTGCTGGTGAAGCCCTCGCACCTGATCGGCGGCTACGCCCAGCTGGCCTACGCGTTCAACTACCTGGGCCCCACCGGAAACCAGCGCGACATGGTGGCCACGGTCCGCCGCCGTTCACAGGAGGTTCAGTACTGATGCGTGTCATGGCCCAGATGGGCATGGTGATGAACCTGGACAAGTGCATCGGCTGCCACACGTGTTCGGTCACCTGCAAGCAGGCGTGGACCAACCGGGCGGGCACCGAGTACGTATGGTTCAACAACGTGGAGACCCGCCCGGGGCAGGGGTACCCGCGTCGGTACGAGGACCAGGACACGTGGCGCGGCGGCTGGGACCTGAACAAGCGGGGCAAGCTGGTGCTTAAGGCCGGCGGCCGGGTGAAGAAGATGTTCGGGCTGTTCGCCAGCCCGGTCCAGCCTGAGCTCAAGGACTACTACGAGCCGTGGACGTACGACTACAAGACCCTGGTGGACGCGCCCCTGGGCGACGACTTTCCGGTGGCGCGGCCCAAGTCGCTGATTACCGGGGAGGACACCAAGGTCACCTGGTCCGCCAACTGGGATGACAACCTGGGCGGCTCCGCGGAGCACGGCCACCTGGACCCGCTGGTGGAGAAGGTCAGGCGGGAGTCCGAGGACAAGATCAAGTTCGCGTACGAGCAGACGTTTATGTTCTACCTGCCGCGGATCTGCGAGCACTGCCTGAACCCGTCCTGCATGGCGTCCTGCCCGTCCGGCGCCATCTACAAGCGGGTGGAGGACGGGATTGTGCTGGTGGACCAGGACAAGTGCCGCGGCTGGCGGCAGTGTGTCACCGGCTGCCCGTACAAGAAGATCTACTTCAACCACAAGACCGGCAAGGCGGAGAAGTGCACGTTCTGCTACCCGCGGGTGGAGGTGGGGATTCCCACCGTGTGCTCGGAGACGTGCGTGGGCAGGCTGCGGTACCTGGGGCTGTTTTTGTACGACGCCGATGCCGTCACCGCCGCGGCGTCCGTCACCGATCCGCAGGAACTCTACGACGCCCAGATGGACGTGCTGCTGGACCCGAATGATCCCGCCGTCCAGGCAGAGGCCAGGGCACAAAACATCCCGGAGGACTGGATCGACGCCGCGCGGCGCTCGCCGGTGTACGCACTCGCCAAGGTGTACAAGGTGGCTCTGCCGCTGCACCCGGAGTACCGCACCATGCCGATGGTCTGGTACGTGCCGCCGCTGTCCCCGGTGGTGGACCTGCTGCGGGACCAGGGGCACGACGGCGAGGACCACGGCAACCTGTTCGGCGCCATTGACGCGCTGCGCATCCCGGTGGAGTACCTGGCGGAGCTGTTCACGGCGGGGGATACGGGCCGGGTCACCGCGGTGCTGCGCAAGCTGGCGGCCATGCGCTCCTTTATGCGCGGCATCAGCCTGGGCAACGATCCGGATGAGTCCATCCCTGAGTCCGTGGGCATGGACGGGCAAACCATGTACGAGATGTACCGGCTGATGGCCATCGCCAAGTACGACGAGCGGTACGTTATCCCCAAGGCTCACGTGGAGCAGGCCCACGACCTGGAGGAGATGGGCTGCTCGCTGGATTTCGACGGCGGCCCGGGCATGCAGGGTTCCTCACCCTTTGGCGAGGCCAGCGGGAGGCCCGTCCCGGTTGCCGTGGACACCTTCAACGCCCTCAAGGACCGGCAGACGACGGACGAGATCGCGTCCGGACCGGGCCTGCGCGGCCGGGTGAACCTCCTGAACTGGGACGGCCGCGGGGCGCCGCCCGGTCTCTTCCCGGACAAGGGGCCAGAACCGGGAACCTTGGCCGCGGCGGAGGACCAGCCGTGAGCCGCCGGGACCAGGTGGTGTACATGGCCGGCGCGTGGTGCCTGTCCTACCCGGACGAGGACCTGCTGGCCAAGGTCCCGCTCATGCGCGCCGCGCTCGCGGAGTTCCCCGGCGTCGTCGAACATTTCCGGGAGGTGCTGGACGCGCTCGAGGCCACGCCGCTGATGGAGAGCCAGGCGCACTACGTGCGTGAGTTCGACCTCAGCCGGCGGCACGCCCTGCACCTCAGCTATTGGACGGACGGGGACACGCGGCGCCGGGGTGAGGTCCTGGGCAGCTTCAAGAAGGCGTACCGGCAAAGCGACATTTTGGTGGACACCCAGGGGGAACTGCCGGACTACCTGCCCATGGTGCTGGAATACACGGCGCTGGTGGACTTTGAGGCCGGGCGGGAGCTGCTCATCCAGTACCGGCCCAGCCTGGAGATGCTGAAGTTCGGCCTGCTCAAGGACAACCTGCCGCACGCCCGGATCCTGCAGGCCATCTGCGCCACGCTGCCCGGAAAATCACCGGCCGATGAACAGGCCGTGATGCGGATGGCGGGCTACGGGCCGCCCACCGAAGCTGTGGGCCTTGACCCCTACGATCCGCGCCTGCTGCCCGTGAAGGGGGCCTGACATGGTGACCCTTGAAACGCTGGCTTCTGAAACGCTGGCTTCTGAAACGCTGCCCTTTGAAACACAGCCCGGTGCCGCCGTCGAACTTTCCGCCCTGGACATGGTGCTGTGGGGCGTCCTGCCCTACGTCATGGTGGTGGTCCTGGTGGGCGGGCTGGCCTGGCGGTACAAGTACGACCAGTTCGGGTGGACCACCAGGTCCTCCCAGCTGTACGAGTCGAAGCTGCTGCGGATTGCCTCGCCGCTGTTCCATTTCGGCCTGCTGGCCGTGATCGCCGGGCACTTTTTCGGGCTGGTGATCCCGAAGTCCTGGACGGAAGCGGTGGGGATGAGCCAGGACTTTTATCATTTCAACGCCCTGTTTGTGGGCGGGATCGCGGGCGTGGGGACCCTGGGCGGCATCATCCTGCTGATCTACCGGCGCCGCACCACCGGGCCGGTGTTCATGGCCACCACCCGGAACGACAAAGCAATGTACGTGGTGCTGACGGCCGCCATCGTGTTCGGTCTGTGGACCACGCTGGCCAGCGTGTTCGAGGGCGAGCACGGGCACAATTACCGCGAAACCGTGGCGCCCTGGTTCCGTTCGCTGTTCATCTTCCAGCCGGACATCGCGGCCATGGCGGCCGCGCCGTTCTCCTTCCACTTGCACACGCTGGTGGGGATGGCCCTGTTCATCATCTGGCCCTTCACGCGCCTGGTGCACGCCTTCACCGCCCCGTTCCACTACCTGTTCCGGCCGTACATTGTGTACCGCTCGCGGGACAGGATCACGGCGTCCGGCCGCCCGGGCGGGCGGACAGGCAGGAAGTCCAATGCCAATGCCGCGCAGAATCCCAACGCCCCCGCCGGCAGACGGGGCTGGTCCGCCGTCGGGACCCAGGACCGGGACACCCGGAACCGGTGAGAGGAAAATAGAATGGCCGAATCTGCCGCCACTAACCCCGTCCCACCTGCTGAAACCTCCCATTCCGGCAAGGGAAAGAACCTTGCCCTGGCCACCAGCGCCTCGGTGATGGCGTTCTGGGCGTGGAACATCGTGGCGCCGCTGGGCGCCCGCTACACGCAGGAAATGGGTTTGAATTCCACGGCCACCGCGGTGCTGGTGGCCATGCCGATCTTTGTTGGATCACTCGGCAGGATCGTTGTGGGGGCCATGACGGACCGGTTCGGCGGGCGGACCATGTTCACGTTCGTGCTGCTGGGCACTGTGCCGCCGGTGCTGCTGGTGGCCCTTGGCGGCAGCCTCGGCTCGTACGCCGTGGTGCTGGGCGCGGGCCTGCTGCTGGGCATCGCAGGGACGGTATTCGCCGTCGGAATCCCCTTTGTCTCCGCCTGGTATGAGCCGTCGCGGCGCGGCTTTGCCACCGGCGTCTTTGGGGCCGGGATGGGCGGGACGGCGCTGGCGGCCTTCCTGACCCCGCGGCTGGTGAACTGGATCGGCTACCTGCCCACGCACCTGCTGATAGCCGGACTGCTGGTAGTTATGGGGGCGCTGATCTGGTTCAACCTGAAAGAGTCCCCGGACTGGCACGCGAACACCGCCCCCGTCATCCCCAAGCTCAAGGACGCCGCCGGTCTGGCCGTCACCTGGAAACTCTGTTTCCTCTACGCCCTTGTTTTTGGCGGGTTCGTTTCCTTCGCCACGTATCTGCCCACCTACCTCCGGGACATCTACCAGTTCGATCCCACGGCCGCCGGTACCCGCACGGCGGGGTTTGCCCTGGCCGCCGTCCTGTTCCGGCCCATCGGCGGTGTGGTCGCGGACAAGATCGGGTCAAAGCCAGTGGTGCTGGCGTCCCTGGCCGGCATTGCGGTCCTGGCCTTCATCGTGAACCTCCGGCCCGACGGCGAGATTCCCGCCGGCCTGACCTTCGTGGCCATGGCGGCAGCCCTGGGCCTGGGCACCGGCGGCGTGTTCGCCTGGGTAGGCAGGCTCGCGCCGGCCGGCAAGGTGGGCAGCATCAGCGGCATCGTCAGCGCAGCGGGCGGAATGGGCGGCTACTTCCCGCCGCTGGTCATGGGCGCCACCTACAACGCCGCGGACAACAGCTACTTCATCGGCCTCATGCTGCTGGTGGTCACGGCAGCAGTGGCGTTCGTGTTCACCATCGTGGCCATCCGATCACCTAAACAGCCTGCACGGCAGGGCGCGCTGAAGGGGACGTGACGTTCGACGGCGCGTGGCCGGGCCGGCCGGGAGCGGTTTCGTTATGAGGGCAACGGTTTGGCTCCAATCGGTTGACTAACAGGTCCCGGGCCGCGGGGCGGCCGGACAATTAAGGGATCACAAACGGCCCTCAAGGAGGCGGACATGCGGCGGTCAGTGTGGCCCGGCGCGGCAGTACTTCTTTCAGCTTCGCTGCTCACTGCGTGCGGTGGGCCGGCCGCCCCGCCGCAAGCTACGCCGTCGGGCGCTTCCGCCACGGCGACACCCACGGAAACGACGACGGCGGCACCCTCCCCAAGCGCGACCGGCAGCGCTGCCGTTACGTCGCCGCCGTCGGCCTCCTGGACCACGTACACCACGGCGGCCGGTGACCTGTCCTTCGACCTTCCGTCCACGTGGAACATCAAGGACCCGGCGGGGGAGCTGGCGGAGGGCGGCGGGGCATTCGCGGAGGTGACCAGCGAGGATGGCCGGCTGCTGGCGACGCTGCGCACCAACATGGCCACCGGCTCCACCTGCACCGAAAAGTACGCCTATTCGGTGCTGGAATCGCAGGAGATGCCGCAGCTGGCGCAGTACGGCACCGTGCCGCGCTACACGTTTGAAACCCGCGGCAACAGCGCCGCCGCGGGCCCGCCGGACACCCCTGCAGCGGCCTACGGCATCACGTCCGCGCCGCATCCCGAAGGGGATTCAGCCTGCTACATGTTCCACTTCTTCACCTGGCCGCCCAATGCCGCCACGTTCGGGGCGTTCTACAACCCCGAGCTGAACCGGACTCCCGGGGATGCCTCTCTGCCGTACCTGGAGAAGGCGAAGCTGTACGCGGGGACACAGGAGTACCGGGACATCAAGCGGATGATTACGTCGCTGCGGCCGGCGGGGTAGGAAGGGCTGGTTCGATGGATGCTGCAATTATCGGCCTTCTTGGGGCTCTGCTCGGCGCGATCCTGGCATACGCCCTTAACCGGAAGAGTGCCGCCGAAATGCGGCTCCATGAGGCCCGAATTGATGCCTACAAGAGCTTCGCGGAAGCTGCCATGGAGTACCGGCGGACGGTGATGGATGAATGGTTCGAGGGCCACGGCGTTGACGCCAGGACTGAGGACGACGATGTTCACCGCGCCCGCGGCGCGGCTTGGTCGGCCTACTACGGTGTACGCCTGCTGTCCAGTAAGAAGGCCATCGGGGATCTGGGCCACGAAGTTCTCACACACATCACTGCCCTGAAGAAACTCGAAAACCGCAAAAGCTTGAATGAGCAGGGGGAACACTGCCGGGTTGAGGTTGAAGAGTTCGTGGAAGCGGCGCGGGAGGACGTTCATTCCCGAAGCGGCTGGCGGCAAGTCCTCTAGACCCGCGGCTGCTCCAGCCTTGGGGGCTGGCTACGCGGTGTCGATCCAGTAGCGGCGCTTGCCGTTGCGGGTGTCCTGGTAGATGCCGCCGTTTCTTTCGATGGTGGCACGGGAGCCTGCGTTGTCCTCATCGCAGGTGAGGAGGACTCTTTGGATTCCCAGTTCCCGGGCTATCGGCAGGGCTTCAGCCAGCGCCCTGGCTGCATGGCCGCGGCGCCGCGCGGAGGGCCGGACGCTGTAGCCGATGTGCCCGCCCTCGTTGAGGAGGAAGTCGGTCAGTTCGTGCCGGATGGCCAGCGAGCCAAGGAACGTCTCGCCCTCAATGATCCACAAATAGCTGCAGGGGACGTACCCGGGCTTCCGCGGGCTCTCCGGGAGGGCGTCCTTCACGAGCCAATCGACGAAGCGGCCGAAAAACTGCGGATCCTTGAGTTCCTCCAGCGGCCAGCCGTCTGCACCCGCACCGTCCTGGCGGGCTCCGTCGAATTCGGCGGCCGCATCCAGCCAGGAGGAGTGGAAACGTACGTCGGGAGTGGTCAGGGTGGCCATCACACGATCGTATTCGAAGGTTCCGAGCCACGGGTTCCTGCGCGGGCGGGCCTGAAGGCCCACCCGTGTCACCCCTGCAGGGTCACCTGAAGATGCCTGTCCCCGGGGAGAGCCGGTTCAGGGCCAGTGCGCCGACGAGGAGCCCGAAGTCCCTCAGCGCCACATCGTAGAAGCCGCCGAGGACCAGGAGGTTAATGATGATGCCGAGAAGCCAGACGGCCACAAGCAGTGAGCCGAACCGCGGCCGCACAGCCACGGCAATGCCGGCGATCACCTCGACCACCCCCACCACGTACATGATGGTCCGGGCGGGCAGCGGCACGACGGACGTGGCCACCGGGGCGAGGTACATCGTCCAGTCGACGAGCAGGTTGAAGAACTTGTCCAGCCCAAAAACGATGGGCGCAACCGTGAAGACCGTACGGAGCAGCAGGAAGGCCTGGTGTTCCCCCGGCCGGTCCTTGGCCTGCGCCGGCGTGTGGGCTGCTTTTGTTGTCATGATGAGCTCCTTCTAAAAGTAGGTTCTGTTATTTTAGAAAGTGCCGTAGATTTAAACAAGAGACATTGTTTTAGAAAGAGGTAGCAGCATGACCAGGCTTCCGTGGGCGCGCCGGCTGGCGGCACTTGCTTCCCTGGGGGACGAGAAGCGCCGGCAGCTGTACGAGCTTGTGCTGTCTGCCCCTGGCGCGATGAACCGGGACCAGGCTGCCGAAGCGACAGGCCTTCCCCGGAGCACGGTGTCATTCCATCTGGACAGGCTGGTGGCGGACGGGCTGTTGGCCGTGGAGTTCCACAAGCCGGCGGAAAGGTCCGGGCCGGGGTCGGGGCGCCCCTCGAAGCTGTACCGTGCGGCTGCCCGTGAAGTGGGCGCTTCCGTGCCGGACCGGAACTACGACCTCGCCGGGGAACTCATGGCAACGGCCATTGAGGTTGCCGCGGACGCCAACCAGCCGGTGCGTGATGCCCTCCTGGCCACCGCCTACGCCAGGGGCAAGGCGCTGGCCCAGGACAGCGGTGGTTTTGAGGACTTTCTTGTCGCCCTCGGCTACGGCCCGCGCGCGGATGGCAGCGGCGGCTTTTCGCTGCCCAACTGCCCCTTCCACCGCCTCTCGGAGGGGCACCCCGCCGTCGTCTGTGCCATGAACGGGGCCTTCCTCAGCGGGGCGGCTGCCGGCTGCGGCGAGCCGGAGGAACGGGTGGCGGCCAACAGCAGCCCGGGGCAGTGCTGCGCCAGGATCACTCCCTGACGAGCATTGTTCGGCAGCAGCCTATGGGCAGAGGCGGTCCAGGGTCTCCTGCAGGGCGGACGCCATCTGGTCATCCCAGAGGTTCAATTTGTCGTCAGTTTTGGCATCCTCGAGGGCGGTAGGCATCGGGGGCGGGACAAGGGTCATGGTGGCCTGGTACTGGCCGTCGAGGCTTGCGACGGAGGCCGTTCGGTAGGTCCAGTACCCGCCCGTGCCGCCGAACCGGTGAACGCCGTCGCAGTGCTGGTTCCACCTCCGCAGCCCCAGTCCGTACAGGGGGATGGCCTCGGCCCGGGTCATCTCCTCCACGGATTCCTTGGCAAGGAGCTCTCCGCGGAACAAGGCGCCGTAGAAGTCATTGACGTCGGACATCGTGGACATTGCTCCGGAGGCGGCCGACCCAAGTGCTCCGGGCGCTTCCGTCACGTCCAGGCGTTCACCACGGTAGGTAATGTAGCTGCGGATCACGGCGGCACCGGCAGCTGCGGCCGGATCAAGGGTGGTGCGCTCCAGTTTCAGCGGGTCGATGACGTCCCCACGCAGGACCTCCGCAAACGGCCGTCCCCGCAGCTTCTCCACGAGCTGGCCAAGCGCCAGGTAGTTTGAGTTGGAATACCGGAAAGAGCCCACGTCCCGCGTGTCCCAGGGCAGCTGCCCGGTCAGCTCAAGTCCCCGCTGGGGACTGATGTCTTCCTCAATAACCTGCAGGACGTCGTCGGCCGTTTTCTCGGTGACTTCTTCAAAGGAGCGCATGCCCGAGGTGTGGCCCAGAAGTTGGCGGACAGTGATGGGGGCGGGCGGTTTCAGGACCGTGGCGAAGCTGTCCAGTATTCCGTTGACGGGATCGTCCAGGCCGATCAGGCCGTCTTCCACGAGTTTCATCACGGAGACGGCGGTCATGGACTTGGTGATGCTGGCGACGAAAACCTGGTCATCCGGCGTCGCGGCCACTTTGGACTCCAGGTTGCGGACGCCGTAGGCACGGGACCACGTCCCTCCCGGCCACCGGACTTCCGCCACCACGGCCACGGAGCCCTGGTCCACGAATGCGCGCATGGTGTTGTCGATGGACCTGGTGGGCGGGGGAGCGGTGCCAAAGGAGGCCGGCGCGGGAGCCGGTTCCGAGTAAGTGCACGCCCCGAGCGCCAGCGCGGCCGCGGCCACTGCACCGAGAAAGGACCTGGAGGACGTTCGCATGACGCCGCCTGATGGGATGCCAGGGTCTAAGGGACGGGCCGCCGCCGCGCCGCCCCCGGTCAAGGGCCCCCCCGGCGCCGTAGTCCCAGCGCTTTAAGTCTAGAAGCGGCGTGGCAGCGGGTCGAGGAATATTCACCCGATGCCGTGGCTTGTGGCAAGGGGACCAGCCGCAGGCTCCGAGCGTCCCGGATTACGAAAAGTTTGGGCCGTTACAGGGCCGAGAACCTCATACCCTGATCAGTCCCCGTTCCCGCAGGTCCTGCCACAGTTCTTCCGGGACCTTGGCGGCCATGCGTCCTGCGCTCTGGCTGATCTGCTCGGGCCTGCTGGCCCTGACGGTGACATTGACGACGGCGGGATGGCGGAAGGGGTACTGGATGGCGGCGGTGGGAAGCTCGACGCCGTGCTCCTTACAGGTGCCTGCCAGCATCCGGGCCCGTTCCAGGACTTCCTCGCTGGCCTGTGCATAGTTGTAGTGCGCATCCGCTGGCAGTTCGGGTTTCGCGAGGATGCCGGAGTTGTAGACGCCGACGCTCACCACCCCGGTGCCCAGCTCGAGGCAGCGGTCCAGCAGTCCTGCGCCGGGACGCCCGTCCGAGCCCGGCTGTTCCAGCATGGTGAACCTGCCTGCCAGCATGAGGAAGTCCAGGTCCGCTGCTTCGACGCACTGGAGCGCCGCGCCCGCGGTGTTGGTGCCGACGCCGATGGCCCGCACCAGGCCTTCGGTCCGGACCTTCTCCAAGGCGGGAAGGGCCGACTCCACGGCGTCGTCCATGCTGTAGACGTCGGGGTCGTGCAGGTAGGCGATGTCGATGTAGTCGAGGCCCAGCCGTTCCAGGGAATCCTCGATGCTGCGGCGCACTCCTGCTTCGGACGGATCCCATTCACGGCGGAAGTCAGCCGGCACGTGGAAGCCCTCCGGATCCTTTGTGTCCGTTGTTGCCGGTGAAGGCACCAGGACCCTGCCTACTTTGGTGGAGAGGACGAATTCCTGGCGCGGTTTGGCGGCGAGGACTTCACCGATGCGCCGTTCGGACAGGCCGAGCCCATAGTGGGGTGCCGTATCGAAGTAGCGGATGCCGGCATCCCAGGCTGCCTGGATTGTTGCAGCCGCCTGCCCGTCGGGGATGGCCCGGTACAGGTTTCCTACACCGGTGCCCCCAAAGCCAAGGCGGCCAAGCTGATCCCGTAACTGCCCGTCGTCGTGGTTCATTGCACTGGTCCTCAAAGTTGCCGTGCGCTTCCGCGGACAATCAGTTCGCAGGGAAAAACTACCTGACGTGTTGGCTGGCCGGGGGTGAGAATCCGTTCGACCAGCATTCGGGCCCCAATGCGCGCCATCTCCCGGCTTGGCTGGCGGACCGTGGTGAGGCTGAAGGAATCCCAGGCCGCCATGTCGACGTCGTCGTAGCCGATGACCCAGCAGTGCTCCGCCGTCATCTGCTGGGCGCGCAGGGCGTCCAGGGCGCCGAAGGCCATGAGGTCGTTGGCGCAAAACACGGCCTGGGGACGGTCGGACCGTGAGAGCAGCCTGTTCATGATTTGTGCCGCGATGTCGTGGGAAAACTGGCCGTTGAAGCGGAGGTGTTCGGGTACAGCCTGCCCCTGGTCGGCCATCCTGTTCAAGAAGCCCCGGCCACGGTCACGGGTGGTGCTCGCGTTTTCCGGTCCGCCGATGAAAGCCACCCGTGTTTTGCCGTGGGCCAGCAGGTAGTCGGCCACCGCGGCGCCGCCGTCGGTGTTGCTGCTGGTGACCTGGTCGCAGTCAAGGCCTTCCACCACCCGGTTGATCAGGACGATGGGGCTGTTCTTTTCGATGGCCGCCTGCAGCTCGATTGAGTCCTCGGTGGCGGTTGTGAAGATGACGCCGTCCACGGCGTGTTCCCTGATGGCCTTCAGGGCATCCTTGTGGCTGCCGCCGCCGGCGTTCCAGATGACCACCCTGAAGCCGGACGTATCGAGTTCGCGGGTGAGCTCGTCGAGGGCCTCCGAGTAGAAGGGGTTGTTCAGGTCTGCAACCACAACACCGATGGTGTTGGTGCGCCTGGTTTTCATGGCCTGGGCCCCCGCGTGGGGGACGTAGCCCAGGGTTTCCATGGCCGCCTGCACGCGGGCCTTGGTGGCAGCGGAGAGTTTCGGGGACGAGGACATGACCCGGGAGACGGTGGCCTGCGAGACCCCGGCCAGTTCTGCGACGTCGCGGCTCGTCACCATCTGATCCGTCCTCTTTCCTTCTTGGCGGCCTTAATGCGGGTTTCCGCCATTGTGCGGGCTTTCAGACTAGCCAATCACGGCTGCCGGTACCCTCCGGCATCCGGCTCGGTGCCGGGTGCCGGAGGGTGCTGGGTGCAAGTGGCTAGCGGGTTGTTGTGGGATCGTGCTCTGGGCTGAGCCCCTTCCGGAGCCGCACCTGGGGCGCGGTTTCAGGTGACCAGAGAGCGCCAATAATGGTGATGATCGACGTGACAATCATGTACAGGGCGACCAGCCAGTAGCGGTCGAACTCCGGACCGATCAGCGCGGTGGCGATCAGCGGAGCGAATCCGCCGGCGAAGACGGCTGCCACCTGCGGGCCGACTGATGCCCCCGAGTAGCGGAGCTTGGGCTCGAAGAGTTCGGTGAAGTAGGCCGGTTCCACGGAGTAGCAGAGGTCGCGGCCCACGTTGCAGGTCAGGATCAGGACGAGCAGGACCATAAAGAAGTCACCGGTCTGGACGGCCCAGAAGAAGGGGAACGCCATGAGGAGCATCGTGACGGCGCCGGCGATGACCGTGTAGCGGCGGCCCCAGCGGTCTGACACCCAGCCCCAGAACGGGATGGAGAAGACGCCCAGGCCGGCCATGATCATGGTTGCCAGCAGGATGGTGTTCTTTTCCAGCAGAACCGCGGGACCGTAGGCGAGCAGGAAGGTTGTGTAGATGTAGTAGTTCGCGTTTTCGGCGAAGCGCATCATGATGACCTTGAGGATGGTCAGCGGCCGGGTCTTGATGACCTTGACCACCGGCATCTTCTCGATCTCGCCCTTGCGCTTGATTTCCTCAAACGCGGGGGATTCGTCCACCTTGCTGCGGATGTAGAAGGAGAGCACTACCAGCAGGATCGATACGAGGAACGGGATGCGCCATCCCCACGCCGTAAAGGCCTCCGGTGAGATCAGGTAACCCATGACGTAGAAGGCTCCGTTGGCCAGCAGGGTTCCTGCGGGCACGCCGATCTGCGGCCAGGAGCCAAAGAAGCCCCGGCGCTTCGCCGGAGCGAATTCGGTGGCCATGAGCGCCGCTCCGCCCCATTCGCCTCCGACGCCGATGCCCTGGACGATCCGCAGGAGCACCAGCAGGATCGGTGCGGCGATGCCGATGGTGGCGAAGTTGGGCAGGCAGCCAATGAGGAAGGTGCCGCCGCCCATCAGGCCCAGGGTCATCATGAGCATCTTTTTCCGGCCCAGGCGGTCACCATAGTGGGCGAAAACGAAGCCGCCGATGGGGCGGGCAGCGAAGCCGATGGCGTAGGTGCTGAAGGAGAGCAGGATGCCCACGAAGGGGCTCGCGTTGGGGAAGAACTGGCTGTTCAGGATGATGGCGGCGGCGACGCCGTAAACGTAAAAGTCGTACCACTCGATGCAGCTGCCCAGGACTGATGAAACCAGGGCCTTGCGGCGCATCTTCGGATCAATAACGGGTGGCGCTGCGGTTGTCGTGGGGGTGCTCACTATGAGACTCCTTTGTCTTCGACCGGACAGTGACGGCAGCCACATCAGCTACCTCGTGACAAGGAGTGTATACGTAAACATTTGCCAGATACAACGTCTTGCGGAGAAAAATGTATACGTATACACTCTTTCAACATGCAGGCCAGCTGGCCTGGTCCGGGGCGCTCCATAAGTCGCCCATCGATGAAGATGGAAGGTATTGCTCATGACCGTTACAACAGCAACCAGCTCGGCCGTGAACTCCGTGTTGTTGAAAGAGCCGGCCCAGAACAGCGTTAACCGCGGCAGCACCCCCGAGGTCCGCGCCACAGTGGAAGGCGTTATCGCGGACATCCGGGAACGCGGCGACGCGGCAGTTCGCGAATACTCCGAGAAGTTCGACAAGTACGCCCCGGAGTCCTTCCTGCTCACCAAGGAGCAGCTGGAGGAAATCGTGGCCCGCGTTCCCGAGCAGACCATCGAGGACATCAAGTTTGTCCAGGAACAGGTCCGGGTCATGGCGCAGAAGCAGCTCGAGTCGCTCAGCGACTTCGAAATCGAAACCCTCCCGGGCGTGTTCCTCGGCCAGAAGAACGTACCCATCCAGGCTGCCGGTGCCTACATTCCCGGCGGAAAGTACCCGCTGCTGGCAAGCGCGCACATGACCATCGTCACTGCCAAGGTTGCCGGCGTCGAACGCGTGGCTGCCTGCACCCCTCTGATCCAGGGCGAAGTCCCGGACGCCACTGTCGCCGCCATGTACCTGGCCGGCGCCGACGAGATCTACCTCCTCGGCGGCATCCAGGCTGTCGCGGCCCTCGCGATCGGAACCGAGACCATCAAGCCGGTCAACATGCTGGCCGGACCGGGCAACGCCTTCGTCGCAGAAGCCAAGCGCCAGCTCTTCGGTGAAGTGGGCATCGACCTCTTCGCCGGGCCCACCGAAGTCCTGATTGTTGCCGACGAGCACGCAGACCCGTTCATCGTCGCCGTCGACCTGCTCTCCCAGGCGGAACACGGCCCCGATTCACCCGCAGTCCTGATCACCACCAGCGAAGAACTGGGCCGGAAGGTCATCGAGCACATCGACACAATCCTGGTGGACATGCCCACGCGGGACTACGCAGGTGCGGCATGGCGCGACTGGGGCGCAGTCCACGTTGTTGAAACCCTCGACGACGCCTATGTCCTGGCGGACGAGTACGCCTACGAGCACGTACAGATCCTCACCGAGAACCCTCGTGAAGCGCTGGAGAAGATGCACGACTACGGTGCACTGTTCCTGGGCGAAGGAACCTGCGTCTCCTATGGAGACAAGGTCATCGGCACCAACCATGTGCTGCCCACCCGCGGCGCGGCGCGCTACACGGGCGGCCTCTGGGTCGGCAAGTACCTGCGCACCGTCACCTACCAGGAAGTGACCAACACCGAATCCAGCGCCTTCTTCGGCGAGCTCTGCGGACGCGCTTCCCGCGTGGAACGGTTCGAAGGGCATGCGCGGTCCGGCGACGTCCGTGCGGCGAAGTACCGCGGCACCACCCTGCCCTGGTCGGACCACACCTTCGACAACTAGGAATAACCGGTGCCTGACTTCCGCCTGGACGGCAAGAAAGCACTGGTCACCGGAGCAGCCCGCGGACTCGGCAAGGCCATCGCCGATGGCCTTGCCGAGTCCGGCGCGACTGTCTACGGAACCAGCCGGGATGCCGAAAGCGCACGCCTCATCACCGAACGCTACGGGACCCCTGCCTTTCCCGTTGACATCACGGAACCCACCCAAATACTGCAATTCGCCGATGACTTGATGCAGGAAAGCGGCGGCATCGACCTGCTCGTCAACAACGCCGGCGTCAACGTGCCCAAACCGGCGCTCGAACTGACGGTGGAAGACTGGGACACCGTCTTTGACACCAATCTCAAAGGCAGCTTTTTCCTGACCACCGCGCTGGCCCGGCAGTGGATAAAGGCCGGAACGCAGGGGGCGGTCGTCAATGTCGCATCGCAGGCAGGAATCGTCGGAATCGAGGAACGCGCCGCCTATGGCACCAGCAAGGCCGGCCTGATCCACCTCACCAAGATCCTGGCCCTGGAATGGGCCCGGTCCGGAATCCGCGTCAACGCGGTGGCACCCACCTTCGTACGCACGGAATTGACCGCTTCAACCCTCAGCCGCCCCGACTGGGCCGCCGAGCTGTTGTCCAGGATCCCCATCGGCCGCTTCGGCGAACCGGAGGACATCGCCGGGGCTGTGGCGTTCCTCCTCAGCGATGCCGCTTCACTGATCACGGGACACACTTTGGCCATCGACGGCGGCTACACCATCCGCTGACGGCCCGCCCTGCGTTCCGCCGCCCCAGAAAGCATTTCCGAGGAGCACGTTCATGACCATCAAAGACACCATTTCAACCGCCGCCGTCGTCGGGTCCGGATACATGGGCGGCGGAATTGCCCAGGTGCTGGCCCTGCACGGCTACAAAGTCATGCTGGGAGACGTCGACGGCGAAACAGCAGAAGGTGCCCGCGTGCGGCTTGTGCAGCAGGCCAAGGGATTTGAGGCCCAGAGGCTCCTGCCCGAGGGCGCCGCGAAAACCATCGAGGGGAACCTCGTGGCGGCCGCAAGCATCGAGGAAGCCGTCGCGGCTGCGGACTACATCGCTGAAGCAGTCCCGGAAAAGCCGGACCTGAAAGCCGCGATCCTCCGGAGGGTGTCGGCCGCCGCGCCGTCCCACGCGATTATCGGAACGAACACCTCCGCCATCCCCATCAGTGAACTGGCCGCGTCCGTGACCGGCCCGGAGCGGTTCCTGGGCGTCCACTGGATGAATCCCGCCCCGTTCATCCCCGGCGTCGAACTCATCCCCGGCGAGGACACCGACCCGTCCGTCCTCGCCCGCGCCGAGGAGCTCATCCGCAGCCTGGGCAAGACACCGGCCAGGGTGGCGGACACTCCGGGGTTCGTGGCGAACAGGCTTCAGTTCGCCCTGTACAAGGAAGCTGCCCGGATTGTTGAAGAGGGCGTGGCTACGCCGGACCAGATCGACGCGGTGGTGAGCAACACGTTCGGATTCCGCCTGGCCCTGTTCGGCCCCTTCGCCATCGGCGACATGGCGGGGCTGGACGTGTATGAATCCGCATACCGCACCCTTGAGAAGGCATACGGTGAACGGTTTGCCGCCCCGGAGGCCCTTGCCGCCACCGTTAGAGAAGGCAACATCGGGCTCAAGAGCGGACACGGCTTCCTGGACATCGATCCCGCCGAAAAGGATGCCCTCCTCGCGTACCGGGACAACGCCTACGCCCGGCTTTCGCAGCTGCGTGCGGAGCTTGGCCAGGCGCCGGGGCTGTAGGCCACGGCCCTTGCGACGAAGGTCAGGCCCGGCTGCAACTGCAGCCGGGCCTGACACGTCAATACGCGGGGGTTACTTCAGATCGAAGCGGTCAAGCTCCATGACTTTCACCCAGGCGGCCACGAAGTCGTTGACGAACTTCTCCTTGCCGTCCTGGCTCGCGTAGACCTCGGACAGGGCGCGGAGCTGGGAGTTGGAGCCGAACACCAGGTCAACGGGTGTGGCGGTCCACTTCAGTTCGCCGGTGGCGACGTCCGTGATCTCGTAGACGTTCTCCTCGTTCTCGGACGCCTTCCACTTGGTGCCGGGGGAGAGCAGGTTGACGAAGAAGTCGTTTGTCAGGACACCCGGCTTGTCAGTGAGGACGCCGTGGGCGGCACCGCCCGTGTTGGTCCCGAGGGCGCGCATGCCGCCCACCAGCGCTGTCATCTCCGGCGCGGAAAGGTCCAGCAGGTAGGCCTTGTCCAGCAGGAGCGTCTCGGGCTGGAGCTTCTCCCCGGGGCGCACGTAGTTGCGGAACCCGTCCGCCCGCGGCTGCAGGTACTGGAAGGAGTCGACGTCGGTCTGCTCCTGGGTGGCGTCGATGCGTCCCGGACGGAACGGCACAGTGACGGCGAAGCCGGCATCCTGCGCGGCCTTCTCGACGGCCGCGGAGCCGCCGAGGACGATCAGGTCCGCGAGCGAGACTTTCTTGCCGTTGGCCTGGGCCGCGTTGAACTTCTGCTGCACGCGCTCAATCGCCTGCACCGCCGTCGTCAGCTGCTCAGGTTCGTTGACCTCCCAGCTCCGCTGCGGCTCCAGCCGGATACGCCCACCATTGGCGCCGCCGCGCTTGTCGGTCTTGCGGAAGGTGGACGCCGCGGCCCACGCCGTGCCCGCAAGCTGCGGGACGGTCAGGCCGGAGTCCAGGAGCTGGGCCTTCAGTGAGGCGATGTCCTCCTCGCCGATCAGCTCGTGGTCGACTTCCGGAACCGGATCCTGCCAGAGCTGGGCCTCCGGGACCCAGGGCCCCAGCATGTGAGGGCCCACGGGTCCCATGTCGCGGTGCAGCAGCTTGTACCAGGCCTTAGCGAAGGCGAGCTGGAACTCGTCCGGGTTCTCCAGGAAGCGCCGCCCGATCGCCTCATAGGCCGGGTCGAAGCGCAGCGACAGGTCCGTGGTCAGCATGGTGGGGCGGTGCTTCTTGTTGGGATCGTGCGCGTCCGGGATGATTTCCGGGGCATCCTTGGCGACCCACTGGTGCGCGCCGCCGGGGCTCTTGACCAGTTCCCACTCGTATTCGAACAGGATCTCCAGGAAGCGGTTGCTCCACTGGGTGGGCCGGTCCGTCCAGGTGACTTCGAGGCCGGAGGTGATGGTGTCGCCGCCCTTGCCGCTGCCGTAGGTGCTGAGCCAGCCAAGGCCCTGCGCCTCAAGGTCGGCGCCCTCCGGTTCGGGGCCTACGTGCGCATCCGCGGGGCCTGCGCCATGGGTCTTGCCGAACGTGTGGCCGCCAGCGATCAGCGCGAAAGTCTCTTCGTCATTCATGGCCATCCGCTTGAACGTCTCGCGGATGAACGCCGCGGCGAGCTTGGGATCGGGGTTGCCCATCGGCCCCTCGGGGTTGACGTAGATCAGGCCCATTTCCGTGGAACCGACCTCCTCCGACATCTGGCCCTCGCCGATGTAGCGTTCGTCGCCGAGCCAGGTGTCTTCCGGGCCCCAGAAGATCTCCTCGGGCTCCCACACGTCCTCGCGGCCGAAGGCGAAGCCGAACGTCTTGAAGCCCATGGACTCGAGGGCCACATTGCCGGCCAGGACCAGCAGGTCTGCCCAGGAAAGCTTCTGGCCGTACTTCTGCTTGACCGGCCACAGCAGCCGCCGGGCCTTGTCCAGGTTGGCGTTGTCCGGCCAGCTGTTCAGCGGCGCGAACCGCTGGCTGCCGTCGCCCGCACCGCCGCGGCCGTCGTGGACGCGGTAGGTGCCGGCTGCGTGCCAGCTCAGGCGGATCATGAGGCCGCCATAGTGGCCGAAGTCCGCGGGCCACCAGTCCTGGGAGGTGGTGAGGACCTCGGTGATGTCCTGCTTGAGGGCCTCGACGTCGAGCTTCTGGAACTCTTCCCGGTAGCTGAAGCCGGGGCCAAGCGGGTTGCCCTTCGGGTGGTTGGCGTGGAGCACGGAGAGGTCCAGCTGGTTGGGCCACCAGTCAGCAACGGTCCGGGGCCGGTGCCCCTTGGGCTGCGGCGAATCGATGGCCGGGTTTTCGCTCTCGCTGCCGTGCGACGTCACGCTGCCGTGGTCCACCGGGCATCCGCCTGCAACCTTGGAGTCCAGGCCTTGGGCGCTTCCGGGCGTGGGGACCGGGGGGTGTTCCTGGGGATCGGTCATCTGCTTCCTTCCATGTGGCCGAGGCCGTGGAGCGGACTCGGGCGGCCGGTTCAACCCTCCTATGTAACCACGTGCGGAGTGCCCGTAGAGGCTCGCCCTAGGGCTGCCCGTGATGGCCCTTGCCCTTGGTGCCGGGGCACAGGAGGCGGCGTCGCGCCTCGGAATGTGATGCTTGACACCTTGCAGCGGCCATCATATCTTTGTGCCAAGTCGTTTTAGCAAAACGATTTTTCACCCCGATACCGTCTCGCCATTTCCGTTCGAGAGAAAGTGAGTCGACAGCGATGTCCACTCGAAAGACCATCACAAGGTTCGCCACCATCGGCGGCATCTGCACCGCCGTCGCACTGGCCGCAACAGCGTGCGGCGCAGGGGGCCCGTCCACCACGGGTAGCGCCGGCACCAGCACCGTCAACGTCCTGGTCGAGGCCGGCGGCCACGCCGAACTGACCGGCGTCGCCGAGCAATGCAAAAAGGACGCCGGAGTCGACGTGAACTTCGTTGAACTGCCTTACGACGGCATGTTCAACCGCCTCTCCAGCGAATTCTCGTCCGGCAACGTCTCGTTCGACGTCGCGGCACTGGACTCTGTGTGGCTGCCAAGCTTCAAGGACGCCCTGCAGCCGATCGACGAAATCTTCACGGACGAGGCCAAGAAGGACATCTTCCCGGCCCTGGTCAAGGAAGCAAACGTGGACGGCCACTTCATCGGCCTGCCCGCGTGGACCAACGCCGAGATCATCCTCTACCGCAAGGACCTGTTCGAGGACGCCAAGAACAAGGCGGACTTCCAGGCCAAGTACGGCTACGAACTGGCGGCCCCCACAACCTGGAAGCAGTACCAGGACATCTCCGAGTTCTTCACCAAGGACGGCATGTACGGCACGGACGTGAAGGGCGGGGTGGAAACCGAATGGCTGGCCCACGTCCTGCAGGCCGGCTCGCCCATGGTCCTGGACGGCGACAAGGTAGTCATCGACAACGCGGCCCACAAGGAAGCGCTGGACTTCTACGTCAGCCTCACCAAGTCCGCCCCGTCCGGCGCAGCACAGGTGGACTGGGCCGCCGCGCAAAACCTCTTCAACCAGGGCCAGACCGCCATGACCCGCTTCTGGGCCCACGCCTACCGGCAGATCCCCAAGGACTCCCCGGTGGCGGGCAAGGTGGGAACCGCCCCCATGATCGCGGGTTCGGCCGGCATCGGCGGCGTCCCCGGCCCCTGGTACCTCACGGTTCCGAAGACCACCAAGAACACCGAGGCGGCCAAGAAGTTCGTCCAGTGCGCCTACGACCACAACAGCCTGGGCGTCGAATCCAGCCTTGGCCTGGCCTCCCGCATCTCCGCCTTCGAGAAGTACCAGGACAAGGAAGGCTACGAGAGCTTCGGTCCGCTGATCGAAACCCTCAACGGCGAGGCCACCGCCACCCGCCCGGCCACCGAAAAGTGGCAGCAGATCGTGGACACCGTCCTGGTCCCCATGCTGCAGAAAGCCGTGGCCGGCGGTGACTCCGCCACCCTCCTCACTGAGGCCAAGAAGCAGATCGAGGACCTCATCAAGTAGCACCTCCGTGGCCGGCACCAGCCGGTGAGGCATTGCACCTCCGGTGCCGGCCGCGGCCCCTACCAGCGGAAGAGAAAACCGTGCGTATCTCCGATCGCCGCTTCGCATTGTTCCTGATGGCACCAGCGGCGCTGTTCCTGGCAGTATTTGTCGCCTTCCCGCTGTTCCGCCTGGTGGCGGACAGCTTCTTCAAGATCTCACCGATCGCAGGCGGTCCCCGCGACTTCGTGGGCCTGGATAACTATTTCCGGGCCTTCGCCTCGGAAGCCTTCACAGGTGCCGGCTGGCGGACCCTGGCCTACACCCTGATCGTGGTCACGCTCGAATTCGCCCTTGGCCTGGGCATGGCGCTGCTCTTCACCAGCCTGGGAAGAAGCTCCCAGATCTGGCGTACGGTGTTTATGTATCCCCTGATGATCGCGCCGATCGTGGCGGGCCTCCTCTGGAAGTTCCTGATGATCGACAACTTCGGCCTCATCGGGACCCTCCTGCACCAGGCCGGCATCCTCTCCAACCCCAACCAGGTCGGCTGGCTCTCGGACCCGAACATTGTCTTGTTCTCCGTGGCCATCCCGGACATCTGGCTGACCACCTCGTTCATGTGCCTGGTCCTCTTCGCCGGGCTGCAGAACATCCCGGGGGACCTCATCGAGGCCGCGCGGCTTGACGGTGCGAGGGCCCCGGCCATGCTGTTCCGGATCATCCTCCCGCTGCTCCGGCCCGTCATCGCCGTGGCCCTGGTAGTGCGCGGCATCGACGCCGCCCGGGCCTTTGACACCATCCTGATCCAAACCAATGGCGGCCCGCAGTCCGCCTCGGAAACCATGAGCCTGCTGATCTACCGCACCATGATCCGCTTCGGCGATCCCGGCCTGGCAAGCGCCATGGGCACCATCTACCTGCTGGCCATGCTCGCCGTCGCGTTCTTCGCGGTGGCCACCATCTGGCGGCCAGGAAAGGACACCTGATGCGCGTCGCAGAAAAGACAACGTACGACGGCGGGACGCGGCCTGGCGCGGCCGCGGCACCTTCCGTGCCACCCGCCGTCGTCCCTCCCCGCAAGCGCCGAGGCGTCAACCGCGAAGGCCTGGAAGCGGGCCGGCGGAGCACCAGGACGCTGCTGTGGATTCTCTTGGCAGTTGCCATGGTGCTCTACGGTTTCCCGTTCCTGTACCTGCTCTTCACGTCCTTCAAGACGCCGATCGATACCATCGCGGTGCCGCCCACCATCCTGCCCCGGGAATGGACGCTGGAGAACTACACCAACGCGCTGGGCCGCAACGGAGTCGCGGCCTCCTTTATCAACAGCATCCAGACGGCCATCATCAGCACCTTGCTTTCGCTGGTGCTGGCAGTGCCGGCGGCCTACGGCATCACCAGGTACAAGACCCTCAGCGGCCGGATCTTCATCATGGCCGCCCTGGTTACCCGCATGGTGCCGCCCGTGGCGATCGGGATTCCGCTGGCCTCGATGATGGCATCCATGGGACTGTCCGATACGCCGATTGCATTGTCCATCGCCCACACCACCATCTCGCTGCCGCTCTCGATCTGGCTGATGTCCAGCTTCTTCGAAGCGGTGCCGAAGGACCTGGAGGAAGCTGCGACCGTGGATGGCTGCAGCAGGCTCGGAGCCCTGTGGCGGGTGGTGATCCCGGTGGTTTCAGGCGGCATAGCCGTCACCGCGATCTTCGCCTTCCTGGCGTCCTGGAACGAGTTCCTCTTCGCCCTCCTGATGACCGCCATCCGGTCCCAGACGACGCCCGTGGTGATTGCGAACTTCCAGACCCAGTTCGGCCTGGACTGGGGATCCATGACGGCACTGGCCGCCGTCTACTCGATCCCGGTCATCATCCTGACCCTCCTCTTGCAGCGCAAGATCGTGGCAGGGATGACGCTCGGCGCCGTCAAGGGCTAGGCGCCAGCAACGAGTAGCCTACTGGTAACCCCCAGGGGCATCACCAACCATAAGGACGTGGGAGACAGATGAGCAACAAGAACATCGGCATCAAGGATGTGGCCGTCGCCGCCGGGGTCTCAGTGACAACCGTCTCCCACGTGCTCAACGATGTTTCCTACGCCCGGATCAGTTCCGAGACCCGGAACAAGGTCCGGTCCGTAGCGGAGCAACTGGGTTATGGTCCCAACCGCCTCGCCCAGGCCCTCCGCACCCAGCGGACCGGCATGCTGGGCTTGGTGAGCGAGGATATCGCCACCACGCCGCACGCCGGCCGGATCATCCTCGGCGCTGACGAGGCCGCCAAAGCCCGGGGATACGGACTCATGATCATCAACACCTCCGGCTCGGCGAGCCTCGAGTCCCGGCAGGCTGACGTCGAGGCCCTCCTGGAGCGCCGGGTGGACGGCATCCTCTACGCCACCATGTACCACCGCAACGTGGAGCTGCCGGCCAACCTCGGCAGCGTGCCCTCTGTCCTGGTGGACTCGGTGGCCATCGGCGGAAACATCACTGCCGTGATTCCGGACGAGGAAGGTGGTGCGCGCGCCGCCGTGGGGGCGCTCCTCGAAGCGGGCCACACCCGAGTGGGGTTCCTCAACAACACCGACGACGTGCCCGCAACCACCCAGCGGCTGCGGGCCTTCCGGGCAACGCTGAACGAAGCAGGGCTCGACGGCGACGCGGCGCCTATGGAGTCTGAGCCGTCCGAGGTGCAGGGCGGCTACGAGGCTGCCCGGCGGATGCTGTCCCGCAGCGACCGCGCCGATATGCCTACGGCCTTGTTCTGCTACAACGACCGGATGGCGATGGGAGCCTACCGCGCCGCTGCCGAACTAGGGCTCAGCATCCCCGCTGACCTTTCGGTCGTCGGTTTCGATGACCAGGAACTGATCGCCGCCAACCTTCACCCGGGCCTCACCACTGTTGCCCTGCCCCACTACGAGATGGGTGCCTGGGCCACTGAGCACCTGATTGACGCCGTTGAGGGGAAAACCGACCTTTCCCTCATGGCACTCCACCCGACCATTCTGGGCTGCCCGCTGGTCCGCCGCGATTCCATCGCGGCTCCCCGGCATTAGCAGCCGGCCCCTCCACTCCCTAAGGAACGCCAGACATGTCCAGTTGCCTTGATGCCGCACGCCCGGAAACACCTCCGGCGGAAACCTCCAGGTTCCGGCCGGCCATCCACTTCACGGCAAGGGACACCTGGCTGAACGACCCCAACGGCCTGGTGTTCCATAACGGGATGTACCACCTCTTCTTCCAGAACAACCCGTACGGCAACGTCTGGGGCAACATGTCCTGGGGCCACGCCACCTCGGCCGATCTGCTGCATTGGTCGGAACACCCTGTTGCCATTGCCTGTGACGAGGCAGAGGACATCTTCTCGGGAAGCGTCGTTGTGGACCACGGCAACACGGCCGGATTCGGCACTGCGGACGAACCGGCCCTCGTAGCCATCTATACCAGTGCCTACAAGGCGGCGTCCGAACACCACGGCACGCAGGCCCAGTCCCTGGCGTACAGCACAGATGCGGGGATGACCTGGCGCAAATACGACGGAAACCCTGTCCTCACCCGGAACTCCGCGCATTTCCGCGATCCCAAAGTCTTCAAGTACCAGGGGGACCAGGGCACCTGCTGGATCATGGTCGCCGTCGAGGCGCAGCACCAGAAGGTGGTGTTCTACCGCTCGGACGACCTGAAATCCTGGGACTTCCTGAGCGACTTCGGCCCGGCCAACGCGGACCAGGGCGAATGGGAGTGCCCGGACCTGTTTCCCCTGGCGGTGGACGGGGACCCGGAGAACGTCAGATGGGTACTGATCGTGAACGTCAACCCCGGTGCCGTCGCCGGAGGTTCCGGCGGCCAGTACTTTGTAGGGACATTCGACGGCGTCCGCTTCGTTCCGGACGCCGGTTCAGTTGTGGCGCCTGCAGGGGTCAGTGCCGGCGGTGAGCCCGCCGCAGTCGCTGCAGCCCTGCAGCACTGCCTGTGGCTGGACTGGGGCCGTGACTGCTACGCCTCCGTGTCCTTCAGCAATGCCCCCGACGGCCGGCGCATCATCATCGGCTGGATGAACAACTGGGACTACGCCAATGAACTGCCCACCGCGCCTTGGCGGTCCTCGATGACCCTCGCCCGCGAACTGCGGCTCACGGCAGTGGACTGCTCCGCGCGTCTGGTCCAGAAGCCGGTGCTTGCCCAGCCCTCCGGAGGAGAGAACGTGCCTGCTGCTGCGGAGCAGATGAACGCAGGCACCCTTGAGCTGCGGAATTCAGCTTTCCGGTTGCCGGATGCGGTACCCGGCAGCGCCCAGGTCATCGAGGCGGAGATCCTGCCCGCGAGCGCCGACCACGTGGCCTTCCGGCTCCTTGGTAACGATGAAGGAACCGCGGGGACTGTCCTGAGCTACAACACCGCCACTGCCCAACTCGTCCTGGACCGCACGCGGTCAGGCGACACCGGATTCCACAAGAAGTTTTCCTCGGTGGAGTCAGCCCCGCTGGCACTGGAAGACGGCGTGCTCAAGCTGCAGATCGTCGTCGACCACTGCTCGGTGGAGGTCTTCGCGCAGGGCGGCAAGGTGGTCCTCACGGACCTCATCTTCCCCGGGGCCGGAGACCAGGAGAACTGGCTGTCGGCCGCGGGAGGCCCAGCAACAATCCTGAAACTCGCCGTCTCAACACTCAAATAACCGCAACTCGACCGGGAAGAACCCATGCCAAGCAACAACTACTACGACGTGACGACGTGGCCTGTGGGCAATCCGTCCAAGGACGTCGGCGAAGTGATCAACAGCATCATTGCCGACATCAAGGAACGGCAGAACGCCAATGATGTGAACAATGGCGGAAAGCCGGGCGCGGTGATCTACCTTCCGCCGGGGGACTACCACCTCCGCACGCAGGTGGTGATCGACGTCAGCTTCCTTCGCATCGAGGGCTCGGGACACGGGTTTACGTCGTCGAGCATCCGGTTCAACGTTCCCGAGGACGAATGGCCGGACCTGCATGAGCTGTGGCCCGGCGGGAGCCGGATTATCGTTGACCTTCCGGCCTCCGGCGACGGGGAGGAATCCAGGGGCGCCGCCTTTTACATTGAGCGAAGCGGGAGCCCGCGGATCAGCTCGGTGGAGTTCTCCAACTTCTGCATCGACGGGCTGCACTTCACCCCGGACGGCTCGGGGCTGCCTGCGGAGAACACCTACGTCAACGGCAAGACCGGCATCTATGTCGCCAGCGCCAATGACTCCTTCCGCGTCAATGGCATGGGCTTTGTTTACCTCGAAAATGCCCTCACTATCCACAACGCGGACGCGCTTTCGATTCACGACAACTTCATCGCCGAATGCGGAAGCTGCATCGAGTTGCGGGGGTGGGGACAGGCATCCAAGATCACCGACAACCTGATCGGAGCAGGGCCCAAAGGCCGCTCGATCTACGCCGAGAACCATGGCGGGCTCCTGGTCACGGCCAACAACGTCTTTCCCCGTGGTGCAAGCAGCGTCCATTTCAACGGCGTCACGCGTTCAAGCGTCACCAGTAACCGTTTGCATTCCTTCTACCCCGGGATGCTGGTTCTCGAGGGCAACAGTTCGGAAAACCTTGTGGCCACGAACCACTTCCTGCGGGACCACGAGCCCTGGACGCCGTTCGTGGGAGTGGACAACGGACTGGACGACCTCCACGGATTGCTCTCCGTGAGCGGCAGCAACAACTCCGTCATCGGCAACCACTTCTCTGAGGTCATCGACTCGCAGGGCATCCGGCCGGCCGGCGCCACGCCCGTCATCATTCGGCTGAGGGCGGGAGCGGGCAACTTCGTCTCCAACAACCATGTGGTGGCGATGGACGTCCACGCCAAATCGAGCGACTCGTGCTTCTCGGCCCAAGTGGACGCCCTGTTGACCACTGAAGCCTCGGACGGTCTCGCGGTGACGGCCGTGATGGTCGATGCCGGGTCAGTACGGAACACGATCCTGGATTCAGGAAGCGACGCACAGGTTGCCGCAGACAGGGCTGTTAATGCTGTCAGGGCCACACCCACGGTGGGTTCCTAGGCTGCACATGCACTTGCCGTAGAAGGGCGGCCGGTGTATCCGATCGCCCTTCTACGCGCTGACTGCTATTTCGTGTTCAGCATGTTCCAGAGAATCAAGTCATGTGCGTGCTTGGCTTTAGCCGCCCTTCCCGGCAGGCCCAATCACCTCCCCGCATGACTCGACCTGCCTTCTATCCGCTCCGGGCCAGCAACTGCCGGCAGGACGCCAGAAGGACATCCACGGCGCGTTCCATCGCGCCGCCGTCGAACGTCATGGCCGGGTGGTGGAGTCCGGGTTGGACGTTGGCCCCGACGGCCAGCATGGCCGCCTGAAGCGCAGGGTTCCGCCGGGTGTAGAAGTGGAAGTCGTCCGAGCCGGACGTGACGATCCTGGGACGCAGGTGCTCCCTGCCTAATGTCGCCGTGACCGACGAAGCCAGGACGTCCTCGGCCTTTTGCCCTATCACTGCAGCAGGCACCTCATCCCGGAAGTCGAGGCGGATCTCCGCCCCGCTGTTCGCCGCCACCGATCGGCACACCTCCACCAGCCCCGTCCGCAGCGTGGCCATGGCTTCGTTGGTTTGGGCGCGCAGGTCTACCCCGAAGCATCCGCTGCCGGGGATGACGTTGAGGTTGCTTCCGCCGGCGTGCAGCATCGTCATTTTCGCGGAACTCGGGATTTGCGGATCGACCTTGATGCGCTGCAGCCCTGCCGAGATTTCAAGCGCAAGTTCGACGGCGTTCGCCCCGAGGTGGGGCCGTGCCCCGTGGTGGTCCTCACCTGTGATGGTGCCGATGGCGAAGAGGCAGGCCCCGTGGGAGATAGCGGGTGCCATGCAGGGAGCGGGGAGTTCCTGCTGCGGGCGCAGGTGCACGCCAAAGAGATACTCAAGCCCGTCCGCGACACCAAGTGACGCCACCAGTTCCGCCCCGTTGCCCGCCTCCTCCGCGGGTTGGAAGATGGCACGGACGGCTCCGTTGACCGGCTCCGGCTGCTCCGCAAGTTCGAGCATGACGGAAGCGACTATCGCCATGTTGGCATCATGGCCGCACGAATGCACGGCAATCCGTTTCCCGTCCACCTCCTGCACCAGGGCATCCATGTCAGCCCTGAGCCCTATCCTGGGAATTCCCTTCCCGGCATCCACGGTGAAACCGGGAAAGTCAGAAAATTTCCGTGGTTCGAGGCCCGCTTCCGCGAGCAGGCCGGCAAGGTACGCGGAGGTGGCAAACTCCTCCATGCTCGGTTCCGGGTGATCGTGCAGGTGGTTCCAAATGTCATGAAGACGTTGGCGCGCTGCCTCATTGATCACGCAGTGACCCCGCACTCGCTGACAGTTAGATCGGCCAGGACATCGAGGTCCACGTCTACCCCCAGCCCCGGGCCCTCGCCGATCTGCACTTCAGGCAGGACGTAGGGAAGGTTTCCGGGTTCCCGGGCGAACTTCACCGGTCCGGAGAGCTCGGTGGACACAATGTTTGGATGGGACAGGGCCAAGTGGAATCCGGCGGCCGAGGCGATGCTGGTTTCCAGCATGGAACCGATCTGGACCTTGAGGCCGCCGAGTTCGGCTTGGGTGGCCAGGCGGTGGCAGGGTGTGATTCCGCCGCTCTTCATGAGCTTGAGGTTGACCATGTCCACCGAACGGTCCCGGACAAACCGGACCAAGTCGGCGGCGTCCACCACTGATTCGTCGGCCATGAGGCGGGCGCCGGTGGCCTGGCGCAGCAGCTTGAAACCGTCGATATCGTCCGCGTGGAGCGGCTGTTCCACCCAGTCGATTCCGTAGGGTTCCAAGGCTGCAATCATCTCTCTTGCCGTTGCGGGATCGGCCCACCCCTGGTTTGCGTCCACCCGGATGGCGAGGTCCGGGCCGATTGCTGCGCGGACAGCCCGGACGCGTTCAATATCCAGGCCGTCGCCGCCGCCGAGCTTCATCTTGAGGTGGCGGTAACCCTGGCTCCGCGCCTGGACTGCCTGTTCAGCCAGGATCTCCGGGGCAAGAATGCTCATGACGCGGGCGATGGTGGGCTGCTCGGGCCGGCGCCCGCCGAGCAGGCCGTAGATGGGGCGGTTGGCCGCCTTTCCGGCCAGGTCCCAGCAGGCAATGTCGACGGCGGCCTTCGCGGCTCCGCAGCCTTTCAGCGCCTTGTTGAGGTGCTGGTGGACGGCTGTGGTGTCGCGGGGGTCAAGCCCCAGCACTGCGGGAATCAGTTCCGTCCGCAGTGCCTCAACCGTCCCGGTGGGCGTCTCTCCGGTGATGTGCCCGTCCGGGACGCTTTCGCCGTACCCGGTCAGGCCGTCGTCGGTCTCCAGGGTGAGGATGACGCTCGGCATGGAGGCGTAGCTGTCGTAGGAAACCACGAACGGTTCCAGCAGCGGGAGGTCGATAAGGGTGATGGTGGCGCGGGAGATCTTCAATGCTTGGCTCACAGTTCAAGGAGGGGGACGGTTCGGCGGAGACAGGTGAAGCTGGACTACATCACGCTTTCCAGGAAGGAGGTGGTCCGGGGATTTTGCGGATTGTCCAGCACCTCTTCCGGCGTGCCGGACTCCACCACCACGCCGCCGTCCATGAACACCACGCTGTCACCGGCCCCGCGGGCGAATCCGATCTCGTGGGTCACAACGATCATGGTCATCCCCTCCGCTGCCAGGGTGCGCATGACATCCAGGACATCTCCCACCAGTTCCGGGTCAAGGGCGCTGGTTGGCTCGTCGAACAGGAGCAGCTGCGGATCCATGGCAAGTGCGCGGGCGATGGCGACGCGCTGCTGCTGCCCGCCCGAGAGCTGTGCCGGGTAGGCCTTGGCCAGGTGGGCCAGGCCCACCCGGTCCAGCAGTTCCATCCCGCGCTTGACTGCCGCTGCCTTGGGGATCCTTTTTACGCCGACCGGCGCGGCCCAGATGTTCTCCAGTGCGGTCATGTGCGGAAAGAGGTTGAAGCGCTGGAACACCATTCCGATGCCGCGGCGCTGTTTTGCCACCTCGCGGGGGCTCATCTCGAAGATCCTGTCCTGGCGTTGCGCGTAACCGATCAGGTCGCCCGCAACGGAGATCCGCCCGCCGTCGATCCTTTCCAGGTGGTTGATGCACCGGAGGAAGGTGGACTTGCCGGAACCGGAGGGGCCCAGCAGGCACATGACCTCGCCGCTGTTGACTCTCAGGGAGATGCCTTTGAGGACCTCGACGCCGCCGTAGTGCTTCCGTACGTTGCTGGCCACCAGGAGCGGCTGCGCTGTCGGGCCGTGGCCAGAAGGCCTTGGGGAGGCCAATGCCTGGGTCATGACTGGTGTCCTTTCGATGCTTTCGGGGCCGAACCGGGGGACGTTGCGGTACCGGGGGCCCGCTGTTTGCCGAGTATTGCCCTGATCCTGGCCAGGGGAGTGGGAGCCTGCTGCCGGGCGTTGCCCCTGCCGTAGTGGCGCTCCAGGTAGTACTGGGGCACGGACAGGACGGAAGTGAGGAAGAGGTACCAGCAGCTGACAACGATGAGGAGTTCCACTTGGCGCAGGTTCTGGGAAGAGATCTGCGTGGCCACGGTGTAGAGCTCAAGCACCGCGATGACGGAGAGCAGGGACGTGTTCTTCAGCATCGAGATCGTCTCATTGCCCATTGGCGGGATGATGACCCGCATGGCCTGGGGCAGGACAACCCTAAAGAGGGTGAAAGCGGGGGACATTCCCAGGGAAGAGGCGGCTTCGTGCTGACCGGCGTCGACGGACAGCATCCCGCCGCGGATGATTTCCGCTGAATAGGCGGCCTGGTTCAGGGTCAGGGCCAACAGCCCGGCGGTGAAGGCCGGGACCAGGGTGTTCGTATCCACGGAGAAGACGGTGAAGTCCGTGAAGGGAATGCCCAGCGATATCTGTGAATAGAGCAGGCCCAGGTAGCCCCAAAAGACCACCTGGATCAGCAGTGGGGTGCCCCGGAAGATCCAGACGTAGAACCAGGCGAAGGCGTTCATGACGGGGTTCCGGGAAAGCCGCATCACTGCGAGGAAAACGCCCAGGACCGTGGACACCACCATGGAGACTACGGTGAGGACGATCGTCAGGCCGATGCCCCCGAGGACCCGGGGGTGGAACAGATACGCCGCGATGGTGGCATGGTCGATGTTCGGGTTGGTCCACAGCGACGACGCCAGCGCGGCGGCGCCCAGGGCAAGGAGGGCGGCTCCCACCCAGCGCCAGGGGTGCCGGAGGGGGACGGCTACGACGTCATCCTGGCCGCCTCCACGGGCAGGCCCGGTTCCGGGGGCAGCAGGCTGCTGGCGAGGGGTTGCGACGGCGGGGGTCATGGCTTACCGCCCAGGTTCAGTCCTGCCTCCTTGACGGTGTAGTCCGAGAGGTTGTATTTGGCCAGGATCTCCCCGTAGGTGCCGTCGGCGACGAGCGACTGGAGCGCGGCCAGCAATGCCTTCGAAAGCTCCGCGTCCTGCTTGAGCACACCAATGCCGGTATACACGGGGTTGTATCCGGCCGGGTTGGCAGGGTCTTTGACCAGATCGAAGATCTTCCCGCCACCGGCGGTGCTGGCGGCATAGGCCGCTACCGCCGAGTCGACGACGTCGGCTGCGGCTTTGCCGGAACGGACGGCTGTCTGGACGTCCGTCTCCAGCGGGAGCTCGGAGATCCTGACAGGTTTCGATCCCTTGTCCAGGCACTGCTGGTCGTACGTGCGCAGGATTTCGGCCTGGACGGTGGCCTTCTGCACGGCGACATCTTTGTCGCACAGGTCCAGGACGGTGGTGATGTTTCCCGGGTTTCCTTCCGGGACCAGGATGGAGAATCCTGCGTGCAGGTAGTCCACGAAATCCAGGGTTTCCTGGCGCTCGGGCGTATCGTTCATCCCCGACATGATGATGTCGTTCTTGCCCGACTGCAGTGAGGGAATGATGCTGTCGAACGCCTGGGTCTGGAGTTCCAACCGCACACCGAGCTTGGCTCCGAGGGCCTGGGCGAGGTCGTAGTCCAGGCCTGTGAGCTGCTGGTTCTCGTCGAACATCTCCATCGGCGGGTAGGGGATGTCGGAGGCGACGTTGATGACGCCCGCGCTCTTGAAGCGTTCGGGCAGGGCAGCGGCGGCGGCTGGGTCCGCGGCGCCTGCCGAAAAAGTGCTGGAATTGCTGGCAGGTGTTGAGCCTGCCGAGCAAGCGGCCAGGCCTGTCGCCAGTGCGAGGCCGGCGGCCAGGACGGTCGCCCGGACCGTTACTTCACGGGATGTGATGCTCATGTGTACTCCTCTTGGGTGGGGTTAGGCCTGGTCAGGGGCGGTCAGCTTGTACCAGCCGCTGCGGGTGACGCCTGATGCTTGGCGTCCCGAGGCGAAGGCAGGCTCGAGGATCTCCCGCACGAGCACACGCCACCGGGCAGCGGCGTCGGGGTTCGAGCCGCGGAGTGCCACGATGTCCCGCGGTGCGCGGCACCACAGCGTTCCGCCCGATTCCAGGAGGACAGGCAGCGAATCGGGGCCGTATTCGAGGACGCCAGCCAAGTGGTCAGGTGGAAGTTCGATCTCCGCGTGGATTCCGCGGCCGGCATCCATGCTCCGCTGGGAGGCCAGCGGCCAGACCGCCACGAGCCGGTCGCTTTCGTCGTTGGCGTTGATCTCGTCCTGCATCTGGCCATAGAAGTTGCGGGCATACTCTGATGCGTACGCTCCCAGCTTGGTGAGGTTGAAACGGGCATTGCGGCTGACCAGCGGGTCAAAGGTCCAGGTCATGGTGTCGATGCCCCGGGCCAGTGACCAAGCACGCTGGTGTTGTTTAAGGGCGAAACCGACGCCTTTGTCGCCGGCGCCGGGAAGCACGCCGGCAATCAATGAGTAGGTGGATCGCCCTCCAGGGGAGACGATGCCCACCGCTGCTCCGCACAGTTGCCCGGCCTGGTTGTAGGCGGCGGACACGTTGCAGCCCGAATGGGAAATGCTGCGCAGAAGGTCGAAGGGGATGGGTGCTCCGTGCGGCGACATGCCCCAGATGGCAATAAGCAGTGCTTCCACGTCCCGGAGCCGGTCGCGGTCGTGTTCGTCCACCACCAGCACACCGGCCCTGGACGCTGCTGCGGTTGCTGATTCTGCGGCCTGGAGAGCGGCCGGGCCGGCATCAAGAGTAAGTGACATGGGTCAACTATCTGCTGTGCCAGCACGCGACGGCTTCAGTGCAGGCTACGAAGGTTATCCAACTTTCTTGTGCTCCGGCACTAGAGATGGGAAGCTCAGCGTTATGATCGAGGCCGCCCGTCCCAATGACAGCATCCACCTGCCCCGACTGCTGAAGATGCTCGAAGACACCGGACTGGTCCTGGGTTCAACGGCGGTGCCGCCCAAAGTGTCCTTGATGAGTCCGTCGCTCTATGACCCCTTCGTGCCGCTTGAAGGGCTGCGCGGGGGCATTTTGCTCGGGATCGGGTTGCACCCCGCAGATCCGGGCACTGCAAGCGTGATCCGGAACGCGGCGGAAGCCGGATTTGCCGCGGTGGTGGTCAAGAAGCTCCACCAGGACATCGGACACCTCGCAGCGGTGGCGGACGAGGCCGGCATCGCCCTCCTGGTGGTGGACGACGACGTGAGGTGGCGCCATCTCAACGCGCTCCTGGATTCAGCCCTCAATGCTTCGGCAGATGCCGGCAGCACAATCTCACCCCTGGGAGTGGGTGATCTCTTTGCGTTGGCAAACGCTATTGCCGCGATGGTGGGCGGGGCCACGACCATCGAGAACCTGCAGGAGCAGGTGCTGGCGTACTCCACGCTGGAGGACCAGCCGATTGATGAGGACCGGCGAAGGGGAATCCTGGGCCGGCAGGTTCCATACCTGCCTGAGAACGCCAGCCAGTACGCAGCGGTGTTTCGGGCCTCGGGGGCAGTCCGGATCGAGGGTGTCCGGCCTGCCATGGACAGGTTGGCGATTGCGGTCCGGGCAGGGAAGGAGCCCCTGGGATCGATCTGGGTTGTCGATGTGCACGGCGACTTGGACAGTGACGCCGAACAGGCACTGGAACGTGCCGCGGACATCGCGGCGCTCCATATGCTTCGCGCCCGCAATAGCCATGATCTTGCGCGCCAGCAGCGGGCGGAGCTGCTGCGCAGGCTCCTCGACGGAGGGGACGACGCCGTCCTGGCTGCAGAACAGCTGGGGCTGCGGCACTCCGGTCCTTTCGCCGTCGTCGCCTTGCAGCCGGAGGCCGGGCAGGCAGCCGAGACAACGCTGGTCCGGATTGTGGATTTGGTGACCACGCAATGTGAAGCCCATGGCCAGGGCGCGCAGTGCGTTCAGGTGGGGCCCACCATCTACGCGATATTCCCGGCCGCGGCTCCGTCTTCCCTTGGCCCAATCGGTGCCCTTGCCCGCAGGCTCATCGATCGTGCCCGGGCATCGCTGGGAGTTGAGCTGCGGGCGGCGGCCGGTCCCGCCGTCGGCGCCGTCTCGGAGATCAGCCGTTCACGGCATGACGCTGACCTTGTCCTGCTGATGCTTGCCTCGGACGGCTCCTCCGGCACGTACGCCAGCGCAGCGGAGGTCCGCAGCCGCCTCACGCTCCTGGAACTGGCTGCGGCGTTCCGTGCGGCACCGCACCTTCTCTCCGCTGCCGCACGGAGGATCCAAGAGTACGACGCTGATTTCGGCACCGGATATGCCCTGACGCTGCGAACCTACCTTGACTGCTCCCGGGATTCGGCAAGGACGGCGGCGGCGTTGTCCCTGCACCAGAACACGCTCCGGTACCGGCTCAAGCGCCTGCGCGAGCTCTTCGACGTGGATCTGGACCAGCCCGAGGACACGCTGGTGCTATGGCTTAGCCTGCACGTGCTCGAGCTGAACTAACTGGGCAAGCCAGCCCTGCGTTGGTTCAGCCGGCGTAGGGGTCCGCGATGCCGATGTATTGAGTGGTGGTGTACTCGGCTATGCCCTCTGACCCGCCTTCGCGGCCAAGCCCTGATTGCTTCACTCCGCCGAATGGGGCCGCCGCGTTGGAGATGACACCGGCGTTGAACCCGACCATGCCGAACTCGATCTGCTCCGCCACCCGCAGCAGCCGATTGAAGTCGCGGCTGTAGAGGTAGGACGCGAGGCCGTATTCGCTGGCGTTGGCGAGTCGGATGGCGTCCTCCTCTGTGCTGAAAGTGGTGACGGGGGCGACGGGCCCGAAAATTTCCTGGCCGAGAATCGCGGCGTCGTTTGGCACCCCGGCGAGGACGGTGGGCTGGTAAAAGTAGCCGGGTCCGTCCGCGGGTGCGCCGCCGGTGACGGCTACTGCCCCGGCGTCGACGGCGGCGGCCACCAAGGCGTGGACGTCGTCGCGGGCTCCGGCGTCGATGAGCGGGCCGACTTGGGTGGTGGGGTCTGTGCCGCGGCCGGTGGCCAGCGCGCCCATGGCGGCTGCGAACTTGGCCGTGAATTCCTGGGCGATGGATTCGTGGACGAGGAAGCGGTTGGCGGCGGTGCAGGCTTCGCCCATGTTCCGCATTTTGGCGGCCATGGCCCCTTCAACGGCGGCATCGAGGTCGGCGTCCTCGAACACGATGAAGGGGGCGTTGCCGCCGAGTTCCATGGAGGTGCGGAGAACGTTGTGGGCGGCGTCGGCCATGAGGCGTTTGCCTACCTGCGTGGAGCCGGTGAAGGAGACCTTCCGCAGGCGTGAGTCCTTCAGCAGCGGCCCCGAAATACCAGAGGCGGATGAGGAAGAGACGACATTGAGGACGCCGGCCGGCAGGCCGGCGTCGAGCATGGTCTGTGCGAAGTACTGGGCAGTGAGCGGGGTGAGTTTGGCTGGTTTGAGGACCATGGTGCACCCTGCCGCGACGGCGGGGGCGACCTTGCGGGTGGCCATGGCGAGCGGGAAGTTCCAGGGGGTGATGAGCAGGCAGGGACCGACGGGTTTGTGCTGGACCAGGATCTTGTTCTTGCCCTCGGGGGTGGTGAGGTAGCGACCGTGGTCGCGGACAGTTTCCTCGGAGAACCAGCGCAGGAACTCGGCGCCGTAAGTGACTTCGCCGCGGGCTTCGGCCAGCGGCTTGCCCATTTCCAGGGTCATCAGCAGGGCGAAGTCCTCGGCCCGTTCGGTCACCAGGTCGAAGGCGCGGCGGAGGATCTCCGCGCGTTCCCGGGGTGCGGTCCGTGCCCAGGACGACTGAGCGGCGTCGGCGGCGTCCAGCGCGGCCACCGCGTCGTCGCTGGTGGCCGAGGCGAGGGTGGCGAGCACCTCCCCGGTGGCGGGATCGTGCACGTCAAATGTGCCGCCGTCGGACGCGTCCCGCCATTGCCCCCCGATCAGCAGGCCGGTGGGGACGGCAGCGAGGAGGGAGGCCTCACGCTCGGAGAAAATAGCAGAAGGCACTACGGGGGAAATGGTCATTCGAAGGTCTCCTTTGAAGAAACAATTTCAAGGGCAGGAAGTTGACGCGGTGACGGCGGCGGGGTGCTCCCGCCGCCGTCACTTGTCTGTCAGTGGTGCTTAGGCCTCACGCTTGAGGATGCGGCTGAGATCGCGCTGCGTCAGCGCTCGGGTGCCCTCAAACTGGGGGTCTTTCCTCAGCTCCACCACCAGGCCGTAACCGAGGAGCGCCACGATCACGGTGAACGGCAGGGCCGACAGCATGGCCGCCTGCTGGAGCGCGCCCAGGCCTCCTACGATCAGGAGAACGACGGCGCACAGGCCGGTGAGGAGACCCCAAGTGGTCAGTACTGGCTTGGTGGGCTTGAGGGTTCCGCGGGAGGACATCATGCTGAGGACGAAGGTGTTTGCGTCAGCGCCGGAGACGAAGTACATCACCACCAGGAAGATGGCCACCACCGATGTGATGCCGGACAGCGGGAGCTCGGCGAGGGTGGCGAAGAACGCTGAGTTGACGTCCTCCAGCGCCGCGGCACCGATGAGGCCGCCGTTATCCATGTCGAACTTGATTGCCGAGCCGCCGAAGATGGTGAACCAGGCGAAGAACACGACGCTCGGAACAATCATGACGCCTGCGATGAACTGGCGCACCGTGCGTCCCCGGGAGATCTTGGCTAGGAACACCCCAACGAAGGCGCCCCAGCTCAGCCACCAGGCCATCATGAAGTAGGTCCACCACTGCATCCACTGGACGTCTTCAGGGGTGCTCGGCGTCAGAAGGCTCACGGCGAAGAAGCCGCTGAGGTATTCGCCGAGGGAGCGGAAGAACAGGTTGGAGATGAAGTTGGTGGGGCCGGTGAACAGCACGAAGAGGGCCAGGCCGGCAGAGAGGACCATTGTGCCCTGGCTGAGGTACTTGATACCGCGATGCACGCCGGAGAGCGCGGAAAGCGTAAATATCACCGTGATGACGGCGATGATCAGGATCTGGCCCACAAGGCTGGAGGGGATACCGAACACCCGGTCCACTCCCTCGCCGATCTGCGAGGCACCGAGCCCTAGGGACGTTGTGGTTCCGAAGAGGGTGGCGATGATGGCGAAGATGTCGATCATCTTGCCGAACCAGCCGTCCACCAGTTTGCCGAAGACTGGCCGCAGCATCGGCGAGACAAGGCCCGCGTTGTTCCGGCGGTGGGTGGAGTAGGCGATGGCGAGGCCGAAGACGCCAAACACGGCCCAGGCGTGTGGGCCCCAGTCGAAGTAGGAGAACTGCATGGCCCGGACCGCGGCTTCCATGGTGCCGGCCTCGGCCAGACCGTGCGGAGGTGAGGCAAAGTGCGAGATGGGCTCCGCGACGCCATAGCTGATCAGGCCGATACCCATGACTGCAGAGAGGATCATCGCAAGCCAGGACCAGGTGCTGAAGTCGGGTTTTGCGTCGTCGGCACCGAGGCGGATGGTTCCGAACCTGCTGATGCCTATGTAGATGAGGAGACCGATGCAGCCGAGGGTCACAAGCAGGTAGCTCCAACCGACGCTCTCGGCGACCCAGTTCATGGCCGCGGTCATTACGGCGCTCAGGTTCTCCGGGGCCAGTGATGCCCACGCAGTGAACGCACCGATCAGGCCAACGGATGTCCAGAAGACTGCCCCGGGCCTGTGCCGGAGGCGGTCGGCTTTGGCCATCGCGGTTTCGGTTGCCTGCTCAATGGCAGCGGGAGAGTGCGATGCCTTGCTGTTCTCGCCCATGCCGGGAGATGTTTCATCCATCAGGTCCTCGGCAATTTTGATGTGGGTCATGAGTGCTCCAGGTTGCAGTGGACTGCATAGGTTTGGGTTGGGGAGGCCTCCAAGTGGAGGAAGTTGGCGCCCGGACCAGTCCGTGGGGCCGGCAGATCCGGGCAGCCGCTCGATGCTGCGTTCAGAGTTCCTCGAGGCGTGCGCCGTCAAAGAAATGTCCTGCCTTGTAGATCATGGGGTCCACGTCGGCGACCTCGGCGTGCCGTACCCGGCCCACGAAGATTGTGTGGGTCTTCGCCTGGAAGCGTTCCTTGATCTCGGCCTCGAGGGATGCGGCCGAGCCGTCGATCAGCGGCACACCGTGAGGGCCTGCGTGCCAGTCCAGGTTGGCAAATTTGTCCGGAGTCTTTGACGCAAACGTGCGTACAGTGTCGTGCTGTTCGTTGCTGAGGATATTGATCCCGAAGTGTTCCGACTGGAACAGGGCCGGGTAGGTGGACGATGTCTTCTGGACACAGACGAGAACAAGCGGCGGGTCCAGCGAAATCGAAGCATAGGAGTTGGCCGCAAGGCCGCGGGGTTTGCCGTCTACGTCGACGGTGGTCACCACGGTGACACCAGTAATGAACTGCCGGTTGAAACCCTTCATGACTTCCAGCGGAAGGTTGCCGGTCAATTCATCCACCACCACATTCGCCGTTTCGTCCTCGAATGCCGAGTGGAGGGACGGAACGCCCAGATCGGCCAGGAGTTCGGCCGCGTCCCAGGTGACCCGTTCGTAAGCGATGCGGCCATCGCGCAGCGTGAGGGCGTTTGATCCGCGGGTCTCCACCACGCGTCCTGTGGGCGGAACTCCACCAAGCGGGTGCGTGAATGTGCCGGTGGTTGTCCAAAAGATTGCTACATCGTCGCCGTCTGCGATGACCTTGTCGATGCGTGTGGTGAGGTCCGGGAATGCCGCCCGGATTTCAAGGATTTCCTGCTGGAGCTCCTTCAGGCCTGTGATCTTTTTCGTGCCGGCGCTCTCACGCTGGTAGTCGGCGGTGACGATCGCGTCGAAAGCACCGACGTCACCCTCGTCCCAGGCTGCGGTCCAAGCTGCGGTCAAGGTGTGGTTGATTGTCTGTTGCATGCCACAACCGTAAATCCAAGTGTGATCTACGTCAACACCTCTTTGTAAAATTGGCTTTCTAGCGCGGAATTAGGAAAACTTGTTGACGTTCACCTTGTATGCAACGTAGGTTTGATGCATGCAAGAGACTCTTCAGGCAAAAACCCAAGAACAGGCGAACGGGAATCAAGGAAGCCTTCTGGATAAGCTGCGCAAGCTCGTCCTCAGTGGCGAATACCCTCCCGGCGCTCCTCTTCCCGAGCTGTTCCTGGCTGAAGAGTTCGACGTGAGCAGGACGCCCGTCAGGGAGGCGCTCAAGCAGTTGGAAAATGAGGGCCTGGTTGAGATACGGCCGAAGGTTGGCACGTTTGTCCGGATACCCACCCGCCGCGAAATTGTCGAGCTGTTTCAGCTGAAGGAAAGCCTTGAGGGCCTGGCAGCGAGCCTGCTGGCCCGGCGTGGTCCGGTGCCGGAACTCGAACGGCTAAAACGCAACATCGAGGCGTCAGAGGGCGCCGAACGCCGCGGCGACAGCGCCAAGTATGCCGAACTGGTCCACGAGTTCCACTGGACCATCGTGAACGGATCCGATAATTCAAAGCTTCGTGAACACTACGGGCGCCTCATGAACCAGCTTGCCTACCACCGGATCGTCCTGGAAACCGTTGAGCGTCCTGCCCGGATGCGGGCCTCCATCCGTGAGCATCAGTCGGTCCTCGAAGCGATCCTGGACAAGGATCCCACCGGCGCCGAACTTGCGATGCGCGGCCACGTTAATGCCTCAAGCCTTGCCGCGGCACGTATCGAAGCTCCCGAAGTGGCCGGAAACTGAAATTTTTGCTGGTTCCATCCGTCGTGAACGGGTGGCCAGCCCGGCATCGCCGCCATACCAGCGAACCGCCCTTAGCGGCGGAGAAACCGAAAGGATGTGCACAGTGTGCTCCCTGACTGCAATTGGCTTCCGACGGAAGGGCCTGAACTGTGTCTGATACAGCCCTGACTTCCCTTACCGCCGGCGGAACGGATCTTGACCAGGCGCACCTCATGGAAGAGCTCGCCCGGCAAGTCGGTGTCCGGAAGATTACCGTTCTCACGGAGGAACTGCTCCGCGACGGCCAGGGGTCCCTGCCCACCAGCGTGACCCGGGCCGCCGCAGCAGCCATTGTACGGAACCCCTGGGCAGGTTCCCCGGTCTCGAATGATCTCGCACCCGAGACAGAACGGATTGCTCCGGTGCTCGCGAAGGTCCTCACCGACCGCCTCACCTCAGCACTGGGCGGTGCCGTCGAAATTGAGGCGTTCGGAAAGTCGGCCGTTGTTGGGCTGAACGGTGAGGTTGAGCATGCCGCGGCCCTGATCCACACACCGTTCTTCGGCAATCTTGTCCGCGAGTTCCTCGAAGGCACGTCCATCCTGTCCTTCTCGGACGACCGCGCGGAACCAGGAACTTCCATCGCCGTGCCCATGTGGCACAAAGAGGCCGCGTCCACCCGCAGCCACTACCAAACCCTGACGCTGAGCCTGAGCGATGCGCCCCACCCGGATGAAATCGTCGTGATCGCCGCTGCGTCCACGGGGTCGCGTCCGCATCCCCGCATTGGCGACCGAACAACCGACCGCCCCGTAACCGCTGAAATACTGGAGGGAATCCTGCCGTGAATATCCGCAAGATCGTTACTTTGTCCGAAGAAATCCTGACCGAGGGCGGGCGTCCAGTTACGCCAGGTGCCCGCGTCGCCGTCGCCATCGCCGTCGTGGAAAACCCGTGGGCTGGCCAAGGCTTTGTCGAGGACCTCAGCCAAGGGATCGATGCAACAGCTTCAGACCTCGGCGCCCTCCTCACTCCAAAGGTCATCGAGGCGCTCGGCGCCCCCGTCGAGGCCTACGGCAAGGCAGCCATTGTGGGCATCGAAGGGGAAGTGGAGCACGGCTCGGCCCTGATCCACACGCTGAAATTCGGCGACCACTACCGCAAGGCCGCTTCCGCAACCACCCTGCTGCCCGCCGTCGAGAAACGCGCGCCCGCCGGTACGGTGTTCGACATCCCGATGAAGCACATCACGGACGCGACCATCCGCTCCCACCACCAGACCGTCGAGGTAAGGATCGCCGACGCTCCCCACCCCGGTGAAATCCTCATTGCCCTCGCGGCCTCCGCCCAGGGCCGGCCCCAGCAGCGCCTGGCGCCCCTCTCCACAGAGCAATGACCGGAACCCAGGAAACGCCTGTTGCCCTCCTGCACGGGGTGGGCCTCGATGCCACCATGTGGGCACCCGTCCAGGATGCCCTCGGGCGTGAGTCCATAGCCATCGACCTCCCCGGGCACGGGCAGCAGCCCCCGCTGTCGGAACCGGTCACGCTTCAGGAAATGGCCGACGACGTGCTGACGCGCCTCCCCGAACGATCCCACCTCGTGGGCTTCTCACTGGGTGCGCTGGTTGCGCAGTACATCGCGAGGTTCCATCCCGGCCGGGTCAAGACCCTCACCTGTGTGAGCTCGGTGTGCCAACGCACCGAAGCCGAGCGCAGTGCGGTCAGCGCCCGGCTGGCCTCTGCCGAAGCGGACTTCCCGGCAACGGTTGAGGCTTCGATCAACCGCTGGTACTCAGGTACGGCTGTCCCGCAAAGCGTGGTGGACGCGACCCGCCGGACGCTCGAGGCAAATGACGTGCAGTCCTTTGTCCACGCCTACCGCGTCTTCGCCTTAGGAGACGGGATGATCGGCAACGAGCTCAGCCGCATCGAGATACCGGTGCTGGCCATCACCGGCGAGCACGACCCGGGGTCGACGCCGGAGATGACCAGGCGGCTTGCCGCAGCAATCCCCGGTGCGAGGGCCGTCGTCGTCCCGGGTGCCCGGCACATGCTCCCCGTCCAGGACGCTGATGTCCTGGCCCGGGCCATCAACGAGTTCATAAAAGATTCCGAAGGAGAACGCGCATGACTGTTCGACTCGACCACTTCATCGGGGGTGCCTGGTCTGCTCCCGTCGGCGGGGAATACTTCCCCAGCACCAACCCCGCAACCCTGGATGTGCTCTACGAAGCGGCCCGGGGAAGCGAAGAGGACGTGCGACGGGCCGTGGCGGCGGCGAAGACCGCGTTCCAGTCGCCGCTGTGGCACGACCTCTCGGCAACGAAGCGCGGCCACCTTCTGCGCCGCCTCGGGGACCTCATTGGCGAGCACGCCGAGGAGCTCGCCGAGCTTGAAACCCTGGACAACGGCAAGCTGCTGCGCGAGATGCGCGGCCAGCTCGCCAGCCTGCCCGAGTACCTGTATTACTACGCCGGGCTCGCAGACAAGGTCCAGGGCAGCCAGATCCCCACCAATTCGCTTACGATGCTCAACTACACCCAGCGCGAACCGCTTGGCGTGGTCGGGGCCATCACTCCATGGAACTCTCCGCTGACGCTGACCACCTCCAAGCTCGCCCCTGCCCTTGCGGCCGGCAACACGGTGGTCATCAAGCCCAGCGAGTACACCTCGCGGACCATCCTCCGCGTCGCTGAACTGGCCTCACAGGCAGGATTCCCCGACGGCGTGGTGAACGTCGTCACCGGCTTCGGCCAGGAGGCCGGTGCTGCCCTGGTAAGCCACCCGGACCTGGCTAAGATTTCCTTCACGGGATCCACGCAGACCGGAGCCCGCATCGCCGCGGAGACCGCGTCACGCTTCATCGGCTCCACCCTTGAACTGGGCGGCAAGAGTCCCAACATCGTGTTCGAAGACGCCGACGTTTCGAATGCCGCCATGGGGGTCATCGCAGGGATATTCGCCGCAGCAGGGCAGACCTGCATCGCGGGAAGCCGCGTTTTCGCCCACCGCAGCGTTTATGACGAACTCGTTGAGCGGGTTGCAGAGAGGGCAGCATCGATCATCATCGGTGACCCGCTCCTGGCCACGACTGAGCTCGGACCCCTTGCCTTCGGTGCACAGCTGGACAAGGTCAGCTCCTACGTCGACCTTGGCATCAGCGAGGGCGCAACGGTCCGGACAGGGGGCCGCAGGCCGGAGATCGACCTTCCGGGATTCTTCTTCGCGCCGACTGTCCTCACCGACGTCGATAACTCCATGCGGGTTGTCCGGGAGGAGATCTTCGGCCCCGTCGCCGCGATCATGCCCTTCGACTCGGAGGACGAGGTGGTAGGCCTGGCCAACGATACCGAGTACGGCCTCGCCGCCGGTGTCTGGACCCAAAACCTCGCCCGCGCCCACCGGATGGCACGACGCCTGGAGGCCGGCACGGTGTGGGTCAACACCTACCGCGCCATGTCCCCGATGTCACCACGGCAGGGTTTCAAGAACTCCGGTGTGGGCATCGAGCACGGGCTGGAGTCCATGCACGAGTACACCCGGCTCAAGAGCGTCTGGATCAACACCGACGAAGGACCCGTATCCGACCCCTTCGTCCTCCGCAGCTAAAGGAGCCACTAAATGCCTCTCATCGAAGTATCCATCGCCCGGGGCCGGACCCCGGAACAGCTCCGCTCGCTCATCGCGGAGCTGCACCGCGCCGCTGAAACCTCTGTGGGTGCCGTGCCCGAGAACACCACCGTCATAATCCGCGAGATCGAGCACGAACACTGGTCCCGCGGCAACCAGACCATAGCCGAACGCAATGCCGCCACCCAGGAAGCTGCACTCAACGAGGCACCGCTGAACGCCGCAGAACAAAGGAGTTACTAATGCGCTTTTCCCTCTTCGTCCACATGGAACGCTGGGACGAAACCGTCTCGCACCAGGAATTGTTCGAGAACCTGACGGAACTCACGCTCATCGCCGAAGCCGGCGGCTTCAGCACGGTGTGGATCGGTGAGCACCATTCCATGGAGTACACCATTTCCCCCAGCCCCATGCCGCAGCTCGCCTATCTGGCAGCACGCACGTCCAAAATACGGCTCGGCGCAGGCACCATCATCGCCCCGTTCTGGAACCCGCTCCGGGTGGCGGGCGAGTGCGCGCTGCTGGACGTCATCAGCAACGGCCGGATGGAAGTGGGACTCGCCCGCGGCGCGTACCAGTTCGAGTTTGACCGGCTCATGGGTGGCATGTCCGCAGTGGACGGGGGCAAGCACCTGCGCGAGCTCGTCCCGGCAGTGCGCAAGCTCTGGGAAGGCGACTACGCCCATGACGGCGAGGTATGGCAGTTCCCGACCTCCACCAGTGTCCCCAAGCCAGTCCAGAAACCCACACCACCCATGTGGATCGCCGCCCGCGACATCTCCTCGCACGAGTTCGCCGTGGCCAACGGCTGCAACGTCATGGTCACTCCGCTGATGAAGGGCGACGAGGAGGTCGAGGACCTGGCACGCAAGTTCGACACCGCCGTCGAGAACAATCCCGGCGTAACCCGACCGGACCTCATGGTTCTCCGCCATACGCACGTCCACCCGGAAGACGAGCCCGAGGGATGGCGCCGCCCGGCGGAGGGCATCCAGAAGTTCTATCGAACCTTCGATGCCTGGTTCGGCAACAAGACCACTCCCAAGAACGGTTTCCTTGAGCCGAGCCCTGAGGAGAAGTTCGCTGAGCGCCCGGAGTTCACGCCGGAATCCCTCCACCAGACGGCCATGATCGGGACGCCGCGTGAGGTCATTGAGCGTCTCCGCCGGTACGAGGCACTCGGCGTCACCGAGTTCAGCGTCTGGTCCGACAACAGCCTCACCCATGAGGAGAAGAAGCGGTCACTCGAGCTCTTCATCGAGCATGTTGTACCCGCATTCCAGGAACAGCCCGCTACAGCCGCCCGCTAGTGCCACACAGAGGGCAAAGATCCCCATGTGGGAAGAGAACGACGGCGGGATGTCCCGCCGTCGTTTTCGTCGAGGTGCCATCCCCAGCGGAACAACCAGCACAAAGTGAGTTAAGCAGTTGTCCAACCAAGCAATGCCGACATGGGCGATCCAGCGGATTAATGCGGTTCTTGCCGCGGAGTACGATTTAGGCCGGCGGCCAACGGAGGCGGTTCTTGCCCAGCGGACGGGGTTGAGTAAACGCCTTGTCCGGAGATGCCTGCTCCATGCAGCGACCGCTTTGAACGGCAGCAAAGTCCTGACGCCCGCCAACAGCACCGTTCCCACCTAGTAGCACTGGAGTACCGAAGGCATCTTTCTGTCCGAGAACCAGCCCAGTTTCTCCTCCGCAGCCAGCCCTCTTCCCAGACTCCGGACGTAAACTGACCTTCGCACCACCTCTTGCGGACACTGTGTCAGGAGCCGCCCATGCTCTGGAAGCTGCTTGTTGAATACCTGCGGCCGCACCGCACGCTGCTGCTCGCCGTCGTGATTTTCCAGCTGGCGCAGTCCATCGCGTCCCTGTACCTGCCCACGCTCAACGCGGACATCATCGACGAGGGCGTGGCCAAGGCGGACATCGGCTACATCCTGAGCCTGGGCGGCGTGATGCTGGGAATCACCCTGCTGCAGATCGTCTGCGCCGTGATCGCGGTGTACTTCGCGGCGAAGGCGGCCATGGGCGTGGGCCGGGACCTGCGCGGCGCGATCTTCAAACGCGTGGGGGAGTTCTCCGAGCAGGAAGTCACCAGGTTCGGCGCACCAAGCCTCATCACCAGGTCCACCAACGACGTCCAGCAGGTCCAGCAGCTGGTGCTCATGTCCGCCACCATGCTGGTCACCGCGCCCATGCTGAGCATCGGCGGCGTGATCATGGCCGTCCGGCAGGACGTGCAGCTGTCCTGGCTGATCGCCGTCGCCGTCCCGGTGCTGCTCATCGCCGTCGGCCTCATCACCGCCCGGATGGTGCCCCTGTTCCGGAAGATGCAGAAGCGGATCGACACCGTGAACCGCGTCCTCCGCGAGCAGCTCACCGGCATCCGCGTGGTCCGCGCGTTCGTCCGCGAGGAGATCGAGACGGACCGCTTCGCCCGCGCCAACGAGGACGTCACGGACACCGCCCTGCGCGCCGGCCGGCTGATGGCGCTCGCGTTCCCGGTGGTGATGCTGGTGCTGAACGTCTCCAGCGTGGCCGTGATCTGGTTCGGCTCGTTCCGGATCCAGGACGGCTCCATGCAGGTGGGCACGCTTATCGCCTTCCTGAGCTACCTGCTGCAGATCCTGATGTCCGTCATGATGGCCACATTCATGGCCGTGATGATCCCGCGGGCGTCGGTTTCGGCGGACCGGATCGGCGAGGTGCTGCGGACCGAGTCCAGCGTGCGTCCCCCTGCCAGGCCGGTGCGGACGACGGCGGGACAGGACGGCCGCCGCCGCGGCGAGTTGGAGATGCGCGACGTCGGGTTCGCCTACCCGGGTGCCGACCAGCCCGTCCTCACCGGGATCAGTTTCACCGCCAAAGCGGGGCAGACGACGGCGATCATCGGCAGCACAGGATCCGGCAAAACCACCTTGGTGAACCTCATGCCCCGGCTGTTCGACGCCACCAGCGGCTCTGTGCGGTTGAACGGCGTGGACGTGCGCGAGCTGCACCCGGACCTGCTCTGGGGGCACATCGGCCTGGTACCGCAGCGGCCCTACCTGTTCAGCGGCACCGTCCGCAGCAACCTGCTCTACGGCAAGCCGGACGCCTCCGAGGACGAGCTCTGGTCCGCCCTGGAGATCGCCCAGGCGCGGGACTTCGTGGAGCGGATGGAGGGCGGCCTGGACGCATCCATCAGCCAGGGCGGCACCAACGTCTCCGGCGGGCAGCGGCAGCGGCTGGCCATCGCCCGGGCCCTGGTGAAGCGGCCCGAGCTGTACATCTTCGATGACTCGTTCTCCTCGCTGGACACCGGTACCGACGCCCGGCTCCGGCAGGCCCTCAGGCGCAGCACCGCCGGTGCCACGCTGGTGGTCATCGCCCAGCGCGTGTCCAGCATCGTGGACGCGGACCAGATTTTAGTGCTCGACGACGGCAGGATCGTGGGGCGTGGAACGCACAGTGAGCTGCTGGAGACGTCCGAGACGTACCGCGAGATCGTGAACTCCCAGCTGGCGGCGGAGGAGACGGTATGAGCCGGCAACCCTCTCCCGCACCCGGCACCAAGGCCGCGCCCGCCTCCGCACCTGGAGGCGCCGCCGTCGTACGCATTCCGCGTCCCATGGGCGGGCCGGGGCGCGGCGGACCGTTCGCGGGGATGAACGTCCCGGCGGAGAAGGCGATGAACTTCTGGCCGTCCGCCAAACGCCTGCTGGGCACGCTGCGGCCGGAGCGGGCCTGGCTGCTGCTGGTGTTTGCGACGGCGGTGGCCGGGGTGGCGCTGTCCGTGATCGGGCCGCGGCTGCTGGGGGAGGGCACCAACCTGATCTTCGCCGGCGTTGTGTCGCGCGAGATGCCTGCGGGGGTGAGCAAGGAGCAGGTGATCGCGCAGCTGCGGGCCGCCGGGGAGGGGCAGCGCGCGGACATGCTCAGCGCGATGGACCTGGTGCCGGGGCAGGGGATCGACTTTGCCGCGCTGGGCAGCGTGCTGACGTGGGCGCTGGTGCTGTATGTGCTGTCGTCCGCGTTCATGTGGGTGCAGGCGTATGTGCTGAACGGGGTGGTGCAGCGGACAGTGTTCGGGCTGCGCGGGGAGATCGAGGCGAAGATCCACCGGCTGCCGCTGCGGTATTTCGACTCAATCCAGCGCGGCGAGCTGCTGAGCCGGGTGACCAACGACGTGGACAACATTTCGCAGAGCCTGCAGCAGACCATCAGCCAGGCGGTCACGTCGGTGCTGACGGTGCTGGGCGTGCTGGTGATGATGGTGATCCTCTCGCCCACGCTGGCGCTGATCGCGCTGGTGACCATTCCTCTGACGCTGGTGATCACGGCGCTGATCGCCAACCGCTCGCAGAAGCTGTTCGTGGCGCAGTGGAAGAACACAGGCGAGTTAAATGGGCAGATCGAGGAGACCTACACCGGGCATGCGCTGGTGAAGGTGTTCGGCCGGCAGCGCGAGGTGGAGGAGCGGTTCCGGCAGAAGAACGCGGAGCTGTATGAGGCGAGCTTCGGGGCGCAGTTCATTTCCGGGCTGATCATGCCGGCCATGACGTTCATCGGGAACCTGGTGTACGTGGGCATCGCGGTGGTGGGCGGGCTGCAGGTGGCGTCCGGGGCCATGCAGCTGGGCGACGTGCAGGCGTTCATCCAGTATTCGCGGCAGTTCACCATGCCGCTGGCGCAGCTGGGGTCCATGGCGAACGTGCTGCAGTCCGGGGTGGCGTCCGCGGAGCGGGTGTTCGAGCTGCTGGATGAGGACGAGGAGTCTGTGGAGCCTGCGCCTTCTGCCGGGCCGGTGTTCGGGCGGGGGCGGTTGGTGTTCGAGGATGTGTCGTTCTCGTATTCGCCGGACAAGCCGCTGATTTCCGGTTTGTCTTTGGTGGCGGAGCCGGGGCAGACGGTGGCGATTGTCGGGCCCACCGGGGCGGGGAAGACCACGCTGGTGAACCTGATGATGCGGTTCTACGAGCTGGATGCGGGGCGGATAACGCTCGACGGCGTGGACGTCACCTCGGTGCCCCGGCGCGAGCTGCGCTCGCGGCTGGGGATGGTGCTGCAGGATACGTGGCTGTTCGGCGGGACCATCCGGGACAACATTGCGTACGGGCGGCCTTCTGCTACCTCGGAGGAGGTCCTTGAGGCGGCGAGGGCGACGTACGTGGACCGGTTCGTGCGGTCGCTGCCGGACGGGTACGACACGCTTCTGGAGGATGAGGGCTCCAACGTGTCCGCTGGGGAGAAGCAGCTGCTGACCATTGCCCGGGCGTTCCTCGCCCGGCCGTCGGTGCTGATCTTGGACGAGGCGACGTCCTCGGTGGACACCCGGACCGAGGTGCTGGTGCAGAAGGCGATGAGCGCACTGCGGTCCGACCGGACTTCTTTCGTGATCGCGCACCGGCTGTCCACGATCCGCGACGCCGACCTCATCCTGGTGATGGAGGCCGGCCAGATAGTGGAGCAGGGGACCCACGCTTCACTGCTGGCTGCCGGCGGTGCATACGCGCGGCTGTATGAGGCGCAGTTCGCGGCGCCGGCGGCGGAGGTTTGAGCGGAGGTTGCCGATCCGTGGGCAGCTAGGGGCAGTGCGAGGACGCCGACAAAATTGCTAGTAGGACACGCACAAAGAGGTCCATAAATTGTGAGAGTCGGCAGGACAATAAGAAGATGCAGCGTCACCGGCAGCCTGGAGTTGCTGCATGCTTTGCGCGTTCTAGATTGCTTTAACTGGGGGAATTTTGCTCGACTCTGTTCACATCATGGGGGCTCCTTGCTTCGCCGCTGAAGGCGTAATGGTAGGACCACTCGGCAAGTGCAATTTTTTCTACGGGGCCAATGGTGCCGGTAAAACTACGATAAGTCGTGCCCTTGCCGACGAACGCTCCTTCCCTGGAACAACCCGCACTTGGTCGGATGACGCCAAGAGCCTACGGGTCTACAACAGGGAGTATGTCCGTTCAACCTTTGGGGCTGTGTCCCCAAATCTTCCAGCTGTATTCCTCTTGGGAAGTGACAGCCGGGATGTTCATGCTTCCCTGGAGAGCCTAACCGGGAAAATATCGGCCCTGAGCATCAAGAACCGCCAATGGAAAGCAACTCGGCAAGGCAAAGCTGACGCCATCGAAGCCGCACGTGACGAGCTAAAGTCAACGGCTTGGGCCAAACGTGATGAAGTGCCAGCCGAATTGCATGACATGTTCAAAGGCTACAAGGGGAGCAAGGAGAACTTCCTCGTCAAAGTACTCGAAGTGCAACGCCAGGCGGTGTCCACCGCTGAGACTTTTGACGTGCTAGTGGGTCAAGCCTCGAGTGTTCTTGATGTAACAGCAACAAAGATTACTCCCCTTGAGGGTGTTGAATTACCATCCATACCGTCCTCGGATGGTTTGCAACTTCTTGCTCAACCGGTCATTGGCAGCAAGGATGTCGAGCTGGCTAGTTTGATTGAGTTCCTTGATAACGGTGACTGGGTTCATCACGGCCAGAAATATCTCGACAAATCCGGAGGGCAGTGCCCCTTCTGCCAGCAGGGAGTCCCCGCGAGCCTAGAGCATGAGCTTAATGCCTATTTTGATGCTCGATACACCGATAGACTTCAATATCTACTCAATCTGGACGAGCAATACCAGAAGCTTGCGGATGACGTCCAGAAGCATCTGGAGCAGTTGAAAGGACCTATGCTGCAATGGGTTGACGCCGCTCAGTTTGAGCTTGCTTCCGATCATTTGCTTGCGGCTCTGGAGCGCAATCTGAACATTATCAAAGCAAAAGTTCAACGACCCTCGGACGTTGCGATCCTTGAAAACATTGGTCCATATATTGATACTTTAAATGCACTAATTAGCAATGCAAATAGGCTTATTGCCGACCATAATAATCTCATCGATAACAGGGCGGTAGCAAAGCGCGATTTGATTACCCGATGCTGGTCGTTTTTTGTCCATGATAGGCTCGCGGTTCCCCTTGCGAAATATTCTGAGGCCACGCGACCTCTCATTGCTGCGCATGACGGTGTGCAGAAAAAAATCGCTGAGGCTGAAACCAATCTCAGTATGATGCACGACAGCTTCTCCGCACTGCAGAAGGAAGTGAGTTCAAGTGAACCTGTCATCACCCACGTCAATGATGTTCTGCGTTCCGTAGGTTTCCATAGTTTCAAGTTGAGGAAGTCCTCGGAAGTCGAGGACGGGTACATCCTGGAGCGCGCTGATGGGACTCCGGCCGATGTTGGATCATTGAGTGAGGGTGAACGGACCTTTATCACTTTCCTTTACTACTACCATCAATTACGTGATATGCGGACCGGGGATGCAGGCTCAAAGGTGGTCGCTGTGATTGATGATCCGATTTCAAGTCTTGATAGCGACGTACTTTTCGTTGTGAGTTCCCTCATTAAAAAATTGATGGCAGAAGTTGATGCTGGAACCGGCCCTGTGGCTCAGCTCCTCTTGCTAACCCATAATGCGCATTTCCACAATGAAATCACGTACCGAAAAGAAGGTGCGACGAATCGCTATTTTTCTGTCAAGAAGCGGCGCGGTGGCCCAAGTGAGGTTCTCGCGCACGGTAGCACCAACCCAGTACGAACTGTCTACCGAAGCCTCTGGGACGAAGTGGCGGCAGCAAAATCTAGACCTGAGAGTGCATCTATTGGCCTGCAGAACATCATGCGGCGCATACTTGAAAACTATTTTAGGATTCTGGGTGGCATTGACGACTCTGAGATTGTTGGTCATTTTCAAGACGAGCAACAGGCCATCTGTCGATCCTTGCTTTCCTGGGCTAATGATGGTTCTCATTCTTCAACTTTTGACACAATCGACTTTTCTCCTACGGAGGTTAGTGTCGAAATCTACCTTCAGGTGTTCGAAGAAATATTCACCCGTTCGGGAAATCCTGGTCATTACAAGATGATGATGCCTGCACAAGACCTTGAACTGGTCGCGTAGCTGGGTCCTTTGAAGTATTCGACGGAGGGATGGACCAACGGAAACGAGATTGGTGTATCCGGTCGACGCGGCGCTCGTCGCGCTCAAGCGGCTCTCCGTCGACGCCATGGGCATGAACGTGCCACCGGCCCGGACGGAATGACTGAAGAAGCGTCCCGCCTGGCGGTATCTAGCTTCGAGTCGTAGTTCAACACAGTGCCGGTCATTCTGCATCTGCAGAGAATGGAAGAGGCCTTGTCAGCGCCTGCTCCGGCTGCCCGCTAGAGAACAGCGGGTGAACCCGAAGGCTTGGGCTGGCAACTATGGTTAGTTGGTCGCCTGCTTCGTTTGGCATCAAGCCAATGTTCAGGGATCCTGTAAACTCCTCGATCGAGTGCCTCCCCCACCGAAGCAATACCAAAGCTCTCTCTTCGCTAAGAACTCGTCCTGTCAGTACCCCTCCCCCTTCCATCACGTGCCTGTATGCCAGGTCGTTAAAGAATTGGGGTGCCCAAGCGAAGCCGTGGGCGAAGCCTGAGCAAAGCTGCCATCGTGAGAAGAAATCTGTGCCGCGTTCCTTGTCTACTTGGCGTAATGCATCGGATCTGTTCAAAGGTGCCTTAATGGCGGCGTTCCTCAAGCCGAGGAACGCCGCACTCCCTAAGAGACTGTCGACTTGCGCTTTCGAGTCTTCAGATGATTTGCGCGCATCGGCTTGGACGTTGCCGGGGACGCCAGGGTCGGCAGCCATATGTGTAAAGAACTTTGAGGCATTAAACAGTGAATCATGGGCTACTCTTAGCGCCCGTTCCTGCCTTCCGGCGCGTCCTTTTCCGGTAAGGACCCACATGCCCACGCCCGAAAGTTCCACCGCGCCCCTAACTAACGTCGGGATGCCTGCGGGATGCAGTCTTCCTAGTCCGGCAGCGAGACCAAAGGCGGACGCGAGGTCATCCACTGCTGTATCGAGGAGTGATCGGACGATGGCAGCAACAGACGAGCCTTCCGGCATGCCTGTTTCATCCCGGGCCAGTAGGCTCGTCGCGTCCGGCGGATAGGACGTTCTGTTAGATGTGCGTTTGTGGGTTTTCTCCAGCCACAGGCCTAGGTCGTTCCACTCACGTGAGTACTCATTTTCGTTTGGCATTTTTAGAGTCTGGCAGAATCGAGTTTGCGCAGTGCGGAGGCAGTGTAGGGACAGGAAGTTCGGCGGAAACCTGTGGACCTGCTAGTCAACGGTCTCCGCCCTCTCCACCAGGGCGGAAGGGTGTTCATGGCCCGGAGAAGCGCTAACCGCCGTTTCAGCGGGTGGCTCGAAGACCAGTGCCTGGAAACCGAAAGCACATCGGGCGCGGACTACGGTTCGCTGAACACAACGAGACATTTTGCCGATAACCTCGAACACCAGTATCAGCCAAATCCAGATCCGTGGCCGCCTCGCCGCAGTCGGCAGTGTGGCCACACACCAGCACTGCGGTAACCCTGGGCAAGGGGACAGACAAAGTCCGGAATTCTCGTACCAGGTCGCTGCTGAACTTCACCTAGAGCATTCCCTTGTCCCACAAGCTGACCCGATGCTTGAGGCTGTCGATGGTGTTGAGGAACTGGGAGTAGGTCTCGAACGTCGCGTTGTTGGCGTTGTCCACTAGATGTTTCTTGAAGTTTTGAGCCTCTCGGAACGTCGACAACGTCTCGCTGTCGATCATCTTGTTGCGATGTAAATCGGCCAATGCGTGCACGACGCTATTGGGCCGCTTATAGGGATTCGAAGATCCGCCTGAGCCCATGAACAAGCGTTGGTGCAAGTTTAGGGAAGTGTCTTCAAGGTCAGCCCAGCTGAACTCTATCTGTGCCTTTGCGTTGTTCAGGACGTCGGCTTCATCCGAATCGATCTCGTCAGGTTCAGATTCCTGAGAGGAGGCTGTGGAACCCTCGTCTCCCTTTTTCAGCTTTTCGGGAAGCTTGCCCACCTTCTCAGACAACTCGCCGGCTTCTTCCCTCAGAGAGACCGATACTCCGGCGAAAGCCGCCTCTTTCACGCGGAAGAAGATGCCGTTAATCTGCTGTCGGAACATACGCAAGGCAACCAGGATTACACCCGGCCACGCGAGAACCTTCAGAAATTCCACCACGACCAGAGCGACGTCCCGCGAAACTATTCCGTAATCCATGCCCCATCTTTTACGAGATGCTCCCGGGAAAAGCGGAAGCCGAACTGAGCGTACTAGGACAACCGGGACACTGGAAATCTGGCAATCTACCTTCGGAACCGTTTGGCTCTCGTCTAGCTGCTTTTGCGGCCCTTCGAGATCGTCTGTTGTCGCCGAAGCTTAGAGTTAGGATATGCAGCAGCTCTTCGACTTCGCTTTTGCGAGATTGCATCACGCCACAGTGAAGCGTAAAGAATTTGGTGAGTCTTGGAAAGACTACATTTCGACCCATCCTTGGGAAATCGACGTCCGCAACATCAGCCCGAGGTCGTTCGAAATCCTAGCGGTCACACGGGCGCAAGCACCGGTACAGATGTCACTGGCGTTCAGTGATTGGCTGGCAACAATTCGTGCAGCCCTCGACAACGGCCTATACGCTTGGGTCGCAACCGCCACCGACCAGAACCCACCTCCCCTGGCCGAGCGTATCCAGTATCCAATTTGTTCAACACCCAAGGAATTTGCCAGCCAGCGGAAGCGCTTGTCCGGCGTTCCCCTTGACATTCTCGACAAACTTGAAATGGCTCAGCCCTATCAGGTGGACTCGGGTCCCGAAAGCACCTTGGTCTATTGGGTCCATGAGCTAGCCCGCGTCGACCGACACCGGAGCCTGCACATAGGACTTGGTAGGGTCAGTGCGCATCGCATCCGCCTGCTACTACCTGAAGATGTGACGGCAACTTTTGACGAGTCGGTAAAGCCGTTTCAGCACATTGACGGTGAGCTTTTGATCGGCCGTTTCACCACGAGCAAGGCAATTTCCCGCTTTGACATGAAGGTGGACCTGAGGGGTGTAGGGATCGACCCGGAAATCCAAGCATGGGCTGGTTTCAGGTTGGATGGACAACGGACATCCCTTGTTGACAGGATGAGGTACACAGAGCTTTTCACTCTGAACACAGTCGAAAATATGGCTTACTTCAGTGGTGTCGAGCCACCAGACGGCTTTCTTACCTTCGATCCGCCTGAAGAAGGCTGAATCCCTTCGATGCGTGTGAAAGGCAGCCGCCCAACTCGCGGCGTTCGAAGGTCGCGAGAGCAGCCCTCCGGCGCTTTTCGGCTCCAGTTGCAGTTATCGGTCTTCCTCCAGCACCGGCCCCGGGAGACAGGCTCTGATCGATGGGGCCCTTGGCGGAACGTCCGCACCCGCCGTAGTACACGGACACACAGCGCAACGTTTCAGCCTCCGCACGTAACCTGTTTAGATGCCTCGTTTTGCGCTTGATATTGAGTCCGTGCCCCGCCCTGCCCGTTCGCAGGAGCTCCTGGACGCCGTGAACCACCGGGTCGTCATTGCCGACGGCGCCATGGGCACCATGCTGCAGGGCCGCGACCTGTCGCTCGAAACGGACTTCCAGAACCTCGAAGGCTGTAACGAGATCCTCAATGACACCCGCCCGGACGTCATCGGGGACATTCACGACGCCTACTTCGCCACGGGCATCGACGCCGTCGAGACCAACACTTTCGGCGCCAACTGGTCCAACCTCTCCGACTACGGCATCGATGACCGCATCGCCGAGCTCGCCCTGAAGGGCGCGAAGATCGCTCGCGAACGCGCTGAAGCGGCAGAAGAAACAGACGGCCGGATGCGCTGGGTCCTCGGCTCCATGGGGCCCGGCACCAAGCTCCCCAGCCTTGGCCACACCAGCTACGACTACCTCAAGCAGACCTTCGCGCTGCAGGCCGAAGGCCTCATCGACGGGGGAGCGGACGCCTTCCTCATCGAAACCAGCCAGGACCTCCTGCAGACCAAAGCCGCGGTCAACGGCTGCAAGCAGGCCATCGTCTCCCGCGGCATCCGCCTCCCCATCTTCGTGGAGGTGACGGTCGAAACCACCGGAACCATGCTCATGGGCTCCGAAATCGGCGCTGCGCTCACCGCACTCGAACCCCTCGGCGTCGACGCCATCGGCCTGAACTGCGCCACCGGCCCGGACGAGATGAGCGAGCACCTGCGCCACCTCTCCAAACAGTCCTCCGTGGCCATCGCCTGCATGCCCAACGCCGGCCTGCCCATCCTCGGCGCCAACGGCGCGCACTACCCGCTCACCCCCACCGAACTCGCCACTGCCCACGAGCAGTTCGTGCGCGAATTCGGCCTGGGCCTGGTGGGCGGCTGCTGCGGTACGACGCCGGAACACATGGCCGCCGTCGTCGAACGCCTTGCGCCCTTCCGCACCCAGGAGACGAAAGCCAGCAGCGGCCCCGCCCGCGTCCCCACCGAACGCGAAGCCGGCGTCGCCTCCCTCTACCAGCACGTGAACTTCGACCAGGACGCCTCCTACCTCGCCATCGGTGAGCGCACCAACGCCAACGGTTCCAAGGCGTTCCGCCAGGCCATGCTCGAAGAGCGCTGGGACGACTGCGTGGACATCGCCCGCGAGCAGATCCGCGTCGGCGCCCACCTCCTCGACGTCTGCATCGACTACGTAGGGCGCGACGGCGTCGCCGACATCAAGGAGGTCGTCTCGCGTTTCGCGTCGGCCTCCACCCTCCCGCTCGTCATCGACTCCACCGAACCGCCCGTCCTGAAGGCCGGCCTGGAACTCATCGGCGGCCGCCCGGTGGTCAACTCCGTCAACTACGAGGACGGCGACGGCCCGGACAGCCGCTTCGCGCGCATCATGCCCCTCGTGAAGGAACACGGCACCGCCGTGATCGCCCTGACCATCGACGAACAGGGCCAGGCCCGCACCACCGAAGGCAAGGTGGCCATCGCCTCCCGCCTCGTCGACGCCCTGGTGGGCGAATGGGGGATGCGCGTCGAGGACATCATCGTCGACGCCCTGACCTTCCCCGTCGCCACCGGCCAGGAGGAAACCCGCCGGGACGGCATCGAAACCATCGAGGCCATCCGCCAGATCACCGCGAAGTACCCCGGCATCAACACCACGCTCGGTGTCTCCAACGTGTCCTTCGGCCTGAACCCGGCCGCGCGCATCGTCCTGAACTCCGTGTTCCTGCACGAGGCCGTGCAGGCGGGCCTCACCAGCGGCATCATCGACGCCGCCAAGATCGTCCCGCTCGCCTCCCTGCCGGAAGAGCAGCGCAAGGTGGCCCTGGACCTCGTCTATGACCGCCGCGAATACGACGCCGACGGCAACACCACCTACGATCCGCTCGCCATCATGCTGGACATGTTCGCCGGCGTCGACACCGCAGCGCTGAAGGACCAGCGCGCCGCCGAACTCGCCGCGCTGCCCACCGGCGCGCGCCTGGAACGCCGCATCATCGACGGCGAAGGCAAGGGCCTCGAAGAGGACCTGGACCTGGCCCGCAGCGAGGGCATGACACCGCTCGGCATCATCAACGACCACCTGCTCGAGGGCATGAAGGTGGTGGGCGAGCGCTTCGGCGCCGGCGAGATGCAGCTGCCGTTCGTGCTGCAGTCCGCCGAGGTAATGAAGAATGCGGTGGCCCTGCTCGAGCCGCACATGGAGAAGTCGGATTCGTCCGGCAAGGGCACCATGGTGATCGCCACCGTCCGCGGCGACGTGCACGACATCGGCAAGAACCTCGTGGACATCATCCTCACCAACAACGGCTACAAAGTGGTCAACATCGGCATCAAGCAGGGCATCGCCGAGATCATGGCCGCCGCGGAGGAGCACAACGCGGACGTCATCGGCATGTCAGGCCTGCTGGTGAAGTCCACCGTGGTGATGAAGGAAAACCTCGCCGAGCTGCAGTCCCGCGGCCTGGCCAAGAAGTGGCCGGTGATCCTCGGCGGCGCAGCCCTGACCCGCGCCTACGTGGAGCAGGACCTGGCCGAGCAGTTCGACGGCGTGGTCCGTTACGCCAAGGACGCGTTCGAGGGCCTCGCCCTCATGGAGCCGCTGGTGCGCGTTGCCCGCGGCGAGTCACCGGACGACGTCGGCCTGCCGCCTTTGAAGAAGCGCATCCACAAGGGCGGCGCGAAGTTCACGGTGACCGAGCCGGAGGCGATGCCCGGCCGGTCCGACGTCGCCACCGACAATCCTGTGCCCGCGCCGCCGTTCTGGGGCACGCGCATCGTGCGCGGCGTCTCGCTCCACGAGTACGCCGCCTTCCTCGACGAGCGCGCCACCTTCATGGGGCAGTGGGGGCTCAAGCCCGGCCGCGGTGAGGACGGCGCATCTTACGAGGAACTGGTGGAACGCGAGGGCCGGCCGCGCCTGCGCTACTGGCTGGACCGTATCCTGGGCGAGGGCATGCTGGACGCGTCCGTCGCCTACGGCTACTTCCCGGTGGTTTCCGAGGGGGAGCAGGTGGTGGTGCTGCACCACGGCGAGGATCACGACGGCGTCCTCGGCGTCCCCGGTCTGCTCGCCCCGGACGGTGGTTCAGGGGGTCCGATCGGCACCGACCGCCTGCGCTTCGACTTCCCGCGCCAGCGCCGCGACCGGCACCTGTGCCTGGCCGACTTTGTGAAGTCGCGCGAATCCGGCCAGATCGACGTGCTGCCGGTGCAGCTGGTCACCGCCGGCTCGAAGATCGAGGAGTTCACCTCCAAGATGTTCGCGGCCAACCAGTACCGCGACTACTACGAGCTCAACGGCCTGGTCATGCAGCTCACCGAGGCGCTGGCCGAGTTCTGGCATGCCCGGATCCGCAAGGAGCTGGGTTTCGCGGCGGAGGAGCCGAAGGACACTGCGGGGTATTTCAAGCTCGACTACCGCGGTGCCCGGTTCTCGCTCGGCTACCCCGCGTGCCCGGACATGGAGGACCGCCGCAAGGTGACGGAGCTGCTGAAGCCCGAGCGCATGGGCGTGATCCTGAGCGACGAGCTGATGCTGCACCCCGAACAGTCCACCGACGCGTTCGTGTTCCACCACCCGGAGGCGAAGTACTTCAAGGTGTGAGCTGGAATCGGGCCAGCTGGGTCTGCCGACGTACCAGGCCGGTTTGAGCCAGAAGGGTGAACTCAGTAGCTAAGGGAGCCGACAGCGGCAATTCACCCGCCGAATCTCTTCGAGCCTCCCCGAGCGTCCCCCTAATACCGGTCCGTAGCGTAGCGGTTCTTTTTGTTGCAGGAGCATACTGGATGCGCCGCTCAAATCGCTGGACGATTGGACCGTCCGAGCGGCCTATTCACCGGGCAGATCCTGGGAAAATCTGCTGGCATCCTGGCGGAGGCGGGATCTCTTCCCACGCTTCGCCTCCCTGAAACAGAACATATTGGTCTCAGAGGGGTAGAAGATCAACGATGAATCGCACCAAGATGGGGCTCCTGTCCATGGCGGCTTCCGCAGCGCTTGCCATGGGACTTGCTCCCGGAACTGCAGCGGCCCACGACGGATCCGGGCACGGGGCATCGGACCACAGCGACGACTGGCGGGACAACGACGATCAGCGCCGGCTGGTCAGGATCCTGAGAGATGCTACCGACCACTACCGTTGGCTGGAAAACGCGGAGAAAGACGGCTACGAGCGGATCACCGACTGCATCGAGAAGCCCGGAGTCGGTGCTATGGGCTTCCACTATGCGAAGCAGAAACTGCTCGATGACAAGACCCAGGCCCGAAAACCTGAGGTTCTCGTATACATGCCAAATAAGTACGGGCGGTACAAGCTGGTAGCCGTTGAGTTTATCTCGACGGCCGTCGACCGGCCTTCGATTGCCGGGGTCGACTTCGAGACCGGGCCGTTCGAACAGTCGTGGGCGCTGCACGCATGGGTTTGGAGGGACAACCCGGACGGCATGTTCGCAGCCTACAACCCGGACCTGAGCTGCCCGAAGAAGTAACGTCCCAGTGATGGTCGGACTGTAGGGACCTCAACACTAATTTGCACCTCGCGACAAGGAGGCGGACGCTCCTGCACCTCGCCTGCAGGAGCGTGTGCTCCCGAATCACCCATAGCCTTCAGGCCAAGAAACTAACCGACTGTCTCATATCCTTGACGGTCCTCAGACCGGAAGACGGCGATGTCGAGTGCAATCAACGCGAAGTTGGCAGCTGCGATTGCACCGACGATTGCGAACAGTATCCCGACGAACGGGGCCGTCACGGCGTTGAAGCCGAGCCAAGCGCCGACGAGGGCACCTGCCCAGGCCACGGCTAACCCGGCCTGCGTGATCTTGGCGGTCCGGGTTCGGCTGGTCCAGCCCAAGAAGATCCCCAGGCCGATCGGGGAGCCCACCGCGAGTACAACGAGCGGCTCGCTGTCGAGTGGCACGCTGAGCCGAGCTACCTGAAGAGACAGTACGGCGAGGAACCACCCGCCGAGGCCAAGCACGATCGGGTGCACCGATCGCATTGCGGCGCTGGCCGTGGGTCCGAAACCACCCTTCTTACGGGTCCTGCGAACTGCCCAGACCAGCGACCCAATAGTGAGCACCGCAATGGCCAGCATCACGCCCAGCACGCTCTTCGCGGTCTGGCCAAGCGTCGTCGAGGGGGTGAAATCTACCTGCTGTGGCTGGTAGAGAGAGTCATCGACCCGGCCGCTGTCGAGGAACGTCGTGATCAATCGGCTGCCGGCCCCCGGCTGGTCGGCCCAGAACGTGGGGGAGTGGCCGAACCCTAGTAGCACAACCTCCTGGCCGTTGGGTAGGGACGGCAGCAGCTCGGTCGTTGCTGCCTGCGGTGGCGTGGCCATGTCGAGTTCGCCGTTGATGATCAGGGTCGGCACCGCGGAAGTGCGCACCTGACGGTACTGGTCCTCCTCGGCTGTGGTGGGCCAAAGGTCGAGCCACCGAGCCTCACCCCAGCTACTCGCACTGGCGGCGTAACCCAGGTTCGAATAGTCCCGGTCTGTGGAGGCGAAGTACTTCCGCGCTGCCACAGTGTCGAGGGTAGCTGCCGCGGCGTACTGGCCCCAGACGAAGAACTTCGGGTACATCGTTTTGCCGAGCAGCGAGATTAACCAGAATCCGCTCGGATCACCTTCGGCAGCCGCTAACCAGCCTTCGAGCGTCGCGTCACGTCCCGGCGGTAACGCCGAATCCGGCTGCGTCATGCCGATGAACGACAGGGCGCGCACGGCGCCGCCCTGGAGCGGCAGCAACCCCCATCGGTCCGGAATGTCAGCCGCGGTCTGCCGGATTGTTTCAGCGAGGTCGGCGGTACGCGCCCGGCAAGGAGCATCCTTGGCGCAGTAGGCCGCGAGCCGGTCGACCAGCTCGTCCGTCATCTGGACGTCGTAGAGCAGGTGACCGGGTGGGTTGACCGCGATCATGACAGAACGGTGAATGCTGGCGGGATAGCGCCAGGCGTAGATCATCGCGGTCCGCGTGCCTGCACTTTGGCTCAACAGATCGATCCGGTCGTAGCCGAGTGCTGCGCGGGCGACTTCCATGTCATCGACTTGCTGCACCAGCCCGTACTGGGTGAGATCGACACCCTCGTCGGTCAGCCGGTCCGCACACCTCCCGAACGCATCCGCGTATGCCCGGAAGAACTCTTCACCAAGGAGGTCTTCGGCGCCGCGGAGCGCTGCCTCCACCTCGGGGCAGTCCAGGCGGACTGAGCCGTCGATACCGCGGTAGCCAACCAGGACGACATCGTGTTCCTCGAGGAGCCGGTTCGCCTGGTCGAACTCCATGTTTGTACTGCCGGGACCGCCTTCGAACCAGAAGATTGGTTCGCCGGGCTGCTCCGAGCGCGCGTGGATGCGGGTCACGGGTAGTGCGATCAGCCGTGAGTGCGGATCGGCATGGTTTTCGGGGACGACCAGGGTGCCGCAGTCGGCGGCCATGGGGCCGCTCTCGGTGTCATAGCTGCAGGGTTCCAGTGTCAGCTCACCAGCTGCTGCCCCGGGTGGGGCAGAAACCGGCACGTTGCGGAAGGCGAGACCGACGTAAGCGAGGGCGGCGGTCACAGCCGCGAGGAGCGTAAGAGCGACGATGCGCGCCAGGGGCATCATCTTCCTCGTCGGAGCACTCATGACGGCTCCTTCGGCTCATCCAGGTACGCGGGGGAGCACCACAGCGTCGAACAACAGGCTCTGGGACCGTCTCCGCGGTTCCCGCGCGCATCGGACTCCAGCGGCCGTTGATGAGAGCGCCTCATCAACACACCTTCACCTGTTCCTGTGGTGCCGTGCATGTTTCCATGCTGCGCATCACAGGCTCCTGGAGCCAAGGACCGAAGGTCATGTAAGTGGCAGCAATACCAAGTGGAGGTCGCGGTCATTTGTGAAGGCGGAGGGGACTGCCTCCGGGTGCGGGAGCGAATCCCCGCACCCGGACAGCGTTACGGCGACGAGCGTGCCGGTGACCGGTGACCGCCGTCAGGAGTCGGTGTTTGGTTGTTAGCCCTTCACTCCGGAGCGTGATACGCCTTCGATAATGAACCGCTGGAGGACGACAAACAGGGCGAGCACGGGCACGCTCGCGACGACGGCGCCGGCCATGAGCAGGTCATACCGCACGGCGTTGGCAGCCTGGAGGGTAGACAGGCCGGCCGGGAGTGTTTGCACCTCGGGGTTGAACAGGACGTATACGGGCCACAGGAAGTCGTTCCAGTTTCCGAGGAAGGCAAGCAGCGCCAGGGTTGCCATGGCGGGCTTGGCCAGCGGAAGAATGATCTTGGTGAACATCTGCCAGCGGTTGGCGCCGTCCAGCCGGGCGGCTTCTTCGAGTTCGTCCGGGAGGGCAGCGAAGAACTGCCGCATGAAGAACACGCCGAAGGCGGATGCCGCTGTTGGCACGATGATCGCGATCAGTGAGTTCAGCCAGCCGAGTTCGCTGACGATGAGGTAGTTCGGAATCACCAGGATCACCGGTGGGACCAGCAACGTGGCGACGATGACCGCAAAAACTATGCCCTTGCCGCGGAAATTCATGCGCGCCAAGGGGTAGGCCGCCAGCGATGCTGTCAGGACTACCAAGAAGGAGTGGGCCAGGGCGGCGACCATACTGTTGATGAACCAGCGAAGCACCGGGGTGTTGGTGCCGGGAGCCAGGATGGCCTCGTAGGCCTGTAGGGAGAAAGGGTTGGGAATCCAGGACGGGGGAATCGCTGTGGCGTCTGCCCGGGTTTTGAACGAGGTCATGATCATGAAGATGATCGGGCTGATGAAGACCAGTGCCACGATGCCGAGGACTACCAGCCGCAGGATGCTGCGGCTGGTGTTGGTGGGGCGTTTGGCGGGAAGGGATTCGTTCTGCAGGGCCTGCGGCTGGGTGAGCTGGGTCATTTGGACACCTTCTTGTCGCGTTTCTCGCGGAACAGCCAGAAAACAATGAGGCTAAGCGCCATCAGGAACAGGGTCAGCACGTAACTCATCGCCGCAGCGCTGCCCATGGAGAAGTTGCGCAGGCCAGTTTCAGCGATCTGATAGATCGCGGTGCGCGTTTCCCGTCCCGGGCCGCCCTGTGTCATGAGGTAGGACTGGCCGAACATGTTCACCGAAGCGATGAGGGTGACGATGGTGACGAAGGACAGCACAGGTCGCAGACCGGGCAAAGTGACGTTGAGAAACTGCTGCCAGCCGTTTGCGCCGTCCACGCGGGCCGCCTCGTACAGCTCTGCGGGAATGTCCTGGAGTGCGGCCAAGTAGATTACGGCGTTGAAGCCGAGCGTCCACCACACCGTCACCCCGACAAGAGCTACCCAGGCAGCGGGGGTGGAGGTGGTCCAGGCGGTATCGTCCGGCAGCCCGAGAAGGCCAAGGTAGTAGTTGACCAACCCAATGTTGTTATCCAGAAGGTACCGCCACAGGACGGCCACCACGGCGACACCGAGCACATAGGGGGCGAAGTAGACGGCGCGGAAGAAATTTCGGCCGGGGAATTTCTTTGCCATCAGCAGCGCCACCGCCAGGGGTATGGTGAGCAGCAGCGGCACGCTGAACAGAGTGAATATTCCTGTTGCCTGCATTGAACCCCAGAAATTCTTTGACTGCGCAGACTCAGGGTCAAACAGTCTGGTGTAGTTCTCGGCCCCGACGAAAGGTTTCAGGGGGAGGGTGTAGTCCCAGTTGTGGAGGCTGATCCACGCGCCGAAAACAATTGGAACCAGCACGAACCCGATAAACAGAAGCAGATACGGGGCCAGGAACAGCCACGGGGTGGCCGCGGCCTGCTTTTTGATGGTCCTGCTGGTGTCGGGGCCCTGCGGCCGGGGTGCCCTCTTCTCTAAGAGGGCACCCGTCGTCTTTGTCGAAGTCATGATTTCCGTCAGTTCCCGAACGAGGCTTGGTTTTCTTCCATCAGCGTGCTCGCCTGCTTGGCCGCGTCCGTAAGGGCCTGCTTGGGCTCCTGCGTGCCAAGGATCGCGTTGCTTACGGCGAGCTCGAGTGTTTCGCTCTGGACGGTGCCGATACCCGGCACCGGGGGAAGGAAACGCATCGACTCGATCTTCTGGGCAATCGCTTCCTGCGGCATTCCCTTCAGTGCACCGGCTGCCCGCACGGATTCGCGTGCCGGGATCATTCCTGACCCTGCCCATTCTGCTGAGTGCTCACTCATCCAGGCGATGAACACCTGTGCCGCAGCCTGTTTGTTCGCATCGGGTGAGGCCTGGCGGGGCAGGAAGAAGTTGTGGGAATTCGCCCACACTGCGTCTTTTTCTCCGATGACCGGGACCGGAACGGCCTTGTAGGGAAGACCGGACGCATCGAGGTCGTTGAGCTGCCAGATGCCGTCCCAGGTGATTGACGTTTCGCCGTTCTTGAACGCGACGTACTGGGAATCAACGGCGACATCCTTTGGGCTGTAGCCGTCCTTGATGACGGAGGTCTGCCATGCGAGGGCCTGCACGCCTTCCTCGGAATCGAAGGTGGCCTTGGCTTCCTCGGCGTTATAGGGGTCCCCGCCGTTTTGCCAGAGCAGCGAAAGGTGCATCAGGTGCGCGGGCCACTTGGCCGGCATCCAGAACGGGTTTTCGAACCCTGCGTTCTTGAGTTTGGCGAGGGCATCCTTGAAGGAAGCTGCGTCCGTGGGCGCCTCTGTGATGCCTGCCTTCGCGAAGTGCTCTGTGTTGTAGTACATGGCGAGCGAGTGCACGTCCAGCGGCACGCCGTAGCGTTTGTCCTTGTAGACGCCCGCTTCCCATACCTCTTTGGTGAAGTCGTCTGCAGTAAGGTCCAGCCCGGATGTCAGCTTGTCCAGCGGAACAATCACGTTGCGGGCGGCGTTGGTGGCGAGCTGATCCAGGTGCATGACCCCCACGTCGGGTCCTTCCCCGGCAGTGACGGCCGCTGGAAGGCGCTGGTAGAAGTCAGCCCACTGCATTGTGTTGGAGACGACCTTGATGTTCTCGTGCTCCGCATTGAAGTCTTTAACCATTTGCTCCATGAAGGGGCCGTCTCCGCCGGTAAACCCGTTCCAGTATGAGAGCTCAACGGCTGGACCGGTGTATTCACCGGTGAACTCCTGCTCGGTGGTCTGCTGGCCACCCGAACCGCTGCACGCGGTCAGGGCCATAAGAGCTGCGGCGCCAAGGGCCGTAGCGGTGGAAATGCGACTGCGGAATGACCGCTTTGCATAGGTCATCATTGTCCTCCTAGTGAAACGTGCACCATCTGGCGTGGGCATCGTTGATCGGCATGCCGCATTCCTGTGACGCACGGAACACTGGCCTCCGTAAAACATACAGCGCTGTAAACGGGGTGTCCAGTGTTTTCTATTTCACGCGCCAGCCTCCAGCCTTGGTCGGTCCGGGCAGGACCAGCGGTGCCGTTAGGATGAGGTCGATAGAAGATCAAGGACTGGGTTGGGCACGCCGGCGCTGCGGGACAAATCGCTTGCCGCGGTTGGAGCACCACGATTTGGCTGTTGCTCCGCCAGGGCCTTTGGGGGCCGCGGTTGCTGTCCTACCCGGCGGGCGTCTCTTCGGTGTCGCGGGTAGTCACGAGGAAAATCGCCAGAGACAGGATGACATTATGGGTAGGGTTCGCCTGCAGGACGTCGCCGAGGTGGCCGGCGTCTCAATGAAGACGGTGTCAAACGTCGTTCACAACTATGCCCATGTCAGCCAGCCCATGCGGGAACGGGTGCAGCAGGCGATAGACGAACTGGGTTACCGTCCCAACGCCCTTGGCAGGAGCCTGGCCACGGGAAAAACCGGCATGCTTGCCCTGGCTTTCAGCGACGTCAGCCTCCCCTACTTCTCCGAGCTCGCGCGCATTGTCTCCATGGAAGCGTCACGCCGAGGCTACCGTCTGCTGCTCGAACAGACAGACGGCACCCTTGAGGGGGAGCGGGCGGTCATCGCCATGACTGAGGCCGGACTTGTGGACGGCATTATTTTCCAGCCTTCAACCATGTCGGCGCTGGAAATCGCGCGCCACCGCGCGGATACGCCCTTGGTCCTGCTCGGGGAAGGCTCGGCGCCGTTGAGTGTTGACCGGGTGATGATCGACAATGTCGAGGCTGCAATGGCAGCAACCCGCCACCTCCTGGCGATGGGCCGGCGGCGGATAGGTTTCCTTGGCCACGAACAGGACAAGCTTTCGGCAACCTCCCAACAGCGACTGATGGGGTACCAGGAAGCACTGGAAGTGGCTGGCATGCGCGTGGATACGGCCTTGCTGATTCCCAGCCGCAGCATCAGCTCCCGCGACGCTGCACGCGCCACGGGGGAGGCCCTCGACCGCGGACTGCAACTGGACGCGCTGTTCTGCCGCGACGACCTCGCTGCCATTGGCGCCCTGCGGGCACTGCAGGAACGCGGGCTTGCCGTTCCTGGCGATGTCGCTGTCATCGGTTGGGACAACATCTCCATGTCGGCTTTCACCTACCCAAGCCTCACTACGGTCGCGGCTGACACAAGCGCGCTGGCAAGCGCCGCCCTTGACCTGCTGGAGGAGCGGATAGCCGGCTACGCGGGGGCAGGCCGGCACAAGCTGGTGGATTACTCCCTGGAGCTCAGGGAAAGCGCGCCGCAGCTGCCCTGAGGTTGGCAGCCCGGACTCGCGGGTCTCAATGACAAAGATACATATAACGCAAGCAAAAATAGCTTTCTGTTTACAGCGCTGGAAAAATCGTACACACTTGAGGCATGCATACTGACGCTGCGCCTCGAGCCACAGACCATATCCGCGCGAGCAGGAGCGGAGGAACGTACCCGCGGCCGCAACTGGTCCGGGGGGCCCATCACACCCTTGACGTAGTTAGCGGCTTCGCCTACGACGACGACGACCGTGGACGGTTTGAGCACTGGGAACTGCGCCCGGACGTGTTCACCCAGAGGATCCAGCTGCCCTTCGCGCCGGAATCCGCAGCCTCCGGCATCGGCGACACCGGCTACCACCCGATCGTCTGGTACCGGATCGCTTTGGATGAGTCGGCACTGGATGAGGCCGGCAGGATCTCGCAGGGCGACACTATCCTGCTGCATTTCGGCGCCGTGGATTACGCCGCCGACGTGTGGGTGGACGGCCAGCACGTTGGGTCCCATGAGGGTGGCCAGACAGCCTTCAGCATTGACATCACCACCGCTCTTGGGCGGGACACGGAGGATCACAGCATCGTGGTCCGCGCCCAGGACGACCCCTTGGATGTCACCGTTCCCCGCGGCAAGCAGGACTGGCAGGTGGAGCCCCACTCCATCTGGTACCACCGCACCACCGGCATCTGGCGGACCGTGTGGGTGGAAGCGGTGCCCGCGCTCCACGTCCGCCACCTCTCATGGACGCCCAACGTCCCCGAGGCCTCGGTAAGAGCCGAACTGGAACTAAGCCACAGGCCGCTCGATGGTGCTTCCGTCGACGTCACCCTGTCCTTGGACGGGCATGAGCTGGCCCGGCAGCAAATCTCTGTCCATAGCGACCAGATAGTTCTGGACATCCCTTTGCAGGCCCAGCGGAACGGCCAAAACTATGAGCAAATGCTCTGGTCCCCGGAACACCCGCGCCTCATCGACGCCACCGTCACCGTCACTGATGCCATGGGCACCAGTGACGTCGTGGCATCGTACCTAGGTCTGCGTTCCGTCGCGGCGGCGCACGGAACGTTCCTGCTCAATGACCGGCCCACCTACGTCCGCTCGGTGCTGGAGCAGGGCTACTGGCCGCAGTCCCACTACACCGCACCCACCCTCGAGGCCCTTCGCGAAGAGGTTGAGCTCATCAAGTCCCTGGGATTCAATGCCGCCCGGATCCACCAAAAAGTGGAGGACCCGCGGTTCCTCTACTGGTGCGATCGGCTGGGCCTGATGATCTGGGGTGAAACCGCCGGCGCGTATGAATTCAACCCACTTGCCGTCAGCCGGCTCACCAAGGAGTGGGTGGACATCGTCCGGTCTTCCGCCTCGCACCCAAGCATCATCACCTGGGTGCCGCTGAACGAATCCTGGGGCGTGCAGCACGGAGCGCACTCCGAAGCGCAACGCTCCTATGGCCTGGCACTGGCCAACCTTACCCGCGCACTGGACCCGTCCCGGCCTGTCATCTCCAACGACGGTTGGGAGCACACGGATTCGGAAATCTGGACCTTCCACGACTACGAACACTCCGGCGAAATCCTGCGACAGCGGTACGGCAGCAAGGCAAACATCGATGCCATGATCCGGGGCATCGGTCCAGCCGGACGGCGCATGTCCGTCATCCCGGAGCCTGACACTGACAGGCCCGTCATGTTGACCGAATTCGGAGGCATCTCATATGCGCCCGGTACAGCTTTTGATGACAGTTGGGGCTACTCTGCCGCCGCCAATGCGGTCGATTTCCAGGACCGGCTATCGGCAATTCTCGACGCAGTGAACGCCTCCGCACACCTCTCGGGCTTTTGCTACACCCAGATCACGGACACACGGCAGGAGACAAACGGGCTGTGTGACGAAAACCGGAAGCCGAAACTCCCGGTTGCAGCCCTGGCCCAGATCATCACAGGAAGACCATGCCCGTAATGTCCCGGCTGCCCCTGTCCGGCCGCCAGATCGACCTCGAACACGGCCCGTACATGGCCTCCCTCGCCACCGTAGGCGCATCATTGCGCACCTTGCGCTTCAAGGGCAGGGACCTGGTTCTTCCCTACGCGGCCGATGACGTTCGTCCTGCCTATCGCGGGGCAATTCTCGCCCCCTGGCCGAACCGGGTGACCGACGGCCGGTACTCCTTCAATGGCGTCCGGCACCAGCTCAACATCACCGAACCCCAGCGTGGGCACGCGCTGCACGGCTTGCTCGTCTGGCAGGACTGGTCCATTGATGGCGCCACCGGTTCCTCGGTCACGTTGTCCTGCACCCTTGTGGCGCAGCAGGGATACCCGTTTCCCCTCCACGTGCAGGCCCGCTACACCCTCGATGAAACCGGCCTCACCACCACCGTCAGCGCACTGAACATCGGACCCGGCGCAGCCCCCTACGGGGTGGCTGCACACCCCTACCTCGTCGCAGGCGAAGGGACGGTCAATGACTGGACGCTAGAACTGCCGGCTGAAAAGATGCTGCAGGTAACCGAAGACCGGCTGGTCCCTACAGGACTTGCCGACGTCGGCGGTCCTGGCGCACAGGAGTATGACTTCCGCCAGGCCCGGCCCATCGGTTCCCTGCCAATCGATCACGCCTTCACCGGGCTCACCCGAAATCCAGCCGGTCAGGCGGCCCTGCGGCTCACCCGGGCCGACGGCACCGGAACAGCCATGATCTGGGGCGAGGAATGTCCCTGGGTGCAGATCCACACCGCGGACGCACCCGAGGCCGGGGCACGGCACGGCCTCGCCGTCGAACCCATGACCTGCCCTCCCAACGCCTTCAACTCGACAACAGACCTGCATATCCTCCAGCCTGGCAACACGCATACGGCCCGCTGGACGATACAGGCCATTGACCAAACCGCCCTACCTTCCGGTGGAACGTAACCCAGAGACCAGGACGGCAAACAAACACACTGCACACCTTGCCCGAGTGAAGGCAGGGTGGCGCAATGATCGGTCCCGAAGAGGAGGAAGAGCAGTACATGAAGATTCTGGTCACCGGAGGCACCGGCTACATCGGTTCCCACACTGTTTTGTCCCTGCAGGAAGCCGGCCATGACGTGGTGGTGATCGACAACCTGGTCAACTCCAGTGAAGAGTCCCTCCTGCGGGTTGCCGAACTCAGCGGCAAGACCGCAAAGTTCCATAATGTCGACCTCGTGGACGAGGCCGCCGTCGAGCGTGTCTTCGCCGACAGCCCCATTGACGCGGTCATCCACTTCGCGGGACTGAAGGCAGTCGGCGAATCCGTCCGTGAACCGCTGAAGTACTACTACAACAACCTGGTGGGGACCCTGAACCTCATCCGGGTGATGGACCGCCACGATGTCCGGTCCATTGTCTTCAGCTCCTCCGCCACGGTCTACGGCGAGCACAACCCCATCCCCTACGTCGAAAAGATGGAAATCGGCGCCAACAACCCCTACGGCCGCACCAAGGAACAGATCGAGGACATCCTCTCCGACCTCGGCGCCGCCGACCCCCGCTGGCACATCGCCCTGCTGCGCTACTTCAACCCGGTCGGTGCCCACCCCTCCGGCCGGATCGGCGAAGACCCCCAGGGCATCCCCAACAACCTCGTCCCCTTCATCGCCCAGGTCGCTGTGGGCCGGCGCGAGAAACTCATGGTCTTCGGCGGCGACTACGACACCCCCGACGGCACCTGCCTGCGCGACTACATCCACGTCGTCGACCTCGCCGAAGGCCACGTAGCCGCACTCAACCACGTGGCGGACCGCGCCGGCGTCTTCCGCTGGAACCTCGGCTCCGGCAAGGGCTCCTCCGTCCTTGAAGTCCTCCGCTCCTTCGAAAAAGCCGTGGGCAAGCCCATCCCCTACGAAATCACCGGCCGCCGCGCCGGCGACCTCCCCGCCTTCTGGGCCGACGCAACCTCCGCCCTCGCCGACCTCAGCTGGTCCACCACCAAAATCGTGGACCAGATGTGCGAGGACCACTGGCGCTGGCAGAAGAACAACCCCCAGGGCTACACCTCCTGAGACCGGTGATTAACGACGCCGGCCGCCCACCTTTGGAAGGTGGGCGGCCGGCGTCGTACTTCTAAATGCTGTCAGCGGATGCCGAGGTCGCTGTCAACGTACGAACCGGGACGATTTTGAGCACCATGCTGGCAATTGCAGCCACCATCCAGCTGCAGCCGAACGGTCACGGGACTCGATGCTTCGAGCTGAATGTCACCATGCTCCTTCCCGTTGCTGCTCAGGCGGAGAATTGATTCTTGGTCGTTGCGATGGGTCATGAAATTACCTTTGCTGATGCAGGGAGAGTGGATGCGCGCCGGTGGCACGGGCCAGATGGGTTTCTACGCCTTGACGTATCCGTTCGGGTTGAGCACGAACTTCGTTGCCGAACCGGCGTCGAATTCTGCGTAGCCGCGCGGTGCGTCCTCAAGCGGGATTGCTGTGGCGTTTACGGCCTTGGCGATCTGGACCTTGTCGTGCAGGATCGCCATCATCAGCTGGCGGTTGTACGACATCACGGGGCACTGGCCGGTGGTGAAGGACAGGGACTTTGCCCATCCGGTGCCCAGGGACAGGGACAGGGAGCCGTGCTTTGCGGCGTCGTCGATTCCACCCGGGTCGCCGGTGACATAGAGGCCGGGAATCCCAAGGGCCCCGCCTGCAGCGGTGATGTCCATGAGGGAGTTCAGCACGGTGGCCGGGGCCTCGTGGGAGGCGTCCTTCCCGTGACCGCGGGCTTCGAACCCTACGGCGTCCACGCCGCAATCCACCTCGGGCACGCCAAGGATTTGCTCGATCTGGTCCTTCGGATCGCCCTTGGTGACGTTCACCGTTTCGCAGCCGAAGGAGCGGGCCTGAGCCAGCCGGTCTTCGTTCATGTCACCGACAATGACGACGGCGGCACCTAGCAGCTGCGCGCCGACGGCTGCCGCGAGGCCCACTGGGCCTGCACCGGCAATGTAGACGGTGGACCCAACGCCCACTCCCGCAGTGACGGCGCCGTGGAAGCCTGTAGGGAAAATATCGGAGAGCATGGTCAGGTCCATGATCTTTTCCAGGGCCTGGTCGCGGTCCGGGAACTTCAGCAGGTTCCAGTCAGCGTAGGGGACCAGCACGTATTCGGCCTGGCCGCCCACCCAGCCGCCCATATCCACATAACCGTAGGCGCTGCCCGGGCGGTCAGGGTTGACGTTCAGGCAGATGCCCGTCTTGCGCTCTTTGCAGTTCCGGCAACGCCCGCAGGAGATATTGAAAGGTACAGAGACAATGTCTCCCACCTTGATGAACTCCACGTCCGGACCGACCTCCACCACTTCGCCGGTGATTTCGTGGCCAAGGACGAGGTCCTTGGGGGCCGTGGTCCGGCCCCTAACCATGTGCTGGTCCGAGCCGCAGATGTTCGTGGTCACGGTACGCAGGATCGCGCCGTGGGGCACTTTTCGGCCCACATTGGCCGGATTAACGCCGGGCCCATCCCTGAGTTCCAATGTCGGGTAGTCGGTGTTGATGATTTCGACGACACCGGGTTCTTTGTAGGCAACGGCTCTGTTTCCTGACATGGACACTCCTTTTGGTAGGGGTATGTGGTGCAGGGCCTTCCGATTGGATGGCCTTGCACTTGGTCTGGCAAAGTTGCCGGCGCTGGTCCGTTGCCCGAGAACGGTGCTTCGATGGGGATACCTCCCCAGGTTCCACGCCATCGAAGCACCCTTCACGGACACGGCACAGCTCTTCCTTCCCTAGGGCGACGGCCCGCAGTGGAAGAGCTTGTACTGATGAGACTAGGGTCACAGGAGCTGCAACAAAAGCGCAAGATTTTTAAGATATCCATGCAGAATTAGTGCACGAACGCCTCCGCGGCTTGTACTTTTTGGCGGGGTCCTCAGACCTTGAGTTGAAGCCGGTCCTTTGCTTGGGTGGAATCAGCCTTTGCTGCGTGCCTGCCCGCGCCAGCCACCGGCTTCACGCGCCGGAACGCGGCTAGAATCGCCCGGCCCACCACAACGATTCCGATGACCGTGGTGACGGCACGCAGCGTGTCCCAGCCCGCCGTCGACGTCACGAGCGAGTACAGCAGGAAGCTGCTGGGGTTGGTGCTAAGCGGCGCGCCGGGCTCGTACACACGCACCCGCCCGAAGATGAGCGTCGCGGCCGAGGAGCCGAAGGACACGGCAGCGTATCTCAAACTCGAGTACCGCGGCGAGCGATTCTCGCTCGGCTACCCCGCGGGCCGGGGCACGGAGGACCGCCGCAAGGTAACCGAGCTGCTGAAGCCCAAGTCGATGATTAGAAACTCATCTTGCATTCTGATCAGCACCGGCGGGTACTGTGAGCTGTCCTTGGCCCAGATCTGCGAGAATCCGATCGGCGACTGCTTCAATGCCGCCTTCGGATGTCACTGCCATTCCGGCTTCGGCTGTTTCCAGGGCCTCAAGTGTCTCCAGCTGTGAGGTGAGCAGAGATGGAGGCATGAAGTGTCCTGGACGCTGGACCAGCCGCTCCTTCAGTACCGAAGGGTCGACAGTTAAGAGGATGAACCGGGTAGAGGGAGCGGCTGCGCGGATAGCGTCGCGGTAGGCGCGTTTGAGGGCCGAGCAGGCAACCACGATCCCGTGGGGGTGTTCGGCCGCGAGTTCTGCGCCGACAAGGCGAAGCCAGGGCCATCTGTCTTCATCGGTGAGCGGTGTGCCAGTTGCCATTTTTTCGACGTTCGGCAAGGGGTGCAGGTCGTCAGCGTCCTTGAACCTTGCTCCGAGCCGGGCTGCGAGGGCGGCGCCGACGGTACTCTTTCCTGAGCCCGATACGCCCATGACGACGATGGGGCTGTGCACTACAGCGCTCCCTGTTGTGCTGTTCCTGCGGGGATCGGAACCATCCGGGTCACTTCGACAGGCTTTTCCAGCAGGCCTTCGAGGGAAGCATTCAGGCGTTTGACCGGTTCACCTTCGCCGTGGGCATCCAGCAGCGCAGCGGATTCCCATTTCTCAATCATGAGGATCTGGTTGTTTGGGGCTTCATGGATCGCGTAGAGCAGGCAACCGGGTTCCTGGTGTACTTCGCTGATGGCGGGGGAGAGAGCGGCTACGACCTGGTCGAAGGCCCCTTCCTTCGGGCTGAAAGCAGCGGTAACGACGATGGTCATGATGGGGTTCTCCTGGTGCTAGGGGTGCCGTGAGGGCGTGAGAGGGCCCTTGGGGACGCGGCACGGACCGACGGCAAAAGTCCGTCGGTCCGCGCCGAACATCCGCAGGGTGTTCTTCAGACTTACCTGCTGGCGGCGAGGTTTTCCTCAAGGGCAAGGGCCTCGGTTTCGCGGCGCAGTTCAAGGGCCTGGGCGAGTGAGTCGTCCATGATGACGTCTTCCCAGAGGACGATCCCACCCTTGGCTACGTCATTGCGGAGTTCCACGTGGTGGGCCAGCGCGACGGGCAGTGCGCCGGTAGTGACGGAGTGCTTCGCTGAAACGAGTTGGCCCCAGACGGTGTATCCGCCTTCGCCGTCGAGGAACTCACCGGCTTTGAGGTCTTTCTTGGCGGTGGCGACAACGTCGCCGAAGAATCCGATGGGCGAACCTGTGGGGATTCCGCGGAGGACGGCGTTGGCGATGGATAGGTTCAGTTCCAGGCCGACGTAGTGGTAGGGACGGTACAGGGCCGCGTACTGGCCGGTGGGGTCCGGGTGCCAGGGGTATTCGTTGAAGCAGCCGGAGACGTAGGCGTTCGTTGCCTTCACGACAACGAAAACGCCTTCCTGGGTGTTGTGGGGGATCCAGGTGCCGTCGCGGTTGACACTGGACATGACATCGACGGTCCCTTCGTGTGCGAGGGCTCCTCCGACGTCGGCGGGGCGGCAGATGGTGGCGATTTCCTCAACGTCTCCCGGGGTGAACGTCAGTCCGGTGTCAGAGGGCACCAGTCCTGCCCCGTTGGCGACGGCGGCCATTTCGATGGCGGCCTTGGTTCCGTCGCGGAAGGAGGTGTGCATGTTGGGGTTCAGCTGCCCGGAGTCGGTGAGTTCCTTGGAAAATTCCCAGTTTTCCCAGACGTTGTCCGGGTTCATCTCGTGGTAGTGCTCAAGGAATTTGGCGCCCTTGCCGGCGCAGACGACGTCGAATCCGCTGGTGCGGGCCCAGTCGACAAGTTCCATGATGAGGGCCGGCTGGTCGCCGTATGCCATCGAGTAGACAACACCGGCTGCTTCTGCCCGCTTAGCAAGAGCGGGCCCTGCCAGCGCGTCGGCTTCGACCGTGACCATGATGATGTGCTTCTTCGTTTCAATGGCGCGCAGGGCGTGCTTGACACCAACGATGGGGTTGCCGGTGGCTTCGACGATGATGTCGATGTCGACGTCGAAAAGCTCGTCAGCGTTGGCCACGATCGCGGTTGAGCGGTCCCGCAGCGCGGTTGCTATGTCGGGGGCGATCTGGTTCTTGGGCCAGCCAACAAGTTCGAAAGCACCTTCAGCGCGCTTGACGTTAATGTCTGCGATGGCGACAACGTGGATCCCGGGAATGTTGTTTGCCTGGGCCAGGTACATCGTTCCGTAGCGTCCGGCGCCGATCAGACCGACCCGGATGGGTTTTCCGTCGGCTTCGCGCTGGGACAGGAGGTGGTGCAGATTCATGGGTTGCCTTTCAAGGGATACGGCGCTGTTCCGGAAGGGTTGCGGGCTGGTCTGAGGTTGACCGCAGCTTTGGGGGCTCTACTTACTGACCTTGCGGCTTGCCCCCGTTGGTAGTGAGGCTGCCGAACAAGCGGGACCGAACTAAGGTAAAATAAGTGGAACCGGTACACTTTTATGTCACAGGGATAGGCTCAAGGTCAAGCCCCAGGCTGAAAAAGGTTTCCGGATGTCCAACGAAGTGCCAGGCAAGGAGTAGGCGTGCAGAAACAACCGACCATCCGCGATGTTGCCCAGGCGGCCGGGGTGTCCGTTGCGGTGGTCTCCCGGGTGCTGAACCCCGGGTCGGGTCCCGTCGCTGCAGCTACCCGCGGCAGGGTGAACGACGTGATGAAGAACCTCGGCTATCACCCCCGCACCGCAGCCAGGGAGCTTAAATTCGGCCCGCCTACAACCCTGGGGCTGCTGCTCGCCGACGTCTCCAACCCCTTTTTCGCCAGGCTGGCCGACCAGGTGGTGCAGGAAGCGCACTCGCGCGGAATCCAGGTGTTGCTGATGACAACGCAGGAGGATGATCAGCTGGAGTCCGAACGTCTGGCGACACTGATCGAACGCAGGGTCAGTGGGATTATCGCGACGCCGACGGGCAACAACCTGGCCACCTGGAAGCATCTCCAGGATCTGGGCACCGAGGTGGTGTTTGTCGATCGATCGATACCGTCGCTCCCTGAAGTTGATGTTGTCAGCATCGACAACTTTGAATCCGCCCGCTCTGCCACGGCGCTGCTCGCAGCGTACGGCCACCGCCGCATCGGGATCATCTCCGGACCGGCTTCCTCCACTACCGGCAGGGACCGGATTGCCGGCTATCGGCAAGCCCTGGAAACGGCCGGCTTGGATCAGGATGAGCTCCTCATACGGCACGCCGCGTTCCGCGGATCGGCGGGAGGAGATGCAGCGTCGGCGCTGCTCAGCATCGAGGACCCGCCCACCGCGTTGGTGGTGGCAAATACCGCCCAGGTAACCGAAGTCCTGCGGCGCCTCTCCCACGCAGGAATCGACATCCCCGGGACGCTGTCCGTCATCGTCTTTGAAGATTCACCCTGGACCGAACTCGTGACCCCGCCGCTGACAATCGTCAGGCAGCCCATAGATCTGCTCGCCCGGCATTCCGTGCAGCTCGCCTTGTCCAACACGCAGGGCAAGACGTCGGGAAAACCCAACGTCATACACGTCGCTGCCGAACTGGTCGAACGGTCCAGCGTTGCCCGGCTGCAGTTAGCGAAGTAATACGAAGCTGTCGTACGCTCCTCAATGTTTACAGCCGCGCCTGCCTGTGGTAAAAAAGTGTACCGGTTCCACTGGGGCCGAAATCTTCCACTAAGTTCTCTAGGCGTGTACCTGCACGCCCTAATCGCTATCTGCAAGGCGCTGGGCAAGCGGGCCGGGAAACAAGCAAGAGCAAGCCTTCTCGACCATATCCGCACAGCCCAGTACGCCTTGATCACCGCCATCAAAGCATCAGTACCCCTGTCCGTATAGGCCAGGAACGAGCAAGTATTCAAAGGAGAATCAGATGCCAAAACGCACCTTGGCCGCCGCAGCTGTGGCCGTCGCACTCACCGTTACTACTGTCCTCACCGGTTGCGGCGGGGGCGGGGCGCCCGGCGCCGGCGCACCCAGCACCACGGTCCGCCTCGGTATCGGCGACCCCGCAGCCTCTTCCATGGGCGTCTCCGCAAAGCACTTCGCCGAGAAGGTTGCCGAACTGAGCGACGGCAAGATCAAGGTCGAGACGTTCCCCGATGGCACGCTGTTTGGCGGAGACCAGAACGCAGCCGTCAACCTGCTTGGAAACGGCACGCTGGACTCGACCATCATGTCCACCTCGGTTTACGCGTCCTTCGAGCCACGAATGAATGCCATCAGCCTTCCCTACCTCTTCAAGGACTCGGAGGAGGTCACCAAGTACCTTGAAGGCAAGCCGGGCAAGGAACTGCTGGGCTCACTGGACAAGCTGGGAATCAAGGGCGTTTCCATGCTGACCCGTACTCCGCGGCATACCACCAACGCGCTGCGCCCCATCACCCAGCCCGAGGACTTCAAGGACCTGAAGCTCCGCGTACCGCAGAACGACCTCTGGGTTAAGTTCTTCGGCTCACTGGGCGCCAACCCGACGCCGATGGACTTCAAAGAGGTTTACACCGCCCTGCAGCTCGGCACGATCCACGGCCAGGAAAACCCTCTGGAAGTTCCAGTCAACAACAAGTTCTTCGAAGTCCAGGACTACCTCTCCATGACGGGCCACATCTCCGACGCCCTGGTCCTCGGGTTCAGCAAGAAGAAGTGGGACTCCTTCGATGAGGACACCCGGAAGGTCCTGCAGGAAGCTGCAGACGAGACCGCTGGCTTCAAGACAAAGTATGACAACGACGAAGCCACCAAAACCCTCGACAAGCTCAAGGGCGAAGGCGTGAAGATCAACGAGCTGACGCCCGAAGCCAGGGAAAGGTTCCAGGCGGCAGCGCAGAAGGTCTACCCCGAGCTTGAGGGCAAGGTGGGCAAGGAATTCGTCCAGTCAAGCCTTGAATTCCTCGGACGCTAAGGTGGCGGGTCCAGTGCAGGAGACGAGTTCAGCGCAGGATGGAACCGCCCCAACCCGGGGGACCGAACATCAGGCGGCCGAAGACAACATCAAGGTGGTTCCGGTAAGCGAAGTCTCGGAACCTCATGGTCTGATCTGGAAGGTCGTGGATGCTCTCCTCTTCGTCGGAATCACCGCGATGCTGCTCAGCCTTGCTGCCCAGATGGTCAGCCGGCAGATGGGAGCCTCGCTGCCATGGACCGAGGAACTGACCCGTTTCCTGTTCATGGACACCACCTTCCTGGGGATGGCAGCAGGCTTCCGGGCCGCCGTGCACCCGCGGGTGAACTTCGCGGTGGCGTGGGGACCAGCGTGGCTTAAGCAAGTCAGCATGCATCTTTACGCCATCTGCGGGACCGTGTTCTTCAGTGTCCTGCTCTACAAGACCTGGGAACTGATGCTGCAGCAGTACGCCGCCGGAGAGTCCAGTCCTGCCCTGGGACTGAAGATGTTCCTGGTAACCCTGCCCCTGGTGATCAGCGCGGCACTCGCCATCGTCGCCCATATCACGACCGTCTACTTCTCCCCGTACCTGCGTAAGAGGATCCTCCAAGGAGAGATGATCGCATGAGCCTGACCCTCCTGGGCATTTTCCTCCTCCTGCTGCTGCTGGGCGTTCCGCTCTCAGTCTCACTCGGCATTGGCGTCATCGCCACGCTGCTGATCTTCGACATCCCCCTGGACCTGTTGCCCCAGTCCATGATGAGCTCCATGAACAGCTTCCTGCTGGTTGCTGTCCCCTTGTTCGTCCTGGCCGGCAACCTCATGGCCGGAGGGGGTATTTCGGACCGCATCTTCCGTGGCGCCGAAGTCATCTTCGGCCGCTTCCGTGGCGGCCTTGGCCAGGTGAACATCGCATCGAGCGCGATCTTCGGCGGCATCTCCGGTTCCTCGGTGGCCGACATCGTCAGCCTCGGCAAGATCGAGATCAAGGCCATGACGGACCACAAGTACCCGCGCCCCTACGCGGCAGCAATGACCATGGTCACCGCTACCCTGTCCTCCCTGATACCGCCGAGCATCCTCATGATCATCGCCGCCTCGACCGCGAACGTCTCGGTAGGCGCGGCGCTCGCGGGAGGATTTGGACCATCCATTGTCCTGATCATGGTCCTGATGATTGTGAATTTCTTCCTGTCGGTACGCCATGGTTACGGCGAGGTCTCAAGGACGCCTTTCAAGAAGGGCCTGAGGATCGTCCTCGGGGGAATCCCGGCTATGGGCGGCCCGGTGATCATCCTGGTGGGCATGTTCAGCGGGCTCGTCACGCCCACGGAGGCGGCCGCCGTCGCCGTCTTCTACAGCCTGTTGGTTGGCATCTACGTCTACCGGGACATGAAGTGGCGCCAGATGCCCAAGATGATCGTGGACGCCGGCCTCACCACCGGCACCATCCTGCTCATCGCCATGATCGCCGGCGTCGCCTCTTACATCTTCACCATTGACGGCCTGCCGGCAAAGGTCAGCAGCTGGTTGCTGAGCGTCAGCACCGACCCCACCATCGTCATGCTGTTGATCGGCCTGATCCTGATCATGATCGGAACCGTGATGGACAAAGTCGCAGCCATCCTGCTTTGCACACCGGTGCTCATGCCCGCGGCCGTGTCTTCCGGCGTGGATCCCATCCACTTCGTCGTCTTCCTCGTTGCCGCCCTTGCCGTTGGCCTGGTCACGCCGCCTGTCGGTGTCTGCCTGTTCGCGGCGTCCTATGTAAGCGGACTGCCGATGGAGAAGATCGTGAAGGCCGCGGTGCCGCTCTACGTTGTCATGGTGATTGCCATCGTCATGCTGGCCGTCTTCCCGCAGCTCATCCTGTGGCCGTCTGACCTCCTGACCAAACAGTAACGCCTGCCCTTAGTTCGCTGTCCCATCCAGTCGCAGAAACAGGAAAACCATGCCTCCCGGTTCCACTGGGGCGCCGCGGTCTCCCGTCCTGTTCCGTGTACCTGTACGCCCTAATCCCTAAAGGATCCCAATGCCTGAACGTGACCACCCAGCGCTTGCCCTGATGGGATTAGGGCCGATGGGGGAACCCATGGCGCGCCGGCTGCTGAAGGGCTACGGCGAGCTGACAGTCTGGAACCGGACTGCTTCGAAGGCTGAAGCCTTTGCGGGCCTGGGCGCCCGCGTTGCCACCTCACCTTTTGAGGCGGCCGCCGACATCGTTCTCACCGTGTTGCCGGACCTAAGCCACGTCGAATCGTTGCTTCCGGGAGAAGAGGGGCTGATAGCCGGATGGACAGCCCGGGATATTGCCCAGCCGATACTCGTCGTGCACGGGACCGTCTCGCCCGGGGCTGTGGCGGCCTTTGGCGAACGGATGCTCCGCGAACACGGCGTCCGAGTCTTGGACGCCCCCGTCAGTGGCGGCACGGTGGGCGCTGCCAACGGCACCCTGAGCATCATGGTGGGCGGGGACGAGGACACGTTCAGCTCGGTTACCCCGGTGTTCGGGTTTATGGGCAGCACCATCCGGTACATGGGCCCGGGAGGTTCGGGCGCACTCGCCAAAGCCTGCAACCAGATCGTGGTAGCCGGGACAGTCACCGCAGTTTCCGAAGCCATGCTTCTCGCGCGCGGCGGGGGACTGGATCCATCGGTGATGCTTGAACTGCTTCGGGGTGGGCTGGCCGACTCCGAGGTGCTGCGCCAAAAAGGGCACAGATGGATTGACGGCGACTTCACAGGTGGTGGCAGCGCCCAAAACCAGCTCAAGGACCTCAACTTCGTGCTGGGGGCGGCTAAAACAGCACACCTGGAGCTACCCTTGGCCACGGCAATCCAGGATCTTTTCGAGGACATGGTCGCCAGGGGCGACGGCCCCCTTGACCACACAGGGATACTCCGGACCCTTGCTCAGCGCAGCAGCGCTCTCACTGAGACCTAGAAGTCCCCACGAAAGGTTCCCAGCGGTGTGCTCAGAGCCTGAGTTGAAGCCGGTCCCTGGCTTGAGTGGATTGAGGCTCCGCGGCGCGCCCGCCCGCGCCTCCGCCCCCGCTGGAGACCGGCTTCACCCGCCGGAGTGCGGCGAGGATTGCCCGCCCCACCACGGCGATGCCGATGATGGTGGTGACGGCACGCAGCGTGTCCCAGCCCGCCGTCGACGTCACCAGTGAGTACAGCAGGAAGCTGCTCAGGTTGGTGGCCAGCGGAGCGCCGGGCTCGTAGGAGATGCCGGTGCCGGCGCCCACCGCGAAGGGCCAGAACCACAGGTTGGTCAGCAGGCCGAACAGGTAGGACGCCACAATGCCGTAGCCGCACAGCATCCACAGTTCGGCCTTGCCCCGGACGCGGCGGGGGAGCAGCCCGGCTCCCGCGCCCACCCACGCGCAGGCGAAGATCTGGAACGGCGTCCACGGCCCGATCCCGCCCCACAGGGCACTGGACACCGCGATGGTTGCGGCCCCAAGCAGCAGGCCGAAACGGGCACCGAACGCCCGTCCGGCAAGGATCAGCAGGATAAAGACCGCTTCCACGCCGCCGACGCCGGTGCTCGCCACCCGCACCGCGGAACCTACTGCGGCCAGGACGCCAAGCAGCGCCACCATGTGTGCGGAGCGGACCGACCCGTCGAGGGATACGACGACGGCGACGGCTGCGAGCGGCGCAACCGCCAGCGCCGCGTAGGGGAGGGCGGCCGCAGCATCCTGCGGGAGGGCCGCGGCAAGCAGCGGCCAGCAGAACGCCCCGAGGGCCAGAATGTTCGCTGCTGTGAGGACGGCGAGTTCCACACCCCGGGGCATGCGAATGTGGCGGGGCTTCTTCGCGCTGTGGGAGTCAGTTGGTTCGTCGACGAACTTGGGTGCCGGGATCCGTGATGTTGCGGCGGGCTGGGCAATGGCGGCATCCGCAGGAGCGGCTTCTGTTCCAACAGAAGGTACGACGCCGTCACTCATCGGCAGGATCCGGGCACCGAGGCCGTGGGCAAAGTTGAGGTCGTGAGTGGCGATGAGGACTGCCGCACCAGCATCCGCCGCGGCCCGCAGCGCCGCGGAAACTGCTTGGCGCGCCGCCGGATCGAGGCCTCGCGTCGGCTCATCAATCAGGAGCACTTGGGGATCGTCCATTGTCTGCAGCGCGATCGCCAGGATTCTTCGCTCTCCGGCAGAAAGGTCCCGCGGATGCTCGTGGGCAATGGGCATCGCTTCTCCGCGCAACCGGGCCAGGTGCGACGCCGCCGAACCGGGCGCGGGCGCGGTGCCCGTCCGGCGGGCCAGGCGCCGCTCGGCGGCGCGAAGCTCTCCTGCGACGGTGTCGCGGGTGAAGAGGTCGTCCGAGGCGTCCGGCACAAGGGCGACCCGACCGCCGTCGGCCCTGCCGCCGTCGTACGTTTTTAGACTTCCTTCACCGATGCCTTCAGCCAGGGCGAGTGCCACCAGGAGGGACGACTTCCCGGCCCCGTTCGGCCCCACCAGGGCCACCACTTCGCCACGGTGCAGGGCCAGGGACGCGTCGCGCACGAGTGGCTTGCCCTTGCGGTGCACAGCGAGGTTCGCCGCCGTCAGCGCGGGCGGGACGCCAATCGGTTCCGCTGGCGGTTCCGGGAGCTCGCCCGGGTGCAAAGGCGCGGAGGGCGCGCTGCCTGGCACCAGGGCGCCGCCATCGATGGTCCACCAGGAATCGGCAACCGGCGCGAGCGCTTCCGCCCGGTGTTCGGCCACGACGACGCAGACACTGGCGTCGCGGGCGAGTGCTTCAAGTACAGCGATGACGCGGGCGCGGGCCGCGCTGTCCAGGTCGGCGAGGGGCTCATCCACCAGGAGCAGGGCGGGATGATCCACAACAGCGGAGGCGATGGCGACGAGCGTGGCCTCGCCCGCCGAGAGGGTGCTGAGGTTCCGGTCCAGCAGCGTGGACACCCCAATCCGTTCGGCGACCTCCGTCACCCGGGCCTTGATGGCGGCGGAAGGCATGCCGCGCAGCTCAAGGGCGAGGGAGATTTCGTCCCGGACCCGGGTGCTGGCGCAGGCAGCGCGGGGGTTCTGCAGGACGACGCCGATATGGCGTGCGGTGTCGCGCGGCGGCGTGGCGGCGCGGTCCGCTCCGGCGACGCGCACGGTGCCGGAAATGTCTCCGCCGTCGACGTGGGAAAGCAGCCCGGCGATGCCGCGCAGGATGGTGGACTTGCCGGAGCCCGTGGGCCCGGTAATGACGGTGACTGACCCGCTCGGCGGCGTGAACCCGGGGACGCGGACGGCTGTGTCGCCGATCCGGAACTGGGCGTCGCGCACCAGAAGCGCGCCGCCGTCGTCGTTCCTTCGTTGGGGTGCCGTCCGGCTCCCGAAGCCGCGCAGCTCCAACGCCGCGGCAACGCGGCTGGCGTGCTCCAGGGTGCGTTCCAGCACGGGCACCAGTGCGCGGGGTCCAAACTTTTCGCCCCTCAGCCGGAACGCCAGGCGCACGGAGGTGACGGCATCGGCCAGCGCCGGGAGGGCTGCCCATGCCACGACGAGCGTGCGGGCCAGCCCCTGCATGGGGCCGCGGCGGGCCAGGTGCACAAAGCCGCGGGCCACATCCACGAATGAATTCAGCAGCCCGAAACCAACAAACAGCCCGGCAATCGGCAGGGCGGACAGGACTGCCGCCCACAGCCCGGGTCCGGTGACCGGGCCAAGGAAGACCACGTGGGCGTACGGGGCCGGCAGTCGCATGGCCGGCAGGTCGAGCAGGAGGGGCGAGCCAAGGCCCGCGCCGTTGAAGAGGACGCGGTAGATGACCCGCGCCGCGATGAACACGACGGCGAGAGCAATGCCGGCGCGCAACGGCGCGGGTCGGAAGGTCATGCCGCGGGGGCGGCCGGTTCGCCGTCGACGGTGAAGAGCAGTTCCAGGCTCTGGCCCGGGCTGACCTGCAGGGTGGCGAGGCCTTCCTGTGCGTACTCCCAGGCGCCGGCGTCCTTCTTGAGCCAGAGGGACCAGTAGGCGAAGGCGGCGGGCATGCCGGTGCATTCTTCCTTGTACGTGCCAGCCTTGTGCTTGATCTCGAAGTCCGCGGCGGGCACGCCGTTAACCCGGCACACCAGCTCGTTGGGGTACTGGGTGGTGCCCACGGTCTTCACATTGGCTTCTTCGAGCACCTTGGACGCCGCGGTGGGACCCTCCACAGGAACGCACACGTTCTTATCGGCCGCGGCCTGCTTCAGGGAGCCCGAATCGACGATGACCTTCACGCCGTCGCAGGGCCCGGAGGTGCTGGGCGCGGCGCTGGCGGCGGAGCTCGACGAAGCGGCTGCGGAGGAGGCCGGAGCCGAGGTGGTGGGCTGGCTGGCCGGAGCGGAACAGGCGGCGAGGGTAAACAGGAGACCGGCGGCGGCGAGGGAGCTCGCGGCGGCCGTGCGCATCTTAGTCAAAGTCACTTGTTAAGGGTAGGGCGTTGGCTGTCCTTATCCGGATGCGGTGGCGTTGTGTGACGCTGGGGGCTCCAGTGGTTCGGGCGCCGCCCCTGGCCTGACAAGCCGGTATTTCGCAGTTACTGTCAAGAGATGCACCCGGCGACGCAAAAGCTGGCCCCTGCTGATGAGGCAAACCTGGTGCTCGACCACGCCGGGCAGGTCAACGTGTTCCTGGCCGCCTGCCTGCTCGGGCCGGGCGGTTTCCTGGCTCCGGACGGCACACCGGACATGGCACGGCTGCGGGCGGTTCTCCGCGAACGGATTGCGGATTTGCCGGCGCTCCGCAAAAGAGTAACCACAGTGGGCCGCCGGCATCACTGGATGGAATCCGTGCCGGACATTGATCACCACATCCGCCTCGTAGGTCCCGTCGATGGCCTTGCGGGATTTCAGGACAAGTGTGCCGAGCTGATGGGGCAGCCGCTGGCATGGGACCGCCCGCTGTGGGAGGTCCTGGTGGTACCGGGCGCCTCAGCGGCGGGACCGGGTGTTGTGCTGCGGATCCATCACGCGGTGGCCGATGGCATGACAGCGGCGGTGATCGTGCAGCAGCTCTTTGACCCCGGGGAACCGGGGGAGCAGCCGGCGGGTGAGGCGCATGTGCGCCGGGCGGAGCAGGCGCCGCAGCACCAGCCCAGGAACCGTTTACGCCGGACCCTGGGGCGGATCTGGATCGGCCTGCGCCGCATCCAGATGACCCTGTGGGGCCACGGCGTGGGCGGCACGGTGCTGCTCGGCGACCGCAGCGCGCACCGTGGGGTCGCTTTTCTCCAGACAGATATTGAAGCCTTGGCGACGGCGGTGCGCCCTCGGTGTGCCACCGTAAATGACGCACTCCTGGCCGCCTCGGCGGCCGGCTTCCGGGCGGTCCTTGAAGCCGCCGGCGAGCCGGTTCCCGCCCGGCTTCCGGTGTCAGAACCGGTGGCGCTGCGCCGCCGTGGGGGTGCACGGAACCAAGTGGGAGTCATGCTTGTACAGCTGCCGCTCGGGGAGCCCAACCCCGATGAGCGGCTTCGGTTGATCGCCGAGCAGACCCGGGAGGAGAAGCTGCGGGCGAGGGACCAGGGCACGTTGGAGTTTATGCGCGGGCCGATCGGTGCACGGATCCTGGACCGCCTCTCCCGGAAACAGCGTCTCGTTGCCGGGTTTGTCACCAACGTGCCGGGTCCGAAAGGGACATTCCATCTCGCGGGAGCCCCCGTTACGGTCCTCTGGCCGGTTGCGGTTATCGCAGGAGACGTCCGGCTCGGTGTCGCGGCTGTTTCGTACAGCGGCAACCTGTGTTGCGGCATCCACTTCGACGCGATGCATGTGCCGGGCGACGTCTTTGCGTCTGCGATGGGCGGGGAGATGGCGCGCCTGGGCCGGTAAGAGTTCCTTGGCTCATGCCAAATCAAGGCGGACGACGGCGGGAGGGCCCGCCGTCGTCCGCCTTGTTCCTTGAGGGTACTGAGGAGGGGGCATCTTTGATGAGCAAGGGCAACGATGAGCATAGAATGTCAGACCCCCCTGCCATGCTTTGGTTATGGAAGCCGGTGTGGTTATCGATACGGGAGTCAGGGCCGTGGTTGCCGCTGCCGTTGCGTCGGTGGCCGGACTGGTTGATGAGCTTGCCGGTGTTCTTGCCTCCCCTTCGGCCGCCGCGCAGAAAACTGGCCGTTTTCCCAAGGCTGATGCTGATCCGCTGCAGGAATTTTCCGAGGCCTGCCTGGACGGGTTGAAGGTGCTGGCGAGGGTGGAGGCCGCGACGGCGGCAGCGAAGGTCCGGCTGGTGGCGGCCTATGCCGAAACCGCAGATGCGTTGGAGGGTCCGCCGGCCAGCGCATATCAGGCGTCGGCACAGGAAATGACTGTGGTGGCCGAGGTCGCATGCGTGCTCACAGTGGGCGAACGCGCCGCATCCGCCCTCCTTGGAGAAGCCCACGCCCTGACCACCTCGTTGCCCGCGGCACTTGATGCACTGCAGAACGGCGCCATCGCCTGGCAGCACGCCCGCATCATGGTAGACGAAACCGCCGGACTCACCTCCGCAGCAGCCTCTGCCCTGGAGGCACATTTCTTCGCCCCGGACGCGTCGAACCGGGTCCGCGGTGCTGCGCCCGGAGAACTGGTGCCCAGCCGGTTTCGCCGGAAGATCCGGGCCTGGCGCGAACGCCACCACCCCGAGTCCCTTGAGATTCGTCGCGCAAAGAGCATGGCGGACCGGAGGATGGAGTACGCCCCGGACCGGGACGGCATGGCCTGGCTATCGCTCTACCTTCCCGGGGACGTAGCCTTGGCCGTCTGGAACAAGTCGACGGCCCTTGCCCGCGGACTTCAAGGCCCGGACGAACCACGCAACCTTAGCCAGTTGCGCGCGGACGTTGCCGCTGGGGTGCTGCTGGGCAGCGGGAACCAGGACATCGGAGACGTGCCCTCCCCTAAGGCTGAGGTGCTCGTGACCATTCCCGTCTTCTCCCTCCTTGGCCTGACCGACGAACCCGCCGAAGTCGATGGGCTGGGCCCTGTTCCGCCATCCGTGGCACGCAAGCTGGTTGCTGACGGTGCCAACTCGTTCTACCGCGTCTTGGTTGACCCGACGGACGGGGCACCGCTGGAAATCGGGCGCACCAGCTACCGCCTCCCTGAGGCATTGAAGCGGTGGCTCAAGTTGCGGGACGGCACATGTACCTTCCCGGGTTGCAGCAACCACAGTTTGGACAATGAAGCGGATCACCTCACCGCCTGGCAGCGCGGCGGAACCACCGGGATCGGCAACCTGGGACAGGCATGCCCAAAACACCACCGGCTCAAACACCGCTCGGCCTGGACACCGACGCAGGCGACGAAAGATGAGCCACCAGGCTGGATCTCACCGAGCGGTCGATACTATCCAGCCGAACACCCGGACCGGGAGCCTCCACTCATGCCATCGGCCTGCCTGCCCGGTGCCGTTAGCCCTTTGGAGGAGGCCATCCTGATGCGCCTCGCTGCGTGATGGGCTTTGCCGTGTTGGCAGCGCCCGTTGGAGCGGGTCCTTCAGCATGGGTGGAGCTCAATGAAGACGCCGTTGGGGTTTAGGACGTAGACGGCGGGCATTCGGGGAAGCCGTTCGGGCGTAGAGACGGCGGGCGCCTGCCGCCGTCGTCCGCTTTCTTTTCGGCGGGGTTATTGACCGCCCGGCGCGCCACCGCAACCATGAAGTATGGCTGACGGCGATACCCCAAATGTCCCTGTTGATGACGATGATGTTGCGGCGGCTCACGTCCAGAGTCCCGAAAGCATTGCCGACGAAATTAAGGACGAGATCCACCTGGGACACATTGAAGACGAGGTGAGCCATGTGCTCGAGGAGCGCTTCGAGGAGGCCGGCATCGATATGCGCCCTGAAGAGGTGGACGATCTCGCCGAGGAGATTGAACGGGACGCATCGACGTGGCACCTCGGCTGGCGGCGGCTGACGGAAGAGAGCGCCGGCAGTATCAAGACCCAACCTGAGGAGACCGATGAGCAGCTCGCGAATTGCCAAAGCCATCAAGTCGGCCAAAGCATATCTGGGCGCCCATACCGACGAGGCTCGCTACCGCGATTCCGTTGCCTCGGCCGTTGTCGTGAAGGGCCTCCGCATCCGGGTCACCGGCACGGATGGCTCCTCCTTGGAGACCGACATGGTCGCCGGCGTGGGCGGAACGGGTTCGGCGCCGTCGCCCGGCTGGCTGTTCCGTGCTGCCTACGCCTCCTGCGCGGCTACCCTGATGGTGATGCGTGCAGCCGAGCAGGGCGTGGAACTGCCCGGGCTGCAGGTCGACGTGGACAGCGAGTCCGACGATCGCGGTATCCTGGGCATCTCCGAGGACGTCAGCGCCGGCCCGGCCAGCATACGGGTGGCCGTTCGGGTAGGGCCTGCCGCCGATGAGATGGCCGTCCGGAAGATCGTGGAGTGGGGCCTGAAGCACTGCCCCGTCGATGATGCAGTGCGCCGGCCCGTCCCGGTGGAGCTTTACCTCCGGATCGGCTAGGCGGGAACTCGCACACCCCAAAGCTGCGCGCCGTAAGTCCAGCCGGACTAGGGGCGCTCGTCGATACGGCACCATTCGGCAATAAACAGGGCGATGCTCTTGGTGATGCTGCGAATCGACTCCACTGACACGCGCTCGTCGAAGCCGTGGATCGCCTCCGAAACAGGGCCGTAAACCAGCGCCGGAGTATCCGCATAAAGGCTGAAGACCCGTCCGTCCAGGTAGCCCGGAGTGGTGAAGCTTTCCAAGTCGCGGCCATACACGCGCCGGTGCGTTCGTTCCAACAGAGCCTCGGCATCACTCCCCGGTTCCAGCACGTAGCCTTCTGAGAAGAAGCCGGTCTTCGTGGCGACAGCGTTGATCGGAGCCTCGCCGCCGGCCAGCAGGGCGAGGCATTCCTGGAGTTCCGCCCAGGCCTCTTCCGCGCTGGTGCCCGGATACAATGCCGCCCGCACGTCGAACTCGCACCACGCAGGCACGCTGGAAGGCCAGTCCCCGCCCGCGATGCCGCCGAAGTTGAAGTTAATCGGGTGCTCCAGATTTTCGAAGTACGGGTGCGACCCGCGGTCCGCATTCCACTTTTCCTCGACCTCCCGCAAGGCGGACATGGCTGTATAGGCGGCGTCAATGGCGTTGAACCCGGTGTTCATCTCGCGCGGATGGGTCGGGCTGCCGGTGACCCGTACTTTGAACCAGAGCACGCCGACGTTGGCGCGCACCAGCATGTCATCCTCGGGCTCGGGAATGATCACAGCGTCTGCGCGGTAATTGCGCATCAGGGCGGCAAGGGAACCGTTGCCGGTGCATTCTTCCTCCACCACGGACTGGAAGTGGATGCGGCCCGCGGGTTCAAATCCGGCGGCCCGTACGGCATCGAACGCGAAGAGGTTCGCGGCGAGCCCTGCTTTCATATCCCCGGCACCCCGGCCGTACATCCAGCCATCGATAATGGGAGCGTCCCAGGGGGACCGGGACCAGGACTCGGACGGACCTTCGGGAACGACGTCGACGTGTCCGTTAAGGATCAGGGAGCGGCCACGTTCCGTGGCAGGCCGGTAGGTGCCCACCACGTTGGTGACCCCTTCGTATGAAACGGTCACCGCGCCATGGCCTTGATGCGTTGACAGGTCTTCGGCGTTCAGCTCCCACCGGTCCATCTCAAGGCCGCGGCCGGCCATGGCTGCATGCATCAGGTCCTGGGCGCTGCCCTCCCTGGTGCGCAGTGATGGGTGCCTCACAAGCTCCTGCGTAAAGGAGAGTTGGGCATCGAAGGCCGCGTCAACGGCGTTCAGGATCCGCTGGGTGTGGTCGTCACTGATCATGTTCGTTCTCCTAAAGAGTGGGGAGCCGTCCGGTGGACGGCTCCCCACTTGCTGATGGTTGAGCTCGCATCGTGCGGCCGCGTACCTAAGATCCGCGGCCGGCGGCGTTAGCTGCTGGCAACGAGCCTCTTGTCCTGAACGCGCAGGTGCTCGCCGAGGAAACCGCCGACGGCAGTGAGCAAAGAGATGATTACCAGGATCAGCGCGGCGCCCCAGGACTGGTTGCCGGAGATTCCAAGCATGGCGGTGGCCAGCAGCGGCATGAAGCCGCTCGTGGCGCCCGCAATGTTGTAGCCCAGGGCCACACCGGAGTAGCGCAGCTTTGGCGTGAACAGTTCGGTCAGCAGGGCGCCGTTTACGGCGTAGGCGACCGCAATGAGGATGATGCCTATGGTGATGGCCAACGTAATCATCAGCGGGGACTTCGTGTCGATCATGGCGAAGAGGGGGAAGGCCATGATTGCGCTGAGGATGCCGCCCCACATAGTGACCTTGCCCGGCCCGATCTTTTCGGCCAAGCGGCCCATAAAGAAGGTCACGACGATCTGGGCGGCCGCCGCCACCAGCGTGGCGTTAACCATGACGCCGCGGTCCACGCCCAGGGTGTTTGAGCCGTAGCTCACCACAAACGTGGTGATCATGTAGAAACCGCCGACGCCGAGCAGTGCGGCGAGTACTGCCACGACCAGGCGGCCGCCTGCATGGCGGAAGACTTCAAGCGCCGGGACCTTGGCTGTTTCGCCTTCGGCAAGGAGGTCCTTGAAGATGGGGGATTCCTCGACCTTCAGCCGGATCCAGAGTGCAACGCCCAGCAACGGGAAGGCCAGGAGGAACGGGATGCGCCAGCCCCAGGCGTCGAAGGCCTCAGACGGGAAGAGCAAAACCACCGCGAATGCGCCGGAGGCCAGCAGGGTAGCGACCGGCGAGCCGACCTGGACCAGCGCTGCATACCGGCCGCGCTTTTCCACCGGCGCGTGCTCAACGGCCATGGTGACTGCACCGCCCCACTCGCCGCCCACTGCCAGCCCCTGGACCAGGCGCAGCACTGCCAGCATGATCGGCGCTGCCAGGCCGATTGTCCCAAAGTCCGGCAGAAGGCCGATGAAGGCTGTGGCCACTCCGATCATGACGATGGTTGTCAGCAGCGCCGGCCGGCGGCCGTAGCGGTCGCCGATGTAGCCGAAAATAACGGCACCGATGGGACGGGCTGCGAAGCCAACGCCGAAGGTGGCGAAGGAAGCCAGCAGCGCGGCTGTGGGATCCATGTTGGTGAAGAACAGCCGGTTGAATACGAGCGCAGCTGCCGTGCCGAAGAGGTAGTAGTCGTACCACTCCAGCGCCGTCCCAACGAATGCGGCGCGGGCAATCTTGCCCGCGTCCTTCCCGGAAACGGCTGGCGGTGCACCTGCCGCGGCGGGTGCTGAAGGTGAGGTCGTCACTGTTGGGCCTTTCGGACGTGTGTTGGGGATTCGCATCGGCGCTTCCATGGCGGTCGACGGGCCGAGGGCTGTGGAGCTCATACGGAGATGCGATGGTTATTCGAGATTAGGAGAGTGCTATATCCCTGAACAATGACAATTTCCACCGGGTTTTACGGAACGGATTGGGCATTTTCACAAAGCGCCGGTGGAGGCTTCGTATCGGCTGAGCGAGACGAGTGCCAAGGCGGCCTGCGCTGGCACTGTCAGGTCAAGCCCAATCACATCCTGCAGGCTGTGCAGGCGGTTCACTACGGTGTTCCGGTGGCAGTACAGTTCCGCAGCGGTCTCCTTGATCGATCCGGTCCTGGCGTAACTGCGCGCGACCTGAAGCAGGCGGTGCCGTTCGTGCGGACTGCAGCGGTCCAGCGCATGCTTCACGGGATCGGAAAAGCCCGGGAGGGTGTCTTCCAGCAGTCCGGAGGCGATCCGCATCCATGCGTCCTGCATCGTGGAGAGGCCTGAGCCGGTGCCGTTCTGCTCGGCCAGTGCCAGCGCTGACGCCGCGGCCGCCGGAACAGATGCAAGCCCCATGACGTCGGGCACGTAGCCCGCGGGGAATTCCGGGTGCTCCTGCTGCCAGGTCTTCCCTTTGCGCTGGTGGCGGAAGAGATAAAGGGATCCGGCGTTTTCATACAGGCACGTGCGGTAGTCGGAGGCGTACTGGCGCTGGGCTTGCGGCAGTGACTTTGACGTCACTGCCAGCACTTCAAAGGTCCCGTTGGCATCCAATCCCAGTGCCCCGGCCATGTCCTCGACTTCATTCGGGGAGTCAAGATCGGTGTTGAACAACCGGGACAGCAGCCTCTGCCGATACAACTGCCTGTCGCGGGTAAGGAGCGCTTCCTCTTCCGCGTAGGCCTGTTGGATGTTGCTGACGTAGCCCTCGACCGTATCCAGGATCCGGTCCATGTTGGCAACCAGGGCGCCTACTCCCTCTTCGCCCGCGACCCGTTCCAGCCCCTTCCACAGGACACGGAAGTCATTGCGGACAGCTTCAAGGAAGGCATCCAGCGGGACCCCCTGGCGTGCACGACGGATGGCCACCTCCCGGGGAAGGGCCTTCAGGTCATCCGGAAGTTCGAGGCCCGCCATCTGGAGCAGGAACATGTCCATGGTGTCCACGGCGGTGCGGTGGACGTCCCATTCCGGAACCTGGGCATCCCCGTAGGAAACCGCGGAGAAGCGCTCCAGGAAGTCGGATACCAGCAACCGGCGCTGATCCCACAGTTTCTGAATCAGATCGGTCCACTCCGGTTCGCTGGAGCCATGTAGGCGGAACTCCCGTGGTGGCGCCGGAGGGCGGCCGGGTTCGCCCTGTGTTGTGGCTGTCATGCAACTATTTTATGCAAAAGCTCAAATATTGGCTCCAAACCGGCGGTTTTTGTCCATTGGGTGCTGCAATGTTCCAGGGTTGAATGATACGGCAGCAGCTTTAACGCAACCCGACCCTGGGCCACATCCGGGACGACCACCAATGAGGATCCATGCCCTTCGATCTCCTGATCCACAATGCCCGCATACTGACGCAGGACCCAGCCCGGCCGCGGGCGAATAGCCTGCTCATCCATGACGGCAAGATCCTTGCGGTGGATCCCGACGGCGATCTTGCCAGGTATGCCCACAGCGTCATCGACGCGGACGGGACAACGGTTGTTCCCGGGTTCAATGACGTCCATGCGCACAGCGTGTGGTTCGGCCTCGGGCTGATGGAGGCGAACCTTGGAGAGGCCGCAAGCCTTGAGGACGTGTACCGCATTGTCGCCCGGGCCGCAGCAGGGCTGGCAACGGACGAGTGGGTGGTGGCCTCGGGCTACAGCCCTCTGCTGCTCGGGGGCCAGCAGCCGGACCGGGACCGCCTGGACGCGGCGGCCGGTGGCCGTCCGGTCTGGATCAAGCACTCCTCGGGCCATGCCTGCACCCTGAACGGCGCCGCACTGGCGCGGGTGGCAGCCGGTGCGGACCTCACCGGGCCCATTGACGGCGGGCTGGTGGTCATGGATGCGGACGGTCGTCCTACCGGGCTGCTGGAAGAAAATGCCATGCGGCTGGTCCAGGACATTATGCTGCCGTATCCACTGGAAACCATTGAGCGGGCACTGGACCTCGCCACCACGCACTATCTTTCTGAAGGAATCACGAGTGTCACCGACGCTGGCATTGCCGGCGGCTGGATCGGCTACTCGCCCCGCGAGTTTGCCGCCTACCAGAACGCCCGGGACAAGGGCCTTCTCAGCGTCCGGATGCAGACGATGATGGTCCTGGATGCTCTCCACACCGTTCCTGGCCACTCGACTGACCCGGTGTCACGGGGTCTTGATGCCGGCATACGGTCCGGCCTGGGAGATGAGTGGCTGAGGCTGGGGCCGGTCAAGATTTTCAGCGACGGATCCCTCCTGGGCAGTACCGCCTACATGACCGAAGACTATCTCGGATGCCCGCACAACCACGGATACCTGCAGATGGGTGCGGACGAGCTGCGCTCCTCGGCGCTCGAGGCTTACCGGGCGGGCTGGGCCATCGCGATGCACGCTATCGGGGACCATGCCGTTGACCATGCCATAGAGATTATTACTGAGGCCCAGGAAAGCTACGGGCTCAACGGATTGCCCAACCGGATCGAGCATGGCGGCGTGGTCCGCCCCGAGCAGCTGGACCGGATCGCCGCCGCCGGCATCGTCCTTGTGCCCCAGCCGCACTTCATCACTGAGTTCGGTGACGGGATGGCCGGGCTGTTGGGGCCGAGGAGGACGGCCTGGTCCTACCGGGCGAAGAGCCTGCTGAATCGGGGCGCGGTACTCCCTGGAAGTTCAGACCGCCCCGTCTCCAAAGGCCGGCCCCTCGATGTCATGCAGTCGTTCGTGGAGCGGCGCACGCCATCGGGCGGCATCTACGGCCCGGATGAGCGGATCAGCGCAGCCGAGGCGCTGTCCGCCTATACCACCGGTTCCGCGGCTGCGACGGGAACAGCTGACGTCAAAGGGCGCCTGGCCCCGGGATTTCTTGCCGACATTGTGTTCCTGGACCAGGACCCCACCGCCGTGGCGCCGTCGGACATCGCGAGCACTGAAGTCTTGGCCACGGTGGTAGGAGGCGAGATCCGCTTCGGACACCTGAACGTGCCCGTCAGGACCAGCGGGGCAGAGCTTGAACCAGCATTGACAGGGAAGGAAACCCGATGAGCACTACTGATACTCAATTCCTGGAAGATTTCGCGGAAATGTCCCGCTTTGGTGCCACACCCGGCGGCGGCGTGGACCGGCAGGCGGGCACCCAGGCCGACCACGCCACCCGGAAATGGTTCGGTGACTGGCTGGCCCGGCACGGATTCGAAGAAACGGTGGATGACGCCGGCAACCAGTTCGGGACCGTTGAGCTGAATCCCGGCGCACCGTACGTTTTGGTGGGCTCACACCTGGACTCGCAGCCCTTGGCGGGCCGATACGACGGCGCCTATGGTGTGCTGGCCGCAGCGTACGCATGTGCTCGTGTGGCTGAGGAATTCGGGGCCGGAACCCAGGCGCCCGCCTACAACCTGGCGGTGGTGAACTGGTTCAACGAGGAAGGCAGCCGGTTCGCCCCGAGCATGATGGGAAGCTCCGTTTTCACGGGGAAGATGCCATTGGAGAGTGCCCTGGCCACTACCGATGGCGGAGGCATAACTGTCGGCCAGGCCCTTGCCGGGGGGCACCGGAGGCCGGATGGGAAAGCGCCTGGACTGGCCAGCGTCGCACTCTACGCCGAGATCCATATTGAGCAGGGCAGGACGCTGGAGGAGAGCGGAACCGACGTGGGGATCGTCCACCGGACCTGGGCCGCCAGCAAGTACCGTGTCACCGTCGATGGAGCCCAGTCCCACACCGGCGCCACCCGCATGGAGGACCGCCGTGACGCGCTCTATGGGGCAGCATTGGTCATCACGGCCGCGCGTGAACTGACCGCTGAATTCGAACCTGGTTTGCTCCACACCTCCGTTTCGGAAATGAACGTGCTGCCTAATTCTCCGGTGACGGTTGCCCGCCAGGTGCTCATGAACCTGGACCTCCGCTCCCCGGACGAGGATGTGCTGGCCCGGGCTGTTGCGCTGTTGGACAAGCGGATTATCGACGCCGCGGAAAGCTCCCGGACCGCCATCGCCCTGGAACTGACGCACAGCTGGGGACTCGTGGGCTACCAGCCCGCCGGCGTGGAACTGGGCAGGAAAAGCGCTGAGCATCTGGGGTTCACCCACGCCGATGTCATGACCGTCGCAGGCCACGATTCGACAAACCTGAAGGACGCGGTGCCCACGGTGATGCTATTTGTGCCGAGCGTGGAGGGCATCTCCCACAATGAGGCCGAATACACCCGCGATGACGACGCGCTCCGCGGGATGGAGCTGCTCACCGAGGTGACGCGCAGGCTGGCCCGGGGGGACTTACGAAAGGAGAATCCGCGTTAAGAAGAGCACTGATGTTGCCATCTCCACACGTGGACTTGCCTGCTAAAACCGGGTGGTGCCGCGCAGTTTGCGGGGGCGGCCGTCCGGGTCCACGAAAAAGCGGTTGGCGGGAGCCGCCCAGAGACGCTGCAGGGGCGTCACCGGTTCCGTAACGTGGTGCCGTGCATGTCCTTTGGGGCGGGGCCCGTGGCTTCCGGGCTTGTGCCACTCGTCCAGGGCATCGGCGGCGGCATTCCACAGGCTGAGGCCGTCTGCCGGATCGTTGAGCCGGGGGTCATCCTGGTCCAGGCCCAGGTGTTCGGCCCAGAGCTGGAGCCGGAGCGAGTGGGGCAACGGACGGGAAGAACCCGGACCCGTGCCAAGGCCGGGCTCGCCACGCTGGCCGGCAGAGGTGTCAATGACCGCGCAGGTCAGCTCGCTGTCCGTGGTCCAGGACCGGCGGTTGAAGTTGTCCGACCCGCAGGTGAACCAGGTGTCGTCAATGATGCAGACCTTGGCGTGGACATAGATGGGAGTCCCGGCCCTGTTCTCGAGGTTGAACACCCCGAATCTGTCCGGTGCCGCGCGGCGTATTGTCTCAATGGCGCGCAGCTGGCCCAGCCGCTTGGGCGGCCCGCCGAGCGCACCGTCCGAATCCGGGTAGCGCGGCACCACGGCGATCACGTTCAACCCGGGGTTCTGCTCGAGGGCCGCCGCGATTCCGGCTGCCACCTCAGCCGACCACAGGTACTGGTCCTCGATGTAGATCAGGGAACGGGCCAGGGAGAAGGCCTTGGTATAGGCCTGGGCCACGCTCCGCTCACCACCCGGGGCGAAGGGGAACGGCGGATGCTTCACGCCGTAGGTCCGCAGCAGCTGCACGGCATGGGGGCCGGCCGGCGGCGGCGGCGGCGCAGTCTCCGGCAGTGGTTTGGGATGCCGGGGCATGCCTGCCAGCCGCTGCAGCAGCATCCGGTACGGCGTGCGCCGGTCCAGGGGATGGGGGTCGTTCCACCTCTCCGCGAACAACTCCAGCACATCAGCCACCACCGGGCCCCGGAGTTCGAGGGCGGCGTCGTGCCACGGAGGTTGTTTCCCGTACCGGGGATCCATCTCCACCGCCTGCGGATCACCCATGTGGTTGGCGTCGTCCCGGCGGCTGTGGGACAGGTCGATTCCGCCAACGAACGCGACGTCCCGCGAAGGGTCGTTGCGGTTGCGGATGACGAACAGTTTCTGGTGGTGGCAGCCGAAGAGGCGCACCCGCTGGTCCAGCAGCACTTCGCCGCCGGCGTCGTTGATCTGGCGGCTGAGGTGTTCGTTGGACAGGTTGCTCATGGGGGCAGAGACCCGCTCTCCGTGGGACCTCCAGACCAGGCCGCGCACTTCCACTCCCGCCCGGGCCAACCGCGCCAGCAACTCGCCGATCGTCGGCCCGTCGTCCGTAAGCTTTTCGTCGCCGTCGCCTCGCCAGTCGGTGAACCATACACGGTCGCCCGGTTGAAGTGCGGACAGCTCCTCATGGAGCCGGGCGAAGTAGGCTGCCCCATGAACCAGGGGCCGCACCAGGTTGCCCTCAGACCAGGCCTGCGATCCGGCACCTTCCGCGTGCACGCTGGTGGCAGCATGTGCCCGCTCAGCACCACTCAAGAACCAGTAACCGGCACTACTGTCCACTCGATGTTCCCTTCGAGGCCCAAGGCCGCCCTCATTGTCCGCCCTGGTTAGTAGCCTACGACGGTGTTGACCAATGTCACCGGCGCTTGATGGGAAAGCGGGCCTTCGTTAGAGGGGGAGTTCCATGAAGACGCTGTTGGGGTCCACGGTGTAGCCGGCAAGCGGCGGGCACTCGGTGAAGCCGTTCCGGGCATACAGGCGCCGGGCCGGAGCGAAGTAATCCTCGGTTCCGGTCTCAAGATAGACGCGCTCCAGGTTCCGGGCGCGGGCGTCGTTGAGGATGTGGCGGAGCATCAGCGTCGCCACGCCCCGTCCGCGTGCGCTTGCCGTGGTGCGCATGGATTTGATCTCGCCGTGGAGCGTGGACCCGGGTGGGGACTCCAGGAGCTTGAGCGCGCCGCACCCCAGCAGATCACCGTCCTCGCGGGCCGTCCAGAATGTGATCGACGGCCCGGACAACGCGGTGTGGTCCAGGGCATGGACGCTTTCGGCCGGGGACGTGGCGTACATGTCCGCCAGGTGTTCGGTGAGGAGCTGATGGACGTCGCCGCGTGCGGGATCGTCCCGGTCAATGGAAATCACCAGCATAAATTTACTGCAGCACATCACGCCGGGCGGCGCCGGGAACGCCGCCACCTGCATCCGGTGACCGACGACGGCGGGCACCTCCCGCCGTCGTCCGTTATTCCGAAGGTCTGGACACAGCTCGCCGCCGGATTTATCGTGCAGGGGTGGCGGCTGCCTGGCTGGCAGGATGGCACGCTCTGCCGGTCCGCTGTTGCGGCCGTCCGTCATGAGGAGGAAGCAGATGGAACACGTTGAAGAGACCGTTGAAGTCGCTGTACCTGTGCGGACCGCGTACAACCAGTGGACCCAGTTCGAATCCTTTCCGCAGTTCATGTCCGGTGTGGAATCGGTAACCCAGCTGACAGACACTACCAACCATTGGGTCACCAAGGTGGGCGGCGTGCAGCGGGAATTCGATACAGAAATAGTTGACCAGGAGCCTGACGACCGGATCGCCTGGCGCAGCACCGACGGCAAATCCCATGCCGGCATCATCAGGTTTACGCCGCTGGATGCCAACCACACGAAGGTCAGGGTCCATTTCGAATGGGCGCCGGAGACCCTCACTGAAAAGGCAGGCGCGGCACTGAAGATGGACGAGATGCAGGTCAAGGCCGACATGCGCAAGTTCAAGGACTTCATCGAATCGCGCGGCACCGAAACCGGCGCCTGGCGAGGCGAAGTCAAGGACACCGGCCCCACCGGACAGCTGTAGAAGTACCGGGCGGCGCCAGCTAGGCAAGCGACGCCTGGCAAACAGCAAGCGGACGACGCCGGGACCTCCCGCCGTCGTCCGCTTACTTCTCTTCGTGTCCAGTCCGATGAATCAGAACCCGACGTCCTCCTTGCCCTTGAGCTGAAGATTCTCGAATGTTGATAACGGCGTCGGTACCGGCCTTGAGTTTTCTTAGGGATCGGCTCGAAGTGGTCCGGGTCCTGCGACGAGCGGCCGTCCCTGGGATCCCGGCATACATGTGAAGGGTCACTGCGCGCGCCTCCGGCGCCACGATGGCGGCAGTGGCGATTTCCTGCGCGGCAGCCCTCGGCGATAATTGCCTAGCAATTCTGGAAGCACCTTCGCTGGACGCCCTGAATCGATTCCGGTTGCTTGGTGGATTCAGCTATTTGGGATATCAATACCGCCTGAATAGGTATTTTTCTTCTGTCAATAATCGCCCTAGGGTTGCCATATTGCGAGGGGTGACCACTGGCAAGCGCAGTGCCTACTGCAGTGCGCCGCCGCGGCAATTCTCCGGTTCGCCGAGCGCCAACAGACAGTTGAAAGAGAGTCAGCGTTGACTAAAACCGCCTATAACGTCCAGGACGTCATCGACAAAACACCTATGGGAGCGAAGCGCTGGTCCGTTGTGGCCCTGTGCTTCGTGATCGCTTTGTTGGACGGGTTCGATACCCAGTCGATTGCCTTCATCGGCCCGGCGATCGCTGATGACTTCGGTCTTCAGGCTACCGACATGACCTGGGTCATCACTGCCAGCACCATTGGAATGTGCGCGGGCGCCATGACTTTGGGCACCTTTGGGGACCGAATCGGCCGCAAAAAGACCATCCTCCTGGCACTGATCCTCTTCGGCGTCTTCTCGCTCGCGGGCGCCTTTGCCCAGACCCTGGAGCAGATTGTTGTTCTGCGTTTCCTGATCGGCCTGGGCATGGGCGGGGCCACGCCGGCGCTCCTGGCACTGACGGCGGAGTTCAGCCCAAAGGCACGCCGCGGCACGTTCATGACCCTTGTGCTCCTGGGCCTGCCCGGCGGCGCATTGCTCGGCGGTCTGGTGGCCGCGGCCTGGCTTCCCGTGATGGGCTGGCGCGGCATCTTCCTCGTGGGCGGAGTGCTTCCTCTCGCGCTGTTGCTCGTCTGCGCGAAGCTGCTCCCCGAATCACCCGTCTTCCTCGCCACCAGGCGAAACCCAGTTGCACAGGCGCAGGCGCGCCGGATTATGGAGGCTATGTTCGGCCAGCCGGTGGACCCGGAGGCCGAACTGATAACAGAGGACAAGAAATCGGACCGGACTTCCGTTGCGGCGCTTTTCTCTGCGAGGTACCGGGTGGTCACTATCGCAGTGTTCGCTACTTATCTTTTGAACTGGATTGCCTGGTACCTGTTGCTCCTGTGGATGCCCACCGCCCTGAAAGCACTGGGGCTGGCAGGCTCTCAGGCGGCTATGGGCACTGTGACTGTCAACGGCGCGTTCATTCTCTTCGCGATTCCGTTGTCGATCATCCTGCCTAGGGTGAACGCCCGTAAATTGCTGCTGGCAATGTTCGGTGCCGGGATCCTGATTGCATTGGGTCTGGGCCTGGCCGGTTCAAACTTTGCGCTGGTGTTCGTTTTGATCGGCCTGGCCGGTTTCGGCATCGGCGGCCAACAGCTTGCCCTCAACTACCTCATCGCCAATGCCTACCCTACCCAGCTTCGGGCCACTGCCACGGGTTGGGGCATCGGCATCGGACGCCTTGGCTCCATCGTGGGTTCGGCCTTGGGCGGGTTGATCCTCGGCGGGCTGGGCGTCTCTGGTTACTTCATGGCCTTGGCTGTGCCACTGATCCTTGCGGCGGTGGCTACGCTGCTGGTCCGCACGCCGGCAGCCTCCGCGGCGGTGGAAAACACCTCCGAGGCGCCCTTCGAAACTGAAGCTGCCCGCTGAGACGCTGCGGCCTCGCCTTTGACGGCGCCTGAGAAACAGAAAGCGGACGACGGCGGGAACCTCCCGCCGTCGTCCGCTTGCCGCTGGCAGGTACCGACAGGGCCTGCTCCTCCAGGATGGTCCGCTCAGCATAATAGCCGCCGGAGGATGTGGCTGGTTTCGGCTGTGGCCCTTACTGCTGTGCCCCTTACTACCCGCTGAGGTTCCAATGGGCCTGGATGGCGCCGGCAATCGGGTCAGCGGTGACGTCTACCCGGAAAGCGACGGGCGCGGTCCCGGTCTCTTCGATCACCGCGTCGCGGTACACGCGGCCGCATGTGGGACACAGGGTGTACAGGTCCTCGTCCTCCGGCCACGCCGCCAGTCCTGCGGGCACCGGTGTGTGGCCGCCGGCGTAAACGGGCACGCCCTGGGAGTTGGCCTGGATCAGGCCATCCTGGCTGACGGTATTGCCGCACACGCAGACGATTGTGGTGACGTCGTGGCCGGTCACAGCGGCGGTTTCGGCATCCATGAGGACCTCCCCATGTTGGAAGGGATGTTGTGCTTGTAGTCTATTCCTGCCGCGCCGGATCGCGGCCGGCAGCAGTTCCGTCCCTTTTGGAGAGTGGGGTAGCACATGCAGCTCGGCGCTTTTTCGGTCAGCCTGGCGGTCAAGGACATCGCGGCTTCCGCTGCGTTCTACGAGAACCTTGGCTTCAGCAGGTTCGGCGGCGACATCACGCAGAACTGGCTGATCCTGAAGAACGGTGACACCGTCATCGGACTCTTCCAGGGCATGTTCGAGAAGAACATGCTGACGTTCAACCCGGGCTGGAACCAGAACGCGGAGCCGGTGGAGCCGTTCACGGACGTGCGCCAACTCCAGCGCGAACTGAAAGCCAAGGGCATGGAATTCCTCTCCGAGGCGGACGAGGGGACCACCGGGCCTGCGAGCTTTATGCTGCTGGATCCGGACGGCAACCCGGTGCTTTTCGACCAGCACGTTTAGGCTTCCAGCAGGCCTCCGCTGGCCCACCGCCGCACTGCGAGCTTTTCAGCGGCGTCGAACTCCAGCAGCGCCACCCGGCAGAGTTCTTCCACGTTCGCCGTCCACGCTGCTGCCAGCTCTTCCGCCGTCGCCTCGTCGCTGAGCTGGAAGTTGGCGTAGGTGAGGCCCTGCAGGACGAAGCTCACCGCATTGCGTGACACTGGTTGGCCTGCGCTAACGCAGTCGTCCCGCACCTGCCGGGACAGCTCGGTGCGGTTGAGCGGATGTTCACGGAGCCGGGCTGCCATGGACTGGAAAATCTGCCGGAACTGGGCGGACGAAAGGGCGGGCACATCCGTCACGCGGGTGACCTGCTCCTCGATGCCCGGTTGCTGCTCGGCCGGCACGGGAAGATCCTCGACCGAGAACCGCTTCCCGTCCCAGACCCAGCCGCCTTGGGCTGCCGAATATTCCACGTCCTTGCCGATCTGCGAGACCCACGTCCCGAATTTTCCGAACCCGCCCCAGTCGGTCTTCAGGGAAGGGTCCGCCGTGAGCGCCCGGTGGGCCACCATCGCGCCCACCACCGGCCCCGGCGCGGAGCGTACGAACTCCAGGACCTCGCGGATGGCGGGCGAGCTGGCTTTGGTTTTCGCCTTGGCTGCAGCCTGAACCTGCGGCTGTTTCGCAGAGGCCACGGCATGGATGGGCTCCGCGGTGGTCCCGTTGAGGATCGCAACGAAATCGTGGGATTCCACCACGTGGTCCGCCATCTCCCGGTAAGCGAAAGCCACCGCGCCGGCCGCGATGACCGTTGTCATCCGGTCAGCGGCACGGAAGCGCTGGATCAGGGACGTGAAGTCGGCATCGGCCGAAGCAATGAAGAACTCTTCGATGCCGCCGCTTCCGGAGAGCGCGTCCATTGCGTCCAGCACCAGGTTGATGTCCGTGCTGCTCTTCCCCCGCTGCGTCAGCGACGGGCAGTCGATCACGCGGAAGCCGGCGCGGGTCCAGTACGTCCGGTACTTCGAGTACACCATCGGGTTCAGGTAGCAGTTGCGGATCAGGAAGCGGCGCGGCCCCTCTCCGGAACCCCCGGCGGACAAGGCGTCGGCCCAATGCTTGGGGTCCTCGGCGAACCGCTTCGCCGCCAACGGATCCAGCGCCTGCAGGCCGGTAAAGACGTTGTCGAAATCAACAAACATCGCTGCGCGGATGCCAGGCCTGCGGGAGGGTGAAAGTGCCTCGTTCATGGGGCCAGTGTGCCAGCAACGCCGCCCACCGGCGACCCCTCCCGATGCGACACGCAAGCGGACGACGGCGGGACGTCCCGCCGTCGTCCGCGTCCCTTTGGGTGTGGTTCAGGAATGCGGTTCCAGCCGGAAACCTAGGTACTTCGGCCGTAGCAGTCTCCGCCGGATGGGCGCACCATGTTGCCATGGACGCTGAAACATCCCAAGCGGTGGAACTGAACCTTCCCCAGGCATTCCTGCTGTTGGCCACCAACGACACAACCGGCAAACCCGAAGTCCCGGTGTTCGCACTGCGGACCACGCTGGCCGGGGCGGTCCTTGCCGAACTGGACCTGCTCGGCGCAATCGAGCTGCAGGGCAAGCATGTCCGGGCTGCGGGCACTGCGCCGGAAACCGACCTTCAGCACGAGCTGGAGCTCATCCGCGGCAAATCACGGCCGCACACTCCCCGGTGGTGGGTCTCGGTGCTTGAGGGACGCGCCGAAGTGCAGCGCGTCTATGAGGGGATGGCCTCCCTGGGCATCGTGGAGCACGTCGGCGAAAAGCACCTGGGCAGGTTCCGCCCCGTGCGCTACCCGGAGAAGGACCACGCCCCCGAGGCGGCACTGCTGAAGAAGCTCGACGCGGCACTTAGCGGTGCGCCGTCCAACCTTGAGCCGCCTGAGTCCGGTGCTGCCGACGTACCGGGTGCCGGATCCGGCACCTCCGGAGCTCCTGCCGGCAATTTCAGCAAGACCGGGACAAAGGCCCCCGAACCGAGGACCATAGCCCTGATCGCCCTGCTGCAGGCCGCCGGGCTGCTCGGCAAGCTCTTCCCGGACGCGGACCGGGTCCGGGCCAGCGAGCTGGCGAAGGACTACTGGCCCTCCCGGGCTGTTGAGGACGAACTCCGCATGATCAGGCTCGCGGAGGAGGAAGCTGCAAACCTCTGACGCGGCGGGGTGCCGGCGCGGGTGCCGGTTCATCCGAGGTTGAGCCCGGCCTTCTTTGCGTCGCGGAAGTTGGCATCGACGTGCACCACGTCGTGGCCCGCGCGCTGCAGCAGGCTCGCCGCCACCGCAGAACGGTACCCGGAACCGCAGTGCACCCACAGCCGTCCGGCGGGCACCTCGTCCATGCGGCGCAGCAGCTCATGGACAGGGATGTTCACCGCCTCGCGGATGTGGGACTTTTCAAACTCGTCGGTGCGGCGGACGTCCAGGATGCACTCGTCTGCGGGTCTCTGCAACACCTCCTGCCAGCCAACGCTGCGGTAGGAGGAAGTGGGCGCCCCGGGCGCCAGTTCCCCAGGTCCACTGCCGACGGCGGCATCCGGGTTGTCGATGCCGATGCGCGAAAGGTCCCGGATGGCGTTCTCCACATCCTGGTGTTCCCCCACGAGGGTCAGCTGCTCGTCCCAGGGCAGGACCCAGCCCAGGAAGGCGGTGAACTTGGTGCCGTCGCCGTATTCGAAGCTGACGCTGCCCTTGAGATGGCTGCCGGCAAAGGCAATGCGGTTCCTCAGGTCCACCACCCACTCTCCCCGCTGCAGCCGGGACGCCAGCTCGTCCCCGTCCAGGGAGCTGGGCAGGTCAAGGTCCGGCGCGGTGGGGCCTGCCAGGTTGATGGGGGCCATATGGGCGTAGTAGGACGGATAGGCCGAAAGGTTGTGGATCAGCTCGCGGACGAAGTGGTCTTCGTCAGGGTCCGTGAGGGCATGGTTTTCCTTCAGCTGCTCGCCGATGGTGGAGGACTCCGCCCCGCTGGCCGGGCCCGAGGAACAGAAGGAGCCAAAGCCATGGGTGGGGTAGAGCCCTGCCTCCTTGCCCGCCTCGTCCGCCAGGCGCCGCACCGAGGCGTATTGGTGGTGGGTGAGCGGCACGGTGTCTTCGTCGCTGACCAGGTCCGTGCGGCCCACGGAGCCGTAGAGCAGGCTCCCTCCGGAGAACACGGCCTGGCGCTCGCCGTCGGTAACGATGTAGGAGAGATGGTGGTGGGTGTGCCCCGGCGTGGCCACCGCTTTGACGGTCATCCTTCCCACCTGCACCATGTCTCCGTCCGAGATCGGCTGGCGGGCGTACGGCACATCGTCCGCGGCGTTGATCAGGTAGGCGGCGCTGTGGGCACTGGCCAGTTGCAGCCCGCCCGTGACGTAGTCGTTGTGGATGTGCGTCTCGGCCACGTGCGTGATTCTCACGCCGGCGTCCGCCACGGCCTTTTCCACCCGGTCGATGTCCCGCTGGGGATCGATGACGATGCCCACCGCGCCGTCGTGGACAAGATAGGTACGGTCGCCAAGCTGGGGCGTTTCGATGGTGACCACTTCCATGCCGCATTCCTCCTCGAATGGGTATCAGCCTGATCGCCACGTTACCCCCGGGCATCCCCGGCTGGTAGCCCCGCCGGCACCCCTCAGGCAGGAGGCGGACGACGGCGGGAGGTCCCGCCGTCGTCCGTCCATACTGGAGGTAACATCGTCAGCAGGGCCACAGCAGCGGCAGCCACTGGCTGCCGGCGGCGATTGCCCGGAAGGTTTGGAAGGGGAACATTGCGCGCCACGGTCAAGGATGTCGCCCGCCGCGCCGGTGTTTCGCCCAAGACTGTCTCCAACGTCATGAACGGAATCGTTCCGGTCAGCGGGGCCACCCGGGCCAAGGTGGAGCAGGCCATCCTCGAACTGGACTATGTGCCCAACCTCTCCGCCCGCGGGCTGCGCAACGGAAGGTCCGGCGTGATTGCGCTGGCCCTGCCTGACCTGGGCACGCCGTACTCGGCAGAAATTGCCCACAATGTCGTCGAGGTGGCGCACGAGCAGGGCTGGATCGTGCAGCTTGAGGAAACCGGTTTGGATCCCCAGCGTGAGCACGAACTCATGGTGCGCGCCCGCTCCAACCTGATCGACGGGCTGATCCTCAACCCCGTGGTGCTGGACGAGAGCGCCGTCCAGGTGGGCGTTGCCCTTCCGCCCGTGGTCCTGCTCGGTGAAGTCACCCAAAAGCTCGCCGACCGGGTGTTCGTGGACAGCGTAGCGGCCGCGCGGGACATGACCCTGGCCCTGGCCAGGACGGGACGCCGCCGGATTGCCGTTCTGGGGACCACCCAGGGCAGGGGATCGGCTGCGGCCACCCTGAGAAGGCAAGGCTATGAAGAGGCCCTGGGGATCCTGGGCATTGACCGGGACGAGTCGCTGCTGATCCCCTGCGAAAGATGGACGCCGCAGACGGCCGCCGATGCCCTCACGGCCTACCTGGACTCCCATCCGCTTCCCGAGGCGCTGTTCTGCTTCACGGACTCCATGGCCATCGGCGCCCTGAGTGTGCTTTGGAAGAGGGGCCTGCGGATACCCGACGACATCGCCGTGGCGGGGTTCGACGACATTGCCGACGGCCGCTACGCCGTGCCGTCCCTGACCACCGTCTCCTTTGACAAGCGCGCAATTGCCAGCGAAGCCCTGCGCCTCCTGACCGAACGCATGGCGGACAGGGCGCAGGATCAGCGAGTGGTTTCCATCGACTACACGATTGTGGAGCGGGACAGCAGCCGCGGCTGAAACGAGAGCGTTCCACCAGCTTGTTGGCGCTAACAATATGTCCTTGCGGCAGCTATTACATCGATGTAACGTGAGACCTGCGTCACCTCCCCCAAGAATCCACCGGGAGTGGAGCGCGCCGGAACCGGAATTTTGAGCAGCAAGAAGTGACCTTTCAGCGGACCCATCCAAAGGAGTGATTGGTGAAGCAGTTTGAATTTTTTCCCGGGAAGCAGGTGTCCCGGAGGCAGTTACTGACAGGAACGGCGGCCCTGGGCAGCGTCCTGGCAGCAGGCGCACTGACAGGCTGCGGCGGAAATGCCCAGGCTGCCGGCGTGCGGGACATCGGGTTCTGGCATTTGCTGTCCGGTGGCGACGGCATCAAGATGCAGGCGATGATCAACGGCGCCAACCAGGCCAATCCGGACTTCAAGGTGCATCCCACGGTGCTGGCCTGGGGGCCGCCGTACTACACCAAACTGGCCATGGCCTCGGCGGGTGGACGTCCGCCGGAGCTTGCGATCATGCACGCCAGCCGGGTGCCGGGCTACGCCCCGGGCGGCCTGATCGACCCGTGGGACCTCTCGCTGCTGGCAGAGCACGGCGTGACGGGTGAAAACTTCGCCCCGCGGATCTGGGAGAAGAGCCAGCAGGACGGCAAGGTATTCTCCATCGCCCTGGATTCACACCCGTTCGTAATGTTCTACAACACGGACATCGCCCGCAAGGCCGGCGTCCTGGCGGGCGACGGGCAACTGCAGGAAGTCGCCTCCCCCCAGGAGTTCGTGGCCATGGCCAAGGAAATGCAGAAGGTCACCCAAGCCCACGGACTGTCCTTTGGCTACCTTGGCAGCGGTTCCCAGATGTGGCGGCTTTTCTACACCCTCTACAAGCAGCACGGCGCGGACATCACCCTCACGCCGGGCCAGCCAATGAAGGTTGACCGGGACGCAGCCATTGGGTCGCTGGAATTCATGGCCTCGCTTTTTGATGACACCATCGCGGCCAAGAGCGGCGACATCAGCACCGGCATCGCGGAATTCGCCCGGGGCGGCTCGGGCATGCTGTTCAGCGGTGTCTGGGAACTGCCCACCATGAAAAAAGCAGGCATCCCGGTGGACGCCGCAACCATTCCCACGCTCTACGGCACACCGGCCGCCTACGCGGACTCGCACTCCTTTGTCCTTCCCCGGCAGCTGAACCTGGACGAAACGAAGCGCCGCGACGTCTACAAGTTCGTCAGCGACGTCCTCAAAGGATCACTCTCCTGGGCGGAAGCGGGCCACATTCCCGCGTACCAGCCTGTGGTCCAGTCCCAGGCCTACAAGGACCTCACGCCGCAGGCGCACTATGCCAACGCGGCCGACGTCATCGCCTACGATCCCGAGTCCTGGTTCAGCGGCTCGGGCTCCGACTGGCAGACCTACTTCGCGGAGAACGTCCAGAACGTCCTCCTTGGCCGCGACAAGGCAGCCGCAGGATGGGGCGCCTTCGAAGAGCGCACCAACCACCTTCTTTCCCGGCCCAACCCGGTCTAACCGCACCGAGCGACAAAGGAGTCCTTCATGAGTTCTTCACTAGCGGCCCGGCGCAGCCCCGGGAGCCTCACCAGGAGCAACCTCAGCGGCTGGGGGTTCGCCGCGCCCTTCCTGGTTTTCTTCCTCGTCTTCCTTGTGTGGCCGCTGCTTTACGGCGTCTACATGAGCCTCACCGGCAAGTCCCTTACCGGAGCCAATGACAGCCTGATCGGCTTCGCAAACTACGCCGAAGCGCTGGGCGACGCCGGCATGTGGCGCTCACTCGGCAACACCCTCTACTTCACGGTGATCAGCACGGTCCCGCTGGTACTGGTGGCCCTGGTGATGGCGGCACTGCTCAACGTGGGTTTGCCGGCCCAGTGGCTGTGGCGGCTCTCCTATTTTGCGCCGTACCTGCTCGCGTCCACCGTGGTCTCGCTGTTCTTCACGTGGATGTACAACCCGCAGCTTGGCCTGATCAATGATTCCCTGTCCAAAATCGGCATCCCTAAGGTGGCGTGGCTCAACGACCCCAACGTGGCCATGTGGGCGATTGTCATTGCCACCCTCTGGTGGACGGTGGGGTTCAACTTCCTGCTGTACCTGGCCGCCATGCAGAACATCCCGCACCAGCACTACGAGGCAGCGTCCCTGGACGGCGCCGGAGCCTGGCGGCAGTTCTTCTCCATCACCCTGCCGCAGCTAACCCCCACCACCGTGATGATCGTGCTCCTCCAGATCCTCGCCTCCCTCAAGATCTTCGACCAGGTGTACCAGATGACCGCCGGCGGCCCCGGAGGGTCAACGCGGCCCGTGGTGCAGTACATCTTTGAAACCGGGTTCACCGGCTACCGGCTGGGCTATTCCGCAGCCATCTCCTACATCTTCTTCGGACTGATCGTGCTCGTCTCGGTCATGCAGTTCGTCATCACCCGCCGCAGGAGTGCATAACCATGGCAATACAGACCCTCGACCGTCCCGAGTCAGGCATCAGCACCAGCCAGGACCTCCGCCAGCCCCGCAAGAAGATGACCGCCGGGAAGATCGCCGCTGTCGTGGTCGCCGCCCTTATCGCATTCCTCTGGCTGATCCCCTTCGCCTGGGCAACCGCCACCGCCTTCAAGACCGAGACGGATGCCGCGGCTCCGAAGATCAGCTGGTTCCCGCCGTCAGGCTTTACTCCCGAAGCCTTCGTGAAGGTGTTCCAGGACGGCAACATCCCGCTCTGGACGTGGAACTCGCTCTACACCTCGGCGGCGATCACGGCCATCACCCTGGTGATCTCCGCGCTGGTGGCCTACGCCCTGTCCCGGATCGACTTCAAGGGCAAGAAGGTGCTGATGACGGTGATTATCGCCTCCATCATCGTCCCGCCGCCGGTGCTGATCATTCCGCTCTTCTACCAGATGCTTGCCCTGCACATGATCGACACGTCCTGGGCGATCATCCTGCCGCAGGTCATCCACCCGGCCATGGTGTTTGTGCTCAAGAAGTTCTTCGACCAGATTCCCCGCGAACTTGAAGAAGCCGCGGTGATGGACGGCGCCAGCCGCATGCGGATCTTCACCCAGATCATCCTGCCGCTGTCCCGGCCCATCCTGGCCGCCGTCGCCATCTTTGTGTTCATCGGCGCCTGGAACAACTTCCTGTGGCCCTTCATTGCCACCAACGACGGCGCACTCCTCACCCTGCCGGTGGGCCTGCAGACTATCAAGAGCGCCTACGGCATCCAGTACGCGCAGAACATGGCGTCCGCCCTGCTCGCGGCGCTCCCGCTCATCCTCGTCTTCCTCTTCTTCCAGCGCCAGATCATCAAGGGCGTTGCGACGACGGGCCTCGCCGGGACCTGACCCGGCACCTTCCGCCTACCAAACCTACGCAACAGACCTGAACCAACACCAAGGAGCTGCAGCACATGTCCCGTGCACGGATCACCCTCGACCGCGACTTCACCATCGGCGAAGTTCCCCGCCGCCTCTTTGGCTCCTTCGTGGAGCACATGGGCCGCTGCGTCTACACCGGCATCTACGAGCCCGGCCACCCCGAAGCGGACGAAAACGGCTTCCGCCGCGACGTCCTCAAGCTCGTCAAGGAACTCGGCGCCACCGTCATCCGGTATCCCGGCGGCAACTTTGTCTCCGGGTACAACTGGGAGGACGGCATCGGCCCGCGGGAGGACCGGCCCCGCCGGCTGGACGGTGCCTGGCACACCGTGGAGACCAACGCGTTTGGCCTGCACGAGTTCGTTGACTGGTCCCGCAGTGCCGGGACGGAAATCATGGAAGCCATCAACCTGGGCACCAGGGGAGTGGACGCCGCCCGCGAGATCGTGGAATACGCCAACCACCCGGGCGGCAGCTACTGGTCCGATCTCCGCGCCAAGAACGGCCACAAGGACCCGTTCAACATCAAGCTCTGGTGCCTGGGCAACGAGATGGACGGGCCGTGGCAGATCGGCCACAAGACCGCCGAGGAGTACGGCCGCCTGGCGCAGGAAGCCGCCAAGGCCATGCGCTTCGTGGACCCGGACATCGAGCTGGTGGCCTGCGGAAGCTCCAACTCGGGCATGCCCACCTTTGGTGCCTGGGAGCAGACTGTCCTGACGCACGCCTACGACGAGGTGGACTACGTCTCCCTCCACGCCTACTACCAGGAGCACGACGGCGATGCCAGCAGCTTCCTGGCCAGCGCCGTGGACACCGACTACTTCATCGAATCGGTCATCGCCACCGCCGACGCCGTCCGGGCGAAGGGGAAGCACAAGAAGCACATCAACCTGTCCTTCGACGAGTGGAACGTCTGGTACCAGCGCGGCCGGGACACCGAGGACCAGCTGCGCAACGTCACCAAGGCAGGCTGGCGCGAGCACCCACGGCTCATCGAGGACAAGTACAACGTCACCGATGCCGTGGTGGTGGGAACCCTGTTGAACTCGCTGCTCCGCCACGGCGACCGCGTAAAGATCGCCAACCAGGCGCAGCTGGTCAACGTCATCGCCCCCATCTTCAGCGAGGAGAACGGCCCGGCGTGGCGGCAGACCATCTTCCACCCGTTCGCCCGCATGGCTGAGCTGGCGAAGGGCCAGATCCTGCGCCTGTCCATTGACTCGGACAAGTACGACAATGCCCGCTTCGGCAGCACCGACCTCGTGGATGTCAGTGCCACGTGGAACGAGGAAACGGGCCGCGTGGCGCTCTTCCTGGCAAACCGCGGCCTTGACCAAGCTGCGGACATCGACGTCTCACTGCGCGGGTTTGATGCGCGTCAGGTGGTCCGCGCGGAGGTCCTGGAGATCCCTGAGGGCGGGGACCGCTTCACCGCCAACAGCCAGGACCGTCCGGACCAGGTGGGGCTCAAACCGCTGGAAGGGGCGAAGGCGAGCGGCTCCGAGCTCCGGGCAACGCTCCCGGCGCTGTCCTGGGCCGTGATCGAGCTGGACGTGGCTAAGAACTGACGCTTCCGCCGTCGACTGGGGGGAGCGGAGCCACACACAAGCGGACGACGGCGGGAGGTCCCGCCGTCGTCCGCTTGCTTTAAGGAGGTCCCGCTTTGGGTGAGCCCGCTAGCTCTCGATGGTCACGCCGCGCCAGAAGGCGATGCGGTCCTCGATCTGCTTGGCGCGCGGCTTCGGCTCCGGGTAGAACCAGGCCGCGTCCACGTTCAGCTTCCCGTCCACTTCCAGCGTGTGGTAGCTGGCTTTGCCCTTCCACGGGCAGAAGGAGTACAGGTCGCTGTCCCTGAGGTAGCCGGCGTTGACGGCGTCGCGGGGGAAGTAGTGGTTGCCCTCCACCACCACGGTGTCCGCGGATTCGGCGATGACTTTTCCGTTCCAGATAGCCCTGACCATGTGGTTCCGTTCTGTTGGGTGCCGGCAGGCGGCATGCTCGTAGGTATCTCAACGGCACCAACGCCGGGCTTGTTCCCCACAACAAAAGCGGACGGCGGCGGGAACCTCCCGCCGCCGTCCGCTTTTGTCCGCCTACCGCACCTGGGCAGCGGACTCCTGGAGTGCCCGCTGGTGGTGCAGGTACTCGAACAGCTGGCGCAGCCCATAGGACCATTCCGGCAATTCCTCGGCGCGGCCCACCTGGTTGATGAGTGCGCCGAGGTGCCGGCTGCGGATGGTGACGGTATCGCCCATTTTGTGCGTGAAGCCCTGCCCCGGCTCGTCGCGGTCCTGCGTGGGGGCGAAGAGGGTGCCGGTGAACAGGGCGAAGCCGTCCGGGTACTGGTGGTGGCGTCCGCGCGTTGCGGCGACCAGTTCCTCGAAGGGCCGGCTGATCCGTGCCACCGAGTTCCGCCCCTCAAGGCTGTAGCCGTCCGCGCCATCGACCCGCAGCAGGATTTCCTCGTCGCGGAGGGTATCCAGGGTGAAGTGGGCGTCGAACAAGCGGATGAAGGGGCCCAGGGCGCTGGAGGCGTTGTTGTCCTTCGCTTTGCCCAGCAGCAGGGCGCTCCGGCCCTCGACATCGCGCAGGTTGACGTCGTTGCCCAGTGTTGCGCCCACAACGGTACCCTCCGAGGTGGCGATGAGCACCAGCTCCGGCTCGGGGTTGTTCCAGGAGGAAAACGACGGGATCCCCACCTGGGCGCCAAGTCCCACCGAGGACAGCACGGGGGCTTTGGTGAACACCTCGGGGTCCGGTCCGATGCCCACCTCCAAATACTGCGACCACAGCCCTTCCTGGATCAGCACCTTCTTGGCCTCTGCGGCTTCGGCGGAGCCCGGTCGGATGGCTGCGATGCTGCCGCCCAGTGCCTTCGCCACCAGCTCACGGGTCTGCTCGGCGCGGCTGGCGTCGCCGGCGCAGCGCTCCTCGATCACCCGCTCGATCATGCTGTCCACAAACGTCACGCCGCAGGCCTTGATGACCTGGAGGTCCACGGGGGCCAGAAGATGCGGGCGGGTGGTGTCGCGGGCCAGCGAGGCTTCGATGATCTCCGACGTTGCCCACCGGGGCGCGGTCATGGCGGCTCGGATAGCAGTTACGAGGTCCGGGCGTTCAAGGAGTTCTGAGACTGTCCCGGCCAGGGGCTGGAGGTCATAGACGTCCCCGCCCTGGACTGCGACGACGCGCGGACCGAAGGAGTCGACGTCCCAGATCCTGCCGATCAGGAGCGCCCCGGCAGCATCCTCCGGAAGGACCGACACCGGGCTGATGTCGCTGGGCGCGTTCACTGGCCGCCACCCGCCGTCGCCGGCGCACCTTCCGGCCGGTGCCACTCTCCGTCCACGCGCTGCGGCACCCGCCAGGGGTTGGCATCCTGCACCGGCTCCGGCAGCCGCTCCGCAGGGAAGGACTGGTAGGCGACCGGGCGCAGGAAACGCCGTATGGCTGCCGTCCCCACAGACGTGGTGTTCGACGACGTCGCCGGGTACGGGCCGCCGTGGTGCTGCGCGTAGCTGACGGTAACGCCCGTGGGCCAGCCGTTCCACAGCACCCGGCCGCTGATGTCGGTGAGCCGGGCGGCAAGGTCGGAGACGTCGTCGTCCGCTTCCGCCTGCAGCGTGGTGGTGAGCTGTCCCTCAAGGAGCCCGGCCAATGCCGGGAGCTCCGACTCGTCCCCGTACTCCACAATGAGGCTCGCCGGCCCGAACATCTCCTGGCGCAGGATAGACGGGTCCTTGCGGACCGCGGACGCCGAGGTGCGCAGCACCGTGGGGGACGGCGCCTCGGCAAAGTCTCCCTCCACCAGCACCTCCACGCCCTGCGTACCGCGCAAACCTTCGACGGCGCCCGCGTACCCCTGGTGCAGCCGCTCGCTGAGCAGCGGTGCGGCAGCGAAACCCTTCAGTGCCTCGTTCAGGGCCGCGCGGACGGCGTCGGTGTGCCCGCGGGGAACGAACAGCAGTCCCGGTTTGGTGCAGAACTGGCCCATGCCCAGGGTGAAGGAACCCGCGTACCCTGCCACGATCTCATCGCGGCGGGCGGCCCATGCGTTTTCGGTGACGAAGACGGCATTGATTCCGCCGAGCTCGCCGAAGAAGGGAATGGGCTCGGGCCGTGCGGCGGCGCGGTTGAACAGGGCGCGGCCGCCCGCCGTCGAGCCGGTGAAACCGATGGCCTTGGTCAGGGGGTGGTCAACGAGGGCCTCCGCGGCGGACCGTCCGGTCACCAGGGAGAAGAGTCCCGACGGCGCCCCGGCAGCTTGGAGAGCGGCCACCACAATTTCCGCGGTGCGCGAGGCCAGTTGGACGTGGCCGTCGTGCGCCTTGTGCACCACCGCGCAGCCGGCGGCCAGAGCCGAGGCGCTGTCGCCGCCCATCACGCCGAAGGCAAAGGGGAAGTTGGAGGCGCCGAAGACGCCCACCACACCCAGCGGCACGTTGTAGCGGCGCAGGTCCGGCCGCGGCCCCATCCCCCATTTCGGGTCCGCGTGGTCGATGGTGGCGTCGAAGTGCTCGCCGCGCCGGATTTCGTCCGCGAACAGCCGGAGCTGGAAGGTGCTGCGCTTCAGTTCGCCGCGGAGCCGCGCCTCGGCCAGGTGTGTTTCCTGCTGCGCGACGGCCACGAGCGCATCGGCGTCATTGTCCAGGGCTGCTGCAACAGCCTCCAGCCAGGACGCGCGGGTGAATGGGTCCGCCGTCCGGGCCTTTTCGAAGGCGGCGTGGGCGGCTTCGACGGCGGCGTCCAGCTCAGCCACGCTGGTGGTCATCGGGCGCCTCCCGCCTGGGCGAGCTGGGCGCCGGTGACGGCGGCGCGGTTGCCCACTTCCGCCCAGCCGGCGCCGCCCGGGAACTCCCACCGTGCCCGCGAGGCGCTGAGCATTTCTGCGCCGGTGCCGGGCAGCTGCGGGGCGGCGTAGCGGCCGTTGATAATGCGGACCGGCTCGGCGAAGTGCTCGTGCAGGTGGTCCACATACTCGATCATGCGGCCGTCCTGGCTGCCGGTAATGGCCGCGTAGTCGAAGAAGGAGAAATGCTGGACCAGCTCGCAGAGCCCCACGCCGCCCGCGTGCGGGCACACCGGGACGCCGAACTTCGCGGCGAGCAGCAGGTTGGCGATGTTCTCGTTGACGCCGCCCACGCGGGTGGAGTCCAGCTGGAGGACGTCGATGGCGCCGGCCTGCAGGAGCTGCTTGAACACGATGCGGCTGGCGACGGCCTCACCGGTGGCCACGCGGACCGGTGCGACGCCCCTGCGGATCTCGGCGTGGCCCAGGATGTCGTCAGTGCTGGTTGGCTCTTCAATCCAGTACGGGTTGAACTCGGCCAGGTGGTTCACCCATTCGATCGCTTCGGAGACCTCCCACCGCTGGTTGGCGTCGATGGCGATGGGGAGGTCACCCACGGCCTGCCGGGCCAGGGACATGCGGCGGCGGTCATCGTTCAGGTCGCCGCCCACCTTGAGCTTGATCATGGAGAAGCCGTCGGCCACCGCCTGCTTGCTGAGCCGGACCAGCTTCTCGTCGCTGTAGCCCAGCCAGCCGGGGGAGGTGGTGTAGGCGGGATAGCCGTCCGCTTTGAGTGCGGCGATCCGCGCCGCCTTGCCGTCCTCCCCGGCGCGCAGGATATCCAGTGCCTGCTGGGGGTTGAGGGCGTCGCGGATGTGGGTGAAATCGACGACGTCGACGATCTCCTCGGCGGGCATTTCGCTGAGCAGGAGCCACAGCGGCTTGTTTTCGCGCCGGGCCCGGATGTCCCAGAGGGCGCTGACCAAGGCACCGGCCGCCATCTGGGTGACGCCCTTCTCCGGGCCGAGCCACCGTAGCTGGGAATCGTGGATCAGCCGCTTGGAAGCATTGCCCAGGTCGTAGATGAGCTCGTCGATGTCCCGGCCCAGCAGGAGGGCGGCATAGGAATCGATGGCGTGGGTGATGACTTCGTTGCCGCGGCCGCAGCTGAACACAAACCCATGGCCTTCGTCGCCCGCGTCCGTGCGGATGACCACGTAGGCGGCGGAGTAGTCGGGGTCAACGTTGACCGCGTCGGAGCCATCGAGTTCCAGGGACGTCGGGAAACGGACGTCCTGGGTACGGATGGAAGAAATGGAAGGCATGCTGGTCTTCTCTCTGCACTGGGAGGATTTCTGGGCTTTCCTATATGAACTTCCGTAATCATATATGGTCCGTGACCCAGATCAAGTCTTGTGGCCGGTCCAACGAAAAAGGAAGCCCGGCGCGTTGCCGGGCTTCCTTCTGCTGGCTCGCCTGCGGTCAGACGATGCGGGTCCTGGGCGGCCCGCCCTCCTCGAGGGGCTCCAGGTCCACCTTTCCCTCGAACGCCTGCGCAAAGCGGGTAAAGGAATTCCTGATGTGTTCCGCCATGGCCGCTTCGGCTTCCTCCGGACGGCAGGCCTGGATGGCCTCCCGGACGGCCGAGTGCTCGGCCATGGTGCTGGCGCCGTCCACGTCCGCGGGGTAGAGGCGGAAGGTGTGCAGGTGGCAGTGCGTCTGGGCGAAAGCGTGCCGGACCACCGGGTTACCGGCCGCCGCAAGGATGGTGTCGTGGAAGCGGGTGTCATGGGCAACGAGGTCCTGCCTCAGGTCGCCGCCGGCCTGGATAAGGCCCTGGAAGGTGGCCAGTTCCCTTTCCAGGGCGCGGGCAGGGTTGGCGAGCCGGTCCACTGCTGCCGCCCGGGCGGCCCACGGCTCCACCAGCAGCCGGAATTCAAATAGGGAACGCAGCTCGTCCAGGCCCAGCAGGGGAGTGGTGCTGTAGCCGCGGCCAGGCGTGTACACCACCAGGTTGTCGCCCTCCAGCCGCTGGAGCACCTCCCGCACCGGGGTTTGGGATACGCCCATGGCGCGGGAAACGGCGTCGATGTTGATCCGGGTGCCCGGCTCGATTTCGCCGTTCAGGATGGACGCCCGCATCGCGGAATAGACGTCGGTGACGGCTGCCTTGATGCGGGAAGTCTCGGACGGTTGACGTGGTGGCACGCATTTACCTCTTCGCAGTGTGTTGCCGGAGTCGCTGTGGGAATCATAAGCCACTGGCCGGTTTGGGGACCGTGGCGAAGTTTTTGCCGGGCGGGGACTTGTCCTGGATCACTTTCCATATATGATCAACAACATTCCTATATGATCGTTTCCCCCGAAAATGCGCCCGGCCCTTCCTTGGCCGCTGCGCCCGAAGCCCCTGTTTACGTCAAAGGAGACCGTATGACTGCTCTAGGCAGTAGGCTTGCCCCCAAAACTTCCCCCAAGGCTCCCCGAACCATGACCCGCAAACGCTGGATGATCATCTGGCTCGCCTTCATCGGCCTCAGCATCAACTACCTCGACCGCTCCAGCCTCAGTGTTGCGCTGCCGTTCATGGGCAAGGACTTCGAGCTCTCGGCAACCCAGCAGGGCCTGATCTTCGCGGCCTTCTTCTGGGCCTACGACTTCTGCCAGCTGGCCGCCGGCTGGTACGTGGACAAGGTGGGCCCGCGCAGGTCGTTCTCGCTCGCGGCCGTCTGGTGGTCCGTCTTCACCATGGTTACCGCTGCCGCCACAAATTTCTGGTCCCTTTTCGCCGCCCGGTTCCTGCTCGGTGTTGGCGAAAGCCCCGCCCCCAGCACCGCGGCCAAGGTGGTGGCCACCTGGTTCCCGGTCCGGGAGCGTGCGTTTGCCACGAGCATCTGGGACTCCGGATCCCGTGTAGGCGCGGTGATCGCGCTGCCGATCGTGACCCTGATTGTTGCCTTCACGTCCTGGCACGCCGTGTTCATCATTATCGGCATTGCCGGCATCATCTGGGCGGCCGTCTGGTGGAAGGTCTACCGCAGCCCGGAGGAGCACCCGACGGCGGATGCTGCCGAGGTTGCCTATATCCAGGAAGGCGGCGCCCGCAGCGCAGCCAGCGATGACGAGGGTGCCGCAAAGCTTCCGTGGCGGTCGCTGTTCAAGTACCGGACAGTCCTGAGCATGATGTTCGGCTTCTTCTGCCTCAACAGCGCCATCTACTTCTTCATCACGTTCTTCCCGAGCTACCTGGTCAAGGAGCGCGGCTTCGACCTGCTCAAGCTCGGCTTCTTCGGCGCCATCCCCGGAATCTGCGCCGTGCTGTTCGGCTGGCTGGCCGGCTACGTTGCAGACCGCGCCGTCCAGCGGGGCGTGTCGATCACCCGCGTCCGCAAGACCGCCATCGCCGGCGGCCTGGCCGGCGGCTCAGTCATCATGTTCGCGGCCCTGGTACCCGAGGCCTGGATGGCGCTGGCCCTGCTGTCGGTGGCATACTCCAGCCTCACCGTCGCGGCAACAGGCATCTGGTCACTGCCGGCCGACGTCGCCCCGAGCTCACGCCACGTGGGCTCCATCGGCGGCCTGCAGAACTTCGCCTCCAACCTGGCGGGCATCTTTACCCCGATCCTGATCGGCGTCCTTGTGGACCAGACCGGCTCCTTCGTGGCACCGCTCGCCGTCATCGGTGCGGTGGCCCTGATCGGCGCCGCCAACTACCTCTTCGTGATGGGCAAGATCGAACCCCTGAAGGTGGCAGAACCCGCAAAGGTCTAGCGGGAGGCGCACAAAACTAAAGCGAACGACGGCGGGAGGTCCCGCCGTCGTTCGCTGTGTTCTGCGCTCCACTAACCCTCCGGCCGGCGCGGATCCGGATGAGGCCGGAACCAGCGCCAGGCAAGGCTTATCGCAAAAAATGCGCAGGATTTCCCTAGGAATCCGCGTCACGGACCAAATCCCGTTTTCGCATCCAAACCCGTGCTTACAGTTGCCTTACCAATAAGCAGTAAGCCCGGGTCGGTGCGCAGCTTCCCTTCACCTGGCAGGCTCCAGAAGCCCCGGACCGTCTGCTACGCCCGGCCGGTAACGCGGCAGGGAAATTGTCGACCAGCCCTGCTCTTCGTTCCCGTCCTTATGCGACCGTCACGCGAAGAGCTCTGAACGGAAAGCCACTGCATGAAGAAGCTTTTGCCCCATGCCCTTTTTGCTGTTAGCTCCGTTTTTGCTGGATCAATGGCTCTCTTCCTGAGCCCCGCTGTGGCTCATGCTGGCCTTAGTCTTTCCCCCGCGGCTCCCTCTTACTCGCCTTCCCTGCCGGAAGGGCAGAGCCGATACATCGTTAAGTACGGCAATAACGTGAACGCGGAAGTGGAGTCCAGGTCCCTGGAACAAAACGGGATAGAAGTAAAAGCGACGCTTTCCCACGCAATGAAGGCTTCAGTAGTTGTGGCGACACCTAAGGAAATGGAGTCGCTAAAAGAATCGGCAGACGTAGCGTCCGTGGAACTCGACAGCCGTGCTTCGATAGCCAGTTCCACATCCGTCTGGGGGGCTTGACCGGGTGGATCAGCGGTCCGGAAGAGACGGGCAGTACGGCTTCGATGCTGAAGGGGCCGGCGTGAACGTCTACGTCGTTGATACCGGACTGCTCATGTCCCATTCAGAGTTTTCCGGCAGGGTCCCTGCGAGCTGGAACGCAATCAATGACAGCCATGGAGTTAATGACTGTAACGGCCACGGAACCCACGTCGCCGGCACCGCCGCGGGAACAACGTACGGCGTTGCCAAGAAAGCGAACATCATTCCCGTCCGAACCCTTGAGTGTGACGGGAGCGGCTGGTCGTCCACAGTCATGGCGGGTATTGACTGGGCGATATCGCACCATAATGCCGGCCAACCAGCGGTGATGAACCTAAGCGTCGGCGGTTTTACCAATGCCTCCTTTGATACGGCGGTTCAAAGCGCCATAAACGACGGGATAACAGTAATAGCGGCAGCAGGAAACTCCGGTCAGGATGCCTGCCTTACCTCCCCCGCCAAAGTTCCATCTGCCATTACCGTCGCAGCAACAAACATCAATGATGCCCAGGCATCATGGTCCAACTACGGTTCCTGCGTTGATATTCACGCCCCCGGTGTAGCCGTCAGGTCTGCGTGGAATAGCTCTCCTACCGCTAGCAACAATTTGGATGGCACCTCCATGGCTACTCCTCACGTTTCTGGTGCGGCTGCGATCCTGCTTTCCCGTGATCGTTCGCTGTCTCCGGCCGAAGTTCAGCAGACAATGATCAATAACGCCACGATCGGTGCAGTCAGCGCCAACAAAGGTGCAACTCCTAACAGGTTGCTGTTTGTACCCCCGCCCACTCCGCCTCTTCCCTCCTGCGCGAATTTGCAGCTTGGTGATGCATGGGCGGGAGTAGGCACACATTGTGGGCTGCAAGGGACTGCAGCTTCTGTTCCAGCTCCCGCTGAAGCGACGGTAAGCGCCAGTGAACCACCTGCCCCGGTCCTAACCGCCATTGAAGCTCCTGTTTCTGCCTCCACTTTCACTCCAGGTGCTGATGATGCGCCGGCCCCTGCCCGGGCGCTTCAGGCAGGCTCCGCTTCCGCCCCGTACTCAGCCGACGCCCGCAAAGCGGAAGTGCCGGTGGGTGAACCTGAAACGACTCCACCTGCGGCTGCGGCGGATGACGTCGCCAACGGCGCCGAAACTGCACCTTCAGAAGCATCGTTGCCAGCAGCAGTTGCACTCTCTGCTCCGTCGCCGCTGGGTGCTTCCGCCGTCCCCGTCGGCGGCACAACAGAAGCCGCGCCCGCGGGTACAACTGCCACTGGGGCGAACAACCTTGTGTGGGCAACCGCGGCCGGATTACTTCTCGCTGGCTCGGCTTTTGCATATGCAACCAGGAGATTGAGCCATTCAAGGCGGCTGGCAGTGCAACCTCGCCTTCGTCAACGCACAGCTGGTTCGCCCGATGAGGGCATCTAGGCAGCGGCTTGGCAGGAAAACCAGCCAGGAGAATCGCTGGCCGCCTTAAAGCAAAGCGGACGACGGCGGGGGGTCCCGCCGTCGTCCGCTTTGTCTTGCGCCCCCGGCGTTAGCGCTCGAAGCTGACCAGCTTCTGCTCCTGCCGGCCCAGCTTTTCGATGGCGATTTCCATCGTGTCCCCTTCGCGGAGATAGGGGAATTTGCCGGACAGCGCCACCCCCTGCGGCGTTCCGGTGTTGATGACGTCGCCCGGATCCAGGACAAGGTACTGGGACAGGTGCCAGACGATGTGCGCCACGGAGAAGATCATGTCTGCCGTGGTGGAGTCCTGCCTGGGCTCACCGTTCACGGATGACCGCAGGCGCAGCTTTTGCGGATCGCCCACTTCCTCGGCCGGAACCAATGCCGGGCCCAGGGGGTTGAAGGTGGCGCAACATTTGCCCTTGGACCACTGGCCTCCGGAGTGCTCCACCTGGTAGGCGCGTTCGGAGACGTCGTTGCTGACGGTGTAGCCGGCAACGTAGTCCAGCGCCTCCTCCGGGGAGGAAAGGTACGAGGCGCGCTTGCCGATCACGACAGCAAGTTCAACCTCCCAGTCCACCTTCTCCGCACCCGGAGGGATGACCACATGGTCAAAGGGGCCAACCACAGTGTTGGGGTGCTTGAAGAACAAGATGGGTACCGACGGCGGTGCATCCCCCGATTCCGCTGCGTGGGCCGCGTAGTTCTGCCCGATGCACAGCACAGCACCGGGCTTGGCAACCGGCGCTCCGATGCGCAGTGATGCGGCGTCCTCAAGTTCGGGGAGGCCGGATTCGACGGCGGCCCGGGCTTTGGCGATGCCGCCGCCGCCCAGGAAATCACCGTCGATGTCCACGGTGATAGAGCGCAGGTCGAAGTACTTCCCGTCCTGGACGGCTACCGGGATTTCCTGGCCGGGTTCGCCGAGGCGCATGAGTTCCATTGAATGTGTTCCTGTTCGCAAAATTTGTCTGTTGTAACGGTCGGTACTCGTGGTTCAGTGCGTGTAGGGCCGCAGCTTCTCCAGCGCCGGGTTCAACTCGACGCCGAAGCCCGGCGTTTCGGGGACCTTGATCTTGCCGTTAACGGGCACCGGCTCACCCAGCAGCATCGGCGAGAACATGGGCACCACTTCCTCCGCGGTTGGATGCATCATGAGGAACTCGGCGAACGGGCTGTTGGTCCGGGTCACGACGAAGTGGTACGAGTACACGGACGAACCGTGCGGGACCACGAGCGCGCCGGCAGCGTCTGCCATGGCTGAGATCTTGGTGAGCTCAGTGATACCCCCGCACCATCCGACGTCGGGCTGGAGGATGTCCGCGCACTCCATGTCCAGCAGCAGTTTGAAGCCCCAACGGGTGGCCTCATGCTCGCCGGTGGTCACCAGCATCTTGGGCGGAACCTGCTTCTTGAGCTTGGCGTAGCCCCAGTAGTCGTCCGGCGGGAGTGCTTCTTCGATCCATTTCAGGTTGTACTCGGCAGCGCCGTGCGCCAGGCGCGTGGCGTATTCGAGGTCCAGCGACATCCAGCAGTCCAACATCAGCCAGAAATCATCGCCCACCTTCTCCCGCATGTCCCGGATCATTTCCAGGTTCTTGCGCAGGCCCTCCTCACCCTCGGCAGGCCCGTGGTGCAGCGGCATTTTGCCGCCAATGAACCCGAGTTTCTTGGCGACGTCGGGCCTGGCGCCGGTGGCGTACATGGTCAGTTCGTCCCTGACCGGGCCGCCCAGCAGGGCGTACACCGGCTCCTGCCGGATCTTGCCCAGGAGATCGTAGAGCGCCAGGTCCACAGCGCTGATCGCATTCAGCACCACGCCCTTGCGGCCGTAGAACAGAGTGGACTTGTACATCTGGTCCCAGATTTTTTCGATGTCCGTAACGCGTGCACCCTCGACGAACCTGGCGAGGTGCTTCTCCACGATGAAGGCGCCGAGCTCGCCCGCGGTGGTGACGGCGAAACCTACGGTGCCGTCGTCCGCCTCGATCTCGACCACCAGGGTGCCCAGGACGTTCAGTCCGAAGCTCTGGCGGGACTGCCGGTATTCCGGGTAGACGGACATGGGCGTGGCGATGTGGTCATCGATCCAGTGCCCGGCGTCCTGGTCGTGGTAGTCGGCTCCGCCGCCGCGCAGCGTATAGGCGCGGACGTGGCGGATGCGGTTTTCAATGCTCATTGGCTGTTCCTTGCTGAATCGAGGCGGATCAATACTTTGCCGGCGGTGCCGTCCGCCGCGGCCAGCCCGGCAAACGCGGCGTCGGCGTCTTCCATGGGAACTTCACGGCTAATGAGCTCCGCCAATACGGGGGAACCCTGGTCCACCCAAGCGGCCGCATCGCGGAAGTCCTGGTTGTTGTAGCAGAAGCTGCCCACGATCTCCCGTTCTTCCGTGGAAACACGGTAAGCATTGAAGGCAAGTTCCGGGGAACCCATGCCAACCAGCGAGACGACGCCGCCGAACTTTGTCGCATCCAGGGCACCGGCAATCGTGGGTCTGATGCCGACAGCGTCCACGGTGGTGTCTGCGAGGCGTCCAAAGTGCGTCCTGACCTGCTGGTCCAGCGGACCCTCTGCAGGGTCGAGCGCGGTCGCCCCGAGGCGTTCGCAGAGATCCCGCCGGGCCGGATCCATCTCGGAGACCAGGACCTGCTCCGCACCTTCCTGCAGCGCAGCGAGGATGACGGACTGGCCGATCGGACCGCCGCCGATGACCAGGACTCTCTGGCCCGGCCGGATCCGGGCGCGGCGCACCGCGTGGAAGGCGACCGCCAGGGGCTCGATCAGCGCTCCGTAGACGATCGGCGTCCCGGAGGACAGTGCCACAACGTTGGCAACCGGAACCGCCACCTGTTCCGCGAAAGCGGACACGATCGCGGGGTTGACCCCAATAACTGTCCGGTCCGGGCAGTGCTGCTGCTGGCCGGCGTCGCAGGCTTCACAGCGGTTGCAGCTGATAAGCGGGTTGAACGTCACCGGCTGGCCTACAGCCAGGCCGGAGCCTTCCGTCCCGGCTCCCAGGGCGGCAATGCGGCCCACTGTCTCGTGGCCCATGACCTGGCCCGGAACGCGGCGGCCGTTTTCGCCGGTGTATCCATGGATGTCCGATCCGCAGATGCCCGTTGCAACGACGTCGATGAGCACCTCCCCGGGACCGGCGCCGGGTTCGGCCCGTTCCGCCACAACAAGCTGCCGGAAGTCCTTGAGTTCGAGTACCCGCATCAGTGCACCTTCTCGGGGATGGGCTGGGCCAGCGGATTGGTGTCAACGATCTTGCTGATCCGGTGGCTGTTGAAGAGCAGGACGGCCCCGGCCATGGCCGTACCGGCCAGGAGGAAGAGCCCTGCGCTGGGGCCGAACGAGGCTTCCGCCCAGGTCTTGGCGATGGGGGCGACGAACCCTCCGAGGCTGCCGATCGAGTTGATCAGCGCAATCCCGCCGGCTGCGGCGGCGCCAACGAGCATTCCGGTGGGAAGCGTCCAGAAAACGGGCTGCACGGAGATGAAGCCTGCAGCGCCAAGGGAGAGTGCCGCGAGTCCCATCAGCGGGTTGTCCGTCAGTGCGGAAGCCAGGATGCCTACTGCTGCCGCGGTCAGGGACGCAGAGGCCACGAGACGGCGCTTTCCGGTCCTGTCTGCCAGCCGGCTGAGCAGGAAGGTGGCGAGAATGGCGAATCCCCACGGCACAGCGGTCATGAGCCCGACGCCGAGCCCCACCTTCGCGCCCACGAGCTTGGCGATCTGGGTGGGCAGGTAGAACGTGACGCCGTAGACGCTCATCTGGATGGTGAAGTAGATGAGGCAGAAGTACAGCACCTTGGGGTTCGTCAGGGCGCGGAGGGCGCCCTTGGGGGAGTGGTCCGCTTTGACCCGGTCCTCGACATTGAGTGCTGCGATCAGGGTGGCGCGCTCGCTGTCGTTCAGCCACTTCGCATCCGCCGGTCCGTTGTCCAGGTAGGAGAATGCCCAGATGCCCACGGCCACCGTGAGTGCGCCGGTGACGAGGAACATGAGCTGCCACCCCTGCAGCCCGCCCAGGCCGTCGAGGTCAAGAAGCATCCCCGAGAGCGGTCCACCGAAGATGAAGGCGAGCGGTGCGCCGAAGTAGAACAGTCCGTTGACCTGCCCCCTGAACTGGGTGGGAATCCAGTACGTCAGGTAGAGGATTACGCCGGGAAAGAACCCTGCCTCGGTGATGCCGAGGAGTACCCGGAGGATGTAGAAGGCCCACTCAGTCTGGGCGAACATCATGAGTGCGGAGACGATGCCCCAGCTGATCATGATCCGGGCCAGCCAGATCTTGGCGCCGAGCTTGCGCATGAGGATGTTGCTGGGAACTTCCAGTGCTGCGTAACCGAGGAAGAAGATGCCCGCGCCCAAGGCGTACGCCGCGTCGGACAGCCCGGTGTCCGCCTGGAAGGATGCCTTGGCAAAGCCGAGGTTGGCGCGGTCCAGGAACGCCAGGATGTACATGAGCAGAAGGACCGGGATGAGACGGCGGGTGACGCGGCTGACGATCGGTGCCAGCGCTTGGCCGGTGGGAGCTGTCATTGGAAGTGACACACTAACTCCTCATTGAGTTCATGAATATGAAATAGTGTTCACGAATGTGAACAAGCCTGAGTATGGCACAGCTCACAGAGGGGTGCAAGCATGGCGCGGTGCTACGCGGAACGGGCGGAAATGTTGCGCGGGTTGTCCGAGTTGCGTTCAGCGGGAATGGTTAGATCTGGTTCCCGTACACCAAGGAGGGCGCGGATCTCCTGAGCCGCGGCGACCAGCGGGCTGAGTATGTTTCCGGGCCACCCGGCGTCGGTCCTTGCCGTCGGCATGGTCACGGAGAGCGCAGCGTACATTCCGCCCCCCGCCTTGCTGGTCAGGGGAACGGCCACGCAGCGGCAGCCCTCCAGGTACTCCTCGTCGTCAAGGGCAAACCCGGCACCTTTGGCCTGGGTCACCAGCGACTTGAGGGCTCCAATGTCCGTTACCGTCTTTTCGGTGAGCCTGGGCAGCGCAACGGACTCAAGGCGCCGTTCGGCTTCCTCGGGTTCAAGCATGCTCAGGAGGGCCTTGCCAATCCCGGTTGCATGAGCCAGCAGACGCATGCCTACGGATGAGCCGAGGCGCATGCCGCCCGGGGCCTGGCTGATCGCGATATAGACGTTTTCAACTCCATCAAGGAGCGCAAGCTGCACGGTTTCGCCCAGTGACGCCGAGAGCCGGTCCATGACCGGCTTGGCCACGTTGGCCAAGGTCTGGTGGCCGGTGTAGAGCTGGCCTACCTGCCAGGCGCGCAACCCCAGTGAGTATTGCTTGTTAGCGCTGTTGTGGTCGAGCCAGCCCGCGGCGCAGAGGGTATTGAGCAGCCCGTGTGCGCTCGAACGCGGCAGGCTCAGCCCTTCTAGAATTTCCGTGAAGCTGGCGGAGCCCTTACCGGCGACGAATTCGACCACGGTCAGGGCCCGGTCCGCCGACTTGACTGTCGGATTCCCGCGGTCTTCGGCCATCTTCTACTCCCCAGTGAGGGCTCGAGGGGCATAAAGCTAATGCCCACAGTTCACATACTTGAATTGTAAGCGTCCCGGCAGCTGCGCCGATCCGGTGTGGGTAGAGGCTCCGGTGCTACCGCGGACTCTTGTCGACGACGCAGAACCGGTTACCGTCCGGGTCGGCGAGGACCACGAAGTCGGGGTCCTCCGGGTAGAGGTCCCAGTCGACGCGCCGGGCGCCGAGTGAAACCAGCCGTTCCACCTCGGCGTCCTGGTCGTCGGCATACAAATCCAGGTGGATGCGGGGGTGCTCCTGGACCGGCGTCTCGCTCAGCATGAGGGCAAGCTGCGCTCCATGGCCGGATGCCGGCACCAGGATCACCCAGGTTTCGTCGCCGGGCTCCTGCGGGACGTAGCCGAGGGCGGCGTGCCAAAAGGCGGTTGAGCGGGCGACGTCGTTGACGCCGAGGACTGTGCTGCCGATGGTCAACATCCGCCCAGCCTAAACCCGGCGGGCTGAGCCTGTCTTGCCCCGGGATGGATGCCGTGGGCAGCCCGGCTAGACTCGCCTGCATGGGGGACACCAACACATCTGAAAGCCGCAAATCACCGCACTCTGCCAGCCTGCTTGCCGCCATCGTGCCCATTGCAGGCCTGGCAGCGGTAATGTGGGCTGCCTCGTCGCATGGAGCAACGCGAACGCAAGCTTTGGCTGGTTCGCCTACGCGCCCCTGAGCAATCAACTGTTCAGCGGAAACGGCATCGCCTTCGTGACCCAAGGAACACAAATCGGGCTGGCCGTCGCCGGAGTCGGGCTGCTGGTGCTGGCGTTCTGGGCTGGTTATCGGATCGGCAAAAGGGCCGCCCCCTAAATAGGCACATGGGAACCGGTGCCTCGACGCGCTGGCAGAACTTCTGGACGAGGAGAAACCGTCATGACCGAGAACGCCATCCGGCTCGAACGCCGCTTCGCGCACCCCGCGGAATCTGTCTGGGCCGTGCTGACCACCCCCGGACTGCTGGCCCGCTGGTGGGCGCCTGGCGATATCGCGCCGGTTGTGGGCCACCGCTTCACCTTGGACATGGGCTCCTGGGGCCAGCAGCAGTGCGAGGTCCTCGGCGCCGACCCCGGCAAATCCATTAGCTTCCTCTTCTCGGAGGGCGTGCTTGACACCACCATCACCTGGCGGCTCGAGCCGGTCGACGGCGGCACGGTACTCCACCACGAACACGCCGGATTCCGCCTCGACACCCCCTTGGGCAAGCAGGCCATTGAAGGCATGGGCAGCGGGTGGCCCGGACTGCTGGCGCGGATCGACGGGGTCCTCGCCGGCGTCTCCTGACGCTTTGGCAAGCGCACGACGGCGGGCGCGTCCCGCCGTCGTGCGTCCGCCTTGGAGGGACGCGGATTTTGCATCCCGCCCCGTGACCCTGTAAGGTGTGAGCCGTGTCACCCACCAGTGGCACGTGCTTATGATCTGCGGCGGGAGAGTCCTGCCGGTACGTTCTGCAGGCGCCGTAGGAGCAAATCCTCCCCAGGAATCTCTCAGGCCCACGTACCGCCGCGGCAAGGCAACTCTGGAAAGCAGTCCGGGCAACCGGGCTCACCGACGGTGCAAGTGGCGCCCCGCTGAACAGCAGGGCAATGCAAAACTCTCAGGTCCAATACAGAGCGGGGAGGAACCCGAATCAAAGTGGCACCCTTCGCCACCTGAATTATGGAGTTCCTCTCATGACGGTTCAATCGTCCCCAACCACCTTCGCTGACCGCCATATCGGCGCGCGCCGCCAGTCCGACATCGACACCATGCTCAAGGCAGTCGGCTACGACACCCTTGATGGCCTGGTGGACAGCGCGGTCCCGGATTCCATCCGCCAGGACAAGCCCCTCACCCTTGAGGGCGCACTGAGTGAAGTCCAGGTCCTCGCCGAGCTCCGCAAGCTCGCCGGCAAGAACAAGATGGCCGTGCAGATGATTGGCCAGGGCTACTACGACACCGTGACCCCGCCGGTGATCCGCCGCAACATCCTCGAAGCCCCTGCCTGGTACACCGCCTACACCCCGTACCAGCCCGAGATTTCCCAGGGCCGGCTTGAGGCGCTGCTGAACTTCCAGACCATGGTCCAGGACCTCACCGCCCTGCCCGTTGCCAACGCGTCCCTGCTCGACGAAGCCACCGCCGTGGCCGAAGCCGTGCTGCTGATGCGCCGGGCCAACAAGTCCAAGACTGGGAAGGACGGCAAGACCGTCCTGGACGCCGACCTCCTCCCGCAGACCATCGCCATCGTGCTGGGCCGCGCCGAGGCCCTCGGCTTCGACGTGGAAATCGCTGACCTCACGTCCGGCCTGCCCGACGGCGACATCAACGGCGTGGTCCTCCAGCAGCCCGGCGTCTCCGGCCGCGTCTGGGACCAGTCCGCCGTCATCGCCGAGGCCAAGGACCGCGGTGCCCTGGTCACCGTCGCCGCCGACCTCCTGGCCCTCACCCTCATCACCCCTCCGGGCGAGCAGGGCGCGGACATCGCCGTCGGCTCCACCCAGCGCTTCGGCGTGCCGTTGTTCTTTGGGGGACCGCACGCCGCCTACATGGCCGTCCGCGACGGCATGGAGCGCACCCTCCCGGGCCGCATCGTCGGCGTGTCCAAGGACAACGCCGGCGTCCCCGCCTACCGCCTGGCCCTCCAGACCCGCGAGCAGCACATCCGCCGCGAAAAGGCCACCTCCAACATCTGCACCGCGCAGGCCCTGCTGGCCATCGTCTCCTCCTTCTACGCCGTCTACCACGGCCCCGACGGCCTGAAGGCGATCGCCGAAACCGTCCACAACAACGCCCGCGCCCTGGCCAGCACGTTGACGGCCGCCGGACGCGAACTGGTGTCCGACACCTTCTTCGACACCCTCACCGTCCGCGTGCCCGGAAAGGCCGCCAAGGTGATCACCGCCGCCGAAGCCCGCGGCATCAACCTGCGCCTCATCGACGCGGACACGGTTGGCGTGTCCGTCGATGAAACCACGACGCCGGAGGTCCTCTCCGCGGTGGCGGTCGCCTTCGGCGCCGGTCCGGTTGTGTCCGGCGAGGGCTTTGAGCTGCCGGAATCGGTGCTGCGCACCTCCTCCTACCTGCAGCACCCGGTGTTCAACACCCACCGCTCCGAAACCCAGTTGCTTCGCTACATCCGCCGCCTCTCCGACCGGGACCTGGCGCTTGACCGGACCATGATCCCGCTGGGCTCCTGCACCATGAAGCTGAACGCGACCGCCGAGATGGAAGCCATCTCCTGGCCCGAGTTCGCCTCCATCCACCCGTTCGCGCCGGACTCCCAGACCGAGGGCTGGCGCGAACTGATCGCCGGGCTCGAAGCCGACCTCGCCGAGATCACGGGCTACGACCAGGTGTCCATCCAGCCCAACGCCGGTTCCCAGGGCGAGCTCGCCGGGCTGCTGGCGATCCGCGGCTACCACCACTCCCGCGGCGAGGCACAGCGCAACGTCTGCCTCATCCCGGCCTCGGCCCACGGCACCAACGCCGCCTCCGCTGTCCTGGCGGGCATGAAGGTTGTGGTGGTTGCCACCGCTGCCGACGGCACCATCGACCACGCGGACCTGGAGGCCAAGATCGAGGCCCACAAGGACGTCCTCTCGGCCATCATGATCACCTACCCGTCCACCCACGGCGTCTACGACTCGGACGTCCGCGAGGTGTGCGACGCCATCCACGCCGCAGGCGGCCAGGTCTACGTTGACGGCGCCAACCTCAACGCGTTGGTCGGGCTGGCACAGCCGGGCAAGTTCGGCGGCGACGTCTCGCACCTGAACCTGCACAAGACCTTCTGCATCCCGCACGGCGGTGGGGGACCCGGCGTCGGGCCCGTCGCTGCGAAGGCGCACCTGGCACCGTTCATGCCGGGCGACGCCAACAAGGCTGCCCACGAAGCCGGCCACGGCGTTGCGATCTCCGCGTCCCGCTTCGGCTCCGCCGGTGTGCTGCCGATTTCCTGGGCCTACGTGAAGCTGATGGGCGGCCAGGGCCTGACCGAGGCCACCAAGTCCGCGCTGCTGGCGGCCAACTACGTTGCTGCCCGCCTGGACGAGCACTTCCCCGTGCTGTACACCGGCGAGACCGGCCTGGTGGCACACGAGTGCATCCTGGACCTGCGCGAGCTCACCGCCCGCACCGGTGTTACCGCCGAGGACGTGGCCAAGCGCCTCATCGACTTCGGCTTCCACGCCCCCACGCTGTCCTTCCCGGTGGCGGGCACCCTGATGGTGGAGCCCACGGAGTCCGAGGACCTTGCGGAGATCGACCGCTTCATCGAAGCCATGGTCACCATCCGCAAGGAAATCGACCAGGTGGCTGCGGGTGATTTCACTGTGGAGAAGTCGCCGCTGCGCAACGCACCCCACACGGCTGCCGCCGTCGTCTCTTCCGAATGGGACCGGACCTACCCGCGCGAGCAGGCCGCCTTCCCCGTTGCCTCGCTCCGTCAGGACAAGTACTTCCCGCCAGTGGGCCGCATCGACGGCGCTGCAGGGGACCGCAACCTCGTGTGCTCCTGCCCTCCGCTTTCCGAATTTGAGAACTAAGGATTCCGTGATGACTGAGAACTACACCGCGCTCTACGAGCAGCACAAGATTGCCGGCGCCTCCTTCACCGACTTCGGCGGCTGGCAGATGCCCCTGAAATACAGCTCCGAGCTGGCTGAGCACCACGCAGTCCGCAACGCCGCAGGCCTGTTCGACCTCTCCCACATGGGCGAAGTCTGGGTCACCGGCCCGGACGCCGCGGCCTTCCTGGACTACGCCCTGGCCGGAAAGCTGTCCGCTGTGGCCGTGGGCAAGGCCAAGTACTCGCTGATCTGCCAGGAAGACGGCGGGATCATCGATGACCTGATCTCCTACCGCCGTAGCGAACAGAAGTACCTGGTGGTCCCCAACGCGGGCAATGCCGCCGTTGTTGCCGCGGCGTTGGCTGAGCGTGCTGCCGGCTTCGACGTTGTTGTTGACGACGTGTCCGCCGAGACCTCCCTGATCGCCGTGCAGGGCCCGAACGCCGAGGCCATCCTGCTGACGCTGGTTCCCGCCGAACAGCACCCGCTGGTGACTGAGCTGAAGTACTATGCCGCGGTTGAGGTAGGGATCACCGTCAACGGAGCTGTCCAGGACCTGCTGCTGGCCCGCACCGGCTACACCGGCGAGGACGGCTTCGAAATCTACATCCCCAACGAGGACGCCGCCGGCCTCTGGGAGGCCCTCCTGGAAGTTGGCGCCGGCCACGGCCTCATCCCCGCCGGCCTGGCCTGCCGCGACTCGCTGCGCCTCGAAGCCGGAATGCCCCTGTACGGCAATGAGCTCTCCCGTGAAGGCAACCCGTACGCCGCTGGCCTGGGCCCGGTGGTTTCGCTGGCCAAGGAATCGGACTTCGTGGGCAAGGCAGTCCTCGCCGAGCTCAAAGCACTCGGTGCAGGCTCAACCTCCGGCCGCAAGCTCGTGGGCCTCAAGGGACTGGGCCGCCGCGCCGGCCGCAGCCACTACCCCGTCCTCAAGGACGGCAACGTCGTGGGCGAGGTGACCTCCGGCCAGCCTTCACCCACCCTCGGTTACCCGATCGCCCTGGCCTACGTCGACGTCGAACACTCCGAACCCGGCACCGCCCTGGACATCGACCTCCGCGGCAAGCCTGAGCCCTTCGAAGTAGTGGCCCTCCCGTTCTACAAGCGCCAGAAGTAACGCTCTCTCACTCGATGCGCGTTTTCTCCAGACGCTCTCTCACTTGATGCGTCTTTTCTCCAGACGCTCTCTCACTTTTCACTTACGAACCTAAGGAATTACACATGGCAAAAGTTGTTGCTGAACTCAAGTACTCCGCCGAGCACGAATGGGTTGCTGCTGACGGATCCGGCCCCGCCAACATCGGCATCTCCGCCGTCGCCGCCGAAGCCCTGGGCGACATCGTCTACGTGGACCTGCCCGAGGTCGGTTCCACGGTGACCGCGGGGGAGACCTGCGGCGAGGTGGAGTCCACCAAGTCCGTCTCCGACCTCTACGCTCCCGTCACCGGCGAAGTTGTGGAGATCAACGACGAAGTGGTCTCCGACCCCGCCCTGATCAACAACGATCCCTACGGCGCCGGCTGGCTCTTCAAAGTCGCCGTCATCGACGAGGGTCCGCTGATGTCCGCTGAGGAGTACGCGGCAGCCAACGGCGGCGAACTGTGAGCACCGCGGCGGAGGTAACCACCGCCTTCGAACAGGTGGTGTCGCCGTCGCTGGACGCGGACCTGTCCGCGCTGGACCCGGAGATTGCCGCCAAGATCGACGACGAGCTCGTCCGCCAGCGTGACGGCCTGGAGATGATCGCCTCCGAGAACCACACCGCCGTCGCCGTGATGCAGGCGCAGGGATCGGTGCTGACCAACAAGTACGCCGAAGGCTACCCGGGCAAGCGCTACTACGGTGGCTGCGAGCACGTGGACGTCATCGAGCAGCTCGCCATTGACAGGATCAAGGCGCTCTTCGGTGCCGGGTTCGCCAACGTCCAGCCGCACTCCGGCGCGCAGGCCAATGCCTCCGTGATGCATGCGCTGATCAAGCCGGGCGACACCATCATGGGCCTGAACCTGGCCCACGGCGGCCACCTCACGCACGGCATGAAGATCAACTTCTCCGGCAAGCTCTACAACGTGGTCCCGTACGGCGTCCGCGAGGACACCCACACCGTGGACATGGCAGAGGTGGAGCGTCTGGCGCAGGAGACCAAGCCCGCGCTGATCGTTGCCGGGTGGTCCGCCTACGCCCGGCAGCTGGACTTCGCCGAGTTCCGCCGCATCGCCGACTCCGTCGGTGCCTACCTGATGGTGGACATGGCGCACTTCGCCGGCCTGGTGGCCGCGGGGCTGCACCCGTCGCCCGTCCCGCACGCGCACGTCACCACGTCCACCACGCACAAGACCCTCGCCGGTCCGCGCGGCGGCATCATCCTGACCAACGACGCCGATATCGCCAAGAAGATCAACTCGGCTGTGTTCCCGGGTCAGCAGGGCGGCCCGCTGGAACACGTGATCGCGGGCAAGGCCGTGGCATTCAAGATCGCCGCGTCCGAGGAGTTCCGCGAGCGGCAGGAGCGCGTGCTGGCCGGCGCCCGGATCCTGGCCGAACGCCTGGTCCAGCCGGACGTCACGGCCAAGGGCATCAGCGTGGTGTCCGGCGGCACCGATGTGCACCTGGTCCTCGTTGACCTGCGCAACTGCGAGCTCGACGGGCAGCAGGCCGAGGACCGGCTCGCGGCCATCGACATCACGGTCAACCGCAACGCCGTGCCGTTCGACCCGCGCCCGCCGATGGTCACATCGGGCCTGCGGATCGGCACGCCTGCGCTGGCGACGCGCGGATTTGGTGAGGCTGCCTTCCGTGAGGTTGCGGACATCATCGCCGAGGCATTGACGGCCGACGCCGATGCGGACCTTTCGGGGCTGCGTCACCGCGTCGAAACCCTCGCCAAAGCACACCCCCTCTACCCGTCAATCACCAACCTCGCCTAAGTGCTTCACCCTGGTTGCGTCCGCGTCGGCGGACCAGACATTTTCACGCGTGCTGGCTCGTTCCTCGCCTCTGACGCACGCTTTCGAAAAGTCCGGCTCCGCTGACGCTCGCGAGGTCCCTCGCTTAGGTGGGCGGCCTTGACGACTGGGCGGATTCCGGAGACGTGCGTCTAAGGGAGCGTCACGTCCGCGCAGCGGACGTCTTCGCGACCGAGCACGCGGAGGAATTCGGCCAGGCGCACCCAACCCCGACACGAACTTTCTAGTTAGGAACCAAGCACATGGCTGTTGGAGTCTTTGATCTGTTTAGCATCGGGATTGGGCCTTCTTCTTCTCATACTGTGGGGCCGATGCGGGCTGCTGCTGTTTTTGCGGAGGAGCTCAAGGGTTCCGGGAGGCTTGCTGATGTGGCGTCGTTGCGGGTGGATCTTTATGGGTCGCTGGCGGCGACCGGTCATGGACACGGGACGATGACCGCGATCCTGCTGGGGCTGGAGGGCTACCACCCGGAGCTGATCCTGCCGGACGAGGTGGAGGAGCGGCTGGCCTCGATCGCCGGGACCGGGATGTTGCAGCTGGCCGGTGCGGTGGCGTTGCCGTATGGGGTGAAGGACATGGTGCTGCGGCCGTTGACGGTCCTGCCGCGGCATACGAACGGGATGACGTTTACGGTGTCCGACGCCGGCGGCGACGTCCTGCACACCGCCACATTCTTTTCGGTGGGTGGCGGTTTCATTGTCCGTGAGGGTGAGGAGGACGCGGCGCTGCAGGAGTTGGAGGAGTCCAAGAAGGAGCTGCCGTTGCCGTTCCGGACCGCCGCGGAGCTGCTGGAGCACTGCCGGGACACCGGCTTGGGCATCAGTGAGGTGATGCGGGTCAACGAGGAGGACAGCCGGACCCCTGAGGAAATCCGGGAAGGCCTGCTGCATATTTACTCCGTTATGGAGGGCTGCGTGGCCACGTCCCTGAAGCGTGAGGGGGTGCTGCCGGGCGGGTTGAAGGTCCGCCGCCGTGCCCCGGACTGGTACGACCGGTTGCGGAAGGAAAGCGCCCGCGGCGGCGGCGCGGGAAGCGACGCCGGCGCCGGCTCGGGGGAGTTCCATGACCCGAAGTATTGGCAGGAGTGGGTTAATTTGATTGCCCTGGCGGTGAATGAGGAGAATGCCTCGGGCGGCCGGGTGGTCACGGCGCCGACGAACGGTGCGGCGGGGATCATCCCGGCGGTGCTGTACTACGCGCTGCATTTCGCGCCGGGGATGGAGAACGCGTCCCAGGAGGACCGGGACGATGTGGTGGTGAAGTTCCTGCTCGCCGCCGGCGCCGTGGGGGTGCTGTACAAGGAGCAGGCGTCGATCTCGGGGGCTGAGGTGGGCTGCCAGGGCGAGGTGGGGTCGGCGTCGTCGATGGCGGCCGCGGGCCTGGCGGAGGTGATGGGTGGTTCCCCGGCGCAGGTGGAGAACGCGGCGGAGATCGCGATGGAGCACAACCTGGGTTTGACGTGTGATCCGATCGGCGGGCTGGTCCAGGTCCCGTGCATTGAACGGAACGCGATCGCCGCGGCGAAGGCCATCAACGCGGCGAAGATGGCGCTCTGGGGCGACGGCTCGCACCGGGTCTCCCTCGATGAGGTCATTGTGACCATGCGCGAGACCGGCAAGGACATGAGCTCCAAATACAAGGAAACGGCCATGGGCGGCCTCGCCGTCAACGTCGTCGAATGCTAAGGGAAGTACAGAAATGACATTGGCACCTGAAGGCCGGAAGCTTTTGCGCGTTGAACAGCGCAATTCCGCTGTCCCGGTGGAGCGGAAGCCGGACTGGATCAAGGCCAAGGTCCAGATGGGCCCGGAGTTCGTCCAGCTCAAGAACCTGGTCAAGAAAGAGGGCCTGCACACGGTGTGCGAGGAGGCCGGCTGCCCCAACATTTTCGAGTGCTGGGAGGACAAGGAAGCCACCTTCCTGATCGGCGGGTCCGAGTGCACGCGCCGGTGTGACTTCTGCCAGATCGATACCGGCAAACCCTCGCCGGTGGACATGTTCGAACCCACCAAGGTGGCCCGCTCCGTGCAGGCCATGCAGCTGCGCTACGCCACCGTCACCGGCGTGGCCCGGGACGACCTCGCCGACGAGGGCGTGTGGCTGTACGCCGAAACGGTCCGAAAGATCCATGAGCTGAACCCCGGCACCGGGGTGGAGCTGCTGATCCCGGACTTCTCCGGCAAACCCGAACACATCGCCGCGATCTGCGATTCCAGGCCCGAGGTGTTCGCGCACAACGTCGAAACCGTGCCCAGGATCTTCAAGCGGATCCGGCCCGCGTTCCGCTACGACCGGTCCCTGGACGTGATCACGCAGGGCAGGAACCTGAGCATGGTGACCAAGTCCAACCTGATCCTGGGCATGGGCGAAACCCGCGAGGAGATCTCCGAAGCGCTCCGGGACCTGCACGAGGCCGGGTGCGACCTGATCACCATCACCCAGTACCTGCGCCCGTCCGAGCGGCACCTGCCGGTGGACCGCTGGGTCAAGCCGCAGGAATTCGTGGACCTCCAGGACGAAGCCAACGAAATCGGCTTCCTGGGTGTTATGTCCGGGCCGCTGGTCCGCTCCTCCTACCGCGCCGGCCGGCTCTGGGCCACCGCCATGCGCAAGAAGGGCCGCGACATCCCCGCCGAACTCGCCCACATCGCCGACGGCATCCAGGACTCCGGCACCACCCGCCAGGAAGCCAGCTCACTGCTCGCCGCCACGGCCTGAGGGTCCCAGCCGCAACGAAGAGCTGACACCCAAAGAAACCTGATGCATAGACAGGACCAATGATGTTCCCCATCAGAATCGAAATCATCCCTTCCGAAGGAATCATTGAGCAGGTCCAGGCCCTGGTGCCCCGGACCACCACGCTCAGCGTCACGTGCCTGCCGCACCACGGCATCGAGCGGACCATGCGCACCGCGGTGGAGGCTGCAGACCTCGGCTACACCGTGGTCCCGCACCTGGCCGCCCGCAGCATCCGCAGCCGTGCCGAGCTCACGGAGATCATCCGTGGCTGCAACGCCGGCGGCATCGGTGAGGTGTTCGTTATCGGCGGCGACCGGAAACAGCCCGCCGGCACCTACGACTCCGCCCTTCCGGTACTGGAAGACATCGCCCAGTACACCGGCGGGACCATGCGGGTCGGGGTGGCCGGCTACCCGGAGGGCCATCCGCTGGCCAGCCCCCTGGACCTGCTGGACGCACTGCTGGCCAAGCAGCACCTGGCCTCGCATGTGGTCACCCAGATGTGCTTCGACGCGGGAAAAATCCATGACTACGCGGCACTCTTGCGCCGCGAAGGCGTACGCCTGCCCCTGTGGGCAGGCGTGGCTGGATCCGTCCCGCGGACGAAGCTCGTGGCACTCGCCACGCAGATCGGCGTCGGAAGTTCCCTGAAATTCCTCAGCCGCAAGGGCCCGCTGGCCCGCAAGCTTCTGAGCGGGGACCGCTACTCGCCAGGCAGCCTGATCACCGGGCTGGAAACACAGCCGGACAACATCGCCGGCATCCACCTTTACAGCTTCAACAGCCTTGCTTCGGCGCAGGACTATGGCGTCCACACAGCGCCGGAACAGGCATCCCCTTCCGCAGCACTCCAGCCAGCATTGATTCGAGGAGCAGCACGTGACCACTAAATCCACTACTTCCCGCCAGGAGCCGCATCTCGAGCGGCAACTCAGCAACAGGCACATCCAGCTGATCGCCATTGGCGGCGCAATCGGCACAGGCCTGTTCATGGGCTCCGGCAAGACCATCTCCGCCGCCGGGCCGTCCGTCATCTTTGTCTACATGATCATCGGCTTCATGCTGTTCTTCGTCATGCGGGCCATGGGCGAACTGCTGCTGAGCAACCTGAACTACAAATCCTTCAGCGACTTCGCGGCCGATCTCCTGGGCCCGTGGGCCGGGTTCTTCACCGGCTGGACCTACTGGTTCTGCTGGGTGATCACCGGCATCGCGGACGTCATCGCGATCGCCGGGTACTCCAAGGAGCTCTGGCCGGGGTTGCCGCTCTGGATCCCGGGCCTGGCCACCGTGGCCATCCTCTTGCTCCTGAACCTCGTCACCGTGAAGGCGTTCGGCGAAACCGAGTTCTGGTTCGCGCTGATCAAGATCATCGCCATCGCGGCGCTGATCATCGTGGGCATGTTCATGATCTTGACGGGCTTCCAGTCCGACGCCGGCCCTGCCACCTTCACGAACCTGTGGAACCACGGCGGCATGTTCCCGAACGAGTTCATGGGTTTTGTGGCCGGCTTCCAGATTGCGGTGTTCGCGTTTGTGGGCATCGAGCTGGTGGGCACCACCGCAGCCGAGGCCAAGGACCCGGAGAAGAACCTGCCCAAGGCCATCAACTCCATCCCCATCCGCGTGCTGCTCTTCTACGTGGGCGCCCTTATCGTCCTGATGTCCGTCACCCCCTGGACCCAGTTCCAGGCCGGCCACAGCCCGTTCATCGCCATGTTCTCCCTGGCTGGCCTCGGCGCCGCAGCCACTGTGGTGAACCTGGTGGTGCTCAGCTCCGCCATGTCCTCGGCCAACTCCGGCATCTACTCCACCTCCCGCATGGTGTACGGGCTTGCCCAGGAGGGCGACGCGCCCTCGGCGTTCGGCGCCCTGTCACGCCGCAAGGTCCCGCAGAACGCCCTCTTCCTCTCCTGCGTCCTGCTGCTCTCCGGCGTGGTGCTGATGTACGCGGGCCAGGACATCGGTAAGGCCTTCGACATGGTGACCACCGTCTCCGCCGTCTGCTTCGTGTTCGTCTGGTCCATCATCCTGGCCAGCTACATCGCGTTCCGCCGCCGCCGCCCGCACCTGCATGAGTCATCCAAGTACCGGATGCCCGGCGGCGTCCCGATGGTGTGGGTGGTGTTCGCGTTCTTTGGCTTCGTCCTCTGGGCCCTGACAACGCAGCCGGACACCCTGCTGGCGCTGCTGGTCACGCCGGTCTGGTTCATCATCCTGGCCGTGGCGTGGCTTGCCATCCGCCGCCGCCCGGCCCACCTGGCCCGCTACGCACAGTTCCAGGCCGATCTTGCCCAGGAAGCGGAAACGTCCAAGGCCAGGGAACTCGAGAAGGTGCAGAAATGAGCACGGCCACCACACTGCCGCCCAGCACTCCCGCCGCCACCCCCGGAACCGATGCCGGGGCACCTGACCCGGCTGCCGCCGTCGAACATGTCCTGACGGTTGACTGCGTTGAATCGCCCGGGATTGTCCACGCGGTCTCCGCGTTCCTGCTGGAGCAGGGGTGCGACATCATCGACATCAAGCAGTATGGCGACAAGGCGCAGGGGCACTTCTTCATGCGGGTGCACTTTTCCTCCGGTTCGCCGGCTGGTGGGCAGCCTGCCGGGCAGGCCGCCGGGCAGCCTCTCCGGCAGCCCGCCGGCACTGAAGACCTCCGCAGCGGCTTCGCCCCTGTGGCGGAGAAGTGGCAGATGAACTGGCAGCTGGAACCCCACGGCCGGAAGCGCAGGGTCCTGGTGATGGTGTCCAAGATGGGGCACTGCCTCAACGACCTGCTGTTCCGGACCCGGACGGGCGACATCCCGGTGGAGATCGTGGCCGTCGTCTCCAACCACCGCGACCAGGAGGGCCTGGTCCAGTGGCACGGCATCCCGTTTTTCCACGTGCCGGTCACCAAGGACACCAAGGTCGACGCCGAAGCGCGCCTCCTGGAACTCGTGGACGCGTTCGACGTGGAACTGGTGGTGCTGGCCCGCTATATGCAGGTCCTGAGCGACGAGCTTTCAGCCAGGCTGGCGGGCAAGACCATCAACATCCACCACTCGTTCCTGCCGAGCTTCAAGGGCGCGAAGCCCTACCACCAGGCGTACGAGCGCGGCGTCAAGACCGTGGGTGCCACTGCCCACTACGTCAACGCGGAACTGGACGAGGGACCGATCATCTCGCAGCAGGTCATCGAGGTGGACCACACCTACACCGCCGATGACTTGGTGGCCGTGGGCCGGGATGCTGAGTGCGTGGCGCTGCGGAATGCCGTCCGCTGGCACTGCGAGGGCCGGATCCTGCTGCTGGGCAACCGCACAGTCGTCCTGCGGTAGGCGGAAGCGAACGACGGCGGGATGCCCCGCCGTCGTCCGCTTTGCCTTGGGCGGGTGGACCGGTTGTTGACCTCTCCACCTGCAAGCGGCAACGATTGGGTATGACTGACTCCGGAGCTGATACCGCAGGTGCCCCTTTCGACGACGACGGCGCGGCGGAGGTTGACGGCGTTGAGACTGCCGAAAGCATCGCGGACGAGGTCCGTGACGAGATCCGCCTTGGCCACGTGCAGGATGAGGTGAGCCACGTGCTGGAGGAGCGTTTCGAAGAGGCGGGCATCGACCTGCGTCCGGAAGCGGTGGACGAGCTCGCTGAGGAAATCGAAAAGGACGCCTCGAGTTAGGCGGGTTTCCCTGAAGGGCTGTGCGGGCCGGAAACGGCGGGTAACAACCTGGGTTAGTGCGCTGGCCGTGTTGGGCGCATGGCTTTCGAAGTCATACCGGTGATCCAGGTGGCCCGCACTGTCGAGTGTTGCGGGCGGGTTTTGCCGAGGAATTAACTAGGGCCAGTCGGCCAGGCGGAACTGCACCGGCTGCCGGATTCCGAGCAGGAGTTCGCCCGTCCATTCGGCCACGGTCCGCTGCCGGCCCTCCGGTTCAGGGCTGGGCTGCTGCTGCGGGTCCTCGGATAGGGTCTCTGGCAGGGCGTTGCTTGAGCTTTTCATGGGTCCCCCTTGGTGTGCTTGTGAAGCAACCCTAGGCAGGCCGCAATGCCATGGGAAGAGGGTTTATCTACCGACAGGATAAACTTCGCAAATCTTGAGGATGGCCCGGCGTGTCCCCGCCTTCCGGGCGTTCGGGCTGCAGTCTCGAGTTGCCCCGTTGGGATGCCGCCGTGGGCAGCCTCGCCGGATCATCCCCACGTCGCCGCACCCCGCCATAGCAAGCGGGCGACGGCGGGAGGCCCCGTCGTCGCCCGCTTGCTGGCTGTCATCCTTGGTACGCTGACTTGTCCTCGGGGGTGTGTTGGTTAGTCCTCGTAGGTGTTGGCGATGTAGACATCGCAGGGGGCGTTGTGCGCCACGCTGTTGGCCACGCTGCCCAGGAGGCGGCCGATGCCGCGCATCCTCCGGTTGCCCACCACGATCAGCCGGGCGTCCAGGCGGATGGCCTCCTTGATGAGGGAATCGGCCGGTTTGCCGCGGGCGGCGAAGTGGGTGACCTCCACTCCCGGCCGCGTATCGGACAGTGCTTTGGCGACGTTTTCGGCGGCCTCGGAGTTCCAGACCCTCACCTCGTCCGAACCGACGCCGAAGCTCTCGGAACGGTCGACGTCGAATGCGGTCACCACGTGCAGCGAAGCTCCCAGCGATTTCGCCAGGTCCAGCGCTTTTTCCGCGGCCTTCAATGCCGACGGGCTGCCATCCACTCCAACTACCACTACTCCACTCATTACTGGCTCCTTTGCTCGTGCGTAGTTTCAGCGTTCACTGTTTCAGCGTTCACTCGCAAGTCTAGGGAAGATCGGGCTGAAGCCCCCAGGTCAATTTGCCGATGGCATCGCTCTGGAGCCCGCTGAGGGCTGCGAGCCCGAAGTCGTCCACTCCGAGCCGGCGCGCCGCGGCCAGGAGGTTCACCCGCCGCTCCTCAAGTGCCGCCTTCGATTCCCCGAGCTCCGTTAGCTCTGACTGCAGTTCCGCGATAACGGCCAGCCGGTGTTCGGCAGGCATTCCGGACGGCAGCAGGTCATCCGAAGCCATTGAAGGCCAGCGAGCTCATCAGCCTGTACAACGCCGGTGGAACCACCATCGACCTGTGCAACCTGACGGACGGCCTGAAGTCCAAGGGCCTTCTGGTGGAACAGGAACAATCGCACCAGCCCAGCCGCCACGGGAATGGCCCTGCGGCGGCTTTGCTGTGCTGTTAGCCGTGGGCGTGAAGGATGCGCGTCAGGGCGTCTTCTCCTGGGGAGAGCCTGGTGTAGGCGTAGTCCGGCGGCCGGCCGGTGACGGGCTCCAGTTGCCGGGGCCAGTGGGGTGGTTCCCAGTCTTGGTGTTCGCTTGTGTAGTGGCGGCCGGTGGGTGAGGTCCAGCCGGGTGGTCCGGTTGTGGTGGCGGGGGTGGGTTTCCAGCCGCTGGTGTGGCGGAGTTTGTGGTGTTTTGGGCAGGGCTGGCCCAGGTTGCTGATTCCGGTGGTGCCGCCTTGGTGCCAGGCGAGGAGGTGGTCGGCTTCGTTGTCCAGGGAGCTGTTGCTGCAGCCGGGGAAGGGGCATTTTCCGTCCCTGAGCCTGAGCCAGGTCCGCATCGCCTTGGTTATCCGGTAGCTGGTGCGGCCGATTTCCATTGGTGCCCCGTCCCGCGGGTCAACCAGTATCCGGTGGAACGAGTCCGCCCCGCCGGCGACGAGGTCCCGTGCCATGGAGGCCGGGATGGGGCCGTGCCCGTCCAGCACTGCGGGCTCGTCCGTGAGGCCCATCAGGGAGAATACCGGCACGGTGACCAGCACCTCGGCCCGGGTACCGCTGCCCCCGCTGTTGCTGCTGGTGGTGCCGCTGGTGAGAAGTGCTTCGGCGAAGGTGTCTGCCCGGAGCTGGGACAGGGTGCGGGCCTCGTCCGGTCCCTGCATCCCCCGGGAGATGGCGGTCAGCCGGTTCCAGGCGGCTGCGGCTTGGTGGGCGGGCAGGTAGGCGGAGAGCCAGGCCATGCCGTCCTGGTCCGGCCGGTATTCGACCCGCCGGTCAGCCACGCCCTTGGCGTGCCGCTTCTCGATGGATTCGGCGTGGTGGCGTTCCCGCCACGTCCGGGCTTTCGCGCGGAACCGGTACGCCGGCATCTCGCCAATGGAGGCGGCATTGGGCAGTCGTGGTGTGTCCGGGGCCAAAAAGTGGGCTTCGAGGGCGGCGGCCCCAGCGGGGTCAAGGGTTGCGGCCTCGTCCACCATGACTGTGGCGTGCTGCCAGGAGATTGTTCCGTTGTGCAGGGCTGCGAGGGTCCGGGGCAGGGAGGTGGCGAGGGCGTGGGACCGGGCCAGCAGGGCGCCCGCGGCCCGGTCCCCGATGGCCATGACACAGCTGATCTCGGCTGCGATCGCCATTTCCTGCGCCTGTACCGGGGCGTCCGGCGGGGCTGCGGCCCGTGCGGTGTTGGCGTATGTCCCTGCGGCGTTGGCCACTAGACCCGCTATCCGGGCCTGGACCCCGGCGGCCCAGGCAAGGATGTCCAGGCACCCGTCGGCTAGCCCGGCCAGTGGGTCAGCGCCGGAGAACGGCTCCGAACCGCACCCATCCGCTTCCGCATTGAGCACAGCAAGAGCAGCGTTGATGTCCTCAAACGCCTTCACCACCGCCGCCTTACCCATAAACCCATCATGGCCGGAGGGTCTGACATTTAAGGCGTTGGGCAGAGCACCGCCCGTCCTGCCGGTGCAAAACTATTCCGGGCCGGGAACGGGCGCATACGGTATGGCGGGTTGCGGGCGCTGCGCGGGAACTGGAGGCCAAGGCGCCTTCTGAACTCGCGTCCAGGGGAGCCTAAAGCCGGCCTTTGGCGAGCAAACTGGCAAAGGCCACCGGCAGCCTGTCCGCGCTGCCGTGGCTAAGCCGATCAGCCGGCCGCAGGGAAGTCGTCCGCTCCGGCAGCTGCTAGCGCCGCGAACCGGCACTGGCCAGAGGGATGACGTCCAGCCGCGCCGCCGGGCCCAGAACCACCAAAACGTGGTGGGCCATTACGCCTTCCAGCGCCGCAGCGATCCGCGGAATGACGTCCTCGGCCGGGGCCGAAGTTTCCGCCACGGAAGCAGCCCCGCCGGAAGCAGCCCCGCCGGTACCAGCACCCGACGCGGGAACAGCGGAGGCGCCGTCGTCCGCGCGCAGCCACAAGGTGACCCTGGCGCCGCCGGTGGCTTCAGCGATGCCTGCGGCCAAGGCCTCGGCGTCTGCTGGTTGCGCGGTTACCAGCGTGACCGCGTCGATGGTGCGCGTCCTGGCGGGCCGCGCAGCGGCGAGGAGGACACGGTCGTGCCGCCACAGGGCGAAGTGGTAGCCGGCCACGAGGCCCGCGGCCACCAGGAGCCCGAAGGGTGCGCGGATGCGGTCCAGGAGGCTGCCGCCGGTGACGTCCCCGAGCAGGAATTCGAAGAGCCGGTAGCCGATCACCAGGAGCGTGACGAGTGCAACCACTGCGCTGACACCGAAGAAGGCAATGAGGTAGATGCGGCGGCCGGGCGGAATGTCCTCGGCAGTCCGCGGCTGCTTCAGGGGCTTCCACGCCAGCCACCAGACCGGTCCGCCCACCAGGAGGGAACTGATGCCGCCAAGCAGCAGGGTCCGCGTGGCCCCTCCTGCCAACGGCGACACGGCCGCAGCCAGCAGCGCGTTGACAACAACACCCACCCCTGAAGCGGCCGCAGCGAGGGCAACTGCCGACGTAACCAGGAGGCTCGCCCGCATGGTGCCGGGGGAGCGGCGGACCGAGACGGCGCGGTGATACCGCCACACCAGCGCCCCCACCAGCGCCCCGGCCATGGCGGGGCCCAACGGCTCAAGCAACTCGCTCATGGGGTTGTTCCGGTCGAACGCCAGCCGCAGGAGCACAAACACCACCACGCCGGCGCCGCCAAGGGCAGTGATGCCGGCAGCGAAAATCCCGACGGCGATCATGATGACGTCAACAAGGCCCGTTTGGAAACGCCGCCCGCCCTCCCTGAACCAGTGCCACCACCACACGACCGCCCCGCCCGCCGCCCACACCAGTGAACGGAGCACGGAGTACCACCAGGGCTCGACCGTGACGGTCAGCGGGAAACCGCGGACCGCGACATCGAGCAGCCCGCCCAAGGCTGCGATGCCTGCGCCGGCACCGAGCAGCAGGCCGAACACGGACCCGACGACGGTCCTCACGTCGTCCAGGTGCGCCGTGGGCTTCTTCGGGTGCTTCCACATCCAAAGGTGCCAGGCCCAGATGGCCGCCCAGACAATGCTGTTGGCGAGCGTGGGCGCCCAATCGTTGCCCCGCTGCCCAATGAATGAGGTTGCCAGCCCCAGGAAGGAGGTGGTGAAGATGATGAGTGAGATGCCGTACATGGCGGTGATGTACAGGCCCCAGCCGCCGGAAGTGCGTTCGGCCTCGTCGTCGAGCCGCCGCCAGACAAACCACCACAAAAGCAGGGCGAGTGGTCCGCCGATCAGGGTGAATGCCAACGATTGGGCCAGTCCGGCCACGTCCGTGGAGGCCAGGACAGCCCCCGAGGTGAACAGGCGTTCGAGCAGCCCGCTGAGGCCGGAAGCCGCGATCACCACCAGGGCAAGCAGAAGGGCGTACTGGATCAGCCGGCGCAGGGCGACCTGGGCGTGGCCCGACGCCGGGGCCGCCAGCTGCGCGGGGGAGGTCATGGCTTCACCGGCATTCCCGAGCAGGCCATCAGCGGGTAGGGCGCCTGGCTGATCTTCCAGTTCCCGTCCGCCTTCACCAGGGTAAAGATGTCCTCCATCTCGTACTCGGAGGGGCCGAACGGCGCTCCCTGGCTCGAGTTGACGATGGATACCTTCACGGTGGCTGACTGGTCCCGCTCCGTCGCCGACACCAGGACAACCCTGGTGGGCCGGGGCTCGCCCGAGAAGGAGCCGCGGCATTCTGTCCGGGCGGAATCGGTGAGGTAGGTCTCTGCTGTGGTGATGTCGCCGTCGATCACCGCCGTACTGTACCGCTGGACGACGCCTGCCGGGCTGGCCTCGTCCAGCGGTTCCGGGGCTCCGCGGGAAAACACCACGGCAAGGGCCACCACCACCAAAACGCCGATGATGCCTAGCAGCACGAGGATGATCCTGTCGGGTTTTCGCGCTGCATCAGTCATGGCGCAAGTATGCCCGCTCCTGGCCGGATCCTGGTGGAGTCTTTAGGCCCGACTCTTCCTGTTCACCGTCCCGCAACCGGGGGGTCCTCAGGTGTTCTTGCGCGCCGACAAGTCTTTTCAGGCACACCTGCCCCAACCCAACAGCCGGGCAGTGAATCCCCACAGCTGTACCAAGGAGAACTTCGTGTTCGTGAAAAGCGCCATCACCGCCCTCGTTGCCCTGGCCTCCCTGACAGGGACCGCCGCAGCCCCCTCGGCCGCAGCCTCCTCGGCCGTAGCCCACACGTCCAGCCCTTCACCCGTCCTGGGACAGCCGCTGGCCGCCGCCCATGCCCACAACGACTACGAGCATGACCGCCCCTTGTTCGACGCCCTGGAGCACGGCTTCACCAGCGTGGAGGCCGACGTATGGTTGGTGGACGGCGAACTGCTGGTGGCGCACGACCTTGAGGACGCGAAGGCCGGCGTCACGCTGGAAAGCCTCTACCTTGACCCGCTGGAAGACCTGGTCCGTGGCCAGCAGGGCCACAGCGTGTACCCGGGCTGGAACGGCAGCCTGCAGCTCCTCATCGACATCAAGAGCGAAGGTGAAGCCACCTACGCCGCCATCGAGCAGGAGCTTGCTGAACACCGCGACATCATGAGCCGCTACAGCCAAGGCAAAACCAAGACCGGTCCCGTCACCGCGGTGATCAGCGGAAACCGTCCCCTCGCCACGATGCAGGCGGAGGACCAGAGGTTCGGGTTCTACGACGGCCGCGCGAGCGACCTCAGCTCCGGGATGCCCGCCACCCTGATGCCGCTGGTCAGCAACAACTGGACGAAGCTCTTCACCTGGCAGGGCGTCGGCCCTATGCCGGAGCTGGAGCGGGCCAAGCTGCACGCCTACGTGGCGACCGCGCACGCCAACGGCTACCGCGTCCGCTTCTGGGCAACCCCGGACCAGGCCGGCGACGCCCGCGACGCCGTCTGGAACGAGCTCTACAACGCCGGCGTGGACCACATCAACACGGACGACCTTGAGGGGCTGCAGCAGTTCTTGACGGCCCGCACGCAGTAACCGCCGGCAGTAACCGCCGGCAGTAACCACCCCGCGCCAGCAGACAGGAAACATCGTGGCTTTGAAGACCCTTGCAACCACAACGACGACGGCGGCCCTCCTTGCGCTCGGCCTCCTGGCCTCCCAGCCGGCAAACGCCGCCGACAACGCCCCCAAGAATGCCGACGGGCACGAAGCCTTCAGCTTCGGAGTCATCGGCGACATCCCCTACGGCGAACAGGAAATCGCGAAGTTCCCGGCCCGCATCCAGGACCTCAACGCGGACCGCAGCCTCGATTTTGTGGCCCACGTCGGTGACATCAAGAACGGATCGTCCGTCTGCTCGGACGGGTACTTTGCCTTCATCCGGGAACAGTTCGACACGTTCGAGCTCCCGCTGGTGTTCACGCCGGGCGACAACGAGTGGGTGGACTGCCACCGCACCAACAACGGCGCCTACAACCCGCTCGAGCGTCTGGACAAGCTGAGGGAAGTGTTCTTCAACGAACCCGGCAAGACCCTCGGCGCCACCATGCCGGTCAAGTCCCAGGAGGCCCTCGGGCTTCCGGAAAATGTCCGCTTCACCGAGAACCGGGTTGCCTTTTCCGTGGTGAACGTCCAGGGCAGCAACAACTCGCTCCAGCCGTGGAGCGGCCTCGGCAAAACTGCCGTGACGCCCGAACAGCAGGCCGAAGTCGAATACCGCACGGAAGCAGTCCTGGACCAGATCCGCGCCACTTTCAGTGACGCCGCCCGGCGCAACGACAGGGCAGTGGTGCTGATGGCCCAGGCCGACATGTTCGATCCCTCGCTGCTGGCTGCCGCCACCGCCAACCCGGCGGCAGTTTCGGGCTTCCGGGAGATCGTGGACGCCATCGTTGAGGAAACGAACCGGTTCGACGGCCCGGTGTACCTCATCAACGGAGACAGCCACGTCTTCGCCGAGAACCAGCCCCTGGCGCCGGGGTCGCCGTGGCTGGATATCTACGGCCAGGATGCGGCAGCTGATGATCTTCAGCGAATCACGGTGGACGGCTCTGCCAACGCCACCAACTATGTGCGGTTCACGGCGTCGGGGAACAGCGCGGCCGGGCCGGTCCTGTCATGGGAAAAGGTTCCCTTCACGCAGTAGTCCCACACCACTGGAGCGGACGACGGCGGGACCTCCCGCCGTCGTCCGCTTGCCTTGTGGAGGGGTGCTGTGACGAAGCCTGCCCGCCCTGTTCAATGCCCTTGTTTCAGGTGGTTCTGCAGGACGTAGACGGTCCGCTGGGCGCACTGCTTGATCCGCCGGAGGTGGTCCGCCGCGACCAGCGGCAGGGCGACGGCCGGGTCCGTGCTCGCGGCCTCGCGGCGCAGGGACTGTTCAAGTTCGGCGGCATACGCTGCCAGCCTCTCCGCCCCCACCATCTGGCTGGAGGTCTTCAGGCTCAGCACCGCGTCCATGGAACCCGTCACGTCGCCGGTAGTGAGCGAAAGGCGCACTTTCTGCAACCGTTGGGGCATCTGCGCGATGAAGTTCTCCACGAAGACCTTCCACACTCCCTCGTCATCCTCGAGATCGTCGCGCAGGCGCTCCAGCACTGCGGGGTCCAGGAGTGGCCGGGCATAGGCGTCCGGCTGCGTCACCGGAGGGCCTCCGTGCCATTCATGACCGCCCCCTTCACAGCCGGAACACCCGCGGTGTTTTCCCGCAGGGCTTTTGAAGGACGGTACGTGCAGTCAGGGTGGAGGGCACGAGTGGTGGGTACTCGATTTTTCGCGCGTACTGTTCGCGCCCGCCGGCATCGTCGGTCCTTGCGCACCTCCGGTAGCCTGATGCAATGGTGGGTGGAATTGCCGAATTGGGTGCAGAGGCCATCCTGCTTGCCGGAGCAGGGCGGGCCATTCTGCTGCAGCTTGCCGAACCCGGGGTGGCGCGCGGCGTCGCCGAGCACAGTACGTTTACCGACCGCCCCGTCAACAGGCTCAAGGGCACGCTGACCTATGTCTATGCCGTGGTTTACGGCACCGACGAGCAGGTGAGGGAGGTCCGGCGCAGGGTGAACCGTGCCCACGTCCCCGTGCACGGGACCGCCGACGGCAGGTCACCCGGCTACAACGCCTACGATCCCGAGTTGCAGTTGTGGGTGACGGCCACGCTCTACGACACCGCCGTGACCATCATCGAGAAGATCTACGGACCGCTCGACGACGAATCCGCCGACGCCATGTACCGCGACTACGCGAAGCTTGGGACAGCCCTCCAGCTGCCCGAGCAGATGTGGCCCGAGGACAGGGCGGCGTTCGCCCGCTACTGGGACGGGCGGATCCGCGCACTCCGGGCCGACGAGAATGCGGTGCGCTTTGGCCGGGGCCTGCTGTACCCCAGGCATGCAGCGCTGTGGTACCGCGCCATCATGCCGTTCGCCAGGTTCCTCACGGCGGGCCTCCTGCCGTACCAGTTGCGCAGCGATTTCGGCCTGCCATGGAGCGACAGCCGTGAGCGGCGCTTCAAGCGCACCTTCCAGATCCTGGCCGTGACCTATCCGAAGCTGCCCCAGGGCATCCGGCACTGGTTCAAGGACTACTGCCTGGACCAGCTCAAAACCCCGTCCCGCCAGGCAGTGGATGCGTAGCTCCACACCGCTGGAGGACCGGCTCCACGAACGCGCCCGCGGAACAAGGTAAGGTTGCTTACTAACTTCTGATCTCCCGCAGGGAAGGGCCAAACGACATGGCTGCAGGCAAGAATCCGCCCCACACAGCTGCGGCCCAGACAGGGGTTAAAGGCGAAGTCCACCAGGACCGCTTTGTCGGCGGGCAGGACCTCACCCGGTGGGATACCCGGCCCGGCCGGCTCCTGGCGTCCATGGCCCAACGCATCAGCCGCCTGTTCGGGTCCCATGCGGTGCTGGTCCTCACCTTGGCTGTCGGGGCGGCGCTGGCGGTGTCGTTGGCCGCGGTTTTTGCGCAGGTCTACGAATCCGTCGTCGAAGCCGATGGCGTGGCCGGGCTCGACCATCCCGTCCTGGACGGCGCAAAAACGCTCAGGTCTCCGGGCCTGGACCTCCTCATCACCGCCTACACGGACATTGGCGGAACTGTCGGCATGCCAGTGCTGGCCTTGGCCGTCATGGCCGGGCTCGCGTTGAAGCGCCGGTCCCTGACCCCTGTCATCCTCATGCTCGTTGCCGGGCTGGGTTCACTGCTGATGACCATCGCGGGCAAAGAACTGGTGGGCAGGACCAGGCCGGACCTGGCAGATGCCGTCCCGCCCTACGAGTACTCGGCCTCATTCCCCAGCGGCCACTCCCTGAACTCGGTGGTGATCGCCGGGATCGTGGCTTACCTGGTTATCCTCCGGCTCACCACGGCCAGCGCCCGGGTACTTACGGCAGTGGTGGCGGCGGTTTTTGCGGCGACCATGGGGCTAAGCCGCGTCTACCTCGGCCACCACTGGCTTACCGACGTGCTGGGCGCGTGGGCACTTGGAGCGGCCTGGCTGGCCCTGGTAATCACTGCCCACCGCCTCTACCTCACCACCCGGGTGCACCCAGCGGCCCAGGCTCCGGCGTCCAACCCCTGACCCGCCCAGCCATACCCTGCCCTGCTAATCCGCAGCGTGCCCAGGGACAGGCCGCCCCATGCCCAACCAGGTAGCGCTAAGTGTCGTTTTGAAGGGTCAAAACGACAATTAGCGCTACTTAGTTGGGAGGGGTCAGCTGATGAGGACCTGGGTGGAGCTTTCCTTGAGCTTGGCGTTGGCCCACTTGGCCTGGCGGAGCGTTTCCGGGTGGCACCTCTTCGCCACCTCAAGCAGGCCGGTGTGCTTGATTCCCTGTGCGGCCTGCGCCAGCATCTCCCAGTCCAGGGATACCCCGGAGGCCTTGAGGTAGATTTCCCGCAGGTCCTGCAGCAGGAGCAGCCCGGCGTCCTTGTCGCGTCCCAGGAGTTCGCTGCCCTTCTCCCGCAGCTTCATGCCCACGTTGCTTTCATCCGCAGGCTCCGGATCCAGGTCCTGGCCGTAGTCGTTTGCGACGGCGGCCAACTGCCGGAGGTGGTCCCGCGACCAGTCCGCCAGGTCGCGGGCCAGGTAAAAGACTTCGTGGTCCACCTTGTGGCGTTCCGAAACGTGCAGCAGTGCGTGCACCAAGTCTGTCTCGGAACGGTGCAGTTCTTTCAGGACCAACCCGATCTTCACTGCGCACCCCCGGCTGCCGGCGCCTCCACAGGGGCGGATGCGGTGATGGCCGGTGCGGGCGCCGGGCCGTCCCCGGTCCCGACCCGGACCAGCCTGGCCGCAGCCGTCTTGAAGATGGGCTGTTTGGAGGCTGCGTCCCAGTCCGTGATGGTGAGCTCGTTGGCTGCCCGCCCGTGGCCCGCCGGTTCCTTCCCGCCCGCAGTGTCCCAGTAGCCGTAGTGGAACGGCAGGAAGACCACCCCGCGCCGGATTCCGCTGACCCTGGCCTGGGCACGCACCGTGCCCCGGGGAGTGGTGATGTCCACAACGTCTCCTTCCGCGACTCCATACGTGCCGGCGTCGGCCGCGGAAACCTCAGCCCATACCTCCGGTGCCGCTGACTGCAGCTCCGGCGCCCGTCCCGTCTTTGTCCTGGTGTGGAAGTGGTAGAGCGTGCGGCCGGTGATCAGCTGCAGCGGGAAGTCCTCGCTGGGCAGCTCGTGCGCCGGCAGGTACTTGGCGGCCTTAATGATGGCTTTCCCTTCGGGGTTCAGGCCCTTGTATTCGTCCGGCTCCACGGGCGCTCCAGTGACCAGGTCCCGGCCATACGTCTCGCAGTAGTCAGGCTGGGCCCAGAATTTGCCGTCAGCGTAGAGCCGTTCTGTCCCCTCGGGGTTGGCGGAATTGCAGGGCCATTGGATTCCGGTCCCGCCGCGCAGCTTCGCGTAGCCCAGCCCGGTGTAGTCGCACGGACGGCCCCGGCTGCATTCCTTCCAGGCCTCGAAGGCCGCTTCCGGGTTGTCCCACTTCACCAGCGGCCTGCCGTCCTTGTCCTTGAGTTCCATCCGCCGCGCGTAGTCCAGGAAGATGTCCAGGTCCGGCTTCGCTTCGCCCGGCGGGTCCACTGCCTTCTCCGAGAGGTGGACTGTGCGGTCCGCATTGGTGAAGGTTCCGGTCTTTTCACCCCAGGTGGCGGCGGGAAGGACCACATCGGCCAGCTGCGCGGTTTCGGAGAGGAAGATGTCCTGGACCACCAGGAACAGCCGGTCCTGGGAGAGGATGGACCGGATGCGCGCCAGTTCCGGCAGCGACACCGCTGGGTTGGTTCCGCTGACCCACAGCATCCGGATGGAGCCGTCCTCCGCGTAGCGCATCATCTGCATCACGTGCGTTGGCGGTGACTGGTGCGGGATGGCCATCGGGTCAACGTTCCACACCCGGGCCAGGTCCTCGACGTGGGAGTCATTGGACCAGTTGCGGAAGGCGGGAAAGTCGCCGTCCGCGCCGCATTCGCGGGTGTTCTCTGCGCTGGGCTGCCCGTTCATCTGCAAAATGCCGCAGCCCGATTTGCCCAGCATGCCCCGGATGATGTTCAGGTTGTTCACCTGGACCGCGGCGGCCGTTGCCTGGTGGGACTGGTAGAAGCCCTGCAGCACAGTGGAGAGGAGGCGTTTAGCCTGGCCCAGGATCCGTGCAGCTTCGCGGAGGTCTTCTTCCGGCACGTCACAGATTCCAGCCACGACGGCGGGGGTGTAGTTCTTCACCCGTTCCACCAGGTCCGGGTACCCCACTGTGTGCTCCCGGATGTAGGAAGAGTCCACCCACCCGTTGGCGATGATCTCGTGGAGCAGGGCATTCATCAGCGCCACGTTCGTTCCCGGCCGCGGTGCCAGGTGGACTGTTGCTGCCTTCGCCACGGGCGTGGGCCGGGGATCAACGCAGATGATCTGCGGCGGGTTTGGTCCTGCGAGGCGGTCCAGGATCCGGGTCCAGAGCACGGTCTGCGTTTCCGCCATGTTGTGGCCGAAGAGGGCGATGACGTCCGCGTGGTCGATGTCCGTATAGCTGCCGGGCTGCCCGTCGCAGCCGAACGATTCCTTCAACGCCTCAGCCGCCGTCGCCGTGCACAGCCTGGTGTTGCCGTCCACATGGCTGGTGCCCAGTCCGCCATGCGCAATCAGGCCCAACGTGTAGTACTCCTCAGCGAACAGCTGGCCCGTGGTGTAGAAACCGATGGCGCTCCCGCCCTGTTCCGCCATCAGCTCCTTGCTCCTGGCCACAACACGGTCCATGGCCGTGTCCCAGTCGGTTTCCACCAGGCGCCCGTTCTCACGGACCAGGGGCGTGGTCAGCCGGTCCGGGGACGCATTCGCCTGCCACCCGTATAGGTCCTTGGGCCCTAGCCTGCCCCGGTTCACCCGGTCCCCGGCCCGCCCCCTGACCCCGGCAATCTTCCCGTCCTTCACGGCGATGTCCATCGCGTCACCGTTGGAGTGGAGCAGGGAGGCCGCCTGGACCCACCGGTCCACGCCAGAGGGTTCCAGGCCCTCCGCAAGATGCGAATCCACGCGCACGGGCCACTCCTGGCCCGGGCCATACGGGGTCCGGGTTCCCCACGGTTCGGTGATCCTGTCCACTCCGGCCACAGCAGTCCTCCGGTCATCCAGCTGGAACACTCGGCCCGGGCGGCGCCGGAGCCACTTGTGCCCCGACTCTACGGAGGCAGGCGATGCGCCACAAGAGCCCGGGCCCGGCCACCCTGGACAGCTGCTCTTGGCCCTATTGCTGTACCGGCTTTTCGTACGGTCCAGGCCGAAGGGCCCACGCAGGGCCCCACTGGTGTATTCAGTGCGGAAGAGTCCGCGGGACTGCAGGATGGGAACCACTTCGTCCGCGAAAGCCTCGAAACCACCGGGCAGCCACGGCGGCATGATGTTGAACCCATCCGCTGCCCATCTTCGAACCAGCGCTGGATCTCGTATGCAACCTGCACCGGTGTTCCGGCAAAGACGTAATGCCCGCGGGCACCGGCAAAACGGTGCAGCAGCTGGCGGACCGTGGGGTTCTCCCGGTGGATGACGTCGAGGAGCAGCTGGCTGCGGCTTCCAGCCCGCCCCACTTCAGCGAGGAGCTCCGGCGGGAAGGCCTTGTCCAGCGTTACGCCGTCCAGGCCGACGCCCAGCAGCTTGCGCAGGATGCCCAGCCCCGTACGCCGGCTGCGTCAGCTCGTCGAGCTCCTGCTTGAGGGCGCGGGCCTCCGCCTCGGTGGAACCCAGGTAGGGGCTCATGCCCGGCAGGGCCAGGAGCTGCTTGGGGTTCCGGCCGTTGGCGGCCGTCAAAGCCTTGATGTCGGCGTAGAACCCCTGGGCGCCATGCAGGGTCTGGTGGGCGGTGAACACAGCCTCGGCGTGCTGGGCTGCAAAAGCCTTCCCGTCGACGGAGGACCCGGCCTGCACGAACACCGGCCTGCCCTGCGGGGACCGCGGCGTGTTCAGCGGACCAGCTACCCGGAAGAACCCGCCCTCATGCTCAATCGGGTGGATCCGGGAGGTTTCGGCAAAACTCCGGTGCCGGCGTCGGCCACAACAGTCGCGTCCTCCCAGCTGTCCCGCAACGCCTGTTAGCGTGACGGGCGGCGGGGGCGGAAGCAGTTTGGTCTGTATGCTGGCCGAATGACGGCACCCCAGATCTATGTCAGCTTCCCCGGTACAGCCCGTGAAGCGCTTGGCTTCTATGCGGACGTTTTCGGCGGAGAGCTCTTCCTGCACACTTACGAGGACTTCGGCCGCACTGACGGGCCTGCCGGCGCCATCGCCCATGGGGTGCTCAAGGGCGTGGTTGCCGTGGCGGGTTCGGATACGGCAGAAGGCCAAAAGAGCGTCCGGCTTGAGGGCGTCATGCTCTCACTGCTGGGAACGGCGGAGCCGGAGGTCCTCCATGAGTGGTTCGACAAACTCGGCGCTGGCGGCCAGGTGGTCGACCCTCTCGGCCCCAAGCCCTGGGGCGCCTCGGACGGCCAGGTGATTGACCGCCACGGGCTCCACTGGCTCATCGGGTATGAATCGGGGCTCCAGCCTGCGGAGCCCGGCCAGGCCGGCGAAGCCTAGCCCCGTGCGTGTGCCTGGGCTGTCTCGGCGATCTTCTCCGTGGCGGCCCAGGAGGCGAGAAGCTTCAGTGCCTCCTCGGAGGGGCTGCCCGGGGTGGCGGGATAGACCGTGAGCGAATGCCCGGGTCCTCTTCCAGCCCCAGGACCTGGTAGTTCAGGTCGAGCAGACCCACCACCGGGTGCCGGAAAAGCTTTGTCCCGGCGTAGTGCCGCCGGACATTGTGTGCTGCCCAGCGTGTGCGGAATTCGTCGCTGCGCATGGACAGTTCCCCGATAAGTTCCGCGATGCCCTTGTCATGCGGGTTGCGGCCCGCTTCCCGGCGCAGGATGGCCACGTTAGTGCTGGCCGCCCGCTCCCAATCCGTGTAGAAGTTGTGCGCCCGGGGGTCCAGGAAGATGAAGCGTGAATGGTTGGCCGGGCGCGTGGGGCCCCGGTACATGTCCGAGTACAGGGCGTAGCCGAGCGCGTTGGCGGCCACGATGTCCATCCTGTTGTTTCCGATGAAGGCCGGTGCTCCCGTGATTGCGTCCAAGAGGTACTGCAGTTCAGGGCGCGCCCCCGCTGGCGCCGCGCTCGCGGCACGTTTCCGGCCGGACAGGTTGGCAGTCCTTGCCAGGTCATACAGGTGGTCGTGCTCCGCACGGTCCAGTTCCAGGGCACCGGCGATGGCATCGAGGACGCTGTCCGAGACGCCCGTGAGGTTTCCGCGTTCCAGCCGCGTGTAGTAGTCAACGCTGACGCCGGCGAGCCTGGCCACTTCTTCCCTGCGGAGCCCGGGGACGCGGCGGCGCCCGCCGTAGGGTTCAATTCCTGCCTGCTCGGGCGTGATGCGCCCACGGCGGGTGGACAGAAATTGCCGTACCTCGGCTCGGGTATCCATAAAGGACACGTTACGACGAATCGGGTGCCAACCGAGGAGTATCACGGCCGAAGGTAGGACTGCCAAGACTAGGTACAGCAGGGCCACGCTGGCCGGCCCATTCCAGGGTTACATCGAGAACACCCCCCTGTAGCATCGAAATATCCCCCCAACAGACCTCAGGAGACCCATGACCACCGTCAAGGCCTATGTATCCCCGTCCTCGACTGAGGACCTCATTGCCACCACCATCGAACGCCGGGCCGTTGGCCCCAACGACGTCCTGATCGAGATCAAGTTCGCCGGCATCTGCCACTCAGACATCCACACCGTCCGCGGCGACTGGGGCCCGCAGCAGTACCCGCTGGTTCCAGGCCACGAAATCGCGGGCGTGGTCACCGAGGTGGGTTCCGCCGTCACCAGGCACGCCGTGGGCGACCGCGTCGGAGTCGGCTGCATGGTCAACTCCTGCAAGGAGTGCGCCAACTGCCTGGAAGGCGAGGAGCAGTACTGCCTCAAGGGCAACGTCGGCACTTATGGCGCCGTGGACCGCGACGGTACCATCACCCAGGGCGGCTACTCCACCCACGTTGTGGTGACCGAAGACTTCGTGGTCCGGATTCCCGAAGGCATCGAGCTCGACGTCGCCGCGCCGCTGCTGTGCGCCGGCATCACCACGTACTCGCCGCTGCGGCACTGGGGTGCGGGACCCGGCAAGAAGGTTGCCGTCGTCGGACTCGGCGGGCTGGGCCACATGGCCGTCAAGCTTGCCCACGCGATGGGCGCCGAGGTGACCGTGCTGTCGCAGTCGCTGAAGAAGCAGGAGGACGGCCTCAAGCTGGGCGCCGACCACTATTACGCCACCAGCGACGAGAACACCTTCAAGGACCTCGCCGGCAGCTTCGACCTGATCATCAACACGGTCAGCGCCTCGATCGACATCAGCTCCTACCTGCAGCTGCTGAAGCTCGACGGCGCACTGGTGAACGTCGGCGCCCCGGCCGAGCCGCTTCCCGTCAACGCCTTTGCCCTGATTGGCGGACGCCGCTCCTTCGCCGGTTCCATGATCGGCGGCATCCGCGAGACCCAGGAGATGCTGGACTTCTGTGCCGAGCACGGCCTGGGTGCCGAGATCGAGGTTATTCCGGCGGAGAAGATCAACCAGGCCTACGAGCGCGTCCTGGCGTCGGACGTCCGCTACCGCTTCGTGATTGACACCGCCACCCTCTAACCTGAGGCAGGCGTGCGGCGGGCCGGCTCCGGAAGGGGCCGGCCCGCCGTCGTCCGCTGCCAGGTGCACTGCCTAGGGCCGCAGGCTGGCGAGGATCTCTTTGGCAGGTCCGGCGATGGTGCGCCGGAAGCCGGTCCCGGCCCACAGGTTCAGCCAGTCCGGCTCCCCGGCAGCGGCGGCTGCGGCGCGCAGGGGAGTGGTGAGGTGGTGGATCTCCGGATACCCGTAGGGAGCCTCGCCGTCATGGCGGCGCATGAACCCGTTGTGGAGGCCGCGGGCGGTCCTTCCCGAGAAGGCGCGGGTGACGGCCGTGGTGGTGAACTGCTCCGAGGTGAGGGCTGTTCGATGGGCTGCCTTGGTGCCCGCTTCGTCGGCCCGCAGGAACGCCGTACCGGCCTGGACTGCCGCCGCGCCCCGGGAGAGAGCGGCCCGTGTATCCTCCGCGGTGACGATTCCGCCCGCTGCAACCAGGGGTGCGCCGAGGCCGGACAGCTCCGCCAGGATCTCATGGAGCGGTACGTCCGGGGCGGGGCCGGCGGCCTCGAACGTCCCCCGGTGGCCGCCGGCTTCCGGTCCCTGCACGCAGAGCGCGTCAACACCGGCGTCCAGCGCGCGCCCCGCTTCCGGCATGGACGTCACCGTGGCCAGGACGTAAACGCCCCGCGCCTGCAGGGCGGCAACCACTTCTGGGTCCGGAAGATCGAAAGTGAAGGAGACGACGGCGGGCGCCTCCTTCAGCAGGACGTCCACTTTGGCGTCCCAGCCGTCATCGTCGTGGCGAGGATCGCCGAGGGTAACCCCAAAGCGGGCGGCGTCAGGCGCCAAGGAGCGGGCATACCGCTCCACCTCGTCCGGGTTGGCCACCGACGGCTGGGGAACGAACACGTTGACCCCGAAGGGGGCTCCGGTGAGCTCCCTTGTTGCTTCGATCTCAGCGAGCAGGGCGCCGGCGCTCTTGTACCCTGCGGCAAGGAAACCCAGCCCGCCGGCCGAGCTCACCGCCGCCGCAAGCCGGGGAGTGGAGGGTCCGCCCGCCATCGGCGCCTGGATGACAGGCAGCGCCAAGGCGGAGAGGTCGAATCGGGATGTACCCCGGGGTCCAGGCATGGTGCTTCACCGCTTTCGTGTTGTGTTCCGACTGTATGTCAGGCGGCCGCACGGCTGCGCGGTGCCAGCTGATTCACCAGGCTCACCGCGCAGAGGAGCACCGTGGCTGCGCCGTAGGTGACGAGTGCCGGCACCAGGCCAAGCGGCGCGGCAAGCTGGCCCACCAGGATGACTGGAACGCTGAAGGCGAGGTAGGCCACGATGTACAGCGAAGCCACCACGCCTCCCCTTTCCTGTGCGGGCGCCAGCGGAATAATCAGCCGAAGGGCGGCGGTGAAGGCGGCGCCGAAGCCGAGTCCGCCGATGACCTGCCCGGCAATCATCACGCCGAGGCTGCCGCCGGCGATGCCTGCCAGCATCCCGGCCATCCCGGCAGCTGCGGCAACAATGCCCAAAATCAGTCCTTTCCGGGCAGCTGTCCCGGCAAGTGCCAGCCCGGCCACGGCGGCGGCTGCCGGGCCGATGAAGCTGCTGAACCCGTTCAGGAGTCCGCTGTCCAGCTGGAAGACGGTGCGGATGATCGACGGCGCCAGGCCCAGGGACAGGCCGCCCACCATCCAGGCGGCCGCGATGGCGGGGGCGGCTGCGATGAACTCCCGCCGTACGGCGGGCGGGACCGCGGCCTGGGGCAGGAGGGAGCGGAGGGCGCCGGGCATCCGCTGGCCGCCGTCGCGGGTAAAGGCTGCGACGGCGATGCCCAGGACGGTGATGGCGGCCAGGACGGTGAAGATCAGGACGCCCGGCCGGGGCACGAATTCGATGGCAACCCCCGAAAGCAGGGCGCCAACAGCCAGCCCGCCCGCCATTCCCACGCTGCCAAGGATGGTTCCGAGCTTCTTGCGGTGTGCCGGAGCGAGTTCCACCAGGGCAGCCGCGAAGGTACTCGTGGCCGCTCCCGTGGCGATGCCCTGGACAACGCGCGCGGCAATAACCACGCCGATATCGTCCGCCACCAGGAATGCGACGAGGGCAGCAAGCTGGATCAGCAGCGCCCCGAGCAGGACGGGGCGCCGGCCGACATGGTCGCTCAGGGAGCCAACGGTGAGCAGGGCGCCGAGGAACCCGGCGGCATAGACGGCGAAGGCCCAGGCCAGTTCCGGGGCGTCGAAGTGCCACTGCTGCTGGTAGTGCACCAGCAGGGGGACGGGTGCCCCAGCGGCAAGATACAGGCTGATGAAGGCGGCTGCGTTGCCGGTGAAGGCAACGCCTTCGGGCAGGACGTATTGGGGCTTGTGCATGGCGGGTGGTTGATCGGACAGGGCAGGGGCTGACGGCATGGGGAACTCCGGGGTTGGGGGCGCCGGGGGAGCGGCTGCTGCGGTGCGGTATCCATCGGGCGAGGACCGCTTCGCCCAAACTACTAGCTTTCTTTAAGAAAGTAAATAAGCTTGCTCTAAGATAGTTAGTGTCCTGAGGAGGAATGCCATGCCGCTTCGCACCAGTTGGTCAGGTGACAATTGCCCCATTGCCCGCGCAGCTGATGTCTTTGCCGATCCGTGGTCCCTGCTGGTGCTGCGCGAAGTCTTCATGGGGAACAGGAGGTTCGACGGCATCAAGAAAGCGCTGAAGGTGGCGGACAACGTCCTGAGTGAACGGCTGCGGCGCCTGGTGGAGGCGGACATCCTGGTAGCTGAGCCCTACAGCGCCGGAGTCCGGCCGCGGAATGAATACCGCCTCACGGCCGCGGGGGCGGATGCGCTTCCAGTCCTGCACGCCCTCACGGCCTGGGCCCAGCGGAACACCGATTCCCCGAGCGGAAGGGCCCTGCGGATCGTTTGCACCAGGTGCGGCTCCGAGTCCGCTTCCGGGACGTGGTGCCAGTCCTGCGGCAAGGACCTGACGGCGGAAACCACAGCCTGGGACCATCCCAAGACCCCCGGTGAGCTCATCGAGCTCGGCGCGGCGACCTAGGGCTTCATCATTCCGGCGGCGGTGCCCCGGGCAGGTAGCCAGCCCGGCTCTGGCAGCGGAAGTGTACTGCTCCGATGCGCCCATCAGTACAGGAAAATGTTGATCCACTCGCGGTTGTGCGCGTGGATCAGGACCAGGAACAACACAAAGTCGAACAACAGGTGGACGCTCACGATGTAGGACAGTGACTTGGTCACCGTGAAAAGCCGGGCCTGCAGCAGGGCAAACGGGAAGATGAAGAAGGGCGCCCAGGCGTGGAAGCCGAGTTCCCAGAGGAACGACGTGAAAAGGACCGCCTGCAGCAGGTTGGCCTGCCAGTCCGGGAGGTGCCGGCGCAGCAGGGTGAACGCGGTGCAGATGAAGAAGAGTTCGTCCCAGATGCCCAGCACGTTGGTGCCCAGGAAGAGCCGGGCGATGCCGTCCGGGTCGCTGACCGCCGGCCAGTTGTTGTAAACCCCGGTGCGGATCATGTACACGGGCATCAGGGCGTAGCCGATCACCAGGACGGCGGGCAGGTACCATTTTTCGGCGCGCGTCCACGGGGTTCCGGTCCTGATGGGGAACCGGATGGCGTGGTCCTTGGTGACGAAGCGTGAGACAGAGTAGGGGATGCCGACGGCGAGGACCATGGCCGTTCCCATCACCACCATATGCTCGGTGCTGATGTCCGTGGTGATGGGGACCAGGCTCATGGCCGTCAGCCCCACCCCGATCAGCGCAAAGTCAACCAGGAGGCGGCGGCCGATGAAGCCGGCCACGAAAAGCGCGGCGGCCAGGAGCAGGAATCCGAAGAGGCGGTCCTGCCACGCGAAGAGCAGGAAGCCCGACGCCGACACAAGGGCCGCAGGGACCACGGCTAGTGGCGTCGTTGCTGGCTTTTCCGCTCCTGCCGGACCGGTTTCGGCCCGCGCCTGTGGTTGCTGCCTCATGGTTGCCTTTGGTGCTTGGGTGGCGCGCTTCCGCCTGACCCCACAAATTTTACGTGCCGCTCACCAGAGCAGGGCAAGGTCCACCGCTACCGCGGGCCTCGCCGCCGCCCAGCCTGCCACCACCTCCGTCAGCTCCGGTTCCCGTCCCGCAAGCCCCAGCAACGTCCCCTCTGATTGCGCGGGCGGGTGGTCATGGCTTGTGTCCGGGGAGCCGTGGGAACACTCCGGGCACATGGCGCGGATGCCGGACCAGTCGTCCATGCCAAGGCCGCGGATTTCCAGGAGTTCGGACAGCTCCTGGAGGTCGTCCTGCGACGCTCCTGAAACCGCCGCCTGCCAGGTGGGCATGCCGGAGTCCTCTAAGCGCTGGAGCTGGTCAAACACGGCGACTTCGCGGTCGCCAAGCCGCCGTGTTCCCTTCGGCTCGCCATCGTGCAGGATAACGTCCCCGAAGCGGTGGCCGGACTCCGGGAGCGGGACGTTCGAGATCACCGCATGGGCGGGGCTCCTGCGCCGGCACCACACCACCTCTGGGGTTCCGGCCGAGGGCATCACCTGGTGCGGAAGGCTGGGCTGGTCAGGGTTCAGCCTCACCGGTGCCAGCCCGAAATCACCGTCGATGGGCTCCGTGCCGCTTCCGAGCCCGTCCACGCCGTACGCAGTCCAGGCCCTTCGCGCGGTGGCCCAGTCGCCCAGTGCCGTTGCCGCAATGCCCAGGTTCCATGCCGCCGGATTTACGCCGTCGAACGCTTCGGCGTCTTCCGGCGTAAAGAGCTCAAGGGCGCGCGCGTTGCGTTCGCAGCTTTCGGCCCAGTTCCCCAGCGCCTTGGAGAGGAGCCCCGCATGGAACCAGCTGAAATAGGAACGCGGGGTCAGCTCCAGCAGTTCGGCGGCAAGCGCTGCCGCCCGCTCCGCGTCACCGGCCTCGTCCGCGGCCGTCCAGTCCCGCCAGACCTCGCCCGGGCCGCGCCGCTTCCCAAGCCCCCGCCACGTGCGCATCCTCATGCCTCCAGTATGCCGGGCAGCAAGCTTGCGGGGCGGCGCTTAACCGAAGCGGACGACGACGGGAGGTCCCGGCGTCGTCCGCTTGCGTTGTGGGCGTGGCCGCTTAGGCGGAGGCCAGCGCCTGCCCCTCGCCGCGCAGGCTCAGGGTAAAGGTGTTGGGGCCGCTGCAGGTGACCGCGACGCGGCAGGTGGTGGTGTTGTGCTGCGCGGAAAGGTCGCTGACCGCGGAATCCAGGGTGTGGTGGAGCGTGGACCGGTCCCAGATTTTGAGGGTCACGGAGTCATTGGCATCGAACGTCATTATTCAACTTCCATTTCTTGCGGTTGGCGGCCTGGAATCTTCATTGCCCGGGCCGTGTCCTCGTCTATGAGGACGACTGCAGGTGGGAAAGCGCATTCCCCTGCCATAGTGGCGGTTGCCGGAAAGGTTGGCAACTGAATACGGTCCGATGTGACTAAGCACACCGGCCATCGGCGGACTGCGGATTTCTTTGGGTGCAGGGCCGCCGACACCTTCCATAGTGCCCAGTTGGCAGCAGCGCTCTCAACATTGTTGCGAGTGAATCTCATCACGTCCCGGGCGGCGTGGAGTGGTGCCTTCGCCGCCGGGAGGGCTCTCACTCGTCGAAGTAGGTATCGATCTGCTGCTCGCCGGAAATGGAGGCGATCACGGATGCTGCCACCTCGCGGAGTTTGATGTTGCGGGTGCTGGAGGCCTTGGTGAGGATTTTGAATGCCGTGTCCCTGCTGCACCGGTTCTCGGCCATGATGGCTCCGACGGCCATGTCGATGACCGTACGGGACTGCAAGGCGGTGGAGAGATCGGCCTTCGCCTCACTCAGCTGCGTGATGCGGAGGACCAGGCGCAGCGATCCCGCTGCCTGGCTGGCGAAGGTTTCCACAGTGGAGATGTCGTCGACCGAAAAGCCGTGGCTGCGGCCGGAATAGAGGTTCAGGACCGCTTCTGCGTCATCGCCCAAATCCAGCGGCACGGCGAGGATGGAGGCAACCCCCTCGGCCCGGGCCACCTTCACGTACGCGGCCCAGCGGTGCTCGGTTGCCAGCTCGGGGACCAGCAGCGGGCTCTTGCTGCGCAGGGCCGTAAGGCAGGGTCCGTCACCGAATCCGTTCTGCAGCTCGTCCAGGGCACGCGCTTTAGCGTCACTACTGGCCACCGCCTTGGGCCTTTTGTGGCGGATCACAGTGACTCCGGCGTGGACCGGGCTGCCTGGCGTGGACAGCCGGGCAGCGGCAACCACGGCAAGGTCGGTGAGGAAGCCGGCGATGTCCTGGCTGTCCAGGACGAGTTCCTGCAGGGTTCTGTCTATCTCCGCAGAATTGGGTGTGACAGGGCCCGCCGCCCCGTTCGCATGGGTTGTCATTGAGTGTCGCCTTCTGTCAGTTCCGTCATCGCCGTGGCGATCAAGCCCGCCTGCGAAGCCGGTATGTCCAGGGCTTCGTGGAGGAAGGCATCCAGGGACATCTCGTCGAGATCGCCGCCGATGCCGTAGTAGTACGTCCACAGTTTTCCCAGGGGCAGATCCGTATCGCGGAAGCGCTGGGCGACCCCCCGCCGCTGTTCAGCTGCCAGGTCCGGTTTTTCCGGGCCCTCGGCCCCGAGGGGATACATGTCCCGTCCTCAGCTCGCTTGGGCTGCAGGGAGATCGGCACCCTGCACAATATCCTGGGCGATCTCATGGACCCTGCGGTTGCTGGACTGGGCGGCCAAGCGGAGGATCTCCACGGCGCCGTCCCTGCCGCCGCGGTGCTGGAGCATGATCAGTGCCACTGCGGCATCCACCACCGCCCGCGATTTGAGCGCCGCCCGGAGGTGTTCCGGATGCACCTCTGCTCCGTGCAGGCGCAGCGCAATCCGGAGAATCCTGGACATGGATGCTGCATGCTGTTCAAGGAGCGCCACCGTTTCCTCGCTGAAGGCACTCACAGAGTGGGCATAACAGTTCAATCCTGCCCGGGAGGACGCGTCCGTGAGGATGGGGACAGCCAGGACGGACCGCACGCCCTCCTGGAGCGCGGCCTCCGCGTAGCCGCTCCAGCGCCCGTCGCCTTTCAGGTCCGGAACCCACACCAGGCGCTGCTGCCGGGCTGCTGTGAGGCAGGGGCCGTCGTCGAACGCGTATTGCGTTTCATCCAGCCGGCGGCCGCCCTCGCTGCTGCTGGCAACTGTTGTCAGTGCGCCGTCGCGCTCCACCGTAATGGTGCAGATCACCGGACCGTCCGGGGAGAGCAGGGAAGCTGAGATGGTGGCAAGGCCCAGGAGGAATTCAGGAAACCCGGGACTTTCGAGCAGCAAATCCTGCATCCGGTCCGAAGCGGCAACAGAGCTTTCCTTGGCCATCAGGCCTCAATCCTTGGTGCGCCAGAAGCAACAGCCCTGGCTGTCGGCCGCCGCTCTCTGCGCGGCGGACCTGGGTATTCAACCTCCGGATCGTTTCTATCCCGAAAATCTCCTACTACCGACACTACGCCCCTGCGGGAGCTATTGAAATGCGGTGGCGGAGTCGCGCTATTCGTCCGGGTCCGGTTGCCGGGTGGTGCTGTCTTCGCTGCCGGCTTCACTGCTGTCTTCCCCGCCCGCTTCCCTGCCCGCCGGCTGCCCGCCTTCGCCGCCGACGTGCTGCCCGCCCGCGGAAGCAGGACCGTCGAAGTCGTCGGAGTAGGGCGCACGTGGCCGGGGGAGGTCGTCAATCAGTTCGTTTGCCGCCAGCGCCAGCAGGTCGCGCTGTATCAGGGGCAGGGAAAGCAAACCCTGCAGGTAGGCCTCCACCTCATATTCGCCTGCGTCGCCCGAGAGGCTGAAGTACTTCAGCCACAGTTCGGATACGGGGATATCGGCTGCCTTCATGGCTGCACGGAGCCGGCGCCGTTGTTCCGGTTCGTTGGGATCAAAGCCCATGGGCAGTTCCTAGGCTCCGGGGGACAGCGTCCCGGCGAGGACGCGTTCACTGATGTTGTGCAAGGCTGCCTGGTCTTCGCGGGCGTGCCTGATCAGCAGCTGGAGCGCAGCTTCGTGGCTTACACCCAGCCGCTCCATCAGCACCCCGCAGGCGCGGTTTACCAGGTCCCGCGTATAGAGGGACGCCTGCAGACCCTCCGTCATCCGGTGCGGAGCCTCGGTGGCCTGGATGTGCGAGAGCAACGTGGCCGCAGGGGCAGCGAAAAGCTGGAGCAGGTCGGCGCTGCCCGGGTCATAGATGTTGGGAGCGGCGGCATAAAGCTTCAGCACGCCTATGGATGCACCGCCCGCCATCAGGGGTGCACTGACCACTGACAGTATGGGCAGGCCTGCTACCCCGTTGCGCCACTCGGGCCACCGGTCCTCGCTTGTGAGGTCCGTGGCCAGTACTGTCTCCTCGGCTGCCCATGCGGTCAGGCACGGGCCTTCGCCGCACTCGTACTGGATGGCGTCCGCCCGGCTCACGATTCCGTCTGTGTAGCCGCTGCTGGTCCGGCGCCCGCGTGCATCCAGGAGGGAGACGCCCGCTCCGATGGTGCCGGGAACGGACTCCTTCGCAGCCCGGGCCAGGAGGCGGACGGCGGTGGTGGCTTTTTCCTCCGTGAGCAGCAGCCCCTGTATGCGAGCAATGACAGTGCTGAGCTCATCAAGGGGAAGTTGCGCCATGGTTTCAGCATAAAGCCAAGGGCCCATCCCCCGGCCCCTGTTCGTAGTTAGTCAGGGGAATGGATGTAGTCTGGGGGGAAGCGTTTGGAAGTGGGCGTGTTCACGCCGCATGGAAACTGTCAGCGGTTGAAGCCCAACTTCAGGGACGTGCCATGGACGCCTTACCCACCACCGCAACAGCGGCGGAGCCCCACACCGCCGCGTTTAAGGACGGGATCGTTTCCCGCCTTCAGGACCTCGTCCTGGAGGCCGGTGACGCCCAGGACTTCTACCGGGAACTCGCCGTTTTCTCAGCCTCCCTGCTGGCTCCGCCCGGCGTAGACATCTTCTGCAACGTCACTGTTGTGCGCCGCAAGAGGCCTATCACGGTCGCCTGGAGCACGCCCCGCGCAACGGCGATGGACGAACTGCAGTATGCCTTCGGGGACGGGCCCTGCCTGGCTGCAATGCGAAGCGGCGCCGCCGTCTACGTCCAGGACGTCTCCACGGAGCCCCGGTGGCCGGACTACACCCACGCTGTTGCGGCCCACGGTGTCTCGTCCATCCTGAGCGTCCCCCTGCAACTGGAGGAGGACTCATCAGCCGCCCTCAACATTTACTCTTCTGCGGCCAACGGATTCTCCATCGAGGACATTGCGCGGGCCGGGATGTTCGGAGAGCAATCCGCCAAAACCCTGAAGCTTGAGCTGCGGCTGGCGCACCTGCGGGAGGCCAAGGAGGACCTGGAAGCGGCAATGAAGTCCCGGACGGCCATCGATGTGGCCGTCGGGGTGATCATGGCCCAAAACCGCTGCAGCCAGGAGGACGCAATGACCATCCTGCGGAAGGCATCGAACAGCCGCAACATCAAGCTAAGGGAAATTGCCGCCGGCATCATCGCCTCCGTTTCGCCGACTCCGCGCCTGCGCACGCACTTCGACGAATAGCCCCGGTCCCGTTATGGAAGCCATCCCGTCCCGCTGCCCCGAGGGGTGGTGGGGCTCCCGCCGGGTTCAGCAAGCGGGACAGTAGGATTGGTCCATGCCGAATTCCATGGAAAACGAGCCGATAGAGCAACTCCAGAGCATTCTGGTGGGTGCAGAAAATGCTGTGGAGTTCCTTACCGGGCTTGCCGGCCTCGCTGCGGCTGCTGTTTCCGAAGCTGCGGGCGACGACGTCGAATGTGCAGTGACCCTCAAGCTGAGGCGCAAGCCCACCACGGTTGCGGGGAGCAGCCAGCGTGCCATGGAACTGGACGAGATTGAGCAGGCTGTGGGTGACGGTCCCTGCATCCAGGCCTTGCGCGAGATGTCCCCGGTGATCATCGACGACGTCTCCGAGGATCCGCGGTGGCCGGAGCTCACCCGCAGGTTCGCGGAAGCGAACGTCCGCAGCTCGCTGGGAGTGCCGCTGGACATCAACGGCGAGGCCAGCGCCGCGCTCAACTTCTTTGCATCAAAGCCCGGCGTCTTCACCGCGAACGTCTACGACAAAGCCGTGGGGTTTGCCGGCGCCGCGCACAACACGCTCCACCTCTCAGTCCGCATCGGGACGGCACAAAGCCGCGCCGAGGACCTGGAAGCAGCCATGCAGAGCCGGACGGCGATCAACCTGGCGTGCGGGGTCATTATGGCGCAGAACAGGTGCTCGCAGGCGGAAGCGATGGAGATCCTCACCAAGGTCTCCAGCAACCGCAACCGTAAATTGCGCGACGTTGCAGCCGAGCTGATCGAACAGCTGTCCGGCGACAGCATCCGCACCCACTTCGACCGGTAGGTCTTCCTGACTCCTCCGCAGGCTTCCTAACTCCTCCGCAGGACCGAAACGCTGCAGCGTGGTCCTGACCTGCGGATGTCCCAGCAGTGGCCGCTGCCGAGCACCTCAAAGCTGTGATCTCCAGCTGCCGCCAGGACCAGCGCTGTGTCCTCATCCACCGCTACCGCCCTGTCCACCAGGCCTGCGGCAACCGCCGCCACAGCCCTGCTGAGCGTACCCGCCTGCGCAGCATGCACGTCCACTGCGAACGGGGCCAGGCCCAGTCCGTCCCGGATCTCGACTTCCCCGAGGTCCTCTGAGCATTCCCCGCCGCAGACTTCGGTGCCGTTGATGAGGTAACCCCCGATCAGTGCCCTGCCGGGCGCCACCATGGCCCCGGCGGAGAATCCGAGGTAGGGAACGCCGCCGGCAATCAACCGTGAGATGGCGGCAGCGGAGGCACCCAGCCCATCCCAGTACGCCGGCGTCAGGCCGCCGCCCACCACCAGGCCGTGGACGCCGCCGAACACGGCCGGATCCGCAGGACAACCCGCCTTGAGCAGGACCGGCACTACCTCAAGTGGTCCGCGGGCCAGGAGTGGTTCCGCGTACTCACGGAGGACCTCCCCGGGGTTCCCGCCGCGGTGGTGCACCGCAACGGCGATCCGCGCGGACCGTTCCCCGCCGGTGCGTGCCTGGACGTCCTGGACGAAGCGGTCAAACAGTTCGGGGAAGGCCTCAGGGTCCGGACCGGCGCCCGCCAGGAAGATGCTCATGGGCTTCAAGGTACCGGGGAGCGGGGACTCTGTGGTGGAAAGAAAGCGGTAAGGCGTTGACACCGAGGATGCGGGGGACTATCGTACAACCAAATGGTTGTAGATCAGCTCAGGGAAACCGAACTTGACCGCCTCTTCCAGGCGCTCGCCGATTCCACCCGCCGCGACATCGTGCGGCGCGTCACGGTGCAGGAATACTCGGTCTCCGGCCTCGCAGGCCTCTACGCCATGAGCTTCGCCGCCGTCCAGAAACATGTGGCGGTGTTGGAGCGCGCAACCCTGGTGAGCAAGGAAAAGCGCGGAAGGGAGCAGATCGTGCGGGGTAACCATGAAGGCCTGCAAAACGCCCGGCGCCTGCTCGATGAGTACGAGGCAATCTGGCAAGAGCGTGTGGGCCGGATCGCCGACATTCTGGCTGAAGGATAAGGAGGGTTCTGCTATGCCCGTTATTGATACCACCAAGAACGTTGAGGCGCTCAGCTTCACTTTGACAGCAGAGTTCGATGCCGGCGTCCAACGCGTCTGGCAGCTCTGGGAAGACCCGCGCCAGCTGGAGCGCTGGTGGGGGCCGCCCGGCTACCCGGCCACGTTTGAACAGTTCGACTTCGAGTCCGGCGGAAAGGCCGGCTACTACATGACCACTCCCGAGGGTGAGAAGCCCCGCGGTTGGTGGCGCTTCACCTCCATCCAGGCACCCAACAAGCTGGAGTTCGACGACGGCTTCGCCGACGAAAAAGGGGAGCCGGTCGAGGAAATGGGTGCCGGCCATGTCACGGTGACACTCGAGGAAGCCGGTGGCCGGACCAGCATGAAAGTAGCCACCGTCTTCGACTCCGAAGAGCAGATGGAACAGATGGTGCAGATGGGCATGGAAGAAGGCATGCGCGAGGCTGTCGGCCAGATCGATGCCATCCTCGCCGAACACGCAAACGCCTGACCCGCCAAGCCTTCCGGCACCTGGCGAAGCGTACGACGGCGGGACGTCCCGTCGTCGTACGCTTTCCTTTGTCCACGTGCCGGCTGTGTCCTGCAGGCGTTGAACGGGCCGGAAAGCTTCTGAATACTGGAAGGAAGCATCATTCAGAAGTGAGGCGGTGGCAGCGATGGGCGGCGGTGCGGAGGACTTCCGGAGGCGCCTGGAGCGCGCCGCTGAGGCCCGCTCCTACCGCGGAGCCGGTATCAGCGCCGAGGAGGAGGCCGCGCTCGACGCCCTCGAGGCGCAGGAGCGCGAAAAGCGCAAGAAGGTAAGCGACGCCGCCCGGGCTGAATACCTGGTCCGGGATGCGATGGCGCAGGGCAAATTCGACAACCTCAAGTACGCCGGCAAGCCAATTCCGGGGCTGGGGGAGCGGTACGATCCCGATTGGTGGGTCAAGGGGCTCATCCAGCGGGAGAACATCAGCGGGCTTGGTCCTGCGGCGATCCTGCTCCGCACCGAGGATTCGGAGCTGGATGCCAAGCTCGATGCCCAGTACACGGAGCAGCAGGTGCGGGACATCCTGCAGGACTTCAATCGGCGCGTCATCGACGCCAGGCGCCAGCTTCAGGGTGGTCCGCCGGTGGTCACCAAGACCCGCGACGTTGAAGACGAGGTGGCGCGCTGGCGCGAACGCCGTGCCGCCCGTCCCGTCGAGGCACCGCCGAAAGCTGAACCGCGGACCTCGTGGTGGCAGCGGCTGTGGAAGGGGACGGGCTAGCTCGGCGCTTCCGCCTCGTAGAGCTCACACAGCGCGTTGTAGTACCGCCTCGTTTGTCCGCGGTGGGCCATGCCGATCCGCCGGCAGACCTTTTGTGATGCCGTGTTGGCCGGGGCTGTGACTGCCACTACTTTGTCCGGCCCGGCCTTGTTTGGCCCGGCCGCAAGGGCGTAGGCGAGGACCGCGGCGGCAGCTTCCGCTGCATAGCCGTGGCCCCAGTAGTCGGGGTGGAAGTGCCAGCCGATCTCGGTGTCGCCGGAGGGCAGGAGCGGCAATGTGTCGCCCGACGCCGGTATGGACTTAAGGAGCAGGGTTCCGGCCAGAGGGCCGGACTGCCGTTCCAGCTCACCGCGTCCTTTCAGCTGGACGGCCCAGATTGCATGGATGGGGTGGTCCATGTTCCGCCACGTGCGGATGCGCTCCTCGGCTTCGGCACGTTCCCTCATCACCTGCGGGTGGTTGCCGATGAAGCGCTGCACTTCCCAGCGTGAGTAGAGGTCCAGCACGAAGTCCGCGTCCTCCAGCTTCCAGGGACGGAGGACCAGCCGCTCGGTTTCGAGGCTCTTCACTCCGCCAATCCTGCCACCTCGCTGTGCTCCTGGGCTGAACCGCGCGGGTTATCCACATAGGGCTGGAGGGTCGGTGTCCTGGCGCGGGCCTGCTGGAAGACTTTGGGTATGGATGTGGGTCGGGGCCTGGCCAGGGCAACGGACCCACCACCAGCCACACCGGCCACACCTACCACTCCACCCCACCACCACTGCGTTCCGGACGGCAGGAGGCAGAGATATTCCCGCAGGTCTCAAGTGATGCCTGCGCGGCTGTTCAGCGACCCGAACCACGCATGCGGAGGCCGCACCTGGACGGGGAAGCTGCGGTTATCGGGGGCTGGGCGAGGGGCTCGGCCCGATCATGGAAGGGGGAGGCGGCGGGAATGGAGCGGCCGGGTAGAGCGGGGCTACGTTCAGCATGTAGTTGGCCCACTGCGGCCCGGCAATCATGTAGCCGTCCAGGCGGGGATAGAAAGTCCCGTTGATGGTGACATTCTGCCCGGCACGCTTCTGGCCCTCGAGGGCATCGCCGAAAAACGAAGCTGTCGCCAGGCCGGTGGTGTAGCCGACCACCCAGGTGGCGCCGTTGGTGTTGGACGTACCCGTCTTTGCCGCCACCGGCATCCTGGTATGCACCTTGGGGTTGATCCAGACGCCGGAACCCACCTTCATCACGTCCTGCAGCACGGAGTTCACTCCGCGGGCCACGTCGGGCTTCACGGCATCACGGCATTCCACGGGCTGGGCGGGAAGACTGCCGCCGGTTGCATCCTTGACTTCCACGAGCGCGACGGGCGTGCAGTAGCGGCCATCGCTGGCGAAGGTCGCAAAGGCATTCGCCATATGGAGGGGGGCCACACCGGTGCCGCCCAGGAGGTTGCCCAGTTGGTGCATGTTGATTGGGGCCCCATCGAGTCCGCTGTGGAGGCCCACAGCGTCCACCATCTTCTGGATGCCGCAGAAATCCAGCTGGGTGGCTGACGCGAACGTGGCCGTGTTGATCGAGTTGTACAGTCCGTAGTTGATGGGCATCTTCCGGTAGAAGCCCTCCTCGGCATTCTGCAAGTCATCAGCCGCGCCCAGTTCCGGGTTGTTCTGGGCGGTGCTGTAGGCGCCCATGACCTTCCCGCAACTGGACTTCCACGGGAATCCCAGCGGATAGACGCGCCGGGACGCGTCCACCTCTGCGGTCAACGACTTGCCCTCGTTGAGCCACTCGGCAAAGGTGAACGGCTTCATGGTGGACCCGGGCTGGAAGCCGCCGGCTCCATTGAGGTCATTACCCTGCGGGTCCTTGGCGTCGACATTGAAGTTCAGTTGGGTGTCGAACTTGCCCGGTTCAGGGAGGAACACGGTGTTCTGGGCCATGGCCAGGATCTTGCCCGTCCCTGGCTGCACCGTCACCAGTGCCGCTGCCCACCGGTCCGGGTTGGGCCCGGCGGTACCGTCCACCTGCGCCTGGGCGGCAGCCTGAAGCCGGCTGTCCAGGGTGGTGACGATGGTGAGGCCCCCGCGGTACAGCTTCCGCTGGCGTTCTATCAGGCTGGCCCCGTAGGCGGGGTTGTTCAGGATGAGGTGCGAGATATAGTCGCAGAAGTAGGGCGCCATGGAGGCATTGGCGCAACCTTGCCGCTCGGGACTGACCTTGAGTTCAATCGGCGTGGCCACAGCCTCATCATGCTGGGCCTGGGTGATCATGCGTTGGCGGAGCATCTCCCCGAGCACCTGGTTCCGGCGGACAATCGACTTGTCAGGGTTGAGCACCGGGTTGTAGAACGTGGGGCTGTTGACAAGTCCGGCCAGCAGGGCTGCCTGGGGAAGGCTGAGGTCCTTGGCGGTGGTGCTGAAGAAGTAGCGCGAGGCAGCTTCGATGCCGTACGCGTCGCTGTTGAAGAACACAATGTTCAGGTATCCCTCAAGGATCTGCTGCTTGGTGAACTTCTTCTCCAGGGCAATGGCCAGCTTCATCTCGCGCAGCTTGTCGCCGACGTCCTTTTGCCCGCTCAGGATCACTTCGTCGGGCCTGTCCTGGGACAGCCTGGCCTCATTGACCACGTTGGTGACATATTGCTGCGTGATGGTGGAGGCACCCTGCTGGCTGCCCTTGGTCAGGTTGGAAACCAATGCCCGGATGATCCCCTGGGGATCAATGCCGGCGTGCTCGTAGAACCTGCTGTCCTCAATAGCCACGATGGCATCCCTGATGTACGGCGACATCTGGTCCAGGGGGATCCTGACACGGTTCTCGGCAAAGAAGGTAGCGATTGGCTGGCCGTCGGAGGTGAGGACCTTGGTGGATTGCGACGGCGGCTGGACGGTGAGCTCCTCCGGCAGGCTGTCGAAAAAGCCAATGGAGTTGCTGACGCCGAAGCCGGCGGCCGCCACGGCCGGGACCACCAGGCTGGCGGCCAGGACGCCACACAGGGCACTCGCCGCCAGGAACCCGAAAAATCTTCCCAGGGCAAGGCTGAAACCGCGCCCGCGCTTCCGTTTCTTCGCCATTCTTCAGCCCTCATGCCTAGGGGTGCCAAAAGAATACGCCGGTGGGCGGGGGCGATCCACACATTGCAGATCAGGATTTGGTCACGCTTCTCCCTTGACGAGGCGATAGTTAGCGACATATCGTTAAATATCGCTGAAGTGACCAGCGAAAATTACAAGTGAAAGGAGAATGCCACCATGAAAGGCATTCCTGAAGGAAAATTTCCGGGACCTGAATTCAGCAGGGGACGGTTTGAGCGCGGGCGGGGCCGGAGGGGACCGCACGGGCACCGGGGCGGCGGCTTTGGTCCCGGCTTTGGCCCCGGTTTCGGACCGGGCTTCGGCCCGGGGTTGGGCCGTGGGCCACGAAGGGCCAGCAGGGGGGATGTCCGTGCGGCCATCCTCTCGCTCCTGGCGGAAGCCCCCTCCAACGGTTACGGACTGATCAAGACGATCGCCGAGAAAACGGAGGGAGCGTGGCGGCCCAGCCCCGGATCCATCTATCCGACGCTTCAGCAGCTCGTTGACGAGGACCTGATCTCAGCCCTCAGCGAGGGCCGCGGGACGGAATTCGCGCTCACGGACGCAGGCCGGGCCTACGTGGCAGAGCATGCGGAGGAGATGGAAAACGCGTGGAACGCCGGGCAGGACAACCCGGACCGGGACTTCCACCAGAGCATCGGGAAACTGATGGGCGCCATTCACCAGTTCCGCAGCGGGGTCACCGAGGAACAGCGTGCCGCCGCCATTGAAAAGATGGATGAGACCCGCCGGGCGCTGTACAAGATCCTGGCTGACTGATCAGGCGAAGGAGTCTTCCTTGCTGTGCCGTTCAGCCTTGCTGGACACTGAGCCGGCCGGGATTTCACGGGCGGTCGCTGCGGCATGGAAGGGGGATGCGGCATGGGGCAGCGGGTTGAAGCCCGCCCCGATTTCCCCGAATGCGTAGGCGCTCTCGGCATGTTCGGCCAGGTCCACACCGGCGGTTTCCGCCTCGTGGCTGACCCGGAAGCCGATGGCCTTGTTGATAGCCCGGCCAATCACGAGGGTTCCGAGACCGGAGAGCAGCAGGGTGATCACCACGGCTGCGGTCTGGGCGATGAGCTGCTGGATGCCGCCGCCGTAGAAGAGCCCGCCGCCCTGGCCGTCTGCCGGGAGGGCGATAAAGCCCAGCGCAAGGGTTCCGATAAGCCCGGCGCCGAGGTGGACACCCACCACGTCCAGGGAGTCGTCCAGGCCGAACCGGTACTTCAGGTCCACGAAGACCGCGCAGGCGGCTCCCGCCACCAGGCCCAGGCCCACCGCAGCAAGCGGGCTGATGTTGGCGCAGGACGGCGTGATGGCCACAAGCCCGGCCACCACGCCGGACGCCGCCCCGAGGGAGGTGGGGTGGCCGTGGCGGATCTTCTCCGTCACAAGCCAGCTGAGCATTGCAGCGGCGGGGGTTACCAGGGTGTTCACCCAGATCAGGCCGGCCTGTTCCGCCGTAGTTGCCGCTCCGCCGTTGAAGCCGAACCAGCCGAACCACAGGATGGCGGCGCCCAGCATGATGAAGGGGACATTGTGCGGGCGGTGGTTGGGGTCTTTCGCGAACCCGTGGCGCTGGCCCACGATCAGGGCCAAGACCAAGGCGGCGGTTCCGGAGCTGATCTCCACTACGGCGCCGCCGGCGAAGTCGATGACCTGGCCGAACACGGCAGTCACTGCGCCCCCGGCGCTCATCAGGCCGCCGCCCCAGACCATGTAAGCAAGGGGGCAGTAAACCACGGTGATCCAGATGGGTACGAACAGGGCCCATGCGCCGAACTTGGCGCGGTCGGCGATGGCGCCGCTGATCAGGGCAACGGTGATGATGGCGAAGGTGGCGCTGTATCCGGCCTTGATCAGGTCCGGGGAGCCCATCAGGTTCTGCAGGCCGAAGTTGGCGAACGGGTTGCCGAAGAGGCCCAGGACGCCGTCGCCCGTTGTCATGGAGTAGCCCCACAGGACCCAGACAACCCCGACGATTCCGGCGGAGATGAAGCTCATCATGATCATGTTCAGGGCGGCCTTGGCACGTGTCATGCCGCCGTAGAACAGGCCAAGCCCGGGGGTCATCAGCAGTACCATCGCGGCTGAAATCATCAGCCAGACGTGTTGGGCAGAAATCTCCACCTGCGGGTCCCTTCGCGTTGCGCCTCGAAGCGGGGCGCTCTTCCGGGCCCTCGCATTTCCCCCGCAGTCCATCTTTCGCGTTTTGTGTTTCGGGAAACGCGCCTAAAAGTTGCGCCCACGTTACAGAAATGGCCGCCGTGTGAAGTCCCCATGTCGGTTTTGTTTCGGCCATGTAAACAGCCGCCATCCGGCAGGGTGGCGCGGCCGCCGGGCTTCGCCCTGTTTTTCCCGCGGCACACGGGCGGGCGGGGTGGGGAAGGTGAGAAGCCGCCGTCGACCGCTGGAATGGGGGAGATTACGGCGCGGTGAACGGCAGCTCACCGCGCCGGCGCGCTGGAATCCGCAGTTTAGAACTGGCGGGCGTTGGCCAGGACCGGCAGCTTGCTGCGCACCTCGTCCACCAGGGATGGGTCAATGTCCACGACGGCGAGTTCCGGCTTTCCGCCCAGTGCCGCCACAGCACTGCCCAAGGGAGTTATGACGGCGCTGTGGCCGATGCCCGTGGGTGCGGTGCCCGCAGGGCCCGCTCCCATGGTTTCGGGATCGCCCTGGCCGCAGGCCACCACGAAAGTGGTGCTGTCCAATGCACGTGCCCGCACCAGGAGGTCCCACTGCTCCGCCTTGCCCTCGCCGGCGCCCCACGATGCGCACACGATGTTGACCTGCGCCCCCGCGCGGGCATTGGCGGTGAAAAGGGCGGGGAAGCGGACGTCGTAGCAGGTGGCAAGGCCGAACACCGTGCCATTGAGTTCAAACGTCACCGGAGCCTCGCCCGCGTCCACGGTCCGGGATTCGGCGAAACCGAAGGCGTCGAAGAGGTGCACCTTGTCGTACGACGTGTCCAGCCCGGGGCCGGTGACCAGGAGGGTGTTGCGGACCTTGCCGTCCGTCCCGGGAGTGAACATCCCGGCCACGATCGCTATCCCCAGTTCCCGTGAGATGGCCCGGACTTCGCCGGCCCAGGGACCGTCCAGCGGTTCGGCGATGTCCCGGAGGGAATGGCCAAACGCGCGCATGGCGGCTTCGGGGAACACCACCAGCTCCGCGCCGGCGGCACTGGCCTGCCTGGCATAGTCCCGGATCAGTTCCAGGTTGGCTGCAGGGTCTGCGCTGCTGATGATCTGGGCGACTGCCAGGCGCATGGAACTCCTATCTGTCTGCGGCGTCTACTGCTTGTAGCCCTCGACTTCGTTGACCGGGCGGGCTTCGGCGTCGTTGGGGTTCTCGCCGGAATCGGCCTTTGCGCGGCGCTGGCGCAACAGGTCCCAGCACTGGTCCAGGCGCTCTTCCACCTGCTTCAGCCGCGCCTTGTCCGGTACCTGGCCGTCTCCGGATGCGTCGCGGAGGGAGTGCTCCTCCTCCACAAGGGACTGGATACGTGCCAGAAGATCTTCATCGTTCATGTCTACCCCTTAGGCCGGTACGGTTTTCCCCCAGCGTACGCCTGTACCATCAGAATCATGCCCACTGTGCTTGATATGGCAGGTCCAATCCTCGAGATGCTCACCTGGCTGTGCCTGCCCGCCGGGCTCGGATTGCTCTTCTATACCGGGTTTCTCCGCCGCTTCGTTCATCCGTGGGCCGTCGCCGAAGCCGTGGTGTATTCCGACAGCTCCGGGGTGGGCTTCCGGTGGTTCGACCGCAAGTTCCAGGTCCACCACGCGCCCATGTCGCCGCATGACATCCGGGACCTGGCCGTGGGAGATACGCTTCCCATCTACTACCACCCCAAACGGCCAACCCAGTGGCAGACCACGGCGCCGGAAGAGGCAGGCAGGACAGCGTCCGTGCTTGGCCGCTGCCTTACCGCCATCGGCGCAGTGGCCTTGCTAGCCGGTTTTGTCCTGCCTATGTTCTAGGGGTTTACGGCCCAGCCTCAGCCGGCAAGGACCACGCCGATGCCCAGGCCGCCCAACACTACCCCCGCAAAAGCCGTCCAAAGCACTGCCGTGATGTCGGCGTCGAACCTTTCCTTGGAAAGCCCCCGGGACCTGGCACTGTACCGGCGGCGTTGGGTCAGGTAAATGGCCAGCGCTGCGGCCGAGGAGACTGCGAACAGCAGCAGGATGGGGAGGCCGTGCTGCGGGAGCCAGCGCAGGAAGATGGCACTCACCGTCACCAGGGCCAGCATGGTCCGGCCCCAGGCGAGCGAGGTCCGCTCGGGCTGCAGGCCGGGGTCGCCGTGGCCGCCGGCGGTGCGGGACGCCGCCACAGGTCAGCGCCAGAGGATAAAGATGAGGACGACGGCGGCTGCCAGCGCGCCTGCCCCGGCCAGCAGCGGGACAATGAGCGGCAGCGGCAGCGGGGCCTTGTTCCGCATGCTGCGCTCAACCCGGAGCCACCGCACGGCTGATCCCGCGCTCAGCAGCATCCCCAGCAGCAGCAGCACCACCGCCAGGCCCTTGCGCACCGGCTCGAGGAAAAGGCCGGCGGTGAACGCCTCGATGGCGATTCCTCCGGCCAGCAGCGCAAGCGAGGTACGGATCCACGCCAGGAAGGTGCGCTCGTTGGCGAGGGTGAACCGCGGGTCCGGCTCCTCGCCGCCGGGCAGCAGTCGCTCGGCGATTTTCCCGCGCGACGGCGGGACGGAGGCGTTGCCGGGCTGCCCACTGTTGGTCACGGTGCCAGTTTAGCCACGCGGCGGGGCTGTGCCGACCGGCGGCCAGGCGCTGGCTCAAGGCAGTTCGCCGCCGGCGGGAATGCCCGGAGCGCCCGGTCGGTTGGGGCAGGTATGGAGCGCATCGGATTTCTTTCCTTCGGCCACTGGGGTCCCGGGCAGGGCTCCCGCACCCGGACCGCCGGCGACGCCCTCCTCCAGGCCATTGACCTTTCGGTTGCCGCGGAGGAGTTGGGGCTGGACGGGGCGTTTTTCCGGGTTCACCACTTCGCCCGGCAGCAGGCCTCGCCGTTCCCACTGCTTTCTGCGATTGCCGCGCGGACCAGCAGGATCGAGATCGGCACCGGCGTCATTGACATGAGGTACGAGAACCCGCTGTATATGGCCGAAGAAGCCGCAGCCACAGACCTGATCAGCGGCGGCAGGCTGCAGCTCGGCATCAGCCGTGGTTCACCCGAACCCGCCCGCCAGGGTGCGGCCGCCTTCGGGTACGTGCCCGGGCCGGGGGAGACCGACGCCGACATGGCCCGCCGGCACACAGCCCTCTTCCGGAAGGCAATCACGGGAGCCGGGGTGGCGGAAGCGGACCCGCGGTACGCAGGCGGAACCAGGGGACTCCTGCCCGTCCAGCCCCAGTCGCCCGGGCTCGCGGAGCGCATCTGGTGGGGAGCCGGAACCAGGAAGACGGCGGTCTGGGCGGCGGAGCTCGGCATGAACCTGATGAGTTCCACCCTGCTCACTGAAGATACCGGTGTTCCCTTCCACGAACTGCAGGCCGAACAGATCCAGCTGTTCAGGGATGCCTGGGCCGCAGCAGGCCATGCCCACCAGCCGCGGGTCTCGGTGAGCCGCAGTGTGCTCCCCATCGTGGACGCTGAGGACAGCATGTACTTCGCCGGCAGCGCCCTGCGCGACAGCCGGGACCAGGTGGGAATCATTGACGGGCTGACTGCCAGGTTTGGGAAGAGCTATACAGGCGCCCCGGACGTCCTGGCCGAGCAGTTGGCTGCCGACACCGCAGTGCAGGCCGCGGATACGCTCCTGCTCACCGTCCCCAACCAGCTGGGAGTGGACTTCAACGCCAAGCTCCTGGGGAACATCGCCCGCTACATCGCGCCGGCACTGGGCTGGAGGGCGGCCCGCCCCTGAGCCGGTAACCGCTGGCTGTAATCTCGA